>JBNJFM010000030.1:22272-26240 GCA_051746865.1 Pseudomonadota bacterium | reverse complement strand
TCGTTTGGGCCCATCCCAGAGAACACAAGAGTTAGAGACTGCAGCCATGAAGACAGCCATCCGATCCATGTCCCTCGGCCGTGTCAGCGCCGGCATGCTCCTGGGGCTCTCCTTCCTCGCCGGAGCAGGCCAGGCCGCGGAGACCGGCTCGGTCGAGGCCGGGCGGGAGGCGTCGCAGGCCTGCGCGGCCTGCCACGGGGCCGATGGCAACAGCAGCAACCCGGCCTTCCCCTCGATCGCCGGCCAGCCGGCCGGCTATTTGGCCGCGCAGCTCGAGGCCTACCGGGAGGGTGAGCGCGAGAACGCGATCATGAGCCCGCAGGCCGCCAACCTGAGCGACGAGCAGATCCGGGACATCGCCGCCTTCTTCGCCGCCCAGGAGCGCAAGGTGAGCAATCCGGCACAAGCGGGCTCCGAGCAGGGAAGCCAGCTCTACCATCACGGCCGGGACGGCGTGCCCGCATGCGCGGCCTGCCACGGCGCCGAGGGTGCCGGCAACCAGCCGGCCGGATTCCCTGCCATGCGCGGGATGAGCGCCGACTACATCACCCAGTCCTTGAAGGACTACCGCGACCAGGCGCGCAAGGGCGGCAACGCCATCGTGATGTACCCGATCGCCAGCAACCTGACCGACGAGGACATCGAGGCCCTGGCAGCCCACATCGCCACGTTGGACTGACACCGGGCGGACTCGGCATGTCAGCCCGGCCCGGCCAGGGACGGACCGGACAATCGCGATACGACCGCTACTCCGGACCGTCGGGATTCGGCCGGGGAACCCGCAGGCGGCAAATCCATCACACCCGATGATCCGTGATCGGGCTCTCGCCCCATCCCGTCCGCAGACCACGCAAGGCTCACTGATGACATCACAGGCAAAACCCGCCCCGAAACGCCAGACCCGCGGCCTCTGGTCACGCCTGTTCACCTGGCTGACCTCGATGAACCTGGCGATCGCCCTGCTGTCGATCCTGGCCATCGCCTCGGTGATCGGCACGGTGCTGCAGCAGAACCGCCCGGTGAACGACTACCTGATCGAGTTCGGGCCGTTCTGGTACTCGGTCTTCGACAAGCTGGGGCTCTACGGCGTCTACTCCGTGGGCTGGTTCGTGGTGATCCTGCTGTTCCTGCTGGCATCCACCAGCGCCTGCCTGGTGCGCAACACGCCGGGATTCATGCGCGACATGCGCGCCTTCCGCGTGAACGCACAATCCAAGTCGCTGCGCGCCTTCGGCCACTCCCGCCAGTTCGACAGCGACCTGTCCACCGGGGAGATCACCGAGCGTGCCCGCGGCCTGCTCGACCGGCTGGGCTACCGCTCCCGGATCAAGGAACGTGACGGCGAGGTGCTGGTCGCGGCCCGCAAGGGCGGGCTGAACCGCATCGGCTACGTGCTGACCCATCTCGGGCTTATCGTGATCCTCGTCGGCGGCCTGCTCGACAGCAAGATGTACCTCAAGCTGCTCGACACCCTCGGCGCCGTCGAGATCGAGACCCGCGACGTGCCGGTCAGCGAGGTCCCCGAGGAGAGCCGCCTCGATGTGGGCTCACTGATGGGCTTCCGTGGCTCGGTGAACATCCCCGAGGGCAAGTGGGGCGACGTGGCCTTCATCGGCCTGAAAGACGGCTACGTGGTGCAGGAACTGCCGTTTCGAATCGACGTGGAAGACTTCCACATCGAGTACTACGACACGGGCATGCCCAAGTCCTTCAACTCGGACATCAAGCTGACCGACAAGGAAACCGGCGAGGTAGTCGAGGAGACCATCCGGGTGAATCACCCGCTGCGCTACAAGGGCTACAACATCTTCCAGTCGAGTTTCGGCGACGGCGGCTCGGAGATCACCTTCGACGCCTGGCAGCTGCTCGGGCAGGCCGGCACCCGCCAGGAACGCGAAGGCAAGATCAACAAGACCCGCAACTTCGATTTCGGCGGAGAGACCTACCAGATCGAGTTCACCGACTTCAGGATGTTCAACGTCAACCCGGTGCCCAGGCAGCAGCAGGAAGCGCTGGAACAGGAGGGCCCGGGCGCCGCCTCCCTGGCCAATGCCGGGACCGACGACGACACGAGCGCCGGGGACGGCGGCTTTCTGCAGGCAACGACCGACTGGATCTCCGACACCGTCTTCGGCATGTCGAGCAGCGGCGGCGACGCCCGGGCCGACAACGTCAACTTCGGCCCCTCGGTCACCTTCCGCGTACGCGATCCCTCCGGGCAGGCCGTCGAGTACCAGAACTATTTCAGCCCGGTCGACTTCGACGGCACGCGGTATTTCCTCAGCGGCGTGACCACCGCGATCGGGGCGCCCCAGCAGTTCCTGTTCATCCCGGCGGACCGCAACGGCTCGCTGGAGACCTTCATGGCCTTCTACGCCAAGCTGAAGAACCCCGAGGAAACCCGCCGGATCGCCGCCGAGCTGGTGGGCATGGCCGGGGAGGCCGCCGGCCGGGACGACACGGTGCGGAACTCCGCGGCCCAATCCATCTCCAACATGGTCAGCCTGTTCGTCAACGAGGGCTTCTCCGCGCTGGAAGCGGAGGTGCAGGACTCGCTCGCCGGGCGGGAACTGACCGGACCCGCCGCCGAACAGGCACAGCAGGCGTCCTTCCGCGTGGTCCAGTCGGTACTGATGCGTGCCTACATGGAAGCCCTGCAGGAACAGGGCGTGGAGGAGTTCGAGGAGCGTGACCAGAAGTTCTTCGAGGATGCGCTGGACGTGATCACGGTGATCCCCAGCTACGGCTCGCCGATCTTCGTCGCGCCCAAGAGCTTCGATCACATCCAGTCCACCGGGCTGGAGATCACGCGGGCTCCCGGCATGTTCTGGGTGTATCTCGGCTCGCTGATGCTGACGGTCGGCATCTTCATGCTGTTCTACATCCACTTCCGCCGGTTGTGGGTGTTGATCCGGCCCGCCCGGTCGGAGGAAGATGGCGAGAGGAACCAGTTGATCGTGGCCGGCTCGGACGCCCGCAAGAACATCGACTTCGACGAGGTCTTCGCGCAGTTCAGCGACGAACTCCAGCGCCAGACCGGGTCAAAGGACCGGAATAACCCATCGTCGGACCCGGACAATGCCGGCCGGTCCGAATAGACGCAAAGACAATCCGTCCAGGAGAAGAATCACCATGTCCGTGCCGAATGAACAGATGGCCAAGGGGTATCAGCCCGCTCCGGATATCGCCGAACCGCGAGGCATCGGCCTGATCGACATCGCCTGGGCCGTGGTGGTCCTCGCCGCGGCGATCGTCGGCTACGCCCAGTACGGCGAGGCGCTCGACTACTACGCTACCGGCACGCTTTTCGGCGCGGCAGCGGGGCTGGCCTTCCTCGGCTGGCTGTGGCCGGCGATGCGCTGGCTCACCGGCATCGTTGCCGTGGTCTCCCTGTACACCCTCTGGCAGTACAACATCCTGGGCGCGGACGGCGCCGTGGGACGCGAGGCCCTAGCCGCGTTCCAGGAGTCGAACTTCTTCTTCAAGTTCCTGCTCTCCAGCACCTCGGCCACCATGTGGATGGTCGCCCTGTACGTCCTGGCGATTCCCACCTACTTCATCTCCTCCCTGGTCCGTTCCGACTACGGCCTGAAGGTGGGTTCGGTGCTGGTCTGGTCGGGCACCGTGATGGGCTTCGTCGGCTTCTTCTCCCGCTGGCGCGAGTCCTACCTTATCAACATGGACTACGGCCACATCCCGGTGGGCAACCTCTACGAGGTGTTCATCGTCTTCGCCGTGTTCACCGCGCTGCTCTACCTCTACTACGAGAAGCGTTACAACAATCGTAGCCTGGGTGGCTTCGTGATGCTGGTCATCGGCGTCGCGCTGGGCTTTCTGCTCTGGTACCAGTACGACCGGTCCGCCCACGTGATCGAGCCGCTGGTTCCAGCGCTCAACAGCTGGTGGATGAAGATCCACGTCCCGGCCAACTTCATCGGCTACGGCACCTTCGCCATCGCCGCGATGGT
>JBNJFM010000030.1:0-22172 GCA_051746865.1 Pseudomonadota bacterium | reverse complement strand
GTCGGCTGCAACGGCAGCGGGCTTGCCCCATACTTGTTTGCAGGGCCCCACGCGCCCGGCCAAACCATGAAAAACCGGCGATGAACGCCGACAACCGACCGGAATGATTCCAATGACCGCTGTCACGAACTACCCGACTCTCCCCGGCCGCCTGACCACCCTCGTCACCCGGCTTGCGGCTCTCCTGCTGATCGGCTTCTCGCTCGCCCTTTCCGGAATCGCCTCCGCCGCGGAGGACGAGGGCTACCGCGAGGTCGACACCGACGTCACCTCGCCCGAGGGCAAGGTCCTCGTCCAGGAGTTCTTCTGGTACGCCTGCCCGCACTGCTACCACCTCGAGGCCGATCTGGAACCCTGGGTGGAGGGACTGCCCGAGGACGTGGTGTTCGAACGGCGCGCCCTGGCTCTCGGGCAGCACTGGATGCCGCTGACCCAGGCCTTCTGGGCCGCGCGTGAAATGGGCGTGGCCGACGACACCCACGCGGCGGTGTTCGACGCCATCCATGGCGACGGTCTCCGCCTGGGCGAGCGGGACGCGATTGCCGACTTCTACGCCGGGCAGGGCGTGGACCGCGAAGCCTTCGTCAACGCCTACCGGGGCTTCTCGGTGAGAAACGAGATCCGGCGCACCGCGGACATCGCCAATGCTGCCGGCGTGCGGGGCGTGCCCGCCCTGCTGGTGGACGGGCGCTACCTGGTCACCGGCCGGCTCGCCGGCAGCCAGAAGCGCATGCTGGAAGTCGTCGACGAACTAATCACCCGGATCCGGGCCGAGGAGGGCTGACGCGACGGTGAGTACCGGAGCCAAACTGCTACTGCGCTGTCTGGAGAACGAGGGCGTCCGCTACGTCTTCGGCATACCGGGCGAGGAGAATCTCGACTTCGTCGATGCGCTCAACGAGTCGTCGATCGAGCTGATCGTCACGCGCCACGAGCAGGGCGCGGCCTTCATGGCCGACATCGTCGGCCGGCTGACCGGCAAGCCCGGAGTGTGCTTCTCCACGCTCGGGCCCGGTGCGACCAACCTGGTCACCGGCGTGGCCGATGCCAACATGGACCATGCCCCGCTGATCGCCATCGCCGGCCAAGCGGGCATCGACCGGCTGCACAAGGAATCCCACCAGGTGCTCGACCTGGTGCGGATGTTCGAGCCGATCACCCGCTACGCCTCGCGGGTGGTCACGCCCTCGGCCATCCCGGAAACGATCCGCCGGGCGGTGAAGTTCGCCGAGGCCGGCAAGGGCGGGGCGTGCTTCATCGAACTACCCGAGGACGTCGCCGCCATGCCGTCCGAGTCCGGACATGCCGACCCGCTGCCGGTAACCGCCAACGGGGCCAGCCAGCCCCGCGAGGAAAGCCTCGAGAACGCCGCGCGCCTGCTGAACGGGGCGCGCCACCCGATCATCCTCGCCGGCCACGGCGTGGTCCGTGCCGGGGCCAGCGAGGCGCTCGCCCATCTCGCCGAACGACTGAACATTCCCGTGGCCAACACCTTCATGGCCAAGGGCGTGATCCCCTTCCGCCACCCCATGGCGCTGGGCTCGGTGGGCTTGCAGTCGAAGGACTACGTCAACGTGGGCTTCGACCAGGCCGACGTGATCGTCTGCATCGGCTACGACCTGGTCGAGTACCACCCGCAGCTGTGGCATCCCACCCGCGACCGGCAGATCATCCACATGGATACGGAGGCGGCCGAGGTCGACGCTCACTACCCCGTAGCCGCCAGCGTGGTGGGCGACATCGACACGGCCATGCGCCGGCTCGGCGAGCTGGGAGACCCGCACGCGGGCCCGGCCTTTCGCGACCTGCGCGAGGCGCTGATCGAGGACATGAACCGGCACGCCGACGACGACTGCATGCCGATCAAGCCGCAGAAGCTCATCTGGGACCTGCGCACCGCGCTCTCCAGCCGCGATATCGTCATCTCGGACGTCGGCGCCCACAAGATGTGGCTGGCGCGCATGTACCGCTCCGAACAGCCCAACAGCTGCATCATCTCCAACGGCTTTGCCAGCATGGGCATCGCGCTGCCCGGGGCGATCGCCGCCAAGCTGCTCCACCCGGAACGGCATATCGTCGCCGCCACCGGTGACGCCGGCTTTCTAATGAACGTGCAGGAACTGGAGACGGCGGTACGCTGCAAGACGCCCATCATCGTGCTGATCTGGAACGACGGCGGCTACGGCCTGATCGACATGAAGCAGCGCCGCGGCTTCGGCCGCAGCACCGGTGTGCACTTCGGCAACCCGGATTTCGTCCAGCTGGCCGAGAGCTTCGGCGCGAAGGGCTACCGGGTCGAATCGGGCGACGGGCTGCTGCCGACCCTCCGGGAGGCCATGGCCAGCGAGGCGGTCTGCGTGATCGACGTACCGGTCGACTATCGCGAGAACGACCAGCTCACCCGCCGACTGGGCGAGACCCTGGTGGGAGGCTGACGATGGCCCGGCCGAGCGCCCGGCAGTGCCTCGAGTGCAGCCCGGCGACTCACGCCGGTCCCGCGGATTTCGCCGAGGTGCGCGGCAACCAGCCTTTGCGGCTGCTCTCGCACAACATCCAGGTGGGCATCGCTACCCACCGCTACCGCGATTACGTTCTCGGCGGCTGGAAGCACCTGCTGCCCAGCGGCGATCGGCAGGACAGCCTCGACGCCATCGGCTCGCTGCTCTCGCACTACGACATCATCGGCCTGCAGGAGGCCGATGCCGGCTCGATCCGAAGCCGCCACCAGAACCAGGCCGAATACCTCGCCGCGCGCGCCGAACTCGACCACTGGGCGGTCCGGGTCAATCGCGACCTGGGCCAGTTCGGCAAGCATGCGCTGGGCCTGCTCAGCCGGGTCGAACCGATCCGGGTGGACCAGCAGCCCCTGCCGGGCACCATGCCCGGACGTGGTGCGCTGTTCGCCGACTTTCTCTGGAACGGTGTCCCGCTACGGGTGATCGATACCCATCTCGCCTTGAGCCGGCGTGCCCGCCGGATCCAGTTCCAGCAACTGGAAGAACTCTGCGACGTCAGCGGCTACGTGGTGGTGATGGCGGACTTCAACTGCGAACCCTCCGACCCCGGCCTGCGCCAGTGGCTGGTGGAGACCGGGCTGAAACTCCCTAGGCTATCCCCGCCGACTTTCCCGCGCTGGCGTCCGCAGCGCGCCATCGACCACATCGCGGTCAGCCAGTCGCTGGACATCCGCGGCACCGAGGCGCGCCCCATCGGCGGTTCGGATCACGTCCCCATCGCCATGAGCATCGCTCAGCCGATGCCGGGAAAACGCCGCGACTGATCGCCGGGGTTCAGGCGGATCGCGCCGAGAGACGCACCTGCCCGCGCCCGGCCCGCTTGCCCTCGTAGAGCGCCCGATCGGCCCGTCCCAGGGCCGGATCGATGCCACCCTCCTCGTCGCGAATCGCCGTGACACCGATGGTCAGGTCGATGCGTAGCGGGCCGGCCGGTGTCTCGATCGACTCGGCGGCCAAGCGCCTGCGCCAGTCTTCCGCCAGCTCGCAGGCCGACTCGACCGGGCAGTGCTCCAGCAGGGCGGCGAACTCCTCCCCACCCAGCCGGGCGACCAGGCCGCGGGAACGCACCATCTCCCCGAACAGCGCCCCCACCCGCGCCAGCACGGCGTCGCCCGCGGCGTGCCCGTGCTCGTCGTTGATGCGCTTGAAGTGATCGATGTCGATCATCAGCACGGCCAGCGGCCGGGTCGCCGGGTCGGCGAGCCGCTGTGAGGCGACCTCGAAGAACTGCCGCCGGTTGGGCAGGCCGGTGAGTTCGTCGTGTCCGACCAGGTAGTCGAGATGCGCCTGGACACGCTCGCGTTCGTGGATCTCGGCCTTGAGCACCCGGTTGGCCCGTCGCGACTCCCAGAGCAGGGAGAACTGCTGGCGCGAGAGCCGCGACAACCGACGGGCGCTGAGATAGCCGACCAGGTTGACGAACAGGAGCAGCAGCGACTGGCTGAACATCGGCGGGGCGTCTTCCAGCCGGCTGATCGCCAGCAAGAAACCGACAGCCAGCACCCCCGAATGCAGCAGACGCATGTCCATGCGGTTGGGAATGAACAGGTAGATCGCCACGGTGGCGACGATCACCGCTGGCAGCTGGGTGCCGAAGAACGCGTCGCGCAGCGGCACGATCGCGATGATGGTCGCCACCCCGGTCACGATCCACAGGTTCAGCGGCAGCAACCGGAGCACCACGCCCGGGCGGAGCGTGATCCACCCGAACAGCCATATCGCGCCCACGGCCACCAGCGCCCGGATGGCGAACAACCAGGGCAGGGACGGATGATCCGGCCCGAGGAGGGCCACGTCGGAAAAGCCGAAGGCCGGGAACATCAACGCCGCGACTACCAGCGCCAGGCGCAGTTCCGCGCGCGATGTGCGCAGATGATGCCGGAGGAAACGACGTTCCATCACCGGGTCGACGAACTCCCCGCTCCATCTGCCGATCCGGCCGTTTTCCTCCGGGTCAGTCACGGCGCGACTCGGCAAGGATATCTTCGACCAGCGGGGCCACCCGCTCGACCGCAGCGGGGTCCGGGTGAATGGGACGTCCCCACTCGCGGTCAGTCTCGCCGGGCCACTTGGAGGTCGCATCCAGCCCCATCTTGCCCCCCAGCCCCGAGACTGGCGAGGCGAAGTCCAGGTAGTCGATCGGGGTGTTTTCCACCAGGTGGGTATCGCGCACCGGGTCCATGCGGGTGGTCATCGCCCAGATCACGTCCTCCCAGGAGCGCGCGTCGACGTCGTCGTCCACGACGATGACGAACTTGGTGTACATGAACTGGCGCAGGAAACTCCACACGCCCATCATCACGCGCTTGGCGTGCCCCGGATACTGCTTGTTCATCGATACCACCGCCATGCGATAGGAACAGCCCTCCGGCGGCAGGTAGAAGTCGACGATCTCGGGGAACTGCTTCTGGATCAACGGCACGAACACCTCGTTGAGCGCCACGCCCAGGATGGCGGGCTCGTCCGGCGGTCGACCAGTGTGCGTGCTGTGATAGATCGGGTTTTTGCGGTGGGTGATGCGCTCGACGGTCATCACGGGGAAGGTCTCGGTCTCGTTGTAGTAGCCGGTGTGATCCCCGTAAGGGCCCTCGACGGCCGTATCGTCCGGGTGGATGAAGCCCTCGAGGACGATCTCCGCGTTCGCCGGCACCAGCAGGTCGTGCGACAGACACTCGACCAGCCGGGTGCGCTCGCCGCGCAGCAGCCCGGCGAAGGCGTACTCGGACAGGGTGTCGGGCACGGGGGTGACCGCGCCGAGGATGGTCGCCGGGTCGGCGCCCAGCGTCACGGCGATGGGAAAGGGCTCGCCGGGGTGCGTCTGCTGCCAGTGGGCGAAGTCCAGTGCGCCGCCACGGTGGGCCAGCCAGCGCATGATCACCCGGTTGCGGCCGATCACCTGCTGGCGGTAGATGCCCATGTTCAGGCGCTCGCGCCCGGAGGCGGCGGCATCCTCGGGATCGGCGGCCAGCCCACCACCCTTCCGGACCTGCCCGCGGGTGGTAGTCAGCCCCCAGGTGATCAACGGGGCGGCGTCCTCCGGCCAGCAGGTCTGGACCGGCCACTGCGCCAGGTCGACCTCGTCGCCCTCCAGCACGACCTCCTGCACCGGGGCCTTTCGCACCCGGCGCGGGGCCATGTCCAGCACCTTCCTGAAGATGGGCAGACTCTGCCAGGCCTCCTTGAGACCCGCCGGCGGATCGGGTTCCTTGAGGAAGGCCAGCAGCCGGCCGATCTCGCGCAGGTCGGCCAGCGACTGCCCGCCCATGCCCTGTGCGACGCGCTCGGGCGTGCCGAAGAGATTGAGCAGGACGGGGGTGTCGAAGCCGCTGGGGTTCTCGATCAGCAGGGCCGGCCCGCCGGCCCGCAGCACGCGGTCGGCCAGCACGGTCATCTCCTGGTCGGGGTCGACCGGCTCGGTGACCCGCACCAG
Organism: Pseudomonadota bacterium; assembly: GCA_051746865.1. Classification (GTDB taxonomy): domain Bacteria; phylum Pseudomonadota; class Gammaproteobacteria; order Halothiobacillales; family Halothiobacillaceae; genus Guyparkeria. The sequence goes on along the minus strand of JBNJFM010000030.1, from coordinate 16,226 downwards.
CTCGCCGCGGGATTCCAAGTGATCGAGAAACGCCCGCAGGTCGGCCAGCGCCGGCTTGCGATCAGCGGCCATCGCTGTTCCGGTCGGCACCCGGCTCCAGCCCAGCACGGGCCAGCGCCCGTTCGTAGAGCACGGAGGCCTCGCTGCTGTCACGCAGCCGCGCATGCACGCGCGCGGCGATCGCCAGGTAGCGAACGTCGCGGTCGAGCGGCCCCAGACGGCCGATCCAGATCTGTGCCGCCGAGGGGTCGCCCTCCTCCAGCGCGAGCTTCGCCATGGCATAGGCGAATGCCGCACGCTCGGCCGCGTGGGCCACGTCAGGGGCGTTGGCCGGCTCGTTCCAGTCGTCGGGGACCAGGCGAAGCAGGCGACGACGCGCCTCGGCCGGGTCCTCGTGGTCCAGTGCCGCCCAGGCGTGCAGCACGGCGGCCTCCTGGTGCCGGGACAGGCGCTTCTCCAGCAGCTCGGTGGCCGCCCGGTTCGCGTTGGCCTGCTGCAGGGCGCGGGCATAGGCGACGATCACCGCGGTGTTGTCGGTGACATTGCGCCCGGCCTCGGCCCAGAGCCGGGAAAGGATGTCGAGGTCACGCCCTCGGGCCGCCGCGTCGATTCGCCCCAGCAGCACTTCGCGCTCGAGTCGCAGCAGCTCGTCGCCGGTCAGCCGGCTGTTCTTCACCCGGCGCAGCGTGGGCAGCAGCTGTGCCAGCGCTTCCCAGTCGGCGGCGCGCTCGAGCAGCTGCGCCCGGATCAGCAGGATGGCCTCGTCACGCGGATGGGTTTCCACCAGGGGCTCGACCATTTCGCGGGCCCAGTCGATCTCGCCCAGACTCATCAGCCGCTGGACGATGTGCAGGCGGAGAAACTCGGCGAACTTGGGGAAGCGCCGCGAGACGGTCTCGAACAGGTCGCCGATCTCGCTACGGTACTCGTCGCGCGAATGGCGCGCGAGGCCCTGCCGGGCCGGGTCAAAGGCGTCGAGCAGGGAATCGATGGCCACCTGGAAATGCATCGGCGGCAGACTGCCGTCCTCGACGCCCGCCAGGGCATAACTGCGCGCCTCATCGATATGTCGGCGCTGGCGCTCGGCCCAGGCTCGCAGCAGCTTCTCGTCGGCGGAGTGACGGCGGCCTTCCGCCGAGCGCTTCGACCAGCGGGCCGGGAGGTGGATCACCCCGGCCAGCACCCGCCAGACCACCGACAGCACCACCAGCGCAACCACGGCGATCAGGGTCAGACCGATGGCCGTGGTCTCAATACGCCAGCCGGCGAACTCGACCACCGCGATGCCGGCATCGGGCAGGAAATACACCCCCGCGGCGACCAGCACCGCAAGCAGGAGAATCCAGAGAATCACGCGTTTCATTGCTCAGCCTCCTTGCCCGGTGATCCGGTCGACAGGGTCTTTTCCTGTGCCGAGCCCTTGTGCCAGCCCTCGAAAACGGCATCCAGCGGCGGGAAGTCGCGCACCGCGAACCGTTCGCGCACGGATTCCAGCGCCTCGAGCGCAGCGGCCGGTCCGTCGGCCTCGACCGCGTAGTGCTCGTTCAGCCAGGCCTCGGCCTCGGACAGGGTGGCCCGCAGGCCATCGTGATCGCGTGCCAGCAACGACTCGCGTACCGCGGTCAGCCACAGGCGCATCTCCCGGTCGGTGGCCACCCGCTCGCGCAGGCGGACCGGACGATCCGAGCGGGTGACCGAGACCTGCGAGCCGACCCAGCCGGTCACACCCGACCAGGCCCGCGCGTACCAGGCGGCGTCTTCGTCCGTCCGGGATGCCGCAGACGCGGTGGCTTTTGCAGGCGCATCGCCCGCCGCCTCCTCGCGTCCGGCCAGCGGCCAGTCCTCGACCCGGTCGGCCAACCGGCGCATGCCCAGGGCCTGGCCGACGCGATCGGCCTTGCCAGCCGCCTCCAGCTCGCCGATAGCATCGCTGATCGCCGAACGCAGCGGCAGCCAGTGCGGCCGGGACAGGGCCGCGAGCCGCTCGTCGGCCAGTTGCAGTGCGGTCATCGCCCCGTCGGGATCACGGGAAATCACCAACCGTTCCTGCGCCCGGGTGAGAAGAAAACCGATCTCGGCGGTCTTCCAGGCGATCTCGCCGCGGCTGAGGCGGTCGTCGATCTCGGCGATGCGGGCGGCCAGTTGGTCCTGCCGCTCGTCCAGCGCTTCCTGCTGGCCGCTCAGCGCCTGCTCGACCTCGCGCCGGATCGCCTCGCTACGGGATTCCAGCGAGTCCACGGCCGAGCGGTTGGACTCGATCTCCCCGTCCAGGGCCGCCAGTTCCGACTCGAACCCGTCGGCCACCGCCTGCTGCTGCTCGATGCTCGCCTGCTGGCGCTCGACCTGCTGCCAGAAATACCAGCCGCCGCCTGCGCCGGCGGCCAGCAGGACCAACACCACCAGCACCAGCCAGAAGCCGAATGCCGCGCGGGAGACACCGGCCGCCCTGTCGCCGTCCGGCCGGCCCTCGTCGGGAGCGACCGGCTCCGCGCTTTCTTCGACGGTTTCCTCCCGTTCCGTCTCCGGTGCCTCGTCGGTGGTGACGGACGACTGCTCGTCGTCCCGCTTCTCGCTGTCTTGGTCTTGTCTGTCCATGCTGTCCCCCGGTTGCACGCTGTGCCGGCAATGGATATCCCCAGTCTACTCCCCGGCCGCTCCCGTCCGCCGCTCCGCCATCTCCCAGAACGCGCGGGCCAGAAGCTCGGGCGAGGGCCCTCCGGCCACGACGATCTCGCCGCGAAAGCCCAAGGCGCACGCCCGCTCGCGAGCACGCTCGTTGATCACTACCAAAGACGAGTCTAGCAGTCCCGACGCCTGCACCCCGGTCGAGGGGGCCAGTGCGGCGAGACAGTCGATCGCCTGCGGGGCGGTGAGGATCCAGGCCGTGGCCGGACCGCTCCCAGTCACCAGCGGGTCGTCCGGCCGTCCGGCGCACTCGCGCCGGTAGACGGGCACGAATACCGGTCGGGCCCCGCGCTCGGCAAGACGCTCGGCCAGCAGGGTCCGGCCCGTCTCGCCGCGGATGATCCACACGCGGTCCCCGTCGACCTCCACGTTCGCCAGTCGACGCAGCAGTCCTTCGCTGTCCTCGGTACCTTCGGGCAGGAACTCGGCCGGCCGCCCCGCCCGGGCGAGCGCCTCCCCGGTCGCCCGGCCGACCACCGCCAGCCGGGCCTCCGGCCACTCCGCCAGCGGGCGGCAGGCGGCGGCCATCTCCACCGCACGGGGGCTGACGAACACCACCAGGTCGGACGGGCGCATCGCTCCGAGCGCATCGCGCAACGGGGCGCTGTCGGATGCCGGACGGATGGCCAGCAGGGGCAGATCGTGCCGATCCACTTCCAGCCCGGCGGGGCGGGCGGCCTCGAGGGCGGCCCGCAGCGCGTCATTCGCACCGGCCGGGCGCGTCAGGACGACCTGCGCGACCGGGGGGAGGCGATGGCCCACGCGAATCAGTCCTGCTTCGGCGGCTCGGTCTCGATACCGACCTCGGCCAGTATCCGGTCGGCACCGGCCCTGAGGATGCGCTCGGCCAGCTCGATACCCAGCGCCTCGGCCTGATCGCGCGGGCCGGTGATCTCGTCGCGCAGGGTCTCGGAGCCGTCCGGGCGGCCCACCAGCCCGCGCAGCCAGAGCTGATCGTCGTCGACCAGCAGGGCATGCCCGCCGATGGGCACCTGGCAGCCGCCGTTGAGGCGGGTATTGAACGCACGCTCGGCGGTCACCCGGATGGTGGTCTCCGGGCCGACCAGCGGAGCGATCAGCTCATGCACGGCCGTGTCGTCGGTGCGCGCCTCGATGCCCAGCGCGCCCTGACCCATGGCCGGCAGGGATTCCTCGGCCGACAGCCGGTGGGTGATGCGGTCGGCCAGCTCGGCGCGCTTGAGGCCGGAGGCGGCGAGGATGATGGCGTCGTATTCGCCGTCGTCGAGCTTGCGCAGGCGGGTGTGGATGTTGCCGCGCAGCGTCTTGACCTGCAGGTCCGGGAAGCGTTCGCGCACCTGGGTCTCGCGGCGCAGGCTGGAGGTACCCACCACGCTGCCGGCCGGCATCTCGTCGAGATTGCCGTACTTGTTGGAGACAAAGGCGTCGTGCGGATCGTCACCCTCGAGGATGGCGATCAGGCCCAGACCGTCCGGAAACTCCATCGGCACGTCCTTCATCGAGTGGACCGCGATGTCGGCGCGATCCTCGAGCATGGCGACCTCCAGCTCCTTGACGAACAGCGCCTTGCCGCCAATCTTCGACAGCGGGCTGTCGAGCAGCTGGTCGCCGCGGGTGGTCATCTTGACCAGCTCGACCTCGAGTCCCGGATTGCGCTTTTTCAGCTCGGCGGCCACGAATTCGGCCTGCCACAGGGCCAGCAGGCTGGCTCGCGTCGAGATCCGCAGGACGCGGCCTTCGGAAAATGCCTTGCTCATCTGTCATCCTCGTCGTGTTTGAGCGCGACAGGCCAGCGCAAGACGCCGACTGTCGCAAATGGCGGTCATGGTAGCCCAGATGCCCCCGCTCGGTGCAGTGGAACACCGTGACCCGGCACCTGTCAGATACTAAGGTCGATTCACGCTCTCACACTGGAGACTCGCCCTTGCCTCCGATCACCGCCTTTTCCCGACGCCTGGTCCGCATCTCCCGGCATCTCGCCAGCGCCGCCCTGCTGGGCACAGCCGGACTGGCGATCGGCGCGCATGCCGGAGCCGCCAGCGGCTACGAGCCGATCATGAAGGACATGGAGAACGTCGAGACGGACCTTGAAATCCTCCGGGAACGGCAAATCCCGATGCTGGTGTTCTTCCATGCGACCTATTGCACCTACTGCCGCACGGTCGACGAGGAATTTCTCCAGGCGATGGCCGAAGAGCCGGAATACGAGGGACGGCTGATCATCCGCCGGGTGGAGATCGACTCGCCGACGCCGGAAATCCAATGGCAAGGCGAATCGTGGACGCCGCAGGAATTCGCCCGCGTGCTGGGCGTGCAGCTGGTACCGACGGTGATCTACTTCGGACCCGATGGCCAACAGGTGGCCGACGAACTCAAGGGCGTGACCGTGCCGGACTTCTACCCGGCCTACCTCGACGCGCGACTGAAGACCGCCGAGCGCTGTATCGAGGACCCGGAGCTGACCGCCTGTACCGACGGCATCGACGAGCCGCGGCGGGATTTGACGGCGGAAGATTGAGCACCCATACACCCGATCGAGGAGCGGGCCATGCACCCGCGCCCGGACCGGGCGGAAAACCGCCCGGCAACCAAGCACCATCAACCGAGAGGAAAGCAAGATGAAGACGCAATCGAAGAAGAAGCAGCTGCTGGTCACCTCCACCGCCCTGGCCACGGCCCTGGCCGGCGGCTCGGCGCTGGCCGCAGGCAATGGCGGCAATCCGTTCACCTCGCAGACCACGCATGCCGGCAGCCTCCAGACCGCGGAGATGGCCTGCGGCGCCGGGCAGTGCGGCAGCAGCATGGATGACGAGGAGAAGGACGGCGAACAGGACGACAAGTCCTGAACCGGCCCGGTCGCGGCGACGACCCGCGACCATCCCTTACCGGCGGCGGGAGCCCCCCGTCGCCCCACCTTTCAAGGGAGGCAATCCATGCGTCCCCACGAATTCGACACCGCCGTGCCCGTGGGCATCGGCCTGCGGCGCGGCACCCTGATGAGCGAGATCGAGGCACAGCGTCCCGACGTGGACTTCCTCGAGGTCGCCCCCGAGAACTGGATCCGCTTCGGCGGCCCGGCCAAGGCGCGCTTCAAGGCCCTGCTGGAGGACTACCCCCTCTACACCCACGGCCTGTCGCTTTCCATCGGCGGCCCGGCCCCGCTGGACGAGGCGTTTCTCGACGACATCGCCGCGTTCCTCGACGAATACCGCCCCGAGCTCTACAGCGATCACCTCTCCTTCTGCTCGGACAACGCCCACCTCTACGACCTGATGCCGATCCCCTTCACCGAGGAGGCCATCGAGCACGTCGTCGCCCGCATCGACACCGTCCAGCAGCGTCTGGGCCGCCGGCTGGCGCTGGAGAACGTCTCCTACTACTCGCCGGTGGAATCCACCATGGACGAGCGGACCTTCATCCTCGAGATCCTCGAGCGGGCGGATTGCGACCTGTTGCTCGACGTGAACAACGTCTTTGTGAACAGCGTCAACCACAACTACGACCCGGCCGCGTTCATCGACGCCATGCCCGCCGAGCGGGTGAGCTACCTGCACATCGCCGGGCACCACCAGGTCGAGCCGGACCTGATCATCGACAGCCACGGTGCGCCGGTCATCGACCCCGTCTGGGACCTGCTCGGCCACACCTATCGCCACGTCGGTGCCGTGCCGACCCTGCTGGAACGCGACTTCGACATCCCGCCGCTGGCCGAGCTGATGGACGAGGTCGCCACCATCCGACGGGTCGCCGAGCAGGCCCTGCGCGGGCAGGCGGCCTGAGATGAGCGACTTTCGAGCGACCCAGGAAGCCTTCACCCGCTACGTGCGCGACCCGGAGACCAACCCGACCCCGCCGGGCAGCCGGCCCGAGCGGATGGCTTGGTACGCACAGCTGTTCCGCAACAACATTGACGGCATCCTCGACACCGCCTTTCCCGCCCTGCATGCTGCCCTGCCGGCGGACAACTGGCATGCGCTCGTCAAGCGCTTCTTCCGCGACCGGCCGCTGCACTCGCCGCTGCTGCGCGACGTGCCGCCCGAGTTCGTCGACTTCGTCACGAACGACGATTTCGTCGCAAACGATGACTCGTTGGCCGACTGGCAGCGCGAACTGGCCACCTACGAGCTGGCGCGCTTCGAGCTGCTCACCGCCGAGGACCCCGAGCCGCCGGCAGACCTCGACCCGGACGGCGACCCGCTGGCCGGGCGCCCCGTGGCCTCGCCCCTGGCCCGGCTCATGCTCACCACCTGGCCGGTCGACGCCGTCGCCGCGGCGGCCGAGGCCGGTGACACGCCGCAGCCCGGCGAACCGGCCGAGTACCACCTCCTGGTCTTCCGCGACAATAACGGCGCCCCCGTCTGCCAGCGCCTGTCCGCACCCAGCGCCCGCCTGCTCGCCCTGCTGGCCGGGGAGACCGCCGCCTCCGGTCAATCGACGCTCACGCGACTCGCAGAGGAAATGGGCATGCCCGCCGAGGAACTGATCCCCTTCGCCGCCCCGCAGCTGGCAAAATGGCGGGCGACCGGTGTGCTCCTGGGGAGTATTCCGGCACAATAGAAAGACAACTCGCTGATTCCAGGGAGGGAATCATGTCCATTACCGACTGGCCCGCCAGCGAGCGGCCCCGCGAACGCCTGCTCGAACGCGGCGCGGCAAGCCTGTCCGACGCCGAGCTGCTGGCGATCTTCCTGCGCACCGGCGTGGCCGGGCGCTCCGCCGTGGACCTCGCCCGCGACCTGCTTTCCCACTTCGGCTCGATCAGCGCGCTGCTCTCGGCCACACGCGAGGACTTCGCCCGCGCCCGCGGGCTGGGCGATGCCAAGTACGCCCAACTGCAGGCGGTCGTCGAACTCGCCCGACGCCACTTCGCCGAGGAGCTGCGCGTCGGCCCGGACATCGGCAGTCCGCAGGCGGTGTTCCGCTTCCTGCAGGCCGAGCTCGACGGGGAGACCCAGGAAATCTTCGGCGCGCTGTACCTGGACAACCGCCACCGCGTGCTCGGCTTCGAGCGCCTGTTTTTCGGCACCATCGACCAGTCGGCCGTCCACCCGCGCGAGGTGGTCCGCGCCGTGATGCGCCACAACGCCGCGGCCGTGATCCTGGCGCACAATCATCCGTCGGGCGTGGCCGAACCCAGCAGCGCCGACCGCCGCATCACCGAGCGATTGCGGGACGCACTCAACCTCATCGACGTCCGCCTGCTCGACCATGTCGTGGTGGGCCGGCCGTGCACCTCCATGGCCGAGCGAGGGCTACTGTAGGAGCGGCTTTAGCCGCGAATGAATACCGTGAAACCCGGCATTCGCGCCTAAAGGCGCTCCTACGCCGGCATTACGGCAAAGCCCCTGTGGGAGCGAACCCGCTCGCTAAGGCCTCCCTAGCGGCCGTCCCCGCCAAACGCGGCACAACACCGACCCCGGGACTCGCGCGTCCCGCGCGATTCGCTTGCAGGCAGCTCGCACAAGGCACCCAGCCACCGTGCAAGCGGGGCCTCGCCCGCGAAGGCGGCCAAAGCCGCCGTTCCTTTGAGGAATACAGTGCCGCGGACGACCACACATCGGGCACAATAATCGGTTTGTCGTGACCTCGAACCACGACAGTCATTCTCCCTTCTGCAAACGAGAACGAAACGGACCATGGACAAGCTCGATCCTCGCAAGGACGGCTCCTCGCCGAATCTGACGGAAGAGAACCTCGACAAGCTGCGCGAGCTGTTCCCCGAAGCATTCACCGAGGGCTCGGACCCGGACGGGCCGCGCTGGAAGGTGGACTTCGAGACGTTGCGACAACTGCTGGGGGATCAGGTCGAGGACGCGGCCGAACGCTACCGGCTGACCTGGCACGGCAAGAGTCGGGCCCGGCGGATTGCGCAGACCCCGTCGACCGGCACCTTGCGCCCCTGTCCGGAAGAGTCGGTGAACTGGGACGACACCCGCAACCTGTTCATCGAGGGCGACAACCTCGAGGTGCTCAAGCTCCTGCAGAAGAGCTACCACAAGCGCGTGAAGATGATCTACATCGACCCGCCCTACAACACCGGCGGCGAATTCATCTACCCGGACCGCTTTCAGGACAACCTGGACACCTACCTGCGCTATACGGGCCAGATCGACGACCAGGGATTCAAGGTCTCCAGCAATGCCGAATCCTCGGGCCGCTATCACACCAACTGGCTGAACATGATGTACCCGCGGCTGCGGCTGGCGCGAAGTCTACTGCGGGATGATGGCAGCATTTTCATATCCATTGACGACAATGAGGCAGCAAACCTAAAAAAGGTTTGCGACGAGATCTTCGGAGAAGAAAACTTCATTGCAACCATAATTTGGGAAAAAGTACATACTCGGAAAAATTCATCCAAGTACTTCTCCACGAGCCATGACTACATTCTTGCTTATGCCAGACAAAAAGACTGCTGGGACAGAATTCTACTGCCGAGAGAAAACACCTCGGCATACAAGAACCCCGACAACGACCCCAAGGGACCATGGAAGCCGGATCCAGTTACCGCGCATAACGAATACAGCGCTGACTATGTAATAAGAAAACCAAACGGTATCACCCTAGAAAGACCAAGTGGACGATACTGGGCTTTCAGTGAGGGAAACTGGCTCGACAAGGTGAAAAAAGGCGAGGTTATCTGGGGAGAAGGAGACAGCTATCCTATGGTCAAGCGGTATCTGTCTGAAGTTCAGGACGGCCTGGTTCCCACAACCTTGTTTACCAGGAAGTTTGCGGGTGACACGTCTCAGGCAAAGCGTGAAATTGATGGGCTTTTAGCGATATCGAGCATATTTGATTACCCCAAGCCATCAAAATTGATAAAGCGCCTCGCACAAATAACCATGCGATCCGACGACCTTGCGTTAGATTTTTTCGCAGGATCATGCCCTATTGGGCAGGCCATACACGACCTGAATAACGAAGATGGTGGAAAACGCTCCTTTATCGCCGTCCAACTCCCCGAAAGATGCGAAGAATCGACGCCAGCTTTCAATGCCGGATATCGGACCATCTCGGATATCGGAAAAGACAGGCTACGTCGCGTATTCGAGAATCCAAAAGCAGGACATAAAAAAAGCATTTCAGGGTTCAAGTCCTTCCGGCTCGCCGACAGCAATATCCGCCCCTGGGCACCGGACGAGGATGACCTAAAAGCATCGCTCTTCGATGCGGTCGACAATATCAAGCCCGACCGCAGCCCGGCGGATGTGCTCTACGAGCTATTGCTCAAGTTCGGCCTGGACCTGGCCGCGCCGGTAGAGGCGCGGGAGATCGGCGGCCAGCCAGTGCATGTGGTGGATAAGGGGACGTTGGTCGCCTGCCTGGCCGAGGAGATCGACCTCGAGGTGGTCAACGGCATTGCCGCGCTCAAGGAGGAGCTCGCGCCGGAGGCGATGCGGGTGGTGTTCCGCGATTCGGGGTTCCATGACGACGTGGTGAAGACCAACGCCGTGCAGATTCTCCGACAGGCGGGCATCGAAGACATCAAGAGTCTCTGACCAGGGAGGGCGACGAGATGGACGATACCGAGCACAGAGATCAACCACCGCAGCGAGCGGACGAGGACATTCGCTCGGCATCCGGCGAGATGCTGTTCTTCCAGACGGAGGACGGCGGAACGCGGATCGAATGCCGGTTCGAGGACGAAACCATCTGGCTGACCCAGGCGTTGATGTCGGACCTTTACCAGGTGACCGTTCCCACCATCAACGCGCATCTGCGAGCGTGTTTCGAGTCCGGCGAGCTGGATCCGGATCGAACTGTTAGGGATTTTCTAATAGTTCGACAGGAAGGCGGCCGGCAGGTCTCGCGACAAATCGCTCATTACAGTCTCGACGCCATTCTGGCTGTCGGGTACCGGGTGCGCAGCCAGCGCGGCACACAGTTTCGCCGCTGGGCCACCGACCGCTTGAGCGAGTACCTGAGCAAGGGCTTCGTCATGGACGACGAGCGGCTGAAGAACCCGCCCGGGCCTGGCGTGCCCGACCACTTCGACGAGCTGCTCGAACGCATCCGCGACATCCGCGCGAGCGAGCGGCGGATGTATCTGCGGGTACGCGAGATCTTCGCCCTGGCAGCGGACTACGCACCCGGCGCGCAGGAAACGCAACGTTTTTTCCAGCACATGCAGAACAAGCTGCACTACGCCGCCACCGGGCACACGGCCGCGGAGCTAATCCACCAGCGTGCCGACCACGAGGCGCCCAACATGGGCCTGACCAGCTGGAAGGGCGGCGAGGTACGTGCCGGGGATGTCACGGTGGCCAAGAACTATCTGTCCGCCGAGGAGATCGACGAGCTCAACCGCATCGTGACCATGTGGCTGGATTTCGCCGAGGATCAGGCGAGACGCCGCCGACAGGTGTTCATGGCCGACTGGCAGGAGAAGCTGGACCAGTTCCTGGCCTTCAACGACCGCGCGGTGCTCGAAGGGCACGGTGCCGTGCGCAAACGCACGGCGGACGAGAAGGCGAAGGACGAATACGCCCGTTTCGCCGAGCGACGCCGGGCCATCAAGGAGTCGGCGGGTGAGGAAGACACCCTGCGCGCGATCGAGACACTCGCCCGGCGCGGCGCCGAGCGGCACGACGCCGACAAGGGAGACGACGAGCGATGAAGATCCGGTTCGACGCCGATCTGAACTATCAGCGGGAGGCCATCGATGCGGTGGCCGACGTGTTCGAGGGCCAGGAGACCTGCCGCACCAGTTTTACCGTCACTGGTGAGCGCGCAACTTCACAGATGGCGATGGGCTTTGGGCAGGCGGTCGGCGAGCTGGGGGTGGGCAATCGCCTGAGCCTGCCGGACGAGACCTTGCTTGAGAACGTGCGCGCCGTGCAGCTGCGCAACGGGGTCGCACCCTCTTCGGCTCTGGATGCGCTGGACTTCAGCGTCGAGATGGAGACCGGCACGGGCAAGACCTACGTCTACCTGCGCACCATGTTCGAGCTCAACCGCCGATACGGCTTTACCAAGTTCATCGTGGTGGTGCCCTCGGTGGCCATCAAGGAAGGGGTGTACAAGTCCCTGCAGATGACCGAGTCGCACTTCAAGGGGCTCTACGAGAACACGCCGTTTGACTGCTTCGTCTACGACTCGCAGAAGCTGGGGCAGGTGCGCAATTTCGCCACCAGCGACACCATCCAGATCATGGTGATCAACATCGATGCCTTCCGGAAGAGCTTCGATGACCCCGAGAAGGAAGACAAGGCGAACATTATCCACCGCCCGCACGACCGGATGACGGGGTATCGGCCGATCGAGTTCATCCAGGAAACCCGGCCGGTGGTGGTGATCGACGAGCCGCAGAGCGTGGCGACCACTTCGAGGAGCCGCGAGGCGATCCGTTCACTCAACCCGCTGTGCACGCTACGTTATTCGGCCACCCATCTCGAACGCCATCACATGCTCTACCGGCTGGATTCGGTGGACGCCTACGAGCGCAAGCTGGTCAAGCAGATCGAGGTGGCCGGCATCGAGGTGCAGGACAGCCACAACAAGGCCTACGTGCGGCTGCTCAAGGTGGACAACAAACGGGGCATCCGCGCCCGGCTGGAGCTGGACGTGCTCTCGAAGGGCAAGGTCACCCGCAAGGCGAAATGGGTCAAGAGCGGGGACGATCTGCTGGATGCGACCGGCGGACGCAGTGTCTACGACGGCTACATCGTCGAGGACATCTACTGCGAGGAGGGCAACGAGTACGTCAGCTTCACCAGCCGTCCGGAGATCATTCGTCCGGGGCAGGCGATCGGCGAAGTGGACGACGACGAGTTCAAGCGCCTGCAGATCCGCAAGACCATCGAGGAGCATCTGGACAAGGAGCTCCGGCTGCGGCCCCGCGGCATCAAGGTGTTGAGCCTGTTCTTCATCGATCGGGTGGCCAATTACCGCGAATACGATGCCGACGGCAATCCGCAGCCGGGCAAGTACGCCCGGATCTTCGAGGAGGAATACCATCGTGCGGCCGGTCGGCCGAAGTACCAGAGCCTGTTCGGCGAAGTGGACCTGGAGACCGAAGCGAAGGACGTCCACGACGGCTACTTCGCGGCGGACAACAGGAAGGACGCCAGCGGTCGGGGACGGCTGAAGGACTCACGCGGCGAGGGCAAGACCAAGGCCGACGAGAGCGCCTACCACCTGATCATGCAGGACAAGGAGCGGTTGCTGAGCTTCGATTCCCGGCTGAAGTTCATCTTTTCCCACTCGGCGCTGCGGGAGGGCTGGGACAACCCCAACGTGTTCCAGATCTGCACGCTCAACGAGACCCGCTCGACCATCAAGAAGCGCCAGGAGATCGGGCGCGGCCTGCGGTTGGCGGTGAATCAGCACGGCGAGCGGGTGCACGGCTTTGACGTGAATACCCTGACGGTGATGGCCAACGAGTCCTACGAGGACTTCGCCCGTCAGTTGCAGAGCGAGATCGAACAGGCCGAAGGCATCCGCTTCGGCGTGGTGGAGAAGCATCTGTTCGCGAGCATCCCGGTGGAAACCGACGAGGGAGAACCGGGCCACCTGGGAGTCGACACGTCCGAATCCGTCTGGATGCATCTGCACGGTCACGGCTACATCGACGCCAGCGGCAAGGTGCAGGATCGCCTGCGCATCGACCTGAAGAACGACGAGCTCGCCCTGCCGGACGACGTCGCGACACACCACGATGCCATCGCCGCCCTGCTGCGCAAGGTGGCCGGTCGTCTGAACATCCAGGACAAGGGCCGGAAACGTCAGGTGAAGCTGAACAAGGCAGTCTTCCTGAGCGACGACTTCAAGGCGCTGTGGGACCGGATCAAATACCGCACCACTTACCGTGTGTCCTTCGACGCGCAGGCCCTGATCGAGCGTTGTGCCGAGGAGATCCGCGACAATCTGCGCGTGGGCAAGGCGCGGTTCGTCACCCGCACCGCCCGGCTGGACGTGACCCGCGGCGGCGTGGAGGCGGAGGCCGTGCGGGAAATGCCCAGCACCTACGACGCGCACGATTTCCAGTTGCCGGACATCATCGGGTTCCTGCAGAACGAGACCAATCTGACGCGTCGCACGCTGGTCGAGATCCTCACACGCAGCGAACGGCTGGGGGATTTCCGCAACAATCCGCAGAAGTTCATCGAGCAGGTCCTGGAGATCGTTCGCCGGCAGATGCGTCTGTTCATCGTCGACGGCATCCGCTACCACCGCATCGGTGACGATCAGTTCTACGCCCAGGAACTGTTCGAAGAACGCGAGCTGTTCGGCTACCTACAACGCAACATGATCGAGAGCCAGAAGTCCGTCTACGACCACGTGATCTACGACTCGGACGTGGAGTCGAACTTCGCCGAAGCCTTCGAGCGCAACGACGCGGTCAGGATCTACGCCAAGCTGCCGCCGTGGTTCCGCATCGACACCCCGCTGGGCGGCTACAACCCGGACTGGGCCGTGGTCGTCGACAGCGACGGCGAGCAACGCCTCTACTTCGTGATCGAGTCCAAGGGCAGCCTGTTCACCGACGCCCTGCGCCCCACCGAAGAGGCCAAGATCCAGTGCGGCAAGGCGCATTTCCAGGCGCTCGGCGAGGATGTCACATTCCGCGTCGACAACGATTACGACAGCTTTTCGCAGGCGTTCAGTTGACCGGAAGAGACTGGTGACAAAAGTGAAACCCTAGCGCCGCTGTGCGAGCGGGCCTCGCCCGCGAAGGCGGCACCAGCCGCCGTCCCGGCCGATCGATCCGTCCCAGGGTGCCCCCTCGACGGGACGAGAACCATCCGCCCTCCCGGATCACCCCGTCCGCCAGTCGATGGGCTTCTGACCGTGGGATTCGAGAAAGGCATTGATCCGCGAGAAGGGCTTGGAGCCGAAGAAGCCGCGGTAGGCGGACAGGGGCGAGGGGTGGGGGCTCTTGATCACCAGGTGCTCGGGTCGGTGGATGTAGCGGGCCTTCTGCTGGGCCTGCGCTCCCCAGAAGACGAAGGCGATCGGCCGGGGCTGTTCAGCCAAGTAGCGGATGGCCGCGTCGGTGAGTTCCTCCCAGCCCCAGCCGCGGTGCGAGGCGGGCTGGCCGGAGGCGACGGTGAGCACGGCGTTGAGGAGCAGCACGCCCTGATCGGCCCAGGGGGTCAGATCGCCGTTCGTGTTTTCTATCCCCAAGTCGTCGGCCAGTTCCTTGAAAATGTTCTGCAGGGACTTCGGCAACGGCCGGACGTCGGGACGCACGGAGAAGCACAGCCCGTTGGCATGTCCCGGCGTGGGATAGGGGTCCTGCCCCAGGATCACCACCCGCACCTGGTCGAGCGGGGTGTGGTTGAAGGCGCGGAACCATTCGTCCGGCCTGGGGTGGACGACCTTGCCGGCCCGTCCCTCGGCCAGCAGCCGCTGGCGCAGCTGGTGCATGGAATCGTCCAGTAGCACCGGCGCGAGCGCGTCGCGCCAGCCGGGTTCCATCTGGATGCGTTCGAGTCCCGCTTCAGTCATGGCATCAGGCGGCGGATGTCCCAGCCATCATCCGCCGGCACATAGGCAAACCGGTCGTGCAGCCGCGAGGCGCGCCCCTGCCAGAACTCCCACTCGCGCGGGATCAGGCGATAACCGCCCCAGGCGGGATTGCGCGGCACTTCACCTTCCGGGTAGCGCTCGGCCATCTCGTTGAAACGCGCCTCGAGCAGATCGCGCGACTCGATCACCGCGCTCTGGGTCGAGGTGATCGCCGCCAGTCGCGAGCCGCGCGGCCGCTGCTGGAAGTAGGCCTCGTTGTCCTCCTGGGGAAGCGGCTCGACGGTGCCGGCAACGCGCACCTGCCGGTCGTTCTCCGGCCAGTAGAACGTCAGCGCCGCGCGCGGATTCTCCGCCAGGTCCTGTCCCTTGGGACTGCGGGTATCGGTGTAGAAGCACAGCCCGCGCGCATCGAAGTGCTTGAGCAGCACGTAGCGACCCGACGGCCAGCCGTCGGCGGAGGCCGTCGACAGGCAGCAGGCGGTGGGATCGAAGTTGTCCGCCTCCGCGGCCGCCTTGAGCCAGTGCTCCAGCTGGTCGAACGGGTCGGCGGAGAGGTCGGCACGGCGCAGTTCACCGTGAAGGTAGTCGCGCCGATCGGCGCGGTGGTCGAATTCGCCTGCCATGGGATGCCCCCGAGGGTTTCTGAAGGTCAATGGATACCGTGCGAGACTATAAGGCAGGCAAAGCTCACGTTTCCACAAGGGACCCCGGACGATGACCCGACCACTGCACCTGATTCTCCTCCACGGCCTGGGCGCCGACGGCGACGACCTCGCCCCGGTGAGCGACTACCTCGTCGATCGCGTGGCGCTACCCGACCACGAGTGGCAGGTCTACCGTCCCGACGCCCCGGTCGCCCCCGTCTCCATCAACGGCGGGCTGGCCATGCCCAGCTGGTTCGACCTGATCGCCGACAACGGCGACATCGACGTCGACCGCGACAGTCTCGCGCGCGCCACCGCCACGCTGACCGAGGAGATCGAGGAACGCGTCGGCGACGACCCCTGGATCGTCGGCGGCTTCTCCCAGGGCGGCGTGCTCGCCACCCGGCTGGCCCTGGGCGCCAAACGCCCGCCGCTGGCCGCCAT
>JBNJFM010000029.1:20351-28163 GCA_051746865.1 Pseudomonadota bacterium | reverse complement strand
GAGCTCGCGCAGGTAGTCGGATTCGGTCTGCCCCGCGGGCGTCGGGAAGTTGGGCAGGAAGTTCTCGCCCAGTTTCAGCGTGACGTTGCAGCGCTCGGCGATGGCGAGGCTGTTGTCGATCGCCTCGGGGATGTCGGCGAACAGCTCGCGCATCTCGTTGGCGGTGCGCAGGTACTGGCGGTCGGAGTAGTCGCGCGGGCGGCGCGGGTCCTCGAGCGTACGCCCCTGGTTGATGCACACCCGCACCTCGTGGGCGTCGAAGTCCGACTGGTCGAGAAAGCGCACGTCGTTGCTGGCGACCACCGGCAGATCATTGGCGATGGCGAGATTCACCGCCGACTCGATGAACGCGCCCTCGTTGACGCGGTTGGTGCGCGTGAGCTCGAGGTACAGCCGGTCGGGGAAGCGCTGAGTCCAGAAGGCGAGCGCGCCGTCGACGATGTGATCCAGCCCGTGGACCAGGCCGCGGCCAAGGTCGCTGTCCACGCCGATCAGCGCGATCAGGCCGTCGGTCTTCTCGGGCGTGAGCCAGTCGCGGTTCAGGCAGGGCTTGTCGTCGTGCTGGCCTTCGCAGTAGGCCTGCGAGAGTAGCTCGGTGAGATGCAGGAAACCGGTATCGTTCTGCGCGAGCAGCACCACGCGCGACGGCGGAGTCTGGGCGTTCTCGTAGACGAAGCAGTCCGCGCCGAAGATCGGTTTGATCCCCGCACCGAGCGCGGCCTTGTAGAACTTCACCATCGCGAAAAGATTGCCCTGGTCGGTCAGCGCGATGGCGGGCATGCCGCGTTCCTTGGCCTGGGCGACGGCGTCCTTGACCCGCAGGGTGCCGTCGATCAGCGAGTATTCGCTGTGAACGTGCAGGTGGACGAAGCTCATGCGGCAATCCCCTCCCCACTGTGCGAGCGGGCCTTGCCCGCGAAGGCGGCGACAGCCGCCGCTCCGGCACAACGCCGGTCACAACCGGAAATCAGGACTCGCGCCGGCCGGCGCGATTCGCGAGCAGGGCTCGCTCCCACAGGGGCCCCGATTCGCCCGCAAGGATCATCAACGCGAAACAGGCTCATTTGCCCTCCAGCATGGCGAGCGTCTCGGCTTCCATGTCCTTCAAATCCTGCATCTCGCCGTCGGTGAAGCCGGCGGCCTTGCGACCGAACTCGTCGTAGGGGCCGCGGATGCGCCCGGCCATGTACTGCTGCAACAGCTCGCGGAAGGTGCTGCGCGGGTCGACACCGCGCTGTTCACAGGCCTGGCGGAACCAGCGCGTGCCGATATGCACATGCTGGATTTCCTCGTTGTAGATCACGTCGAGGATGTCGATCAGCGGCTGGTCGTCGTACTGGGCGAGCTTGCGCTGGATGCCGGGGGTGACATCCAGGCCTCGGGCCTCGAGCACGCGCGGGATCAGGGCCATGCGCACCATCACGTCGTGTTCGGTGCCATGCACGGTCTCCCAGAGGCTGGCGTGTGCCGGGAACGTGCCGTACTGGTAGCCACGCTCGCGGAGATACGTATCCAGCAACTCGAAGTGCTTGGCCTCGTCGCGGGCCACCGACAGCCAGTCGCGGTAGAAGTCCGCAGGCATGGCATCGAAGCGATAGCAGGCGTCCAGGCCGATGTTCATGGCGTTGAACTCGATGTGCGCGAAGGAATGCGCCATCGACGCGCGGCCCTCGGGACTCGCCGGCCCGCGCTTCGGGACGTTCCTGGGCGAAACCAGCTCCGGGCGTTCGGGCCGGCCGGGGTCGGGGACCGGCTCCACGGACGACGGCGGCAGCGGCACCTCGGCATCCGGCGCGGCGATCGCGGCATCGAAGAGGTCGCGCACCCCGTCGGCCTTCACGGCCGGGTCGTTCTCGCGCAGCAGGATACCGGCCTGCTCACGGATGGATCGGCTCATCCCCGCCCTCCCCGCTGCTCGGCGCGCCGGGCCAGGAACTCGCGCAGGTCGTCCTCGAGCTGCCGGTAGCGTTCGATCGCCCGGTGGCCGGTCTCGGTGACCGTGGCATGGCCACCGCCGGCGCCGCCGACTTCCTTGACCACGTAGGGCTGCTCCTCGAGCTGGTTGACCTCCTGGATCAGCGACCAGGCGCGCTTGTAGCTCATGCCCATGCGGCGCGCGGCCTGGCTGATCGAGCCGAGTTCCTCGATGGCCTCCATCAGCCGGACCTTGCCCACGCCGAGGTAGTGCTCCCCGGCGTCGTCGATCAGCCAGAGGCGGGCGTGGATACCCGGGGCGTAAGCTTCCCCGGGAAGGCGATTCTGACGGGATTTCTTCGGCATGCGCGCTCGATCCGTGACGGGGCGAATGGGGGACGAATTGAACGGCCATGATAACCGAGCGAGCATGCCGAGGGGCAAGCGATACCGGCTCCGATCCGTTAGACTGGGACGATTCGCACACCCTGCAGGTATGCCTCCATGTCCGACACCAATCGCCCGCACGCCGATCATCCCGAACACGTCCTCGGCGAGCTGTCCGTCGACACCTTCCTGCGGGAGTACTGGCAGAAAAAGCCGGTACTGATCCGCGGCGCGATCCCCGGCTTCGAAAGCCCCATCCCGCCCGAGGAACTCGCCGGGATGGCCTGCGAGGAGGATGTGCCGGCCCGCCTGATCCTGGAACACGGCGAGGAGCGCGACTGGCAGCTGAAGATGGGGCCGTTCACGGAGGACGACTTCCGCGCCCTGCCCGAGGACGGCTACTCCCTGCTGGTCACCGACTGCGAGAAGATCGTCCCGGAGCTGATGGACGTGGTCGAGCGCTTTCGCTTCGTGCCGGACTGGCGCATCGACGACCTGATGATCTCCTACGCGCCGCCGGGCGGTTCGGTGGGCGCGCACATCGACGATTACGACGTCTTCCTGATCCAGGCGCACGGACGGCGGCGCTGGATGATCGAGAACCCGCCCGCGCATACCGCCTACCGCGAGGGGCTGGACGTGCGCATCCTCGAGGCATTCACCCCCACCGACGAGTGGGTGCTCGAACCGGGCGACATGCTCTACCTGCCGCCGGGCATCCCGCACCACGGCGTGGCGGTGGACGACTGCATGACCTGGTCGGTGGGCTTTCGCGCGCCGACGCAGGCGGACCTGGTCGGCGGCGTCTGCGACCGGCTCGCCGTCATGGCCGACGAGACTCGCTATTCCGACCCCGATCTCTCCACCGGCGACAATCCCGGCGAGCTCGGCACGACCACGCGGCGCCACCTGCGCGACTGGGTGCTCTCCAGCCTGTCGACCGACAGCGCCCGGCTCGATCGCCTGATCGCCGAGACGCTTACCGAGCGGCCGGTCGACCACGCCGCCTTCTATCCGCATTATGACGCCGAGGAGATCACGGCGATCGCCGACCACCTCGGCGAGATCGAGGAGGTCCGCCGGACGCCGGCCTCACGCTGGCTGCTGCTCGAGCCCGAGGGCGAGGACCCGGGCCGCCTGTGCATCGACGGGAGCAGCCATGAACTGGACGCCGAGAGCCTGCCGCTGGCGCGCTTCCTGACGCAGCACGTGCGCTTTGTCGGCGAGGACCTGGCCGAGCGGGCGTACAACGCCCCGGCGCGCCTGCTGCTCGAACGCGTCCTCGAGGCCGGGCAGCTGATGATCCTCGACGAGAACGACGCCGAGCTCGACGACTGACGAAGTCAGGCCGAGCAGACCGATTCGCGCCGCCCCCCGTAGGAACGGCTTTAGCCGCGAAGCCGCGTGAGCGAACGGCTCGAAGCCAGCCTGTTCGCGCCTGAAGGCGCTCCTACAAGCGGCATTGTGGGTTGGCCGACACCAGCAACAGATTGATCCGGCCGGCGGGCGATACCCCACGGCCCTACCGACTTGTATCGAGAGTTTTCCGAGGAGGAACCACATATGTCCAATCCGTTTGCCAGTGAATGGGGGCTGATCGGCGCCGGCGAGATCGGCGGCGTGCTCGCCCACGGTCTGCTCAAGACCGGGCACCCGGTCTTTCCCATCGGCCGTGACACGCCCATCGAGACGGCGCTGGCCACAAAACCCGACCTCGCCGGCCTGTTGGTCGCCGTGGGCGAAAAGGATCTCGACGACGTGCTCGGACAGATCCCCACCGCCTGGTTCGACCGCGTGGTGCTGATCCAGAACGAGCTGCTGCCCGACGACTGGCGGAAATTCGGCATGGAGACGCCCACGGTGGCCTCGATCTGGTTCGAGAAAAAACCGGGCAAGCCGGTCAAGCCGCTGATCTCCTCGCCGGTGCACGGGCCGCTGGCCGATAACCTGGTCGCGGCCATGCAGTCGCTGGACATCCCCGCGCACCGCGTGGACGACGCCGACGAGATGCTCGAGGAACTGGTGATCAAGAACGTCTACATCCTGACCACCAATATCGCCGGGTTGCAGACGAAGGGCGACGTCGAGGATCTCTGGAACGACCACCAGCAACTGGCGAAGGACGTCGCCGCCGACGTGATCCGCCTGCAGGAGGCCCGCGTGGGCCGGCAACTCGACCACGAGCGACTGATCGCCGGCATGAAAAAGGGCTTCGACGGCGACCCGCAGCACCAGTGCATGGGACGCTCGGCCCCGCAGCGCCTGCAACGGGCGCTGGGACAGGCCAAGGAGCTGGGCGTGACCCTGCCCCACATCCGCGACTTTGCCGCCGGGATGTTCTGCTAGGAGAAACCCTGCACGCCCCGACTGCATACGACGCCACCCCTCCCCGGGTGGCGTCGTTCGTTTCAGACCTCGCTGTTACCGGTTCGACACGAACAGGGCCTACACTCCCATTGATCCGTCATCCGCAACCCGAGGCCACGCATGCCCACCACGCACCGGCTGGAAATCCGTCCCACGCTTCCCGAACGCCTGTCCCGACTGCGGGATCTGAGCCTCAATCTCTACTACAGCTGGTCGCGGCCGGTCCGTGATCTGTTCGATGCCATCGACACGGCCACCTGGACCCGCTGCGAGGAAAACCCGGTCCGCTTCCTGCAACTGGTGCCCCAGTCGAGGCTCGACGCGGTGGCCGACGATCCGGCCTTCCTTGCCGAGCTCGACGCCGTGCTGCACGAATTCGACAGCTACCTGTCCCAGCCCGGTCCCGATGCACTTGCCGACGTGGTGGAAGCCGACCGGACGGTGGCGTACTTCAGCGCGGAATTCGGGTTCCACGAATCACTGCCCATCTACTCGGGCGGGCTGGGCATCCTGGCGGCGGACCACTGCAAGGCCGCTTCCGACCTGAACCTGCCGCTGGTGGGCATGGGGCTTCTCTACCGGCAGGGCTATTTCAAGCAGTGCATCGATGCCGAGGGCAACCAGCACTCGCTGTTCGAGGACATCGATTTCTCGCACCTGCCGATCCGGGCGCTCGAGCGAGGCGACGGGCCGCTTCGAGTGCAGGTCGAACTGCCGGGCCGCATGGTGCAGTTGCAGGTCTGGGAGGCGCGCGTGGGCCGCGTCCCGGTCTACCTGCTGGACGCGGACCTGCCGGAGAACCGCGCGGAGGATCGCGAGATCACCCACCAGCTCTACGGTGGCGGGCGCCGCATGCGCATCGAGCAGGAGATCCTGCTGGGCGTGGGCGGGGTCCGGGCGCTGCGCGCGCTGGAGATCGAACCGGATGCCTGGCACATCAACGAGGGCCATGCGGCCTTCTCCGTGCTGGAAAGGGTCGCCGAGCTGATGAAGGACGGCCTCCCCTTCGCCCCGGCACTGAACACGGTGGCCGCGGCTACCGTGTTCACCACCCACACCGCCGTGCCTGCCGGGCACGACGTCTTCGAGCCGCAACTGGTCGAGGAGTACTGGCACGCCCGCCTGCCGGACCTGGGACTGGATCGCGAGGGTCTGCTGGCCCTCGGCCGCGATCCGATGAGCGGCGATGGCCAGTTCAGCATGACGGCGCTGGCATTCCGGGGTTCCCGTCAGCACAACGGCGTCTCCCGGGTCCACGGGCAGGTCGCCTCCGAGCTGAGCCGCGCCTTCTGGCCGGAGATCGCGGCAACGGAGAACCCGATCAGCCACGTCACCAACGGCGTGCATGTCGAGACCTTTCTCAACCGGGATCTCACCCGCCTGTTCGACGCGACCCGGCGGGACTGGCGCGACCACCTGCACGAGGCGGGGATCTCCCGGCTGGTCGAGCAGACCGCCGCCGAGCGCCTGTGGTCGATGCACCTGTCCGCCAAGACGCACCTGGCCAACGACATCCGCGAGCGCCTCACCGAGCAGGGAAAACGCTTCGGACAGAGTCACGTCAACCTCAAGCGCAAGTGCCGCGTGATCGACCAGCCGGCCGAGGACATCCTGATGATCGGCTTCGCACGGCGCTTTGCCACCTACAAGCGCGCCGACCTGGTGTTCTCCGATGTCGACCGGCTCGCGCGGATCATCGAGGAAAGCCCGCGCCCGGTGGTGTTCGTCTTCTCCGGCAAGGCGCACCCGGCCGACGAGCCCGGCCAGGCACTCCTGCGCGAGATCGCCCGGCTGGCCGAGGAGCCGCGCTTCGTCGGTCACGTGCTGCTTCTCGAGGGCTACGACATCGGCCTGGCGCGGCGACTGGTGGCCGGCTGCGACATCTGGCTGAACACACCGCTGTACCCGATGGAGGCCTCCGGGACCTCCGGGCAGAAAGCGGGCGCCAACGGGGTGCTCAACCTCTCGGTCGCCGACGGCTGGTGGGCCGAAGGACACTCCCACGGCAAGGGCGTGGCCAACGGCTGGACCATCCAGCCCTACCCCGACAGCAGCGAGCGGGAGCACCAGGAAGCATCCGACCTGCTCTCCCTCCTCGAATGCGAGGTGATTCCCCTGTTCGACCAGCGCGACGAGCAGGGCATGCCGTGGCGCTGGGTACAGTGGTTGCGCCACGCCATTTCCACGGTCATGCCGCGCTTCAACGCCGCGCGGATGGTCAGCGACTATGCGCGCCGCCACTACGGACCGGCAATCGACCACGGCGCGAAGCTCGCGGCCGACGATCATCGTCTGTCACGCGCGCTGGAGGACTTCCGCCGGGTAGTCGACGAGCACTGGGACCATGTTGAGGCCCGGCTGGTTTCCGCGCCATCGGCCGTGCTATCGAGCCACGAGATCGCGGCGATCGAACTGGAAGTGACCTCCCCGGGTCTCGACCCCACGCATGTCCGCTGCGAAGCGGTGATCATCGACGCGCTTGGCAATCACCGGGTGGTGGTCGGCGAACGGCAGGAAACGACGGAAGCGTCCGCAGACACCACGCGGCACCGGATCGCCCTGCCCGAGGAACTCGCCGGAGAGGTGGAATACCAGTTGCGGATCGTTCCCGACCACGAGGCCCTGCTGCATCCCTACGAGCTGGGGCGAATGCGCTGGCTTTAGGGAAGGTCTGCACGGATCACCTCGCAGCTCTGGCTTACCGGCCTGTTCAGCTGGGCCAAAAGCGGTCACCCCGGATTGCCGGCAGCCCATGCCCAACACGAACAAGGCATAGGTGGACGGCACAGAAAGCCCCTCCGGGCGTAACTTGAGCCACGTGGTGATCCGTGCAGAGGTTCCAGGGGCTCGGGAGTGGTTACGGTTCACTCGATACCGTCGAGACGCAGTCGCATCACGCGGAAGCGTTCGCCCATCTCGGTGGGCATGACCAGTTCGCGGAATTCCTGGGCCAAACGGGTCTGCGTCGCCATGTCGGTTTCCGCCAGCAGGCGCTCCTCCAACCGCCACGGGACGTCGGTGCCCATGAGCCACTGCGCCTGGCTGCGCTCACCGTCGATCGCGAAGCCTGCCTGGCGTGCCGCCTCGGCGACGGCCTCGAAGTCCACCCAGGCGGTGATGTCCTGCAGGCCGGGATAGACGAAG
>JBNJFM010000029.1:12191-20251 GCA_051746865.1 Pseudomonadota bacterium | reverse complement strand
CGCTCACCGTCGATCGCGAAGCCTGCCTGGCGTGCCGCCTCGGCGACGGCCTCGAAGTCCACCCAGGCGGTGATGTCCTGCAGGCCGGGATAGACGAAGGGATCCTCGTGGGCCAGGTGCCGGTAGTGGCACTTGAGCGTGCCCTCCTCGCGGTCGGCGCGATAGATATCGGCGGTGTGGCTGCCGTAGTCGAACAGGTAGACCCAGCTCGCCTGCCCGGCCAGCGCCTGGTGCATCCCGGCGAACCACGAGTCCAGCTGCGGGTTGTATTCGGCGGTCACCTCGCCGCGCAGCGGTGCGATGGAGGTACCGATGCGGGCGGTGATCGCCGTCACGGCCTCGCGCAGCGCAGCGTCCGGCTCGGCCCTCTCCCAGCGAAAGCGCGCGCCGTCAAAGCCCACCAGAAGGCGCTCGACCGTCTCGGGGTGCCCCGGCGTCCAGGCAAAGCGCTCGACCGGCATGGCATCGAGCACCTCGTTGGCGATCACCACCCCGCCCTGCCAGTCGAGCGCCGACCAGTCGTCGATCCAGCGCAGGCGATCGAACACCGGCACCGGCAGTGCCTCGCGCAGGTTCGCCCGCTGCCGCTCGGCCAGCGCCGGGGCGATCTCGAGGATGGTGTAGCGCCTGGGGAGGCGGTCTTCCTCGGCCAGCCGGCCGAGCAGGTCGATCGCCAGGCGCCCGGACCCGGCACCGATTTCCAGGATCTCCTCGCCCGGCTCGGCCGCCTGTGCCTGGGCCCATTCCCAGGCGATGCCGTCGGTGAACAAGCGCGATCGCTCGGGCGCAGTGATGAAGTCGCCCCCCGGGCCGAAGGCCACCTGGCCGCTGCCGTAATACCCGTAGCGGGGGTGGTAGAGCACGGTGCCCATGTACTCGGGAAACGGGATGGGTCCGTCGGCCATGCGCTCGACCAGCTCGTGGATCAGCCCGATGCTCTTTTCCCGATCCGCGGCATTCGGCGCGGGCAGCTCGATGCCTTCGCTCATGCTCATCGCCCGCTCCCCCCGGTACGCTCGCGGGTGATCTCCACGCCGACACCCTCGGCCTCCGGCAGCGCTTCCGGCTTGATCACCCGAAAGGTGACGCGACGAACGGGGAATGCCGCCAGCAACTCGGCGCAGGTCCGCTCGGCGAGGGTCTCGACCAGCTGGAACCGCCCCTCGCGGGCGATCTCGATCACCTGGCGGCTGACCGCCGCGTAATCGACGGTGGTGTCGATGTGCTCGGTGGCCGCCGCCGGAGCGACGGAGTCGACCTCGAGCACGAGATCGACCCGCAGCGGCTGCTCGGTCTCGCGTTCCTGCGGCAGGATGCCGATGATCGCGTCGAAGGTCAGGCCCTGCACGAGTATGCGATCGGCCATGGGGACGGTTTCGGGGGCGCTCACGACGAATGCTCCTGGTTGGAAACGATTTCGCCCGGGCAAGCCCGGGCGAACGCAGGATAGCAGAAGGGCACCTCGCAAAACCTGCCGCACCGTCCGATTGCGGCGTCACGCGCGAACTCGGGCGGCCAATCCGAAACTGGCCACAAGCCCGCGACGGTTTTCGCGGCGCTCCGGCAGTTCAGAACTGGTCGAAGTCGAACTCCAGGCTCTTCTGCGGCTCCTGGATGAAGTTGCCCTGGACGAAGTCGACCCCCAGCGGCCAGAGGATCTGCAGGCTGAAGGCGTCCTCGACGTTGGGCACGATCACCTCGAGATCCGCCTTGCGCGTGTGCTCGACCACTTCGGTGACGCGCTCCTGATTGGCACTGTCGCGGGCAAAGCCCTCCATCAGCGCACGGGCCACCTTGACGCTGGGTACCGGCAAGTGATCGAGGATGCGGAAGTCGTCGTCGCCGGTGCCGAAACCGTCGAGAATCAGGTCGACGCCCAGCGGCGTGAGCGTCTCGCGCAACGTCGAGAGGTGCGTGAGCGCGTGACCCGCCACGTCGACGGCCACCTGGAGGACCAGGCGGGTGTCGGGCAGCTTGGAAGTCTCCAGTCGCTTGGCCAACCAGGCCGCGAATTCCGGATCATGCAGCGACACGTCGCTGACCCGGATGAACAGCTTGATCCGCTTGTCGGCCTCGATGCCGTTCTGAAGTTCCTTGAGCGCGGAGAGCACCACCCAGCGGTCGATCGACTGGATCAGATCGGCGCGCTCGGCCTGGGAGAGGAACTCCGTCGGCGAGATCAGCGAGCCGTCCTCGTCGAGCATGCGGACGAACACCTCGAAACGGTCGAAGTCGCGATTGCCGGTGAGCGAGACGATCGGCTGGAATACCAGTGCAAAGCGACTGTCGCGCAGCGCATTCTTGATCTTGCGCGCCCAGGCCTCGTCCTGTTCGCGCTCCGAGGCGGTCTTGATGTCCGGCTGGTAGAGGCGTGCCTGGTAGGCCCCTTCCATGGCGGCACGCGCCGAGGCGCGCTCGACCCGGTCGACCAGCACCGCGGGGTTGGTCGGCGAGTTCTCGTCGAGCACCAGGTAGCCGCCCGTGGTACTGACCGTGACCGAGGTGGTGCCCTGGCTGAAGACATACTCCCGCGCCAGGGCGTTGAGTTGCTCGGCGAGATCCGCGGTGGCCTTCTCGTTCATGTGGCCCAGCAGTACCAGGAATGAGAAGGCGCCGTGGCGGGCCACCAGCCCCCGTCCGCCGACCTGCTCCTCGACCTTCTTGCCGAACTCGGTCAGCAGGTTGTCCATGCCGGTGGTACCGATATGGCGCTTGATGTCGTCGTGGTTGAGGATCTCGAGCAGCAGCAGCGCGCCGGCCTCGTCCTCGTCCTTCTCGGCGATCTCCTCGCGGCGGGCCTGGATCTGCTCGAACAGGTAGTTGCGGTTGTACAGGCCGGTGAGCAGGTCGCGGCGCGCGAAGTACTCCAGCTGCGCGGAGACGTCCTCGCTATCGTCCTTCACCTCGGAGGCGAAGATCTGCAGACAGGGCTCACCGTCGAAGGAGGCCGCGGTCGAGTGGATGCGCACATCGATCTCGTGCCCGCCGGAGGTCCGAAGCGTGAAGGTGTCCTCCTCACCCTCGGTCTTGAGGAATTTCTTCAGACGCTTGGCCGAGTCGCCTACCGCCAGGTCGAGGATCGGCTCCTCGCGCAGTTCGTCGATGCTGGAGAAGCCCAGCAGGTCCAGGTAGACCTGGTTGGCGTAGATGTGCAGGCCGTCCTGGATATAGGCCACCGCCTCGCTGGAACCGTCGATCAGCTTCTGGCAGCGCAACTCCGACTTGGCCAGCTGACCGCTCATCCGCTCGCGCTCGCGGAACACCACCGCGACTTCCACCGCCCGCTGCAGGAGCGGCTCGACCAGCAGCTCGTCGGTGATCACGATAAAGGCCCCAGCCTCGTAGAGCTCGGCGACCTGCTCCGGGGTCTCGGAGTCGCCGTAGACCACCACCGGCACGCCCTTGAGCTGCGAACCGTCACGGTCGGCGTACTTGCGCAGGGCCTGGAGCATGCCCAGCGAATTGCTGTCGTACTCGATGTAGACGACATCGCAGGGCGACTTTTCCAGCTCCGCCCGCACGGCGTCGAAATCGGGGGTGTTGTGCACGCTGGCCTGCAGGCCGGCGTTGCGCAATTCGCCCCGCAACGCGATCGAGTCGTTGACCGATCCGGTGATGTGGATGATAGAGAAGGGTACGTTCTCGATGGGCTCAATGGCGGTCACTCGTCGCCTCCATTACCACCAGCTGGGAACCGACCATCACGATTCGCTCCAGGTTCATGTTGATGTCTTCGCCCTCCTCGCGGATCACCGTGACACGGCGACTCCGCTCGGGCATCTCCGGCGGGACGATAAGCCGGTCGATGTGCTTGTCCTGATCCAGTCGCGCCAGCACCGGCCAGGTACCACCCGCCTGCGGACTGCTGTCGGCCGGGTAGGCGAAATAGGCCATCCAGGTGCCGGGCAGGCGCTCCACGCCCATGTCCACGGTGCGGTTGTCCTCGTCGAGGTGCCGCACCCAGCGGATCACGCCCACCCCCACCACCGCGTCCAGACCGCCGACCTCCTCGTCCGGATCGCGCTCGATCAGGATCAGCTCGTCGACCGCCGCCCGGCTGTTGTCCGCCATGCGCCAGTGCAGCCGCAGACCGCGCTCGGAGAGGTTGACCACGTCCCAGACCGCCGGCTCGTTGATCCGCATCTGCTGCGAGTGATTGCCGTTGGCATCGGGCAACGCCTCCCAGTCGAGGTCGGTCTTGCGGCCGAAGTCCATCTCCAGCTTGAAGTCGCGGATGCTCGGCCCGCGACTGACCTCGCCGTGCACCGGCCGCTCCAGCCCTTCCCAGTCCAGCCCGGAAAAGGTCAGGTGCTCGGAGGCCGGCACGCTGTAGAACATCTCGTCGAGCAGCCGGTGATGCACGCTGTGGAACCCGATGGTGATCAGCGAGCGCTCCCCCGGCCCGGCATGGGGGTCGTGGACCCGCTTCTCGCGTGGCCCGAGGAAGAAGTGCAGCTTGTTCAGGAAGGTCATCAGCGCCACCCGGCACTCGCTCTCGAGCGAGGCGGCGACGTTCTCGTCGTACAAACGCTCGACGTCGACGTACACCCCGCCGTTGGACGGCGCCTGACCACCGCTGAACGCCACGTGCGGCGCGACCCGGCCGGTCATGTCGACAAAGCGAGCCGTGCCGCCCGGCCTGCGCGAGGTAACCCGCACCTCCCCGGCGACCTTCCGCAAACAGCCGTAGAGCACGGTCATCTCGTCGATGGTCAGCGAGTAGGGATTGACCATGCCCAGCAGCAGGATGGCGATGTAGGCATCACGCACCTCGGCGTTCGCCTCGGGGTGGTCGCGTTCGAGTTCCCGGGTCGCGGTGCGGGCGAACTGATGCAGGTCCGCCAGCAGGGGCTGCGGCACGCTCACGTACAGGGTGTAGCAGTCGAGCATCAACCGGGCGGCCGACTCGACTCGCCGCAGATAGGCGGCCGCCAGGCGCTCGCCGTCGCCCTCGTGGCGTGCCAGGGCGATGCGCAGCGTGTCCAGGCCCTGGGTGGCGCGGTAGAGATCGAACAGGGCGTCGAGTTGCGAGCGGGCCCGTTCGGTCATCGGCAGCGGGCTTTGCCGCAGTCCACGGCGCAACGCCACGGCGGTGCGCTCGACCACCGGCTCGAGCTGTTCGAGCAGTTGCGCCAGCCGCTCGTCGTTCAGCGACTCGAGATCGGCCTTCGCGAGGAAGCCCGCCAGCTCACCGGCCGATTCGACCGGATCGGCCATCAGGACGCGATCGAGCAGGGACTGCAGATCGTTCTCGGTGTCATTGTCCGCCATGATCGAAACTCCTTTTTCAGTCCCTGCCCCGGGACGTGACGGCACCGTCAGC
Source organism: Pseudomonadota bacterium (assembly GCA_051746865.1). Lineage (GTDB taxonomy): Bacteria > Pseudomonadota > Gammaproteobacteria > Halothiobacillales > Halothiobacillaceae > Guyparkeria. Next base: position 14,928 of record JBNJFM010000029.1, on the reverse strand, counting down.
CGGACGGCACGCTCCAGCCCATACTCTATTCAATCCCCGCGCCCGAATCCATCGCCAATGCATCGGATCGGCCGGCCACCCGGTCATCCACCGGGGTCTTGGACGGCTCGCCGGCGATCTCGATCACGTATCGGGGCACGAGGTAGCCCGGCAGGCGACGGCGCAGGCCCTCGACCAGCCCCCGCCCGCGGGCCTCTTCGACCGCGAAGTGCGCCGCGCCGTCAACCGGGTCGAGCTGGTGCAGATAGTACGGCAGCACCCCCTGGGCGAAGAGCGCCTCGGACAGCGTGGCTAGCGCGTTTTCCTCGTCATTGATCCCGGCAAGCAGCACCGCCTGGTTGAGCAGCGTCACCCCGCCGGCGCGCAGACGCTCGAAGGCCGCCCGGCTGGCCTCGGAAAGCTCGTCGGCGTGATTGACGTGGGCGACCAGCACCACCGACAGACCACTGTCGGCCAGCATTTGGCATAGTTCGGCATCGATGCGCTCGGGCCGGACCGTGGGCAGACGGCTGTGAATGCGCAGCCGGCGCAGGCGGGGGATGCGCGATAGGGCGTCGATCACGGCGGCCAGGCGCCGGTTGCTCAAGACCAGCGGGTCGCCCCCGGAGAGGATTACCTCGGTGATCTCCGGGTCGGCGGCCAGGTAGTCGATCGCCCGTCGCAGCGCTGCGTCGTCGAGGCGCTGGTCGGCGTAGGGGAAATGCCGCCGGAAACAGTAGCGGCAGTGCACCGCACACGCGCCGGTGAGCACCAGCAGGGCTCGACCGCGATACTTGTGAAGCACGCCGGGAACGGCATTGGCATCCAGATCGCCCACCGGATCGATGGAAAAGCCGGGCACCTCATGGTCCTCGCGCGGATCGAAATGGAACTGGCGGGCGACCGGGTCGGAAACACGGGCGAGCTCGTCGACCAGCGGGGTGGTCAGCTCGGGGAAACCGGATGAAACGGTTTCGCGGCGACACTTAGTTGTATCCGGCATATCGGGTATGATCGCCCCCATTTCCACAACGTTTCGAATCAATCGATCGGGTTATCCATGGCGAATTACAGCACCAACGAATTCCGCTCCGGCCTGAAAGTCATGCTCGACGGCGATCCGGCGACCATCGTCGAGAACGAGTTCGTCAAGCCGGGCAAGGGCCAGGCCTTCAACCGCGTCAAGCTCAAGAACCTCAAGACCGGCAAGACCATCGAGCGGACCTTCAAGTCGGGCGACTCGATCGAGGCGGCCGACGTGCTCGAGGTGGAGATGCAGTACCTGTTCTCCGACGGCGAGGAATGGCACTTTATGGACCCAGAGAGCTTCGAGCAAGTCGTGGCCACCCGTGAGGCCGTGGGCGACTCGGCGCAGTGGCTCAAGGAACAGGACATGTGCCAGATCATCCTGTTCAACGGCAACCCCATCCAGATGCTGCCGCCGAACCATGTCGAGCTCAAGGTGGTCGAGACCGACCCGGGCCTGCGCGGCGACACTGCCACCGGCGGCACCAAGCCGGCCACGCTGGAAACCGGCGCGGTGGTCAAGGTGCCGCTGTTCATCGAGGAAGGCGAGGTGCTGCGTTGCGACACCCGCACCGGCGAGTACCTTTCTCGCGTCAAGGGCTGAAGCCCTGCCCTCCCCAATGGCCGACTGGCGTCCAGGCACCTCGCGAGAGACGCTGCTGGCCCGGGCCCGCGTCCGTCGGGCCCTGCGCGACGCACTCGAGCGCCGCGATTCTCTCGAGGTCGACCCGCCAACGCTGATCCGCGCGAGCGACTTCGAGCCCAACATCGCCCTCCTCCAGGTCACCGAGCCCGACGGCACGTCGGCCGGTGCCCTGCACAGCTCGCCCGAGCTGATGATGAAGCGCCTGCTCTGCGCCGAGCCACAACTGCCCGGCATCCATTACCTCGGCCCGGTGTTCCGCGCCGGCGAGGCGGGCAGCCGCCACAACCCCGAGTTCACCATGCTCGAGTGGTACGAGACCGGCGTCGACCTGGACGGCGCCATCGACACCACGCTCGAGCTGATCCGGCAGGCCGGCGCCGCACTGGGGCGGCCACCGGCACCGGTGGCGCACCGTGACTACGGTCGCCTGTTCCGCGAATGGCTCGGACTGGACCCCTACCGCACCGACACTGCGATGCTGGCCCGCACGGCCCACCTCTCGGGCATCTCGGTGCACGAGCCCGATGCCATGGACCGGGACGACTGGCTGGACCTGCTGATGAGCAGCATGATCGAGCCTAACCTGCCGGACGACACGCTGACGGTGGTGCGGGGCTACCCCTCGAGCCAGGCCGCGATGGCACGGCTCGAGACCCGCGTCTTCGAGGGCCGGGAGGTGGAGGTCGCCGCGCGCTTCGAGGTCTACGGCGGCCGACTGGAACTGGCGAACGGCTACCACGAGCTCATCGATGCCGACGAGCAGGCCCGGCGGCTGGAAACGGCCGGGACCGGCGGCAGCACTCGCCAGCGCTTTCTCCAGGCGATGGGCCATGGCCTGCCGGACTGTAGCGGCGTGGCCCTGGGCGTCGATCGGCTGCTGATGTGGCTGACGGGTCAGGACGACATCGACGCGGTCCTGCCATTCTCCGATCGCCGGCTCTGACAAGCCGTACGTCAGCCGGCGGTCTGCAGCCGCTGGCCCACGCGCACCGGCGTCTCCGGCTGCCAGGCCGGATCGAAGTCCACGCCCGGCGGGGTCAGCACGATCACGGTCGAGCCCATGTTGAAACGCCCCATCTCGGCACC
>JBNJFM010000029.1:0-12091 GCA_051746865.1 Pseudomonadota bacterium | reverse complement strand
CACCGGCGTCTCCGGCTGCCAGGCCGGATCGAAGTCCACGCCCGGCGGGGTCAGCACGATCACGGTCGAGCCCATGTTGAAACGCCCCATCTCGGCACCGCGCGCCAGGCGGATGGATAGTCCGTCATCCTCGCGGTAGACCCAGCGGCCGATCTGCCGCTGCGGGCTGGGCGTGACCAGCCCGGCCCAGACGGTCTCGATCGCCGAGACGTTGATCGCCCCGACCAGCACCATCGCCATCGGCCCCGCCTCGGTCTCGAAGCGGCACACCAGGCGCTCGTTGCGGGCGAACAGCCGCGGGATCTCTGCCACCGTTCCGGTGTTCACCGAGAAGAGTCGCCCGGGCACGTGGATCATGTCGGTCAGTCGGCCGGTCACCGGCATGTGGATACGGTGATAATCGCCCGGCGAGAGATAGAGCGTGGCAAACGAGCCGTCGGCGAACTCGGCCGCCAGTTCCTCGTCGCCGCCGAGCAGTTCGAGCACGGTGTAGTCGTGCCCCTTGGCCTGCAGCAGGTTGCCGGACTGGACATGGCCGATCTGGCTGATGCGCCCGTCGACCGGGCTCACCCAAGTGGTTTCGTCCCCGTCCAGCGGCCGGGCGCCCTCGGCCAGGGCGCGGGTGAAGAACGCGTTGAAGGTCGGGTAGGCGGACGGATCGGACTCGGCCGCCTCGGACAGGTCGACGCCGAAGGTCCGGGCGAAGCGCCGGATCAGCCAGGACGTCCACGGCGCCCGCCAGCGGGTCACGCGGAAGACGAGCCCGGAGATCAGGTGATGGGGAAGGATAAGCTGGGTCCAGGCCCAGAGTCGGGTCTTCAGCGGTCGTGCCGACGATGTCTTTGTCATGTTGCCTCGTTCGCGCAGTTTCTGCGCCGGGTCCGTGGACCCGGCTCGATGTTATATAGTTCCCGATCATACCCGTTCGCACCGGACACGGCCCATGACCCCGACCAAAGCCCCCTCCCCTCTCGGCGACCCCGAGCCCCTCGAGACCATTCTGGACTTCGTCCGCTGGGCTGCCAGCCGCATGGACGAGCACGGGGTGTTCCTCGGCCACGGGACACACAGCTACCTCGACGAGGCGGCCTGGTTGGTGCTCGAGGGACTGCGACTGCCGCCAGACCTGCGGCGCGACTGGTGGGACGCGCGCCTGTCGGCCGACGAGAAGACCGAGGTGATCCGGCTGGTCGAACGCCGCTGCCTCGAGCACATCCCCACCGCCTACCTGCTGCAACGTGCCTGGTTCATGGGCCAGCCGTTCTACGTCGACGAGCGGGTGCTGATCCCGCGCTCACCGTTCGGCAACCTGATCGAGCAGGACTTCCATGGCCTGCTCGACCCGGGCGTGCGCTCGGGCTCGATCCTCGACATCGGCACCGGCTCCGGCTGCATCGCCATTGCCCTGGCCGAGCACTTTCCCGAGGCGACGGTGGTCGGCAGCGACATCGACTTCGGCGCGCTGTCGGTCGCCGCGCACAACGTGGCCGACTACCAGCTCGACGACCGGGTCGAGCTGTTGCAGTCCGATCTGCTCGACCAACTGCTCGACGAGTCCGGCGAGCCCCTGCTCTTCGACCTGATCGTGAGCAATCCGCCCTACGTCGACCCGGAAGAAGCCGAGGACCTGCCGGACGAATACCATCACGAACCGGAGGATGCGCTGTTTGCCCCCGACCGGGGGCTGGCGTTGGTCGAGCGGCTGCTCGACGGAGCCGCCAGCCACCTGCAACCGGGCGGTTGGATCTTCGTCGAGATGGGCAACGGCCGCCACTGGTTCGACCAGCGCTGGCCACAGCACCGCGGCTACTGGCCGGAGCTGTCCCCGGCCCCTTCCTCGATCGTGGGCTTCCCGCGTGAGGCCCTCTCCGACTGGCGCGGGGAAAATCGCTGAGAAATTGTTTTACATATCACTCGGAAATTCCGGGAAAACCACCTATTGTCAGCCAGTTGGGCAACTCGCTTGTAGTGCAATTGAAAAACTAATAGCGGCAGGACTTGTTTTTACGGTTGGCTAGGTGAACAATCGGCGGGGCTAACAAGAATGTTCGGGAGACGCCGAATGCGTCCCGGCCCCTCCTCGAACCGGGAGTGGACGACGGCTCGGCTTTCCGAACGGAACGGTCCTTCTTTGGGAGAGTGAGACATGGCACATATCGCAATTCTCGGCGCCGGCATCGGCGGGCTGCCCGCGGCCTACGAGGCCCGGCAGGAACTGGGCAACGAGCACAAGATCACGGTGATCAACGCCGAGCCGTACTTCCAGTTCGTCCCATCCAACCCCTGGGTGGCCGTCGGCTGGCGCAACCGCGACGACATCACCTTCCCGATCGAGCCCTACCTCAAGCGCAAGAACATCGACTTCATCGCGCAGAAGGTCGACCGCATCGACGCCAAGGGCAACCGCCTCGAGCTGGCCGACGGCGAAACGGTCGACTACGACTACCTGATCATCACCACCGGCGCGAAGCTGATGTTCGACGAGGTGGAAGGCTCGGGCCCGCATGGTGGCCACACCCAGTCGGTGTGCACCGTCGACCACGCCGAGCAGGCCTACGACGACTTCAAGAAGCTGGTCGAGAACCCGGGTCCGGTCATCGTCGGCGCCATGCCGGGAGCCAGTTGCTACGGCCCGGCCTACGAGTACGTATTCATCCTCGACTCGGCGCTGCGCAAGAAGAAGATCCGTCACAAGGTGCCGATCACCTTCGTCACCGCCGAACCGTACATCGGCCACCTCGGCCTCGGCGGCGTCGGGGACTCCAAGGGCATGCTCGAGTCCGAGCTGCGCAGTCACGACATCAAGTGGATCACCAATGCCAAGACCACCAAGGTCGAGGAAGGCATGATGCACGTCGAGGAGCTGAACAGCGACGGCGAGGTCAAGCAGAAGCATGAACTGCCGTTCAACCACTCCATGATGCTGCCGGCGTTCAAGGGCGTGGACTGCGTAGCCGAGGTCGAGGACCTGTGCAACCCGCGCGGCTTCGTCAAGATCGACGACTACCAGCGCAACCCCACCTACCCCAACATCTTCTCCGCCGGTGTGGCCGTCGCCATCCCGCCGATCGAGAAGACCCCGGTCGCGACCGGTGCGCCCAAGACCGGCTACATGATCGAGTCGATGGTCACCGCGATCGTGCACAACATCCACGCCGAGATCACCGGCGAGGGCGAACCCGACAGTCAGGGCACCTGGCAGGCGATCTGCCTGGCCGACTTCGGCGACCGCGGCGCGGCCTTCATCGCGATGCCGCAGATCCCGCCGCGCAACGTCAACTGGTTCGCGGCCGGCAAGTGGGTGCACCTGGCCAAGATCGCCTTCGAAAAGTACTTCATCCGCAAAATGAAAAAGGGCACTTCCGAGCCGCTGTACGAGAAGTACATCATGCGCGCGATCGGTCTGAACCGTCTGGAGAAGTAACCCGGAACTTGGGACCGCATCCGGACGAAGCCCGCCTGCACGGCGGGCTTTTTCGTGCGTGAAGCAAAGACCCGACCGGCGGCAGGCGGGAGTGGCCCGGAACGGCCGTAGACGATCAGCCGCGCCGGGTGTCCAGCGCGTCGCGCGTCGCCTCGCCGATGAAGATGAGCAGTACCAGCGTGCCCACCAGCACGAAGAAGGTGGACACCGACAGCCACCAGGCATCGATATTGGCCTTGCCCTGCGAGAGCAGCTCGCCCAGCGAGGGCGTGGACGGCGGTACGCCCAGGCCGAGAAAGTCCAGGCTGGTCAGGGCCAGCACCGCCCCGGAAATGCGGAACGGCAGGAAGGTGATCACGGGGGTCATGGCGTTGGGCAGCAGATGGCGGAACATCAGTCTGGGGCCGGAGACGCCCAATGCCCTCGCCGCCCTCACGTAGTCCAGATTACGCCCCTTGAGGAACTCGGCGCGCACGTAGTCGGACAGCCCCATCCAGCCGAACAGCGCCAGCAGGGCCAGCAACAGCCCGATCGAGGGCTCGAAGATCGAGGCGAAGATGATCAGCAGGTAGAGCTCGGGCAACGCCGACCAGACCTCGATGAAACGCTGGAAGGCCAAGTCCACCTTGCCGCCCAGGTAACCCTGCACGGCACCGGCAAGCACCCCGATGGCCGTACCGATCACCGTCAGTGCCAGGGCGAACAGCACCGAGATGCGAAACCCGTAGATCAGACGGGCGGCCACGTCGCGCCCCCGGTCGTCGGTGCCCAACAGGTGGCGGGCATTGGGCGCTGCCGGATTCGGCTCGGCATTGTAGTAGTCGATGGTGTCGAAGGAGAAGGGGATCGGCGCGCGAATGGCCCAGCCGTCACGCTCGATCAGCTCGATCACGTGCGGGTCGGTGTAATCCGCCGGGGTGGCGAAGTCCCCGCCGAAGCGGGTCTCGGTGTAGTCGTTCCAGAGGGGGAACAGCAGTTCGCCCTGGTATTTCACCAGCAGCGGCCGGTCGTTGGCGATCAGTTCCGCACCGAGACTGAGGACGAAGAGCACCAGGAAGACCCACAAACTGATCCAGCCGCGACGATGGCGACGGAAACGCTTGAAGGCACGCGTCGCCGTGGATATCTGGCTCTCGGCGCCGCTGCCCTTGGCGACCGCGGACTGGGCTCCCGCATCGACGATCGACATCTAGCATTTCCCCTTCATGCAGAGGCTCCTATCTCACGGCTTCGAAATGGATGCGGGGATCGACCCAGACGTAGACCAGGTCCGAGAGCAGCTTGCCGAACAGCCCGATCAGGCTGAATACGTAGAGGGTGCCCAGCACCACGGGATAGTCGCGCTGCAGTACCGCGTTGTAGGAGAGCAGCCCCAGCCCGTCGAGCGAGAAGATGGTCTCGATCAGCAGGCTGCCGGTGAAGAACGCGCCGATGAACGCCGCCGGGAAGCCGGTAACGATCGGGATCAGCGCATTACGGAAGACGTGGCGGTATAGCACCGTGCGCTCGGCCAGCCCCTTGGCCCGCGCGGTGAGCACGTACTGCTTGCGGATCTCCTCGAGGAAGCTGTTCTTGGTCAGCATGGTCATCACGGCGAAGTTGCCCACCACCATGGCGGTAATCGGCAGCACCAGGTGCCAGAGATAGTCCAGTATTTTCCCCATCAGCGAGAGCTGCTCGAAGTTGTCGGAAGTCAGCCCGCGCAGCGGGAACCACTGCACGAAGCTGCCGCCGCCGAACAGCACCAGCAGCACCAGGCCCAGCACGAAGCCGGGTATGGCGTAGCCGACCAGGATGACCGTCGAGGTGATCGAGTCGAAGCGCGAACCGTCACGCACCGCCTTGGCCACCCCCAGCGGGATGGAGACCAGATAGGTGAGCAGGAAGGTCCACACCCCGAGACTGATCGAGACCGGCAGTTTCTCGACGATCAGCTCGCCGACAGATCGCTGGTAGAAGTACGACTCGCCCAGGTCGAAGGTAAGGTAGTTGCCCAGCATGTCGGCGAAGCGCTGCCAGGCCGGCTGGTCGAAGCCGTAGAACTCGCGGAACTGCTCGATCTGCTCCTCGCCCAGGCCCTGCTCGCCGCGGTAGAGCCCGGCGGTGAACTGGCCACCGGACTCCGCCCCGGCCCCGTCGGCCGCCCCTTTCAACTGCATCATCAGCTGCTCGACCGGCCCGCCGGGGACGAACTGGATCACGGCGAACGAGATCAGCAGGATCCCGAACAATGTCGGGATCATCAGCGCCAGTCGCTTGGCGATGTACGGCCCCATCTATGGCGCGCCTCCCGGAACCGACGGGTTGGGTCGCGGATCGCCCTCGCGGCAATTCTCGATGCACACCACCCGGCGTTCGACCTGGCCGCCGCAGCCGACATAGCACTGGTCGAAGGCCGCCTGGCAGCCGCAGGGCTGATTGCATTGCTCGTCGATCACCCGCTCGCGGATCGCCGCTCGGTCGGGCGCGGCCGGCGGGACCGGCGGATCGTCCCAATAGCGATCCGTGTACCAGAACGGTCCCGGATAGCTGTAGTAGAACGGGTGGTGGTAGTAGCCGAAATGCAGCGCGTGCTCGATCTGGTAGAACTGTCTCTCGCGCACGTAGTGCTGCCGCTCGACATCGTAACGCTTCAGGGCCTCGGCGAAGGCCGCGTCGACCTGCGGCCCGATTTCCTCGATGCAGGCCTCCCGGCGCGACTGACAATCGGCCTGGCAGGCCTGCATCTCGAGCCGACAGCCCTGGAGGCACTGCTGGGCCTGCGTGCCAGCCGGCGGGACGTAGCGCACCTCGGTGGCATAGCGCGGGGCGGCGGCGCAGGCCGAGAGCAGCATGGCCGCCAGCAGCGGCAGCATCATGGTCCGGCCGAACCGGACATATCCGTCGAAACCCGTCATGGCGATCCCTCCCCGGGAAGCTCGGTGACCTCGTTGACTACCGGCCCGGTCTGCGGCAGTTCGTGCGTCTGCCACCAGGTCTGCAGCACCCAGTCCATTGCACTGTAGTACCGCGGCAGCGGGTTGTCGTGATAGTCGAACCGATTCCACCACGCGAGCCGGTGCGCACCGATGTACCAGTTGGGCACCAGGTACTCGTTCCACATCAGCACGCGATCGAGTGCGCGGCAGGCGATGACCAGCGCGTCGCGATCCTCTGCGTAGATCACCGCGTCGATCATGGCGTCCACGGCCGGGTGCTCGATGCCGCAGTAATTGCGCGAGCCCTCGCGCTCGGCCGCCTCGCTGCCGAAGAAGTCGCGCAATTCGTTGCCGGGCGACTGCGACTGACCGTAGGACACCACGGTCATGTCGAAGTCGAAGCGGTTCATCCGCCGCTGGTAGAGCGCGACGTCGATGGTGCGGTAGGAAACATCGACGCCCAGCCGGCGCAGGCTGTAGGCGTAGGGAGCGACGATCCGCTCGAAGCCCTTCTGCGCCAGCATGATCTCGAAGGCGAACGGCTCGCCCTCGGCATTGCGCAGCACGCCGTCGCGCACTTCCCAGCCCGCCTCGGCGAGCAACTCCTGGGCACGGATGAGGTTCTCGCGCTGGTCCGCCGGCGTGGCGGCATCCGGCACCACGTGAGGGCGCTCGAACAGCTCGGACGGCAAACGGTCTCGCCAGGGGGTCAGCAGTTCGAGTTCGCGCCCCGCCGGCACGCCAGTGGCGGCCAGCTCGCTGTTAGCGAAGTAGCTGTCGCAACGGCTGTACTGGCCGTAGAACAGGTGCCGGTTGGACCACTGGAAATCGAAGGCCAGCACCAGGGCCCGGCGCACGCGCCGGTCGGCGAACAGCGGCCGGCGAGTGTTCATGGCAAACCCCTGCATCCCGGCGTTGTTGTAATGGGGGATCTCGCGCCGCCGGATCTTGCCCTCGTCGAAGGCCGGCCCGTGGTAGGCCCGCGCCCAGCGCTTGGAATTGGTCTCGTGGAAGACATCGAACTCGCCGGCCTTGAACGCCTCCAGCGCGACCGTTTCGTCCTTGTAGTACTTGAAGGTCAGCCTCGAGAAATTGAACCGCCCCTGCATCACGCCCAGATCGCGCGCCCAGTAGTCGTCGCGACGCCGGTAGCGGATGTCGCGGCCGAAGTTGACCTCCTCGACCGTGTAGGGGCCGCTGCCCGGCAATGGCGTGCGCGACTGTTCGCCGAAAATCACGTCCTCCAGCGCAGCCTTCGAGAGCACCGGCAGTTCGCCGATGATCAGGTGCAGTTCCGGGTTGGCACGGCGGAAGGCGAAGCGCACGTGCCGCTCGTCGACAAGCTCGGCAGCCACGATGTCCGCCCAGTAGTAGCGGTAGCGGGGATGGGCCTGCTCGCCCACTAGGGTCTCGAAGCTGAAGGCGACGTCCGCCGCCGTGACCGGAGAACCGTCGGCGAAGCGGGCGTCCGGGTTCACCCGGAAGGTCACCGACAGCCCGTCGCCGGCCAGCACCATCCGGTCGGCGATCAGGCCGTAGACGGTGAACGGCTCGTCCCAGGAGCGCACGACCAGCGTGTCGAACAGCAGGTTGTTGGTCCCGGTGGCCGCCATCCCCTTGAGAACAAAGGGATTGAGCGAGTCGAAACTGCCGAACACCGACATTGTCAGCTCGCCAGTGCGCGGCGCCTGCGGATTGACGTAGTCGAAATGCGCCAGATCCGCGTCGTAGGCCGGTTCGTAACCCAGCGCCGTGGCAAACCCCGCCGCCGGCGCCAATCCCGGCAGCAGCCAGCCACCAGCCAGACCGCCCACCCCCAGCAGAAAGCGTCGCCGGGGGACGCACACCCCGTCTCGGGACGTCGGGCAATCCGCGCCGTGGCCCTCTCCGGGGCCCTGATCTCCGATGCTGGGGTGCTTGTTGCTCATCAGGCGAATACAATACGGTGAAATCACACCCAGGGAAAACAGGAGAAACACATGGGATTCCTTTCCGGCAAGCGCGCCCTGATCACGGGCATCGCCAACAACCGCTCGATCGCCTACGGGATCGCCGAGGCCATGCACCGCGAAGGCGCCGAGCTGGCCTTCACCTACCTCAACGAGCGCTTCAAGCCGAAGGTGGAGAAGGCGACGAAGGATATGGGGTCCTCCATCTACCTGCCGCTGGACGCCACCGACGACGAGCAGATCGACGCGCTGTTCCCGGCTCTGGCCGAGCACTGGCCAGAAGGCGTGGACATCGTCATTCACGCCATGGCCTTCGCCCCGCGCGAAGCGCTCGACGGCGACTTCCTCGACGGCATGTCCCGCGAGGCCTTCGCCCAGGCGCACGACGTCTCGGCCTACTCACTCGCCGCTCTGGCCAAGGCCGGCGAGAAGTACATCCGTGACGAGGGTGCACTTCTGACCCTGAGCTACCTGGGCGCCGAGCGCGTGATGAAAAACTACAACGTTATGGGCGTGGCCAAGGCTTCCCTCGAGGCGACGGTGCGATATCTTGCCGGCTCGCATCTGGGCGAACGCGGCATCCGCGTCAACGCCGTCTCCGCCGGGCCGATCAAGACGCTGGCCGCCTCCGGGATCGGCGACTTCAAGGGCTTCCTCGATTACGTCGCCACCAACGCCCCGCTGCGGCGCAACGTCACCATCGAGCAGGTGGGCAATACCGCCGCGTTCCTCTGCTCGGATCTGGCCTCGGGCGTGACCGGCGAGACCGTGCACGTCGACTCCGGCTACTTCATCACGGGCATGGGCCGCTGCGACTAAGCCGGATCACCAGCGGACGAGTTTCCCTAAGGGCGCCTCCGGGCGCCTTTTTCTTGCCCGCTATTCGCAGATGGCAGTAACCCAGCATTTTTATAAACAACTGCGAGGTGGCATCGAAAAACTTTGATTGGCTGGCTAACGCTTTTCGGTCCAACATCATGAATACAAGGCATATCAGCGAATCAGCAAGTACTGGAGGAGATAGATGACCACTGCCAGCCTGCGCAACGTGTTCCATTTCGGCGAGGAGGTCGAGGGTTATCCGGTCCGGGTGATCAACGAACGCGAGGCGCGTGCCGCCGCGGGCTTTCTTGCCCTGTTCGCCGGCTTCGCCTTCGCCCAGGGCTTCCTGACCGGAGACTTCATGTGGGAGAGGCTGCTGATCATCGCGTTCTCGATCGAGTTCGGCATCCGCGTGCTGGTCAACCCGCAATACGCGCCCTTCATGGTGCTCGGGCGACTGATCACGCGAAACCAGGAGGTCGAGTACGTCGGCGCGCCGCAGAAGCGCGTGGCCTGGTCGATCGGCCTGATCATCGCCGCAGTGATGGTGTGGGTGGTGTTCGTCGAGGCGAACACCGGCCTGCTGAACCTGGTGGGCTGCTCGGCCTGCCTGCTGTTTCTGGCCTTCGAGTCGGCCTTCGGCATCTGCCTGGGCTGCACCGCCTACAACCTGATCACCGGCAAGCAGGCCCAGCTCTGCCCCGGCGGCGCCTGCCGGATCAAGCAGGTCGAGCCCATCCAGCGGATCAAGTGGTGGCAGGTGGTGCTGGTAGTGGCCTTCTTCGGCCTGTTGTGGGCCATCCCGGAGTACAACCTCTGGAACGTCCAGGACAACGTCGAGGTCACGGACCACAACTTCGACGAGATCGACCTCGACAGCCTGGAATACTGACCCGACTCAAGTAACGGCGAAACCCCCGGTCATTTATTGCCGCGCGGCAGGTAGACGTCGAATCGCAAGCGTCCCGAGCGATACTCGATGTCGGGGGCGGTTGCGTCGATGGACAAGGCGTCGGGCGGGCGCTTGACCACCCAGCGGGCACCGGGCTGCCGCCTTGCCCAGGCGAACAATGCTGCGGCGTCCAGGTCCTCGCCCACCAGATGGTGAAAGACCCGCATGGGTTTCTTCACGAGCGCGGACTTGCGCCGCTCGGGGAACATGGGATCGAGGTACCAGACGGTGCCTCGATCAGGCGCCAGCTCCACATCTAGCGCTCCAGTCCTCACGTCACCGTGCAGCAAGCGGATGCGTCCGGCGATCTCGGCCAGTGCCGGCACCTCGGCGGCCCGGGCCAGCGCGTCGCCCAGCAGCAGATGGACCACGGGGTGGCGCTCGACGGCAACAACCCGGCAACCGCCGCTGGCCAGCGCCCAGGCATCCCGCCCCAGCCCGGCGGTCAGGTCGATCACCGCTGGCCGAACGCCCGCCTTCCAGCCGGTGGCGCGTGCCAGCGCGTCCTTTCTCGCCAGCGGGCGGGCGAAACGCCGGTCGGCGGCGAAATCGATCACCAGCGGATCACCCCCGAGGTCGGCCAGTTCCCGCGGCGCGTGCAGGGCCGCCCGGCCGTCGTCGAGGGCCAGGGCAAAACGATCGTCGGGCACCGCGTCAAGCCGGTCGACGACGGGCAGATCGTGAACCGCGGCGAAACGCTCGAGGCGTGCCCGCGCGGTGCCCTCGTCCGCTCCGAGCACGACACTGACCGCCACTCCGCTCAGAGCCACTTGCGGAAGATGCGCGAGTTGCGCTTGAGGTTGTAGAAGGCGCGCCGCTCGGCCGGCAGGTGGTCGAGGCTCTCGTCGGCGAAACCCTTCTCGCGGAAGAAGGCCATGGTCTGCGTGGAAAGCAGGAAGATCGATTTGAGCCCCAGCGAGCGGGCGCGGTTTTCCATGAAGGCCAGCAGTCGCGCCGCACGCCCGCCGCCCCGGTAGGCCGGGTGCACCACCAGCGCGGCCAGCTCGGCCGTCCGGTCGTCGGGGAAGGGATAGAGCGCGGCGCAGGCGATGATGTCACCGTCCCGGTCGATGACGACGAAGCGATCGGTTTCCAGCTCGAGCTGCTCGCGCGAACGGCGCACCAGTACGCCGGCCTGTTCCATCGGCTCGAGCAGCGCGAGTATCCCGCCGATGTCGTCCAACGTGGCCGGCCGAATGCGCTCGTAGGGCTCGCTGGTGATCAGTGTGCCGCAGCCGTCACGCGTGTAGAGCTCGACCAGCAAGGCCCCGTCCACGTCGCGATCGACCAAGTGAATACGGTCGACGCCCTTGGAACAGGCCCGCACGGCACTTTGCAGGTGCAACTGGAACTCGATGGAGAGCTCGTTGCCGGCATCGACGAGCAGTCGCTCGACCTCGGCCAGGCTCATCGCCGTGGACAGGTTCTCCAGCGGATCGGTGAGAAAGATCAGCTTGTCCGCCCCCAGCGCCACGGCCATGCTCTCGGCGACGTCCTCGGAGCGCAAGTTGAACAGCTCGCCGGTGGGCGAGAAACCGAGGTTGGTCTGCACCACGATCGAGCCGTCGCCCAGCGCGTCGCGCACGCCGTCGACGTCCACGCGGCGCACCGCACCGGTGTGCCCCAGGTCCACCCCGTCGATCACCCCCATGGGTCGCGCGGTGACGAAGTTACCGGTAAGCACCCGCTGGGCCAGCCCCGAACCGGAGGCCAGGCTCAGCCGCGCGGACAGCCAGGAAATCACGTCGAACTGCACCGCGCCCACCGCCTCGGTCAGCGGCGCGATCATCTCGGGCTCGGTGACGCGCAGGCCGTGATGGAAGCGCTCGGGAAAGCCGGCCTCGGTCAGCCGACGATTGATCTGCGGGCGGGTACCGGGCACGAGGACCAGCTTCACGCCCAGATCGGCAATCAGCACGATGTCCCGGATCAGGCGCTCGAAGGCGGCCGGGTCGTCCAGCGCCTCGCCGCCGAAGGCGACCACGAAGACATGGCCCTCGTGCTCGCGGATGTAGGGCACGGCGTC
>JBNJFM010000028.1:0-28480 GCA_051746865.1 Pseudomonadota bacterium | reverse complement strand
AAAACAAGATTCGAGGAGACGAGGGGATGTCACAGAAGAAGGAAGCGGTTTCGTACCGTCGACTACCCAAGACCGTCCTTGCCGCCGTCGGCCTGAGTGTCTGCCTGTCCGCGGGCTCCGTGCTCGCCGACAGCCACCAGTCCAGCGGCGCCAAGGGATCGACCATCGGTTACACCTGCATGGGCTGCCACGGCGACGGCGGCATGGGTTCGGGTGGAATTCCGCGCCTGGCCGGCCTGCCTGCCGCGGTTACCGCCGGCAAGATGCTCGCCTACAAGAGCGACGCTCAGGTCGGGACCGTCATGAACCGCATCGCGAAGGGCTACAGCGACGAAGAGATCCAGGCTGTCGCCGAATTCTTCGCCAATCAGTAAGCGGTCAGTGCACCCACAAGGAACAGCTAGAGAGGTAACCGCAATGAGTCTTTCCCGACGCGGATTTCTGAAACTGAGCGCGGCCATGGCCGGCGCAGGCGCACTGGGCACCACGGCCGGCTGCCAGAGCACCGGCGGCATGGCCGGATCCAAGCGCGTGGTAGTCATCGGTGGCGGCTTCGGCGGCGCGACCGCGGCCAAGTACGTCAAGATGTTCGACTCGTCCATCGACGTGACCATGATCGACGGCAAGGCCGCCCACACCACCTGCCCGTTCTCCAACCTGGTCATCGGTGGTCTCAAGGACATCGACGAGATCACCCACGACTTCGCCAACCAGAAGGAGCTGGGCGTGAACGTGGTCAAGGGCTGGGTCGAGGACGTCGATCCCGCGGCCCGTACCGTCCGCCTGGCCGACGGCCGCAGCTACGGCTACGATCGCCTGGTGGTCTCCCCGGGCATCGACTTCAACTTCGACGCCATCGAGGGGCTCACCCCCGAGGTGGCGGCGACCAAGATCCCGCACGCCTGGCAAGCCGGCGAGCAGACCCTGCTGCTGCGCAAGCAACTCGAGGAGATGCCCGACGGTGGCACCTACATCCTCGGTGCGCCGCCCAACCCGTTCCGCTGCCCGCCGGGGCCGTACGAGCGGGCCGCGCTGGTCGCCAACTACTTCAAGAACCACAAGCCGAACTCCAAGGTCCTGATCCTCGATCCGAAGACCAAGTTCTCCAAGGAGCCGCTGTTCCGCGAGGGCTGGACGGCCAACTACGGCAACATGATCGAGTGGATCGGCGGCGACTTCGGTGGCGGCGTCGAGAAGGTCGATCCGGACAACATGACCGTCGTGGCGGGTGGCACCGAGTACAAGGGCGACGTCATCAACGTCATCCCGCCGCAGAAGGCCGGCAAGATCGCGCACGTCGCCGGTCTGACCGACGACTCCGGCTGGTGCCCGGTCAACCAGCAGACCTACGAGTCCACCATCCACAAGGGCATCCACGTGGTCGGTGACGCCTGCATCGGTTCGCCGATGCCCAAGTCCGGCTTCTCCGCCAACTCGCAGGCGAAGAACTGCGCGGCCTCGATCGTGGCGATGTTCCACAACGAGAACCCGCCGACCCCGAGCTGGGTGAACACCTGCTACAGCCTGGTCGCGCCGGACTACGGCATCTCGGTCGCCGCCGTCTACGAACTCAAGGACGGCAAGACCAGCTCCGTGGAAGGCGCCGGCGGCGTCTCCCCGCTGGGCGGCGAGAACGCCGAGGCCGAAGCCGGTTACGCCCGCGACTGGTACGCGTCCATCACCAAGGACATCTGGGGCGGCTGACCGCATCCCTCGCCGCCCGTCCCGGGCGGCAGGACCAAGAAGGCCCGCCATCGCGAGATGGCGGGCCTTTTGTCGTTATCAGGGAGTGAAGCAGTCCGGGGTTTTGTGCGAGCGGGCCACGCCCGCGAAGGCGCCTGCCGCCGTGCCCGTTCAAGCTGGTTACAGAGCCGAACCCGGGACACGCGCCGGCGGCGCTTTTCGCTTGCAGGCAAGCTCGCACAAGGGGTCGCCTTTGCCGAAGGAGCGCCTTCAGGCGCGATATTCCACCGTTGCGCGGTCACGCATCGCGGCTAAAGCCGCTCCTACGGGGGATCCCGGAGAGCCCGGACATTTCATGAAATCCACGCGCCTTCGCTGGCCTGTTGACCGCACACGGTTTTTCCCTGATACGGCGCTCTGTCAGAAAACCCGTATGCAATCAGTGTCCTGGGCGATCATCACGCGGATTCATGAAATATCCGGGCTAGCGCGAGCGTTCCGCCTTGATGACCGAACAAATGCTGACACCCGCTTCCAGCTTCCAGCTCAGGCTCTTAGCTCTTCCATCCAGTCCTCGAGCAATGCCACGTGCGTGGCGGCCACTGCCGAGCGAGGCATCGGCTCCAGCGGCCGGTCGGGATAGTCGATCTCTCCGTCGAGGTCGGCCGATGCCCCGCCGGCCTCCTGAAGGATCAGTTGGCCCGCCGCGTAGTCCCAGAGCTTCTGCTTGCCGTGGACATAGACCTGCACCCGCCCGGCGGCCACCCAGCACCAGTCCAGAGCCACCGAGCCGATGGAGCGCTGCGAGGCATATGGCGGCTCGCAGGCAAGCCGGGTGGCGATCTCCGCCGGCAGACGTTTGAAATCCACGGTCGCAAGGCTGCTGCCCAGCGGCTGTGGGTCGGTCCCGTCCAGCGAGAGCCGCTCGTCGTTCAGGAATGCCCCCTTGCCACGCGCGGCATGGAAGCACTCGTCCCGGCAGGGGTCGTAAACCACGCCGAAGACCGTCTGGCCACCCACGAGCAGGGCTACGGTCACCGAAAACACCGGAAAGCCCACGCGGAAGTTGCTGGTGCCATCCAGCGGATCGACCACCCAGGTCGGCCGCCCGTCGAGGCACTCCCGCCAGGCCGCTTCCTGCTCCGCGACCGAGTTCTCCTCGCCGAGAAAGCCGTGCTCCGGAAACCGCTCGGCCAGCCCGGCGCGCAGGTCCGCCTGCATGGCATGGTCGGTGTCCGTCACCCAGCTGCCGTCGTTCTTGCGATCGGCGGTCTGAGTGCCTTTTGCCTGGAGATGCCTGGTGGCGGTCGTTCTAATCCACTCAAGCAGTCGTTCACGGTCGGCTGATGGAAGAGGCGTCATGATGGCGGGCCAGTCATCCGGATGAGAATGGGATTCCGTTTTTCAGGTTACCAGCATTGATCCATTGGTGCGGATCCGCTGCGTCCCTTGTTGCCGCGGGAATCGAGGGTCAGGTTGCCGCACTTGTCTCCGGTCTGGCCGTTTATGGGTGTGGCAGTCAGCTGGACGCAGGTGCGTATGTCTCCAGCGCATGCTGTTGCGGCCACCTGGTAGTAACTCTCGTCGGAGATGACCGGATCACTGCTGTAACCGAGATCTCCGACCAGATCTGTGGTGTAAGTGAACTCCGTCGTCCGGTACCGTTCCTCGGCCTGCATGATTTCCATCAACGCCGATTTGCCATCGGCCCGATGGGTTTTGCGTACCTGCTCCTGGTAAAGCGGGAACGCGATCGAGACCAGAATGGCCAGGATGACCACCACGATCATCAGTTCCACAAGTGTGAACCCGCGGTTGCGGCGATATTCAAAGGCTGAATTCATGTTCATCGAACCATGACCCTGATTTCGCTGATGACCTCGCTACCGTCAGGAAGTGTCCTGACGCGGCAACGCACATCCATGTTCTTCTGGAGCTGGTTGACGCGTATGCGTTGTCCTTTTCGATCGAACACAGTGACGGTTTCCGTGAGGTCGTACATTGATGAGCCCAGTTGAATGAACGAGGCGCCCACGGCAGAAATCTGTCCATCGACAAGGGATCCGTCCAGCTGGTTGATGGGTGCTTCCGGTTTGGCAGGCGGAGTCTGTGCGTAGGAAATCGGGGTGACGCCGCCGGCGAACAGCAAGCTGCTCAACATGCCGATGAAGGAGCCTCGCCGAAGCAGGGAGGTGTATTGATGTTCACTCATTGCAGTTGCTCCCAGGACATTCGTCCCATGCTCTCCGGGCCGGGGTTCTCCTTGACCACCTCGAGCCCATCGTCCCCGGAAATGTACTTGAACTCGCTGTCTTCTCCAGCCATGACCCCGGGCATGGCGGCACCACCGACGTCCAGTTTCCTGCCGGTTGCGGCGACACGGATCTCGTTTCCATCCTCGTCGGTGATGGTGATGAAGTCTTCTTCGTTGAAACTGCCGTCGTCATTCAGGTCAAAGGGCGAGTAGCTCAGGCGGCTGCCGTCTTTCGCGTCCAATTCCATGAGCCAGCTCTGGCCGCCCGGTTGGCAGGGATCCTCGCCCGGGATCAGCGTGGTGAAGAAGATCCGGCCGGCGCGCAACAGCGGGGGGGTCGCGGCGATTTCGCCAATACTGCTCGAATCCGGGGGCGCAAGATCCATGTACCAGCCCTTGTCACCGGAGCTGAGGCTGTGGTTGGTAGTGGCGCGCAACTGGTAACTGTTTCCGTCCACGGTGAAGGTCTCTTCCACCAGGATTTCCTGTTCCAGAAGATCGCTTGGATCCAGTGTGTTGAACTGGTTAGGTTTCGTATTCTCGTCGATCACGCCGTAGAAGCTCTGCATCTGCGGCGAGTCGCCCACGTTGCCGTCACCGTTCTCGAGATACTTGCCGGTGCCGAAATAGACCATGACCGCACCGGGATGGTTCGGGGCCCTGCCGACTTCCGGCCGTACGGTAATGGGTTGCCGGTTGCTGTTGCACGGCGTGCTCGAGCAGGCGGTGAACAGTGGTTCGTTGGTTTGTCCCTGCGAGTAGGGAATGTCCCACTGATTCGCGTTGCTGTCGTTGAGATCGAATCGCCACAGGTTGCCTTCCAGGTCGCCGGCATAGACTCGGTCGACGATGTAGTCACCGTCCACGTCCACCGGGCTTACCGTCGCCAGACCGTTCGGTGTGGTGGTGGAGCCCACTCCGGTGTCGATCTTCTGGATCAACGAACCGTCCTCGATATCCACGATGTACAGGACGGCATGCCCGCTTGAACTGACGTTGTCGTCAGCGCGCCTATTGTTGTAGCCATTGCCGAAAATGGCGCCCCACTTGCCATTGTGCAGCCTGACGATGGCCGGTCGGCTGAAGGTGTAGCCGAGATCCTCGTCGTCCGCGTCGGTGAATTCCCAGAGCACGGTAGAATCCGCGTTGCCTTGGGAGAAACTCGCCGAAGTGACATCGAGCGCGTAGACGCCCTGGCCGCCCTTGTTGAGTCCGCCCACGAGGACGGTATGCCATGCACTGTTGAAGTAGGCATCGCCGACGGTGGGTGATCCATCCACGTAGTAGTGGTGGGCGTAATCGGTCTCGACCAGTTCGGCCAGGTTGTCGAAGACGGGGCTGGGCACGTAGGCCATTTGTTCCACGCCCGTATCACCGTCGAAGCCATGGAGCATCCCGTCGTTTGCCCCGACGTAGATCATGGCGTCGCGATCGTCGTGATTGCTGACGAAGGTCGAATAGGGCGAGGAGTCTTCCGGCTCGGTGGAGTCGCCGTTCCAGTCGTCGGGGTAGAAGAATGGCGGCGAGCCCATGAACACCGGGCTGGAATTGACGATGTCCCCGAGTGTGGTGTCACGGTTGCGGAAGCTTCCACCGTTGCGGGCTTCCTGGGAGGTGTTGCCGCGCAGGTAGTCGAGCACGGCCTCGCTGCCCAGATCGGATTGTTGCGCCAAGCTGAGATCGTCCCAGGCAAACGGCACGCCACCGTCGTTGTAGGTCATGATCGTCCGCGTGCCGGCCGGCGGCATTTCCTCGGCGGCATCCCACACGGCGCCGTCGGTGGCAGGGCCGTTCTCCAGCAGGAAACCGTAATCATCGCTGGTCACGTCCGTGTCGATAGCGAACGCGAGCAGGTTCCCCGTCCAGTTCGACGAGTTATAGCGTGCCTGGAAGACCCGGGAGCCACTGGCAATGTAGCCGGTGTTCGCGGTGGCCGAAGAGGAACTGCTGCTGCGCGCCGCGATGTCGGAAATGGCGGTTTGCAGAGCGGCCGAGAGCTCGGCGGCGTTCGAGGCGGTGAGATATTCCCCGTGGCCGTATTCGGCCGCGTCCTCGAGCATCTGGTTCGAGGTCGAGAAACCGATGGTGTAGGTGCCCATGTTCTGTTGTTCGAACGCGGGGTCATCGAAGCTCACGCCGGCATCGTCCGTGCCGCTGGTCATCATGTCGATGTCCCAGCCGAACTTGGCGATGTCGTCGAGGTAGAGCGAGTACCCCTCACCGCTCTGGCTGCCAGATGGCTGGTAACCGTCGGAATACTGCGGGAAGTTCGGGTAGTCGCTTTGCTCGGTATCTGGAGAAAGGCCATCCCAGTCCGGCAAGTCCGAACCGCCTTCCGGGTCATTGCCGGGGAATGTGGTGTCGTAGGTCGGCAGCCCGTCCGAGATGACCACGGTAAAATTTTTCTGGCAGCGGTACTGGATTGGGCTGCTGAAGTCGTCGTTGGTGTAATAGGCATCCAACCCGCGGAAGTAGCGGGTGATCTCGTATAGAGCCTCCGCTAGCGGCGTATTCGTGCTCGCCGAGAAATTATCGATCTCCGAGGTGATGTCGGACACCGACGAGCCGCAGTCAGCCTCGATGCGGGCACCGTGGCCGTCGCTATACGAATAGGGGCCGTAGAACTGCGAGACACCGAAGCGCATGCCCGGTGTGTTCTGCACCAGTTCGGATGCAACGTCCCTAGCGACGTTCATTCGGTAATCTAGAGGAATCTGTCCTTGAGTCAGGTCCGTGTCATCATCGAATCTGTCGAAAAGATAATTGAGATAGTTACCGGTGTAACGTGTGGCGCCGCCACCTACTGGGTCTGGTAGGCGAATGCACTTTAAAGTTCCGTTGCGGTAGCCAGCCTTCCACTCATCGCTATATCCGCCGCATTGGGCCAAGTTACCGACCCTGATGTTGCCTGCGCCGGGTGACCATAGTGAATTTGTGCCCCAAGGGTCATAAGTTCCCCAGTGCGGGTAATTGATGGTTGGATCGAATCCATCGTCCCAAATCATATTGTTCATGCTGCCGGAGTTGTCGATCAACAGCATGACATTGGGCTCGGCCGTGGTGGCCGTCGCCAGAGGAGCATCCGCCAAGTCCAGCGGTGCGGCCAGAAGATGGGCCGGCAGCAGCGTCAACGATGCCGCCAGTGCAATCGGGATGTTACGTTTCATAGCAGGTTACCTCCGGCCGTGATCAGTTGTAGCGCTTGGCATAGCGGGTTCGCAGGATCACTTCCGCGTTGTCGGTTCCGCCCGTGCCGCGGGCCGTTGTTCGGTAGATGTGGCGACCCGTCACCGGGCCGGTGCCAATTCGGAGCGTGTCACGCAGGAAAGCCTCTCCTTCGCCCACGTAGCGGGGGGGGGTGGCGACGATCTCGAAGTCGACTTCCCGCGTGTTGCTGTCACTCGTCCACCAGGCGTCCGACTGGGCGGTCAGGTCATCTGGCAGGTCGCCGAGGTCGTAGATCCAGTTCGGCTCGGTCAGCTCCGGCGCGATTTCTTGCTCGGCGTCCCGCAGCGCGGCCTCGGCGGCCTGGAAGGCCAGATCCTGGTCGCGCAAGCCGCCGGCCATCTTTTCCTGGAGCGTGGTGGTCTGCATGGTGGTCACGCCGATGATGGTGATGATCAGCAGGATCAACAGTCCGATGATCAGCGCGGAGCCAGCCTGTTTTTTCGGAAAGAAAGCCACTTTCATGCCCTTGTCATTTGAGACGGTTGCGCACCGAAACGGTCTTGGTGAATACATGACGTAGCCTCCGGTCGGTGCCCTCGAGGTCGTCATTGCCGTCGAACTCGTATTCCTGCACGCCCTGGGTCACGTTCGCCTCGTGCGACCTGGCGACGAACGAGAAGCGGGCCGCCACCACCTCGTCCCAGAGGTTGCCCGTTTCCACGTCGCTGGTGCTCCGGTAGGCGTCCGCGACGAAATCGTTGTTGTAGTCGACGCCGTATTCGAAGGCGATGTCCTCGATGTGCTCGACGAGTTCCTCGGCCTGCATCGTGCCGTCCTTTCCGAGTGCGCGACGGTACAGGGCCGGCTCGCCGGCCGGATTGCGCCCGATGTAATAAACGGCGGCATAAAGGGTGTACACCCATGCGTCTTCCGCATAGGTGGTGCTCAGGGTGTTGTTGATGTTGAGAGCGGCGGAGTGGGTGAGTGTGTCCTTGCTGCCACCGACGGGATTGTTGGTGATGCCGAAGGCGTCGGCCGTCTGACAATCTGTGATGAGGGCGACGCTATTCTGTGTCAGGCCACAGGATTCGGCGTCCGCGATCTTGATGTTGGCCGAGGTGTCGCCCATGAGCGGTGGGACTACTTTTCCGCCGGGGCACTGGTTGGCCCGACGAATCAGTACCGCTTCGGTGTTTGGCAGTACATCACCACTGTCACTGCCCATGCTCAGGCCTAGCGCAGTCAGGTCTGACGGAAGGGAGTTGCCGACGACATAGCCACGCAGCTCGTTGCCGGCCGAGATGTCAACCGCCTCGCCGACCTCGGAGCCGTACTTGCTCGAGCTATCGTCGACGTTATTGGTGAATTCGAGTTCGCTTTCGCCTAGGCAACCGAAAAAGCCGGCCATGCGCAGGTCATGAGAGAGGAACTGGTCGGCAAACCGGCCGTTTTCTTGGACTCGCGAGGAGGCCTCCGTGGTGCGGTAGGTTTGCTTGCTGCCGATAAATACCTGGATGGTGGCGGCGATCAGCATCAGGCCGAGCAGCATGGCCACCATCAGTTCGATCAGTGTCATCCCCCGTTGATGGTGGGCGTTCAGAGGCGAGTGCTTCATGTTTCTGTCTTTGCCTTGAAGCGGGTTCATGGGCGGACTCCTATCGCCAGCCGGGTCGCGGTGCCGTCGTCATCGTCCTGCCACCAGATCTTTATTGCCCGGATGTCGCCGGTGCCGTCGCAGGAAGCCGACCCCGTGCCGCTGCCGTCGTTGGGGCTGCTGTCCCGGCAGACGATGCCGGTGGCGTCCGGGACGATATCGGTCAAATGGTCCTTCCATGCCCACACGTCGTGCTCTGCCATTTCCTTGGCTGTGCAGCCCGGGGCGGCCCCTTCGCACGCGGCGTGTTCAGCGCCACTGATGGCGTCGTATTCGCCGTCCAGTGCCGCCTGGCGGTTGGCGCGCATCCGATCCGCCAAGTCGTAGGCAGCAAGCGTCATCTGGCTGCGGACGTAGGAGCTGGAATTGTTCTTCAGGGCGGTGGCGTGGAGTGCGGCCACCCCGAGTACGCCAATGGAGAGAACGACCAACGCCACCAGTACCTCGACTAGGGAAAAGCCTTCGTGGTGTTTTCGGGTCATCGTGTTCATGGGCAGGTTAACCCCGCGATTTCGGAATCCTGCGCGACTCTGGCGCGCCCAGTGTTGCTGAGGATGAGGGCGTGGGCGTCGCCGATGCCGCGATCGTCACAGATTAGCCAGGTGCCGTTGTATCCGGTTGCCAGGCCGTCGGAGCCGAAACGCACCACGTTGCGACCTGCAGAGAGGGTATTCCCGCCTTCGAGCGGGCCGGACTGCTGGAGTAGTTCGTCGTCCGCCCAGTTCCCGTCCTTGCCCTCGTCGACGAAAACCACCCATCCGTCCTGCCAGGCTGTGCTGGCCTGGCAGGAGTTGGCGCCGGCTTGGGGCGTGCAGACAGCGACGGTAGTGCGCCTGGTAATGGCTTCCGCGCGGGCCAGGCTGAAACTGGTCAGCAAGCTGTTCGTCTGGGAAGTGAGGCGGTTGTTCTTGATGATCTCGGTAAAGCTGGGGATGGCGATGCCCAGCAGTATGGCTGCCACCACGAGCACCATCATCAATTCGATCAGCGAGAATCCGTGTGATTTTTTCATGTAGCCGAGTCTAGCGCGATCTTCTTGCGTGGAAATTCCGTGGCCTGACGGAAGGTCGGTATACGCCGACAGGCGGCATGGTCGATCAGGCAGGGTTCGTTCTGCAGGTTGCGGATGCCGATAAAGCCGGGCGTATCGGCGCGGGAGGCGGGCAATGCCTGTTACAATCAGCCGCTTGCAGCCACACAACTGAATTGACACGCCGTGACCGATTACAAGTCGACGCTGAACCTTCCAAAGACCGATTTCCCCATGCGCGGCAACCTGCCGAAGCGCGAGCCCGAGCGTCTGGCGCAGTGGCGGGATCGGGATCTCTACCGCGCGGTGCGCGAGCATGCCGCCGGGCGGCCCAAGTTCGTCCTGCACGATGGCCCGCCGTATGCCAACGGCGACATCCACATCGGGCACGCGGTCAACAAGATCCTCAAGGACGTCATCAACAAGACCCGGCTGCTCGAGGGCTTCGATACGCCTTACGTGCCGGGCTGGGACTGTCACGGTCTGCCGATCGAGCTGGTGGTCGAGCGCGAGCACGGCAAGCCGGGGGTCAAGCTCGACGAGCGCGCCTTCCGCCAGGCCTGCCGCGACTACGCGGCCAGCCAGATCGAGCGACAGAAGCAGGACTTCATCCGCCTGGGCGTGATGGGCGACTGGGACAACCCCTACCGCTCGATGGACTTCGCCTTCGAGGCCGACACGCTGCGCGCGCTGGCGGGCATCATCGAGCGCGGTCACCTGCACCGCGGCGAGAAGCCGGTGCACTGGTGCGTCGACTGCGGCTCGGCGCTGGCCGAGGCCGAGGTGGAGTACCAGGACAAGACCAGTGATCAGATCGACGTGGCCTTCGCCGCGGTCGATCCGGCGGCGGTCAACCGCGCCTTCGGCGTGGAGGGCGACGCGCCGGTGGATCTCGTCATCTGGACCACTACCCCGTGGACGCTGCCGGCCAACCAGGCCGTGGCGGTCAACGCCGAGCTGACATACCAGCTGATCGAGATCGGCGGCCGACGCATCGTGCTGGCCGAAGGGCTGGCCGAGGACGCGCTGGCGCGTATGGACGCGGAGAGCCCGCGTGTGCTGGGCGAATGCAGTGGCGCCGCACTGGAAGGCCAGGAATTGGCGCACCCCTTCCTCGAGCGCCGCGTGCCGGTGATCCTCGGCGAGCACGTCACGCTGGATGCCGGCACGGGGCTGGTGCACACGGCCCCCGCCCACGGCGAGGAGGACTTCGCGGTCGGCAAGCGCTACCACCTGCCCGTGGACAACCCGGTCGACGGCGAGGGGCGCTTCTTCGCCGACACGTCGCTGGTCGGCGGGATGGATCTCAAGGCGGGTGGCCGCGCCATCCTCGAGCGGCTCGAAGCCGACGGCCGCCTGCTGGCGCACTCGAAATTCGAGCACAGCTATCCGCACTGCTGGCGGCACAAGACGCCGCTGATCTTCCGCGCCACGCACCAGTGGTTCATCTCGATGACCCAGCAGCACCTGCGCCGTGACGCCATCAAGGCGCTGGAAAACGTCGAGTTCACCCCGGACTGGGGCCGGGCGCGCATCGAGGGCATGGTCGAGAACCGGCCGGACTGGTGCATCTCGCGCCAGCGTTTCTGGGGCGTGCCGATCGCGCTGTTCGCCCACAAGCAGACCGGTCACGCGCACCCGGATTCCGCCGAGCTGATGCGCAAGGTAGCCGAAAAAGTCGAAGAGCACGGCGTGGATTGGTGGTTCGACCTGGACGCCGCCGAGCTGATCGGCGAGGACGCGGCCGAGTACGAGAAGGTCGTCGACACGCTCGACGTGTGGTTTGACTCGGGCGTGACCCATTGGGCCGTGCTCGACCGCCGCGAGGAGCTGACCTGGCCGGCGGATCTGTATCTCGAGGGCTCCGACCAGCACCGCGGCTGGTTCCAGTCCTCACTGCTCACCGCCACCGCGCTACGCGAGCAGGCCCCCTACCGCGGCGTGCTCACCCACGGCTTCACCGTCGATGCCAACGGGCGCAAGATGTCGAAGTCCCTGGGCAACGTGATCGCCCCGCAGGAGGTGATCGACCAGATGGGCGCCGACCCGCTGCGCCTTTGGGTCGCCTCCACGGACTTCTCCGGCGAGATGACGGTGTCCAAGGAAATCCTCAAGCGCACCGCCGATGCCTACCGCCGCATTCGCAACACCGCGCGCTTTCTGCTGTCGAACATCGACGGCTTCGACCCGAACGAGCATGCCGTGGCCGATACCGACCTGCTGGCGCTGGACGCTTGGCTGGTCGACCGTGCCGCGCGCCTGAACCGCGAGGTGCGCGAGGGCTTCGAGGCCTACCAGTTCCACCAGATGATCGCGCGCATCCACCACTTCTGCTCGATCGAGCTGGGCGCGTTCTACCTCGACATCGTCAAGGACCGCATCTACACCGGCCAGACGGACGCGCGCATGCGCCGCTCGGCGCAGACCGCCATGTGGCGCACGGTCGAGGCGCTGGTGCGCTGGATCGCGCCCGTGCTCTCGTTCACCGCCGAGGAAATCTGGGAACAGCTCCCGGCACTGGCCGACGGCCGTGAGGAAAGCGTGTTCATGGCCACCCATGTGGACGATCTGGCCCCGTTGCTGGCCGACGGCCATGACGGCGTAGGGCAGCGCGGCTTCTGGGAGGACGTGATCGCCATTCGCGACGCGGTCAATCGCCACGCCGAGGCCGCGCGCAACGAAAAGCGCATCAAGGCCAACCTCTCGGCCAACGTCGAACTCTGGGCCGACGACACCGTCGCCGGGCGTCTGGCCGAGCTGGGTGACGAGCTGCGTTTCCTGCTGATCGTCTCCGAGGTGACCGTGCGTCCGCTGGCCGAGAAGCCGGCGGACGTCGAAGCCGAGGCCATCGAGGGCGTGGGCGAACTCGCCGTGCGCATCGCGCCGATGGAGGCCGAGAAGTGCGAGCGCTGCTGGCACTTCCGCCCCGACGTCGGCACGCACACCGCGCACCCCACCCTCTGCGGCCGCTGCATCGAGAACATCGAGGGCGACGGGGAAACCCGGCGCTTTGTCTGAGGACGTGATGGCAACCGTCCCGCTCGCCGGTCAGGTGTCGAACACATCCGTAGGAGCGGCTTTAGCCGCGATGCCCGTCAGGTGCCACATCGGCGTATCGCGCCTGAAGGCGCTCCTACGGGGTGGGGCGTCTGCTGTGCGAGCTTGCCTTGCAAGCGAAACGCGCCGTCAGGCGCGTGCCCCGGCCTCCGTCTGTTGCCATGTCCCAACGGGGACGGCGGCTGGTGCCGCCTTCGCGGGCGAGGCCCGCTCTCACGGGGGTGAGTCATGAGGGTCGACAGGACGAACCTTCGCTGGCTCTGGCTGTCCATTGTCGTACTGGCCGCCGACCAGTTGAGCAAGTGGGCGGCACTGGCCGGTTTGAGCTATGCGCGCCCCGTCGAGGTGCTGTCGTTCTTCGATCTCACCTTGCTGTACAACACCGGCGCGGCGTTCTCGTTCCTGGCCGATCACGACGGCTGGCAGCGCTGGTTCTTCGTCTTTCTGGCGGGGGTGATTACCGCCGCACTGCTGGCCTGGCTGGTGTTTGTCGCGATTCGGGACTGGCGGGTCAAGGCCGGGATCACGCTGGTGATCGGTGGGGCGATCGGCAATGTGATCGATCGGGTGGCCTACGGGCACGTGGTCGACTTCCTCGATTTCCATGTCGCCGGCTGGCACTGGCCGGCCTTCAACATCGCCGATGCGGCCATTACCATCGGCGTGGCACTGATTATCTGGGCCGAACTGCGGCCCGCTGGCCGAGAGAGCGTATCCGATGAGTGACGCCGATAATCCCGACCTTCCGACTGTGGAAAAGGACTCCGAGGTGACCATCCACTACGAGATCCGTCTGCCCGACGATCGCGTGGTCGACAGCAGCTTCGACGACGAGCCGTTCACGGTGAAGCTGGGTGGCGGTGCCTTCGAGCCCCGCCTCGAGGAGGCGCTGGTGGGCCTGCCGCTGGGCGAGTACACCCGCATCCTGCTTACGCCGCAGTACGCCTTCGGCATGCCGGACCCCGGCAACGTGCACACCATGCCGCGCGGCCGGTTCCCGGAGGACATGAACCTCGAGCCGCAGCTGGTGATCGAGTTCGACCTGCCCAACGGCGAGTCGGTGCCGGGCACCGTGACGGCCGTCACCGAGGATGCCGTGACGGTGGACTTCAATCATCCGCTTGCCGGGCAGAACATCCAGTTCATCGTCCAGGTGCTGGCTATCGACGGGCAGCCGGCGCCTGCCGACTCGCCGGCCCGGAAGGGGAGCATGCAATGAAGATCCAGCTGGCCAATCCGCGCGGCTTCTGTGCCGGGGTCGACCGGGCCGTGGAGATCGTCGACCGGGCGCTGGATTCCTTCGGTGCGCCCATCTACGTCCGGCACGAGATCGTGCACAACCGCTACATCGTCGACAATCTGCGCGACAAGGGCGCGGTCTTCATCGAGGATCTCGCCGACGTGCCGGACGGTGCGACCCTGATCTTCTCCGCTCACGGTGTGTCCAGGGCGATCCAGGACACCGCCGCCGAGCGCGGGTTGACCGTCTTCGATGCCACCTGCCCGCTGGTGACCAAGGTGCACATGGAGGTCGCGCGCCATGCCCGGGCAGGGCGTGACCTGGTGCTGATCGGCCATGCCGGCCACCCCGAGGTCGAGGGTACCATGGGGCACTTTGATCCGGCCTTCGGCGGCCGCATCCATCTGGTGGAGAAGATCGCGGACGTGGAGACGCTCGAGATCGACAACCCCAGGGGGCTGGCCTGGGCGACTCAGACCACGCTGTCGGTCGACGAGACCCGCGCGATCATCGAAGCCCTGCAGGCGCGCTTCCCCCAGATCGAGGGGCCGCGGAAGGACGATATCTGCTATGCCACGCAGAATCGCCAGGATGCCGTGGGCGAGTTGGCCGAGAACTGCGACGTGGTGCTGGTGGTCGGCTCGAAGGCCAGCTCCAACTCCAATCGTCTGCGCGAGCTGGCCGAGCAGGCCGGCACTCCCGCCCACCTGATCGACGGCGCGGAGGACATCGACCCGGCATGGTTCGACGAATGCAGCCGGGTGGGCGTCACCGCCGGGGCGTCGGCGCCGGAGATCCTCGTTCAGCGGGTCATCGAGCACCTCAAGCTAGAGTGCCGGGCGACGCTCGAGGAGCGTGAACCCACCGTGGTCGAGAACATGGTCTTCCCCATTCCGGTGGAGCTGCGCTCGTCCTGATGTCCCGGCCGGCCCTGCCCCGGCTCGCGGAATGCCGAGAGAACACGAAAAAGGCCGGAGCGGGTTTGTCCCGGTCCGGCCTTTTTCGTGCAGGTCAGGTTTGCACGGTCAGCCCGACTCGTGGAGGCGGCGCTTGACCAGGTGGTGGGAGAACAGGCCGCCGAAGGGGATCAGTGCGGCGATGGCGACCACGGCGCCGTGCTTGAGCGGCAGCAGGCGGCGATAGAGCGTGAGGGCCAGAACGGCCATGGTCCAGAGGTAGAACGCCCCATGCACGGGGCCGACTGCGCTGACAGCCGCGGGCATGTCGGCCATGTACTTCAGCGGCATCGCGATGGCGACCAGCGCGATCAGCGAG
This sequence comes from Pseudomonadota bacterium, assembly GCA_051746865.1. Lineage (GTDB taxonomy): Bacteria > Pseudomonadota > Gammaproteobacteria > Halothiobacillales > Halothiobacillaceae > Guyparkeria. Next base: position 13,119 of record JBNJFM010000028.1, on the reverse strand, counting down.
CCGCCTTCGAGCAGGGTCATCAGGCTCAAATGCTTGAGTGCGGGGGATGGTTTTTCGGTCATTGCCATCGGGACCTCCGGGGGGTGTCGTTTAGATATAAAACCAGTCTATACCATATAGACATACTGAGGCGGAAAGGTTCCCCGGCGAGATGGTCATTCGGATTCGGAGGAGGTCGTCTGCTCGGGGCGTGGCGGCCGGTTGGTCATTCCCCGAAGGCGTTCGAGATCCTCGCGGAACCGGCCCGAGGCGCGGCAGCCCTCCAGGGTGCGTTCGAGCACGGCGCCCGCCCAGTCGGGCAGGTCCTCGTCGATGCGGTAGAACACGCGAGTGCCATCGCGATGAACCCGGGTGACGCCGGCCTCGCGCAGGGTGGCCAGGTGGCGGGATATCTTCGGCTGGCTCTGCTCCAGTGCCGTGGTCAGCTCGCAGACGCACAGTTCTCCCTCGCTCTGAAGCAGCATCAGGGATCGCAGTCGGGTGGATGCGCTCAGGGCGCGGAAGAGGGTTTCGGGGAGCATTGGGCGTCTCCTGGCTTGGGACGGACGGATATTGTATCGCCCCGCGGGATGTGCGCCAGTGGACTAGACTGACCGGGAAAGTCACGCGAAACCGGAGGGTGATGCATGAAATGGGAGCACATTGCCGGGAACTGGCGATCGTTCATCGGTCACGCCGAGGAGTACTGGGGGCGGATAACCGGGGACGAGTTCGCGGTGCTCGAGGGGCAGAAGGACGAGCTGATCGGCACGATCCAGGCGCGCTACGGCGTGAGCGAGCAGGAGGCCCGCGAGCAGGTCCGGGAGTTCCAGCGCCGGATGAAGGAGGAGCTCGGCCCGGGTGGTGTGCCCGATGACAAGGACGGCTGATCGGGCCGTTCTTCTCTCCGTATACGAAAAACGCCCCGCTTCTAGGCGGGGCGTCGTCGTGTCCGGGTCCGGGCCTGCCGGCCCGGGGCGCGATCACACGCTGTAGTACATGTCGAACTCGACCGGGTGAGTGGTCATGCGCAGGCGCTGGACCTCTTCTTCCTTGAGCTCGATGTAGGCGTCGATCAGGTCGTCGGAAAAGACCTCGCCGCGGGTGAGGAACTCGCGGTCCTCGTCCAGCGCGCGCAGCGCCTCGTCCAGGGAGAAGGCCACCTCGGGGATGTTCTTCTCCTCTTCCGGCGGCAGGTCGTAGAGGTTCTTGCTCGCCGCCTCGCCCGGATGGATCTTGTTCTGGATGCCGTCGATGCCGGCCATCAGCATCGCCGCGAACGCCAGGTACGGGTTGGCGGTGGAGTCCGGGAAGCGCAGTTCGACGCGACGCGCCTTCGGGTTGGCGACGAACGGGATCCGGATGGATGCCGAGCGGTTGCGGCTGGAGTAGGCCAGCTTGACCGGCGCCTCGAAGCCCGGGACCAGGCGCTTGTAGCTGTTGGTCGACGGGTTGCAGAAGGCGTTGAGCGCACGGGCGTGCTTGATGATGCCGCCGATGTAGTACAGCGCCATCTCGGAGAGCCCTGCGTAGCCGTCACCGGAGAACAGGTTCTTGCCGTCCTTGGTCATCGACTGGTGGACGTGCATGCCCGACCCGTTGTCGCCGACGATCGGCTTGGGCATGAAGGTGGCGGTCTTGCCGTAGGCGTGAGCCACGTTGTGGATCACGTACTTGAGGTCCTGGACCTCGTCGGCCTTCTTGACCAGCGTGTTGAACGCCACGCCGATTTCGCATTGGCCGGCGGTGGCGACCTCGTGGTGGTGCACCTCGACTTCCTGGCCCATTTCCTCGAGGACCAGGCACATCGCTTGGCGGAGGTCGTGCAGGGAGTCGACCGGCGGAACCGGGAAGTAGCCGCCCTTCAGGCCCGGGCGGTGGCCCATGTTGCCGTCGTCGTAGACGCGTTCGGCGTTCCAGACCGCTTCCTTGGAGTCGACCTTGACGAAGGAGCCGGACAGGTCAGCGCCCCAGCGCACGTCGTCGAAGACGAAGAACTCGTTCTCCGGGCCGAACAGCGCGGCCTCGGCCAGGCCCGAGGACTGGATGTAGGCCTCGGCGCGACGGGCGACCGAGCGCGGATCGCGGTTGTAGCCCTGCATGGTGTCCGGCTCGATGATGTCGCAGGTCACGATCAGGGTGGTTTCCTCGGAGAACGGGTCGATATTGGCCGACTCCGGGTCCGGCATCAGGATCATGTCCGAGGCGTTGATGCCCTTCCAGCCGGCGATCGAGGAGCCGTCGAACATCACGCCGTCCTCGAAGCTGTCCTCGTCGATCTGGCTCGCCGGATAGGTGACGTGCTGCTGCTTGCCCAGCGTGTCGGTAAAGCGGAAGTCCACGAACTTGACGCCGTGTTCTTCCATCATGGTCATGACTTTGTTGGTCGCGTTGGACATGGAATCCTCCGGTAACGATGAATCTCTGGTGCGACGGGCGGGGAAACGCTCGACAGTTGCCGACATGATCCGCTCAAGCCCGGGCTGGTGCAACTAAAGCAGGAACCGTGCCGGATTTCCTGGTGCCAGCTCGCGTGGGCGCCCTGCGCTGGGGCGGGATGGATCGGTGATCCAAGTCACTGATGTCGAGTGGTCTGCTGGTCTCGGGCGGCAGCTCGCCGTGCCTCTCCCGGGTGCCGTGGCGTTGCGCGCGCCGGCACGAAGGCACAAAAAAGGTGCAAATGGCGCGGTCAGTGCACTCATATAAGGCAGGTGTGGCGCGGCCGGTCCGCCGCCGAGTATTTGCCAGCCGGTCGGGCGGGTGGTGTGGGCAGTCCAAAACCAGGCAGGCCATGCCGTGGCGACAGGCCCGGGCGCAGACAAGCGGGGCCAGGTGGCGACACAGTGCGGCTTGGCCCTCCTGGCGGCGATCGACCAGATCCGCTGTCGAGAGATTGCCATCGGCAACGCACTCGTCGAGTTCCCCGTGGCAAAAGCGGGCGCACTCGCGCTTGCCGTCCGGGGAGACGACGCGGATCTGGTCGGCCGTCTCCCCGCCCTGGTGCAGCGGCTCCATGGCTTTCCTCTCGAGGTGCCCTCTACTGTCCGGCATCGGGAAGACGGATCCTGACGGCTTTCCTACCAGGGGATGGTCGTGCCGTCGATGTCGATGAACCGCCCGCGATCCGCCTCGGTCAGTCCGGCCATGTTGCGGATCAAACCCTGCGCGCTCTCGGCGGTGGTGATCTCGGCGTTGGGCCCGCCCATGTCGGTGAGTACCCAGCCCGGGTGCAGGGCGACCACATTGATGCTGCGCGGCTCGAGGTCGATCGAGGCGCTCTTGATTACCGCGTTGACCGCCGCCTTGCTCGAGCGGTAGATGTAGCCGCCGCCCGAGCCGTTGTCACCCATCGAACCGACCTTGCTCGAGAGGATGCCGATCTTGCGCTCGTCGCTGCGCCCGATCTGGTCGGCGAACGCCTGCATGACCAGCATCGGCGCGATGCTGTTGATGCGGAAGACCTCCAGCCAGGCCTCGACGTCGTGGACGTTGCCGAAGGCCACGCCGCGGGGGCCGTAGACCCCGGCGTTGTTGATCAGCCAGTCGATGGACTCGTCGGCCAGCTCGCGGGAGAGCGCCTGAATGGCCTCGGGCTCGCCGGCATCCAGCGCGTGCAGCCACAGGTTTTCCGGGTGCGTGGCGGCCAGCGTTCCGAGTTCGGGCGAGCCCTGCGGGTCGCGGGCGGTGGCGTGGACGCGCCAGCCCGCCTCCAGCAGCTGGCGGGTCAGCTCCAGGCCGATGCCACGGTTGGTGCCGGTGATCAGTGCGGTCTTCATGGAGTGCTCCTGGTTCGAAACGTGCAAACCCGTGGAGGGTGGTCGTGGGAGCCGGTGGATGCAAGTCGGCTACGGGCTACGGTCCTACTCGGTGAGCTTCACGACCAGTTCGCCCTCGTCGACCCGTGCCTCGTCGATGCCTTCGGCAAGCGCCTGCCAGAACCCCGGATCGTCGCCGAACTGTTCCACGAGGTCCGTGCCTCGCAGCCCGCCGATCCAGGCATTGGGGAGCGGCATGCCCCAGAGGCTCACGCCGGTGACGATCACCGACAGCCGGCGTTCACCGTTGGGGTCGATCGTCTGGCGTACCTCGGCGCCGGCGGTGACGCGGACGGTCTGCCCGCCCATGACGGGGAAATCGGGTGGCAGCGGCACCAGCAGTTTCACGCTGACCAGATCTTGTGACAGGTCGATCGCCAGCCGGCGGGCGAGTTCCGGGTCCCGGGCGATGATGGCGTTGAGTTCGCGCTCATCGAAGTGCACCTCGCGGGGGGCGTCGGCCTCGGCGTAGCGTTCCGGTTTCAGCCGTCCTTCGGCGTCGAACTCCTCGGCGCGCGGGGCGAAGCGATCATCCCCGGACGCCGCCGGGGCCGGTTCTCCGGTTTGCACGCCGATGGCGGTCAGCTTGTCGTCGAGCACCGCCTGCTCCTGCTCGTCCAGCGTGACCGGCTCGAACTGGTCGGCGAACAGGACGTAGCGCACGGCCACGGCACCGACGATCAGTGTCACTACCATCGTGGCGATGACGATCAGGGTCACCCCCAGGCAGCCGATGCCGCGTCTGGGCGGCGTCGGTGACGATTCGGCGGCGGGGTCGAGTTTCTGGGTCGGTTCGTTCACGGGCTGCTCCAGGTGCGGACCTTCCTCGAGGTCGTGCATGGAGATTAGCACGTGTGCGCCGGAAGGCTCCGGGCGGTGGCAGGGGCCTGCGACCCGCGCGAACGATCGACGGCGATCAGAACGCCAGGTCCGCGCGCAGCCGCAGGTTGCGTCCCGTGCCCAGCGCGTAGCCCTTGTAGGTGTCCAAGAAGGCGCGATAGGACTCGTCGAGCAGGTTGTCGACTTCCAGTGTCAGGCGCAGCTCGGTCTCGTCCCGGAAGGGAATACTCACGCCCGCACCCAGGGACACCAGCGTGTAGTCGTCGGTCGAGGCGGTGCCGAAGGGGGTGTTGTCGAACTGGGCGAAGGGCTCGTAGGGCCCGGCGGCGTCCTTGGCGAAGTGGTGGCTGGCGCCGAGGCGGATGTGCCAGTCGCGGAAGGTCTCGCCTCCGCCGTGGCCGAACGACACCCCGGCGCGCAGGCTGTCGGCCGGCATCAGTGGCAGGTCCCGGCCGTCGTCGAGTTCGCCGCGGACGGCGTCGAACCCGCCGTCGAGTGTCCAGTGCCGGTCGATGTGCCACTTGCCGGACAGCTCGATGCCGCGCAGGCGGGCGTCGTTCTGGCGGGTGGCATAGACGGGCAGCGGACCCTGCATGGCGCCGGTGTTGGCCAGATAGATGTAATCCGAGATGCGGTTCTCGTAGACAGTCGCCGACCATTCGACCGCCTCGCTGTACCAGCTCACGCCCAGGTCAGCGTTGATCGAGGTCTCCTCGGTCAACGACGGGTCACCCTTCTGCACGGCGGCGACCCCGCCGTGCACCCCGTCGGCGTACAGCTCGAAGATCGACGGAGCGCGGAAACCGCGGCCGAGGTTGGCCTTGAAGGTCCAGTGGTCGTCGATCGCCCAGGCAAGGCCTGCCGACCCGCTGGCGACGGTGTAGTCCCGTTCGCGGGTGTCGATTGCCGGGAAGGCCGTCGAGCGATCGGCGGACTGCTCGATCTGGTCGAGCCGGGCGCCGAGTTGCAGCGTGACCGATCCGATGTCGCGCTGCTCGAGGGCATAGATCGCCCATTCCTCGCGTTCGGCATCGGGCGTCAGGCTACCCCGGCGCAGCTCCTGGTCGACATCGACCCGTTCGATGCCCACCTCGCCGCGCCACCCGGCCCAGACCGGGTGCTCCATCCCGAGGCGCACCGTGCGCCGATCCCGTCGGATGTCGAGATCGGGGCCCTGGGCGTCGAGGGTGTCGTAGTCGCCGCCGGTCAGGGCCCGGCGGACATTCTCCTGCCAGTGGAGGCGCGCCTTGATGCGCCAGTCGTCGACGTCGTGCTCGCCGGAGAGGGCCCAGTCGCGATTTTCCAGGTCTTGTCCGACCGGTGCGCCGTCGGGCAGCAAGAAGTTCTGTTGCATCCGCCAGTCGGTGTAGCTCAGTTCGACCTCGCCGGCCTCCCCGGTGTAGCCGATCGCGACCCGGCCGTTGCGGTTCTCGTAGTCCGTGTGGTCGAGGCGCCCGGTGAACCTGGGGGCGCCGGTCTGTCCGCTCTCGGCGAAGGTGGGGTCGTTCGGTGTCTCGATGTCGCCGGCGTCACGCCAGTTGCCGGTGACGGTCAGCCCGAACCCGCCGGAGGCGGCCCGGATCTCGCCGCCGGCGAGCCGCTCGTCGTTGTTGCTGGCGAACCCCGAGGTGAGCCGCCCGGAAAGGTCGCTGCCCCCGGGCGCCACCGGCAGGTCCGGAGAGATCATATTGACCACCCCGCCCATCGCGTCGGACCCGTAGAGCACACTCATCGGGCCGCGCACGACCTCGATGCGCTCGGCGAGCAGCGGATCGACGTTGGCCGGATGGCGGACGCCGTACTGCTGGTAGTCCTGCGCCACGCCCTCGCTGAGCACCCGGATTCGGTTGCCCGACAGCCCCCGGATCACCGGGTTGCCGACCTGACCGCCGGTGGCGATGGTTGCCACACCGGGGATCTCGTCGAGGGTCGCCCCCAGGGAGAGCGTTTCCGCCTGTCTTTTCTCCTCGCCGTCGAGCACGTCGACCGACGAGGCTCCTTCCTCCGCCGTCGTGGCGAAAGGTGTCGCCGTGATGGTGATCACGCCGAGCTGGTCGGTCGCGAAGCTGCCCGGGGCATGGGTGGCGAAAACGATCGCGGACAGGGCGGCGAGCGTGGTGGGGTGGCGCATGAAACTCTCCTTGCTGATTGCATTTTCCCCGCAGCTGTTCGCGGCGCCCGGGGCGATGTTCGTCTCGGAGAGTATGTTATAACATTTCGTCAAGAGGCAGGCTCCCGACGCAATAATGCCGAGCCGACCGGAGTCCGGTCAGCTCGGCATTCTCCTGCCGGGCCCGGGGCGGTTGTCAGCTGCTGGGCTTGTCCAGCAGCAGCGAGCGCTTCATCTTCTTGGGCAGCGGCAGGCCCATCAGCTCGAGCACGGTGGCGGCGATGTTGGCGATGCCGCCGCCGGTACGCAGCCGCACCGGCTTCCGGTCGATCACGATGCAGGGCACCGGATAGGTGGTGTGCTGGGTATGCGGGTCGCCGGTGACCGGGTCGATCATCTCGTCGCAGTTGCCGTGGTCGGCGGTAAGGATGATCGAGTAGTCCTTCTCCCGGGCGGCGTCCACCAGCCGGCCGACCTCGTGGTCGACCGTCTCCATCGCCTGGATCACGGAGTCGCGCACGGCGGTATGCCCCACCATGTCGCCGTTGGCGAAATTGACCAGGATGAAGCCGTACTGGTCGGCATTCACCGCGTCGATGGTCGCGTCGGCGACCTCGCGGGCGCTCATCTCCGGCTGCAGGTCGTAGGTGGCCACCTTGGGCGAGGGCACCATGACACGGTCCTCGCCGGCGAAGGTCTCTTCCTTGCCGCCGTTGAAGAAGAAGGTGACGTGGGCGTACTTCTCGGTCTCGGCGCAGTGGAACTGCTTGATGCCCGCCTGGCTGATCGCCTCGGCCAGCACGTTCTTGGGCCGCTCCGGCGGGAAGCCGATCGGCGAGAGGAAGCGTGGGTCGTATTCGGTCAGGCAGGTGACCACGATCGGCTGGTAGTCGCCGCGGTCGAACCCGGAGAACTCCGCCTGGCCGAGCGCCTCGGTCAGCTGGCGCGGCCGGTCGTTGCGGAAGTTGAAGAAGATCATCGCGTCATCGGCGGTCAGCGGCTCGTAGCCGTCGAGCACGGCCGGGCGGATGAACTCGTCGGTCTGGTCGGCCTCGTAGGAGGCGGCCAGCGCCTCGCGGGCATCCTTGTAGCGCGGGCCGTCGCCACGGACGATGGCGTTGAAGGCCTCCTCGGTGCGCTCCCAGCGCTGATCCCGGTCCATGGCGTAGTAGCGGCCGCTGATGGTGGCGATCGCGCCACCGGCCTTCTCCAGTTCCGGCTCGAGCCGGTCGAGGTAGCCGTCGGCGGACTTCGGCGCGGTGTCGCGGCCGTCGGTGATCATGTGGACCAGCGGGCGGGCGCCGATCTTCCGCGCCATCTTGATCAGGGCCAGCAGGTGGCGGACGTGGCTGTGCACGCCGCCGTCGGAGACCAGGCCGATCAGGTGGATGGGGCGGTCCCTGGAGGCGGCCTTCTGCATTGCCTGCGTCAGGGCGGCATTGTCGAAGAAGCTGCCGTCCTTGATCGCATCGTCGATGCGCACCAGGTCCTGACGGTTGATCGCGCCGCTGCCCAGCGTGAGGTGGCCGACCTCGGAGTTGCCCATCTGGCCGTCCGGCAGGCCACAGGCACGACCGGATGCCTCGATGATGGTGTGCGGGTGGTGGGCGAAGATCTCGTCCAGCCGGGGCGTCTCGGCCAGGGAAACGGCGTTGTTCAGGCGGCTCGGGTTGACGCCGACGCCGTCCATGATCACCAGCAGGACGGGGCGTCGCGGGGCAATGTTGGACATGGGTTCGGTTTCCTTCCTGTGTCTGGGCTTTCGATGTCGGGAGCCGGTCGGCTGCCGGCCCGGACCGTGATCAGTGTCGACCGGAGCGGTCGCTGTCGTCGTCCTCGTCCCGATCGGAGCGTTCTTTCTCGTCGGTCCCCTGGGTCTTCTCGGGGGCCGTGTCGGACTCGTCGGCCTTGCGCGATTCGTCGAGCGACTGCTGATCGCGTTCGATTTCCTCGAAGGCGCGGTCGAAGTCGAAGTCCTCGTCCTTCTCGGTCTCGTGGTCGCGCGGGGCGCCGGCCTGCTCGTCATGGGCCGCTTCACCCGACGGGGCGGACGGGGTCGACGGTGCTGTCGAGCCGCCGCTGGGCGGTTCCGGTCCGTCGTCGTCGGGGTCGCCGCCCAGCAGCGGTCCACCCTGGCGGCGCAACAGCATGCGCCCGATGAGGATACCCAGTTCGTAGAGGAACCATACCGGGATGGCCATCATGAACTGCGACAGGATGTCGGGCGGCGTGAAGATCGCGCCGATGATGAACGCGACCAGGATGGCGTAGCGCCGCTTCTCTGCCAGCTGGTCCGGCGTGACCGCGCCGATCAGGATGAGTAGCACCACCGCCACCGGCACTTCGAAGACGAAGCCGAAGGCGAAGAACAGGGTGATGACGAAGCTCAGGTATTCGTTGATGTCCGGCGCGTAGCTGACCTCGGCCGGACCGGTGCCGGCGAGAAAGCCGAACACCACCGGGAAGACGGCGAAGTAGGCGAAGGCCGCCCCCACGTAGAACAGTACCGTGCTGGAGAACACCAGCGGTATCACCATCTTGCGTTCGTGCTGGTAGAGCCCCGGGGCGATGAAGGCCCACAGCTGGTAGAGCAGGAACGGGATGGCGATGAACAGCGCGGTGAAGCCGGTGAGCTTCAGCGGAATGAAGAACGTCGAGGCGACCTGCACCGCGATCATGCCCGTGTCCTCGGGCAAGAAGCGGGACAGCGGATCGGAGAGGACGCGGAACAGGTCGTTGCGGAACGGGAACAGCGCCACGAACAGCACGAATACCAGCGCCACCGACTTCAGGAGTCGATCGCGCAGTTCGACCAGGTGCGAGATGAACCCGGCCAGTCCGGACGGTTCCTCGGTTGTGGCGTCCGTGTTCCGCTGATTCATGAATACCTCGAAATGCCTGCCGCACGATGCCGCGGCAACGCACTGTGCTCAGTCGTCGCCCGACCGCGCACAAGCGGGATGGGGGCGGTCGCCGGAGCGATCACTGGTCCTTGGGGTGATCGCGCCGTCCGGTTTCCGGTTTTTCCGGCTCGGCCTGTTCTTCCTCGCTCGAATGCGTTTCCTCGGGCTCGGTCGAGGCGAAGGGACGGTGGAACCGCTCCCCGGTCTCGGAGGAAAGGCGCTCGAGCTCGTCCTCGTAGCTGGAGGACGTCTCCTGGTCGATAGCCTTCAGGTGACTCGGGGCGTCGTCCTCGGGGCGTGACGCCTCGGCATCCTCGCCCTTCGTCCCTCCGGACTTGTCGGATGCCCGGGCCTTTTCCGATTCCGCCGAGCGGTGCATGGTCTGTTCCGCGTCGTCCAGCGCGCTCTTGACCGTGTCGCCGGTCTGGTCGATGTCGTGGCGAGTCTCCTCGACCATGGCGCGCAGCTTGCTGATCTCGGATTCCTGCGAGTTCAGCAACTGCTTCATGTCCTGCATGTTGAACTCGCTGTCCATCTCGGCCTTGGCGTTGGCGACGAACTTGCGGACCTTGTAGGTCCACTCGCCCGCCTTGCGCGCCACGCCGGGAAGGCGCTCCGGGCCGATGACGATCAGCGCGACCACCAGCAGGATGAATACTTCCCAGAAGCTGAAACCAAACACGGATCAATCCTGCGCCGACGCGGAGGTCAGCTGTCTTTCCGTTCCGAGGACTTCTCGGTCTTCTCGCGACCGGCCTCGATGGTCTCGCTCTCGATGACGCGGCTGGCGTCCGGCTGCTCGCCTTCCTTGTGCTCGAGGTTCTCGGCGCGCTTTTCGCCCTCGGCCTGCTCGTCCTTCTCGGATTCTTCCTTGACGGCGGACTTGAAGCCCTTGATGGCGCTGCCCAAGTCGGTGCCGAGGTTCTTCAGGCGCTTGGTGCCGAAGAGCAGCAGCACGATGACGAGGATGACCAGCCAGTGCCAGATGCTAAAACTACCCATGATCGCGATCTCCTGAGGATGTCTCGTTTAATCTTGTGCGCGGCGGGCCTTTTCTTCAAGGCCCGACAGTCCCGAACGGCGCTCGAGCTCGGCGAGCACGTCGGTCGGTGAAAGGTCGGCGTCGGCCAGCAGCACCAGGCTGTGGAACCACAGGTCGGCCATTTCGTTGATCAGTTCGTCGGAGTCGTCGCCCACCGCGGCGAGCGCGACCTCGACCCCTTCCTCGCCCACCTTCTGGGCCATCTTGGCGCGGCCCTTGTGGTAGAGGCTGGCCACGTAGGAACTGCTTGGATCGGCGCCCTTGCGTTCCTCCAGCAGTGCCGCCAGCCGCTCCAGCGTGTCAGTCGCGTTTGCCATAGATCTCTCCGGGGGACTTGCGGACCTCGTCGACGACCTGCCACCGCCCCTCCTCGAGGCGGCGGAAAAAGCACGACTCCCGCCCGGTATGGCAGGCGATGTGGCCGACCTGCTCGATGGAGAGCAGCAGCACGTCGCCGTCGCAGTCGAGCCGGAGCTCGTGGACCTTCTGCACGTGCCCGCTCTGTTCGCCCTTGTGCCAGAGACGTTGCCGGGAACGGGAGAAGTAGACCGCCTCGCCGGTCTCGGCCGTCCGCTGCAGTGACTCGCGGTTCATCCAGGCGAACATCAGCACGCGACCGGTTTCATGGTCCTGAGCGATGGCGGGGACCAGGCCATGCTCATCGAAGACGACCTCGTCGATCCAGTCGGGGGTGTCGCTGTTCTGCGCGTTGGTCACGGCATCGGGCTCGTGGTCGTGTGAATGCGAGCGCCGGAGTATATCAGGGTTTTCAGGTGCGAACCTCTATGCCCCGGTCGGCCATGCGCTGCTTCGCTTCGGCAATGCTGTAGGTGCCGAAGTGGAAGATGCTGGCGGCCAGCACCGCGTCGGCGTGGCCTTCCGTGATCCCGTCGACCAGGTGGTCGAGATTGCCGACCCCGCCCGAGGCGATCACCGGCACGGCCACCGCGTCGCTGATCGCGCGGGTCAGCTCCAGGTCGAAACCCTGCTGCATGCCGTCGCGGTCCATGCTGGTGACCAGCAGCTCGCCGGCGCCCAGCTCGGCCATGTGCTCGGCCCACTCCAACGCATCGAGGCCCGTCGGCTTGCGACCGCCATGGGTGAAGATTTCCCAGCGCGGCGGCTCGCCTTCCGCCGAAACCCGCCGGGCGTCGATGGCGACCACGATGCACTGCGAGCCGACCGCCTCGCTCATCTCGCGGATGCGCTCGGGGTGATGCACGGCGGCGGTGTTGATCGACACCTTGTCGGCCCCGGCTTGCAGCAGCCGGCGCACGTCGGCCAGGGTGCGGATCCCGCCGCCGACGGTCAGCGGGATGAACACCTCGGCGGCCACCGCCTCGACCACGTGCAGCATGGTCTCGCGGCCCTCGTGGGAGGCGGAGATGTCGAGGAAGGTCAGCTCGTCGGCGCCGGCCTGGTTGTAGCGTCGCGCCGCCTCGACCGGGTCGCCGGCGTCGCGCAGCCCTTCGAACTGCACGCCCTTGACCACGCGACCCTCGGCCACGTCCAGGCAGGGAATGATGCGCTTGGCCAGTCCCATGGGTCTACTCGGAGAACGGCGGGATGCCCGCGCGCTCGTCGATGCGTTTCTGGGCTTCCCGGAGATCGATGGTTCCCTCGTAGAGCGCCCGGCCGATGATCGCGCCGGAGACGCCGTCGTCGGCCGCGTCGATCAGCAGGTCGATGTCGCTCATGTCGGTGACGCCGCCCGAGGCGATGATCGGGATGCGTACCGACTTGGCCAGTTCGCGGGTCGCCTCGATGTTTGCCCCCTGCATCATTCCGTCGCGGGAGATGTCCGTGAAAACGATCGCGGCAACGCCGTCGGTCTCGAAGCGCTGGGCCATGTCGTGGATGTCGTGGTGCGAGAGCTTCGACCAGCCGTCGATGGCCACCTTGCCGTCGCGGGCGTCCAGGCCGACGATGATGTGCCCGGGGAAGGCGAGGCAGACGTCTTCGACGAAGTGCGGCTCGGAGACCGCCTTGGTGCCGATGATGACGAACGCCACGCCCAGTTCGAGGTACTGCTCGATGGTGGCCTCGTCCCGGATGCCGCCGCCGACCTGGATCGGCACGTCCGGGTATGCCTCGCAGATGGCCTGGATGACCTCGCGGTTCTTGGGGCTGCCGGCAAAGGCGCCGTCCAGGTCGACGAGGTGGAGGCGGCGCGCGCCGGCCTCCACCCAGCGACCGGCCACGGCGACCGGGTCGTCGGAGAAGACGGTGTCATCTTCCATGCGTCCCTGACGCAGGCGTACGCATTTGCCTTCCTTCAGATCGATGGCGGGGATCAGCAGCATGATTCGGGCGTCCTCGATGCGCGTCTTTCGTGTTGCGATGCGGTCAGGACCACGGTCCGGACCAGCGGGTGAAATTGGCCAGGAGCCTGAGGCCGTCGTCGGCGCTCTTTTCCGGGTGCGCCTGGAT
>JBNJFM010000027.1:13598-29091 GCA_051746865.1 Pseudomonadota bacterium | reverse complement strand
GCCAAGTACCTGGGCGTGCTGGACTTCGACGTGCGCAACGGCAAGGTGCAGGACTACAAGTACCACCTGCTGCCGGTCTTCTCCGACTTCATCGAGCCGGACAAGGAGATGCAGGAGTACATCGACAAGATGTACAACCAGGAGATCACCTTCGAAGGCAAGACCTTCAACACGGGCGAGCGCGCGAGTCAGCAACTGGCGACCAACGACGCCCTGCTCTACCGCCGCGGCAACTTCACCGGCACCTGGGACCAGCTGCTCTGCGACGCGCTGATCGACGTCAACGACGCACAGATCTCGTTCTCGCCGGGCGTCCGCTGGGGCACCTCGCTGATCCCGGGCGAGCCGATCACCTACGACGACATGATGACCCACGTGGCGCTGACCTACCCGAACGTCACGGTCAACGAGTTCACCGGCGAAGAGATCAAGGGCATCCTCGAGGACGTCTGCGACAACATCTTCAACACCGATCCCTACTACCAGCAGGGTGGCGACATGGTGCGCGTCGGTGGCCTGAAGTACGCCTGTGCCCCGAACGAGGAGAAAGGCAAGCGGATCCAGGACATGGAGCTCGGCGGCGAACCGCTCGACCCGAACAAGACCTACAAGGTCGCGGGCTGGGCCTCCGTTGCCGAGCCGGGCAACATCCCGGGCGACACCGGCGAGATGATCTGGGACCAGGTCGAATCCTGGCTGCGTGACCAGAAGCACATCAAGCCGGTCAAGCCGAACGAGCCGGTCCTCAAGGGCGTCGGCGGCAACCCGGGTCTCACCGACGAGTGCTGATTTGGCCGCTCCCCTCAAGGGGAGCACGCCAACAGTGACCAGCCCCGCCATCCGGCGGGGCTTTTTCGTGGTCGGAGAGAAGAAAGCTCAGCGAGGGCGGAACACCCCCGCTGAGCGATCCTTCAGAAGGCGCTCCCAGGGACGCACCAACCCGCTCATCGCCACGAACACGCCCGCCGCGTCGTCGGCCTGGGCATAGCCCAGCGCCAGCCCCAGGTTGAACGCCGGCTCCACGGCATCGATCTCGAATGGCCGCATCGCCCCGGTCATCACCACCCGCCGACCCGGCAGGTTCTCGGCGACGGCCTTGGCGGTCAGTGCCATGGTGTCGGTGCCGTGAATGACGACCACCGGGGCCCGGTCCCAGGGAGCGACGGCCGAGCGGATGGCCGCCACCACTGTCTCCCGGTCCTCGGAGGTCATATCGAGGCTGTCCTTGCTTACCGGCCGGATCGCACGAACGGCCAGATTGCCGGCGGCCGAGGCCAGGATGGTGCCGGCCGCCCCGGATTCGTCCGCCACACGCAATGTCCCGCCCACCGGATCGTAGCGCTTATTGAAGGTCCCCCCCGTGTCCACCAGCAGCAGGGGCAACGGATCGATGGCGGCTGGATCGTGTTTCATGTCGGTTCGGCTCCATCTGCAAAGGGCGGATGCGTTTGCCGCCCAACTGAAGTAAAATGGCCGATTGATTCTAATCGACCCATCCACATTCGGTGCAGGCCGAGCAAGCCACGACTTCATGGACAATCAGCCGAAACGCTACATCGTCGAGTCAGTGACCAAGGCCGGCGCCCGATTTCGTCCGAGTGACTGGATCGATCGCATCTCCAGCTGGGATGCGACCTTCGCCCAGCATCGACTGGTGTACTCCCAGCGCCTGCACCCCATCCTCCTCGACGGGCAGAAGATGCTGGTGATCGAGCCGGAACTCAAGACGGCCAACCGGCAGATGTTCGACGCGGTGATGCAGTTCATCGAGCGCAACAACCTGCGGGTCTACGTGCAGTTTCCGGACGGACACCTCGAGGAGTTCACCGGCGACAACACCCCCGTGGCCTCCGACCCCGCATGACCGCCAACCCGCCACGCATCGGTTTTGTCAGCCTCGGCTGCCCCAAGGCCCTGGTCGACTCTGAACGGATCCTCACCCAGCTGCGCGCCGAGGGCTACGCGCTCTCCGACAGCTACGACGGCGCCGAACTGGTGATCATCAACACCTGCGGCTTCATCGACTCGGCAGTGGAGGAATCCCTGGGCGCGATCGGCGAGGCACTCGACGAGAACGGCCGGGTGATCGTCACCGGCTGCCTGGGCGGTCGTGACGACGGCGAGCTGATTCGCGAGAAATACCCCAACGTGCTGGCGATCACCGGCCCGCAGGCCTACGCGGAAGTGATGGAAGCGGTACACGAGCATCTGCCGCCGCGCTTCGATCCCTTCGTAGACGTGATGCCCGAGCCGGGCAGCGGCGATCGGCGCGAGGGCGGGAAGGCCATGGACGAGAGCCTGCCCGCGCTGGACGACGAAGTGGGCGTCAAGCTCACCCCGCGGCATTACGCCTATCTCAAGATCTCCGAAGGCTGCAACCACCGCTGCAGCTTCTGCATCATCCCCAGCCTGCGTGGCGATCTCGACAGCCGGCCGATTGGCGAGGTGATGACCGAAGCGGAAAACCTGGTCAACGCCGGCGTGCGCGAGTTGCTGGTCGTCTCCCAGGACACCAGCGCCTATGGGCTCGACACCCGCTACAAGCTCGACTTCTGGGGCGGGCGTCCGCTCAAGACCCGCTTTGCCGAGCTGGCCCGCGCGCTGGGTTCGCTGGACGCCTGGATCCGGCTTCACTACGTCTACCCCTACCCGCACGTCGACGATGCGGTCGAACTGATGGCCGAGGGCCTGGTCCTGCCCTACCTGGACATCCCGTTCCAGCACGCCAACCATCGCATCCTCAAGCTGATGAAGCGTCCGGCCTCCAGCGAGAACGTCCTCGAGCGCATTCGGCGCTGGCGCGAGATCTGCCCGGAGATCACCATCCGTTCGACCTTCATCGTCGGCTTTCCCGGCGAGACGGAAGACGAATTCCAGGAATTGCTCGACTTCCTCGACGAGGCCCAGCTCGACCGCGTCGGCGCCTTCGCCTACTCGCCGGTCGACGGTGCGACGGCCAACGAACTGCCCGACCCGGTCCCCGAGGACGTCAAGCAGGAGCGCCTGGCCCGCTTCATGGAAAAGCAGGCGGCCATAAGCGCGGCGAAACTCGCGCAGAAGGTCGGCCAGCGCATGCCGGTGCTGGTCGACGACGTCGACGAGTCCGGGGCGGTCGCGCGCAGCATGGCCGATGCACCGGAGATCGACGGCGTGGTCTACCTGCCCGAGGTCACCGACGTGCGGGCGGGCGACTTCGTCGAGGTGGAGATCGTGGAGGCGGACGAGCACGATCTCTGGGGCATACCGGTGCCCTGATGGCCCGCCTGGACGAGCCGCCTTTGCGCGCGATCGTCTCGTTCCATCGCGACGAGGAAGGCCATTGGTTCGCCCGGCTCGAGTGCGGCCATCACCAGCACACCCGCCACGCCCCGCCTTGGGTCGAGCGCCCCTGGGTGGAGAACGAAGCGGGACGCCGACACATGATCGGCCACCGCCTCGCCTGCAAGAAATGCCTGGAAGGCGAGCCGCCCGACCCGTATCCGTCAGACCAAGGAGACGTGCGATGAGCCAAGAAGAACGCCCCTTCAAGCCCCTGAACATCGCCGTGCTGACCGTCTCGGACAGCCGGACACTCGCCGACGACCGCTCCGGTGACCTGCTGGTCGAGCGGCTCGAAGGCGCCGGCCATCATCTGTTCGACCGGCAGGTTCTGCCCGACGACATCTACCAAATCCGCGCCGCCGTCTCGCAATGGATCGCCGCGCCCGACTGCGACGTGGTGATCACCACCGGCGGCACGGGGCTGACCGGCCGCGACGGCACTCCCGAGGCGGTATCGGTGCTGTTCGACAAGACCATCGACGGCTTCGGCGAGACGTTCCGTGCGCTCTCGTTCCAGAACATCGGCAGCTCCACCCTGCAGTCGCGCGCGACCGCCGGCGTGGCCAACCGCACCTACCTGTTCGTCCTGCCCGGCTCCACCGGCGCCTGCAAGGACGCCTGGGACAACCTGATCGAGAGCCAGCTCGACTACCGCAAGCGCCCCTGCAACCTCGTCGAGCTCATGCCACGGCTCAACGAACGCTGACCGTCAGCCGACGAACGCACCCATGGCCCAAAACGTGAGCCACGTCGCGGGCAGGGCGTAGAGACCGGCCAACAGATCGTCGAGCATGATGCCCAGCCCGTCGGCGACGTGTCGGTCCAGCCAGCCGATGGGCCAGGGCTTGAGGACGTCGAAGACACGGAACCAGGCGAAGACGATCAGAAGCTCCCACCACTGCGTCGGCAGCAGCACGAACACCAGCAGCACGCCCACGATCTCGTCGAACACAATGCCGCCGTGATCGTGCACGCCCAGACGGTCGCTGGCACGCTGGCAGATGCCCACTCCGCCGACGAACAGCACGGCGGTCAGCGCCAGGATAAGGCCGATGGTCACGCCCTGCCCCAGCCAAGGGAGCAGCCACGCGACCAGCCCCCAGCCCAGCAGCACGCCCGGGATGGTGCCCACGGTGCCCGGGGCCTTCGGGGAGAGCCCGCTGCCCAGTCCGAAGGCCAGCCACATGACCGGGCTGATGCCCAGCTCGGCCGGGCGCACGAGACGATTGGCGTCCTTCGAACCCATGATGGTCAGCCCTCCTCGCCCGGGAAATGCGTGTAGCCCCGACGGGCCGGCAGGGCTCGCCTGTGGCGCTCGCAGATCTCGCCGACCGGACCCTGGGTCAGTCGACCGATCACGGTCAGTTCGGGGAACCTCGCCGGGTCCACGTCGGACGGCAACGCGACGATCAGTTCGTAGTCGTCGCCGCCGGTCACCAGCCCCTCCAGGTCCTCGGGACGCGCCGCCAGCCATTGACGCGCTGCCGGCGAGACCGGCACCGCTGACAGGTCGATCTCCGCGGCCAGCCCGCTGGCATCGAGCAGGTGGCCGATGTCCTGCAAGAGACCGTCGGAACAGTCGAGGGCGGCGGTGGCGGTTCCCAGCAGCGCCCGACCGGCCGCGATCCTCGGCTCGGGGAAATCCAGGCGCCGTCGCAATGCCTCGCGTGCGGAGGCATCGACGCCGGCGGGCACCGACCCGGGATCGAGAGCGACGGACAGCCCGAGGACGGCATCCCCGATATGGCCTGTGACCGCGAGCCGGTCGCCCGCCCGAGCGCCACCGCGTGTGAGTGCCTGGCCGGCAGGCAACAGGCCGAGCACGGTCACCGATAGGGTGAGCGTGTCCGCGCCGACGGTATCACCGCCGACCAGGTCGCAACCCCAACGCCCGGCCGACTCGCGCAGACCGGCGGAGAAGCGATCGAGCCAGTCCGGGTCCGTGTCGGCCGGCAGTGCCAGCGACAGGGTAAAGCCCAGTGGCTCGGCGCCCATGGCGGCGAGATCGGAGAGGTTGACTGCCAGCGCCTTGTGGGCGACGGCCTCGGGAGGGGTGTCTAGGGGAAAGTGGCGTCCGGCGACCAGCATGTCGGTGGCCACCGTCAGCCGGCTGCCCGCGGGCGGGTCGATCAGGGCGGCGTCATCTCCGACCGCCAGCGCGACTTCCGCGCGCGTGGCCGGCCAGTCGAAGTGGCGGGCGATGAGATCGAATTCGTCCATGAACGGCAGCCTGCCCGGCTCGGGCTCAGCGACCGCGGGCCGGCTCGTCGGGGCGGGCGCGGTCGGCGACCCGATCGAGTACGCCATTGATGTAGCGGTGACCGTCGGTGGCGCCGAAGCGCTTGGCCAGTTCGACCGCTTCGTTAATGGCGATCGCCCGCGGCACGTCCAGCAGGTGCAGCAGCTCGAAAGCGCCCAGCCGCAGGATGGCATGCTCAATGGGATCGAGCTCGTCGATGGGCCGGTCGAGGTGCGGCTCAATGGCCGCGTCCAGCTCGGCGGCGTGCTTCTCCACGCCGCGCAACAACCGGCGGAAGAAGTCCAGGTCAAGACGCAGCATGAAGGCATCCTCCATGAACTGCGCCTCGAGCTGGTCCACCGGCATGGGGTTCATCAGCTGCTGGTAGACGCCCTGCGTCGCACGCTCCCGCGCCCAGCGCCGCTGCTTCCGTGCCGGGGATTTGCCCGGCCCGGAGCCGCCAGCGGACGAAGGCCCGGCGGCCGGTTCCGGCGACGAGTCGTGTTGGTCCGGTTTGTCCTGGGGAAAGCGCTTGATCATCGGGTCAGTCAATCTGGTCGATCTGCTCGAGAAGGTTGACCATCTCGATCGCGGTGGCGGCGGCTTCCGCGCCCTTGTTACCCGCCTTGCTGCCGGCCCGCTCCATGGCCTGGTCCACGGTGTCGGTGGTCAGCACGCCGAAGATCACCGGCATGTCGAAGTCGGTTGCCACGCCAGCAATGCCCTTGGAGGCCTCGGCGGCGACATAGTCGAAATGCGGGGTAGCCCCACGGATGACCGCGCCGAGGCAGATGATGGCGTCGAATTTCTCGCTGGCCGCGACACGCTGGGCCACCAGCGGCAGCTCGAAGGATCCGGGCGCCATGACCACGGACACCTGTTTCGGATCGACACCATGGCGCACGAGCGTGTCGATCGCCCCTTCGCGCAGCCGGTCGACCACCTGCGCGTTCCAGCGCGTCGCCACGATCGCGTAGCGACCCGCCTTCGCCGTCAGTCCACCCTCGATCACCTGAACGTCGTTCATCGTCGTCATTTCCCCGTTATCGCGGTCATTCCGCCTCGTCATGAATGTAGTCCACCACCTCGAGGCCAAAGCCGGCCAGGGCGTGGAAACGCTTGGGCGCACTCATCACGCGCATCTTGCGCACGCCGAGGTCCTTGAGGATCTGGGCGCCGACACCGTAGTTGCGCAGTTCCTCAACTTCGGCGTCCGTTCGCTGCTCGGCCTCCTCGGCCTCCCAGCCCTTGATCTGGCGCAGCAGCTCGTCCTCGTCCGGGGTCGAGCGCAGCACTACGGCCACGCCGGTCTCCATGCCCGCCAGCCGGGAAAGCACGTCGGAGAACGGCCAGCCGCAGTCGCGCCCCTGCGGCTCGAACAGGTCGCAGACCGCGTGGTGGACGTGCACCCGCACCGGCGTGGGCGTCTCCGCGTCCGGCGTGCCGCGGACCGCGGCGAACTGGAGCTGGCCGCTGGTGTGGTCCTTGTAGGCGTGCAGGGTGAACGAGCCGTGGCGAGTGTCGATCTCGGTGGTGAACTCCCGCTCGATCGAACGCTCGTGGCGCATGCGGTAACGGATCAGGTCCTCGATCGAACCGATCTTGATGCCGTGCTCCTCGGCGAATCGTTCCAGGTCCGGGCGGCGAGCCATGGTGCCGTCCTCGTTGAGGATCTCGACGATCACCGCCGACGGTTCGCGCGCCTCGGCCAGGCGGGCCAGGTCCACGCCCGCCTCGGTGTGTCCGGCGCGGGCCAGCACGCCGCCCCGGCGGGCCATCAGCGGGAATACGTGGCCCGGCTGGACCAGGTCGAGGGGTTTCGCGTCCGGCGCTACCGCGGTGCGGATGGTCGTGGCCCGGTCAGCGGCGGAGATGCCCGTGGTCACACCGCGCGCCGCCTCGATGGAGAGGGTGAACGCCGTCTGGAAGGCCTCGCGCGTGCGGCTGACCATCAGGGGCAGATCGAGCTGCTCGCAGCGTTCCTGGGTGAGTGTCAGGCAGATCAGGCCGCGCCCGTACCGCGCCATGAAGTTGATGTCCTCGGCCCGCACCTGCTCGGCGAGCATGACGAGGTCGCCCTCGTTCTCGCGGTCCTCGTCGTCGACGATGATGACCATGCGCCCGGCGCGCAGGTCGTCGAGGATTTCATCGATCGGACTGAAACTCATGTTCTCTCTCAAACACCGATGGTGGGCGGCATGACCGCACCCCGCAACGGGCGGGGCCGGATAAGTGGGGTGGCACCCCGAAAGGCAGTGCGCGATTGTATCACCGCCGAACCCGATTCGCTCAGGACAGGTCCTGGTAGGGACTGCGCGCGCCCCCCTGGCCGGCCGAGGCATCCGGCCCGCCGGCCGCCAGCAGGCGCTCGATGTAGCGTGCCATCAGGTCGACCTCCAGGTTCACCTGCCTGCCGGGCTGGTACTCCCCCATGATGGTGGCCTCGAGGGTATGCGGGATGATGGTCAGGCGACAGCGCACCCCGCTGACTTCGTTGACGGTCAGGCTGATCCCGTCGATGGCCACCGAGCCCTTCTTCGCCACGTAGCGGGACAGCTCCGGTGGCACGCGTAGCCAGAACTCGGTCGCCCGCGCATCACTGCGGCGCGAGTCGACCACCGCCAGGCCATCGACGTGCCCGCTGACTAGGTGACCGCCCAGCGGAGTGGCCAGAGTCAGGGCCGGCTCCAGGTTCACGTGCGAGCCCGCATCCAGCTGCCCGAGCGTGGTCAGCCGCAGTGTTTCGTTGGAGCAGTCCACCGAAAAGGTGGTCTCCGCCAGCTCGGTGACGGTCAGGCAGACGCCGTTGACCGCGATGCTGTCACCGATGGCCGTGTGCTCGAGATCGAGCCCCTTCGCCGCGATGGTCAGACGGCTGTCGCCGCCCATGGGCGTGCGGGCGACCAGCGAACCGACGGTCTGGATGATACCCGTGAACATGAAAGGGCCTCCCGGAATGGATGTGGAGTGGCGCGGCGACGACCGGCGAGCCGTCAGCCGTTGTCGGGGCGCAGTGCCAGCCGCAGGTCGTCGTCCAGCCGGACCTCGCTGACCAGCCGCCAGCGGATCGCGCCGGCCAGCCCCTCGGGCTCGGGCAGCGCCAGCGACGGACGCGCATCGTGGCCCAGCAGCATGGGCGCCTGGTAGACGACCAGCTCGTCGACCAGGCCGGCGGCGACGAAGGCCCCGGCGAGCTTGGCGCCCGCCTCGACCAGCACCTCGTTGATCTCGCGGCGGGCAAGATCCGCCAGAATGAAGGACAGGTCCATGCCCTGCCCCTTCGCCCAGGGTGCCTCGATCAGCGTCGCGCCGCGTGCGCCGAGGGTGTCATGATGCACGCCGTGCTCCGGGTCGCGAGTGTAGATCCACACGGGCGCGTCCACGTCGAACAGCGCGGCGAACGGCGGCAGGCGCAGGCCGGAATCCAGCACCACCCGCACCGGCTGGCGCACGGGTTCGTCGATCCCGAGCTCCTCGGCGGACAGGCGCACGTTCAGCCGGGCGCTGTCGGTCAGCACGGTGTCGATGCCGGTCAGCACGGCGCACTGGCGGGCGCGCAGGAACTGCACGTCGCGTCGGGCCGCCGTGCCGGTGATCCACTGGCTTTCGCCGCTGGCCAGCGCACTGCGACCGTCGAGCGACTGGGCCACCTTGACGGTCACCCACGGCCGACCGCGTTCCTGGCGGGAGAGGAAACCCCGGTTGAGCTCGCGGGCCGCCTCGGGGGCGGCGTTCTCGACCACCTCGATGCCGGCCTGCCGCAGGATCTCGTGGCCGCGCCCGCCGACGCGGGGGTCGGGATCGGTCATGGCGGTGACCACGCGGGCCAGCCCCGCCTCGACCAGCTGCGGCGCGCAGGCCGGGGTGCGCCCGACATGACTGCAGGGCTCGAGGGTGACGTAGGCCGTCGCCCCCCGCGCCCGCTCGCCGGCCTCGCGCAGGGCGACGACCTCGGCGTGCGCGAGGCCGGCACGGGCATGGAAGCCTCCGCCGACCACCTCGCCGTCACGGACGATCACGCAGCCCACCCGGGGATTGGGCGAGGTGGTGGTCAGCCCCCTTTCTGCCAGCGCCAGTGCGCGGGACATCCAGTGCCGATCTTCGGCGGTCACGCGCTCAGTCGGCATCGTTGAACAGGGACTGCTGGTGGTCAGGGTCGCTGATCACGTCGTTGGCCAGCGACTCGATCGCGTCGCGGAAGGCCTCGACGCTGTCGAAGCTCAGGTAGACCGAGGCGAAGCGGATGTAGGCGACGTGGTCGAGCCGGCGCAGTTGCGCCATGACCAGGTCGCCGATCTCCCGGGCGGCGATCTCGCGCTCGCCGCGGCCGCGGATCTGCTGCTCGATCTGCTCGATGGCCTCCTCGATGCGGCTGGTCGGCACGGGACGCTTCTCCAGTGCCCGCATCATGCCGTCGCGCAGCTTGCGCTCGTCGAAGTTCTGGCGTGCGCCGTTGGACTTCACCACCCGCGGCATCTGCCGGTCGGCGCGCTCGTAGGTGGTGAAGCGCTGCCCGCAGGACGGGCATTCGCGGCGGCGGCGAATCGCCTCGCCGCCCTCGACCGCCCGCGAGTCGACCACGCGGGTGTCCGGATAACCGCAGATCGCGCAGTGCACGCTGGCGCCCCGCTCAGTCCAGGTCCGCCTCGTAGACCGGCAGGCGACGACAGAGCGCGGTGACCTTCTCGCGCACGGAGTCGATCATCGACTCGTTCTCGATGTCGTCGATGATGTCGCACATCCAGCCGGCCAGGTCGCGGGATTCCCGGGTGCCGAAACCGCGGGTGGTGATCGCCGCGGTGCCCACGCGGATGCCCGAGGTGACGAACGGCGATTCCGGGTCGTTGGGCACGGCGTTCTTGTTGACCGTGATGTGCGCCCGACCCAGCGCCTCGTCGACCGCCTTGCCGGTCAGGCCGCGCTTGACGAAGCTGACCAGGAACAGGTGGTTGTCGGTGCCGCCGGAGACCACGTCGATCCCGCGGTCGACGAACACCTGCGCCATGGCGCGAGCATTGTCGATCACCTGCTGCTGGTAGTCCTTGAACCCGGACTCCATGGCCTCCTTGAAGGCCACCGCCTTGCCGGCGATCGCGTGCATCAGCGGCCCGCCCTGCGTTCCCGGGAAGATGCGCGAGTTGAACTTCTTTTCCAGGTCCGGATTGGAGCGGGCGACGATGATGCCGCCGCGCGGGCCGCGCAGGGTCTTGTGCGTGGTGGAGGTGACCACGTGGGCATGCGGGACCGGGTTGGGGTACAGGCCGGCGGCCACGAGACCCGAAACGTGAGCCATGTCGACCATCAGGTAGGCACCCACGGAATCGGCAATCTCGCGGAAGCGCACCCAGTCCATCACCCGCGAGTAGGCGGAGAAGCCGGCGATGATCATCTTGGGCTTGTGCTCTTTCGCCAGTCGCTCGACCTGGTCGTAGTCGACGTAGCCGTGGTCGTCCACGCCGTACTGCACGGCGTTGTAGATGCGTCCGGAGAAATTGGGCTTGGCCCCATGGGTCAGGTGGCCGCCGGCATCGAGGCTCATGCCCAGCACCGTGTCACCCGGCTCGACCAGGGCCTGGAAGACCGCGGCGTTGGCCTGCGAGCCGGAGTGCGGCTGGACGTTGGCGTAGTCCGCACCGAACAGCTCCTTGGCCCGCTCGATCGCCAGGTGCTCGGCCACGTCGACGTACTCGCAGCCACCGTAGTAGCGCTTGCCCGGATAGCCTTCCGCGTACTTGTTGGTCAGCACGGAGCCCTGCGCTTCCATCACGCGCGGGCTGGTGTAGTTCTCGGAAGCAATCAGCTCGACGTGATCTTCCTGACGGCGACGCTCGGCATCGATCGCCTGGGCAAGTTCCGGGTCATAACCCGCGATAGTCATGGATTTGGCGAACATGAATTCGGCTCCTGAAAACGTCAACGCCCGGCGCGAGGGGCGCCGGGAAACACGAAAGGCCGCCACGAGGCAAGGGAGCCTCGCACAGCGACCGGGATTGCACGCATTCTACCATGTCGGTCGAGATACGGCTTTTCGTGGATTGTGGCCGGCACAACGGGCATGGGCAATCTCGCCGGCTGCATGTTCAGCATGAATGCCGATCGTCCCTCGGCCCGATTCGGCATCGACAAACCCGGACGGCCCCGCGACAATGAAGCGAGCTGCTGCCGCCGTTCGGCCGGCACGACCTGCCATCGTCACCTGATTCATGGAGATCGAAACGCGATGATGACCGCAAACGACCGCGACGCCCTGGTGGACTTTCTCTCCCGCCACGTCGACACCCAGATCCTGACCCAGTCCGAGGTCGGGGCCTTTCTCGACTTCTGCGACTTCGAGGCGATCGAGCGGGACCGGATCATCGCCGACATCGGCGAAGTCGGCGAATCACTCTACTTCCTGCTCGAGGGCACCGCCGAACTGATCGTCGGCCCGACCACCAACGAGGTGCCGGTGGGCCAGATCCACGCCGGCGAGATGCTCGGCGAGATGAGCTTCTTCGACCGCCAGCCGCGCAACGTGCGCATGCGTGCCCGCTCCGCCGTTCGGCTGCTGCGCCTGCCCCGAGCGAAGTACAACCGGCTGCGACTGGAATACCCGGTGCTCAGCGTGCTGTTGCTGGAGTACGCGATCGTCAGCCTCGACCACCTCTATCGGCGCACCAGCACCGACGTGGCCCAGCTCAACCAGTACATCCACAGCATGGGTGGCTGACAAGCCTGCAGGGATCCGGTGACGTTCCGGTCCGGCGCATCGATGATCCCAACGGGCGTACCTGGTCCCCGGACATCTGCTCAGCGGTGGTCCTCGAAAAGGGGGCCGTTCTTCCGCGGCGGACGATCGTCTTGCATCCGCGGCAACCCGATCGCCCTACCCTCGCCGCAACCTCAGGGCATTGCCGATCACGGCAATCGAGCTGACCGACATGCCGATCGCCGCCAGCCACGGCTGGACGAACCCCAGGGCGGCGACGGGGATGGCGATGCCGTTGTACCAGACCGACCAGGTCAGGTTCTGGCGGATCACCCCCATCACCCGACGAGCATAGGTCACCGCGAAGGCCGTCTCGGCGACCCGGTCGTTCAAGAGCACCATGTCGGCGCTGTGCTTGGCCACGGCGGTCCCGCCACCCATGGCCATGGAGACATCGGCCCGGGCGAGCACCGGCGCGTCGTTAACCCCGTCGCCCACCATCAGCACGCGTCCGCCCGAGGCCTGCAACTCGGCCACCCGGTCCATCTTGTCTTCCGGGAGCAACCCGCCGACGGCCTGGTCGATACCCAGATGCCGCCCCAGCATCTCGGCCCGGCCGGGCTGGTCGCCGGAAAGTAGCCACACCGTCAGCCCGGCCTGCTGGAGTCGCCGGACCGCCTCCTCGGCGTCCTCGCGCAGCTCGTCGCCCAGCACCGCCCGGGCGACGGCCTGCCCGTCGCGGGCGACCCAGACGACCAGCTCGTCGACCTCGGCCGCCTCTTCCGGCAGTGACACGCCCAGTTCGGCCATCAGGCGCGGGGTGCCCACCGCCCAGCGCTCCTCGCCGATGCGGCCGGTCACGCCCAGCCCGCTGCGACTCTGTACGTCGTTGGCTTTTGCGCCGGCCCCGGCCCCGTCACCCCAGGCATGCAGCGCCCGGCCGACGGGGTGGTCGGCGTACTGCTCCAGCGAGGCCATCGCCGCGGCGATGCGAGCCTCGTCCACGTCGGCGAGCGGCTCCACGCGCCGGACCGCCAGCTCGCCGCTGGTCAGAGTGCCGGTCTTGTCGAACACCACGTGGGTGACCTGCGCGAGTGCCTCGAGGGCACGCCCCCGGGTGACCAGCAGTCCCGCGCGCGTCATGCGCCCCACCGAGACGGCGATGGCCGCGGGGGTCGCAAGCGACAGGGAGCAGGGACAGGTGATGGCCAGAATCGCCACCGCGATCCAGAACGCCCTCGACGGGTCGATCACCAGCCAAGCGGCGGTGACCAGCGCCGTGACAACCAGCAGGCCGACGACGAACTTGCGTGCGAAGCGATCGGCGACCTCGGCGACCCGGGGCTTCTGCGACTGGGCCCGATCGATCAGTCGGACGATCGAGGAAACCATGGTGTCCTGGCCGACCTTCTCCACCCGGATCACCAGCGGGCTCTCGGTATTGACCGTCCCGGCGGAAACCTCGTCTCCCTGGCCCTTGCTCTCCGGCACGCTTTCGCCGGTCAGCATGCTGGCATTCACGCCACTCTCACCCTCCAGCACCACGCCGTCGGCCGGGACCGGGCCACCGGGGCGCACCAGAATCCGGTCACCCGGAACCAGGTCGAAGGCGGGCACCACCGTGACCGAACCGTCCGCCTCGAAACGATTGGCTACCTGCGGCACGAGCTTGTTGAGCGACTCGGACAATTCTCCGGCCTTGTGCCGGGCGCCCTGCTCGAGGAATCGCCCGGCGAGCAGCAGGAAGACGAACATGGTCACCGAATCGAAGTAGACCTCGCCACTGTGCGTGAGTACCGCGTACACGCTGCCGCCGTAGGCCAGAAGGATGCTCAGCGACACCGGCAGGTCCATGCTCATTCGCCGTTGCCGCAGATCCCGCCAGGCGGGGCGGAAGAACGCCTGGCCGGAATAGAGCACGATGGGCGTGGAGAGCACCAGGCTCACCCACCAGAAGAAATAGCGCAGGTCGTCGGAGAGATCGAGAAAGTCGCCGAAATACAGCGACATCGAGATCATCATGACTTGCAGATAGACCAGCCCGGCGACCGCCAGGCGGCGCATCATGTCGTGACGCTCGCGCCGGTAGACGCGGTCCTGCCGGTTGGGATCGTAGGGATAGGCCCGATAGCCGATCGCCGCGATCGCGCGCAGTATCTCGGAGAGCCGGATCTGCCGGTTGTCCCAGACGACCTGAGCGCGGTGGGTGGAGAAATTGACGCTGAAGGATTCCACCCCGGGGAGTTGCCGAACGTGCCGCTCGGAAAGCCAGATGCAGGCGGCACAGACGATGCCCTCGAGGATCAGCGAGGCCTCGCGTCGGTCCCCGTCGCGGTTGGCGACGAAGGATTTCTGCATCTCCTCGCGATCGTAGATCGACAGCTCCTCGAGCACGCGCTCGAGATCGTCGTCCGGGCGCGGCGAGGCCTCGGTCCGGTGACGGTAGTAGTCCTCCATGTCGGCCTCGACGATCGCCTGAGCGACCGCCTGGCAGCCGGGGCAGCACATCTCCCGCTCCTCGCCGAGGACTCGGGTGGAATAGTCCGCGCCGGGG
Source organism: Pseudomonadota bacterium (assembly GCA_051746865.1). GTDB lineage: Bacteria > Pseudomonadota > Gammaproteobacteria > Halothiobacillales > Halothiobacillaceae > Guyparkeria. The sequence goes on along the minus strand of JBNJFM010000027.1, from coordinate 14,289 downwards.
GGGACGGGCAGTCCGCAATGGAAGCAGCTTGTCTCCTCGTCGGCCGACGGTGCGGCCGGGGATGCAGTATCCGTCATGGCGACTCGGGAAACGGAATCACGGTCCGGCGACGTCGGTCTCGCCCTTGAGCTGGTGGGTCATTCCGTCGCGCTCGATGTCGACCAGCACATCCCATGTGCCCGGCCGCGTGGGACGGACCATGGCCTGGTAGACGCCGGGCTCGATCTCGGACATCCTCACGTCGAAATCCAGCTTTGCACTGGCCGGCCGCATGAAGTCGACCTGAACTCGGGCCCCTTCGAGCGGGCGGCCCTGACCATCACGCACTTCCACCCGGAAAGGGGTCTCCTCACCGACCACCGGCTCGCCCAACCAGCCACGACGCACGTTCCACCCCCGCTGCAACTGCGCCTCGCGGGCAGCGTCGTAGGCCTGGAACTGCTCGTACTTCTCCTGGTAGTCATGGGCCACCGTGCCGGGGAAGAACGAGGTGGCCACCGGGCCACCCTGCGGCTCGGGTAGCAGTTCCCGCGCCGCCGAGGTCGACAGACCGTTGGTCGCGAGGGTCAGGAAGATGGAGTTGAGCAGGATGATTACCGCGAAAAACGCGATGATCGTGGCCGGTCCGGCATGGAAAACCATTTTCTGGCTGGGCGCATGACGCGGCGGGGAAATCAGGCCGAGGATGAAG
>JBNJFM010000027.1:0-13498 GCA_051746865.1 Pseudomonadota bacterium | reverse complement strand
CAGATCCATGACCAACGGCTCCTGGAGCTTGTTGTTGATCTTGACGTTGTAGTTGTTCTGGATCTGCCCGTCGGCCATCACCGTGAACAACGGCTGGCGCACCTGCTGCACCGAAACGTCCGCGGGCGCCCGGGCGAAGATGCCGTAGAGCAGCAGCGCCGTCGCGGCAAGGGTCGCCAAGCCGTAACCGATGGTGCGGAATTTGAAGAAATTCGGTTTCTCGCCGGTCTCCAGCTCCATCTCCGAGGCGTAGCGGATCAGACCGGTCGGCCAGCCACGCTTGGTCATGATCTGGTCGCAGGCGTCGATGCACAACCCGCAGGAAATGCATTCGAGTTGCAGGCCGTCCCGGATGTCGATCCCGGTCGGGCACACCTGCACGCAGAGCTTGCAGTCGATGCAGTCACCCACGCCCTGGGCATGCCGCTCCTCCAGCGTCATCAGGCCCGGCTTGAGAGGCTTCCGGCCGGCCTCGCCCTCGCCCCGACTGGCGTCGTAGGAGACAAGCAAGGTCTCCTTGTCAAACATCACGCTCTGGAAGCGCGCGTAGGGGCACATGTAGATGCAGACCTGCTCGCGGGCGAAGCCAGCCGCGATCAGCGTGGTGGCGGTCAGGATACCGATGGTGATGTAGGCCGCCTTGGCCGCATCGAGCGTGAAGACATCGACCAGCAACGCGGGCGCGTCCGCCCAGTAGGCGGTGAACGTGAAGGCTGTCCAAAACGCGATCGCGACCCAGATGGCCACCGTCAGCCCCTTCTTGGCGATTTTCTCGCGGTTCCAGGGCTGTCTTTCCAGGCGCATGCGCTTGTTGCGATCACCCTGGACCAGCGACTCCACCTTCATGAAGACATCCGTCCACAGCGTCTGGAAGCAGAAGTAGCCGCAGAAGGCCCGGCCGACCAGCCCGGTGACGAAGAACAGCAGCCAGGCCGCCAGGATCAGGAAACCGGCCAGCAGGAACATGTCCTGCGGGTGTATCACCAGATCGAACAGGTAGTAGCGACGACCGGGGATGTCGAACATCACCGCCTGATCCGGTCCGGTGCCCCGCTCCCAGCGGAACCAGGGGAGAAGAAAGAACACGCCGAAGGCCACCAGGAGCACGATGTCCTTGAAACGACGGAAACGCCCCTTGATCGACTTGGGGTGAATCGGCTCACGCGCCTTGTAGAGCTGTTCGGCGTTGTAGCTCGGATCCGTCTCGTTGGCCATGATTCACCCTCCCCTCAAAAACTTCCAGGGGGCATTTTATACCCCATTAGCTGAATATCTCAGTGCCGTGCGAACATCTGCCCACCGACCGGATCCCGAGACCCAAACAAGAACACCGGCATGATGCCGGTGCTCCCTTACCTCGAAAGATCCTTTCGCGACAGCGAGTCGATCAGTTGCCGCCCAGCTGGCGAACGTAGATCGCGAGCATGCGCATCTGCGTCTCGCTCAGACGATCACCGAAGGCCGGCATCTGCCGCTGGATGCCGTTGTTGACGACGTGCTTGATCTCGTCCATCTGGCAGGTCGTGTCACCTTCGCAGCCCGGCACGTCGGCAACGTCCCAGATTGCGTCGGTCAGGTTCGGCGCACCCATGGCCTCGTTGCCCTCACCGTTGGCGCCATGGCAGCCCGCGCAAGTGGCGAATGCCTGCTTGCCGCGAGTGGCCGCGTCGCCGTCGATCTCGGCGGTGCCCGACAGGCTCAGCACGTAACGGGCGAGATCGTCGATCTGATCCTCCGGCACGTTCTGCGCCGGCATCATGCCGTTGATGCCGCCCTCGATCTTGCTCACGATCGTCTCGTAGGAATCACCGTACAGCCAGGCGTTGTCCACCAGGTTCGGGAACAGGCCGACTTTGCCCTGACCGCCGGCGCCGTGGCAGGCCGCGCAGTAGTCACCGAAGGTGCCGTGGCCTACCGACATCGCGAACTGCAGGGTATCCGGGTCCTGCTCGATCTCCTCGAAGCTCATCCCCTCGACTCGGGAGATCCACTCCTGCTGAGCGATGGCCGACGGGCTGCTCTGCATGTCGCGCTCGAACAATGCCCGGGTGTTCCAGTGCTCCGAGACAGTCTTGGTCTCGCCCTCATCGGTCTCGACCGTGTACTCGATCGAGCTGATGCCCTTGGTGTAGGTATCGCCGTACGGCCATGCCGGGTACAGGATCCAATAGATCACCGAGAACACGATGGTGACGTAGAAGGCCCAGAGCCACCAGCGCGGCAGCGGGTTGTTGTATTCGCGCAGATCGCCGTCCCAGACGTGCCCGGTGGTCTCGACCTGCCCCTGCTTATTTTCCGGTTGACTCATCTTTATTCACCTGTTGTTTCTTCTGCTGCGTCGGGTCGAGCTCGTCGTCGTCCATGAAGGGAATGTCCTTGTACGACTCCAGGCGCTGCTTGCGCTTCTTGCCCGTGTAGACGTACAGGATGATTCCCACGAAGGTACCGAAGAACAGGATCAGGGCCAGCGGCTTGCTGTTCTCCATGTTGCCCAACCACGCAAAGATATCGCCGATCACGAGTTCACCTCGAAAGTGACGGTGGTAATCATCAGCGGAACTGGCTGAAGTGGCCGTCTTCGTACTTCGAGAAGTCGACCATCGTGCCGAGCACCTGCAGGTAGGCCACGAGGGCGTCCATCTCAGTGATCATCTCCGGCTTGCCGTCCCAGTCTTCCGCACCGGCCTGCGACTCGAGGACGCTGGTCGCGTTCGGGATATGCAGCTGATCAGCCGTGTCCTTGCCGAAGCGCTCCACGTTCGCGTCGTACTCTTCCTGGGAGAGCGAGTACGGAACGCCCACGCGCTTCTGCGCCACCATGCGATCCTCGATGCGGCTGTAGTCCAGCTCGTCCTCGAGAAGCCACGGATAGCCCGGCATGATGGACTCGGATACCAACGACTGCGGGTTGACCAGGTGCTGGGTCTGCCACTCGTTGGAATACTTGCCGCCGACGCGTGCCAGATCCGGACCGGTCCGCTTGGAGCCCCACTGGAACGGGTGGTCGTACTGCGATTCGGCCGCCAGCGAGTAGTGGCCGTAGCGCAGCATCTCGTCACGGAACGGACGGATCATCTGCGAGTGACAGGTGTAGCAACCCTCGCGGACGTAGATGTCCCGGCCCCGCAGTTCCAGCGGGGTGTAGGGGCGAACGCCGTCGACTTCCTCGACCGTCTCGTCGATGTGGAACAGCGGGACGATCTCGATCAGCCCCCCGATGCTGATGGCCGCCAGGGTAAGGACGATCAGCAGCCCGGAGTTGATTTCAATGCTTTCGTGTTTCATTCACCTATACCTCAATCCTTTAGCGTGCAGCGGCGGCGACGGCGTCATGACCCTCGGCGGCGACCGACTGGCGGGCACCGGAGATCGTCATGTACACGTTGTATGCCATCAGCAGCATCCCGCTGAGGAAGAACATGCCACCGATCGCACGGACGACGTACGGGATGTGCATGAACGACACGGTCTCGATGAAGGTGTAGGCGAGGTTGCCGTACTCATCGAAGGCACGCAGCATCAGGCCCTGGCCGATACCGGCGACCCACATGGACACGATGTAGAGAACCACACCGATGGTCGCCACCCAGAAGTGGACGAACACCAGACGGGTGGAGTACAGCGTCGTGCCCCAGAGCCGCGGGATGAGGTGATAGAACGAACCGATCGAGATCATCGCGACCCAGCCGAGCGCGCCGGAATGCACGTGGCCGACGGTCCAGTCGGTGTAGTGCGACAGCGCGTTGACCGACTTCAGGGACATCATCGGCCCCTCGAAGGTCGACATGCCGTAGAAGGCCAGCGCGGTGATCAGGAACAGCATGATCGGGTCGGTCCGCAGCTTCTCCCAGGCACCCGACAGGGTCATGATCCCGTTGATCATGCCGCCCCAGGACGGCAGGAGCAGCAGGATGGAGAAGGTGGCGGAGAGGGTGGAGACCCAGTCGGGCAGCGCGGTCCAGTGCAGGTGGTGGGCACCGACCCACATGTACAGGAACGACAGCGCCCAGAAGTGGACGATCGACAGGCGGTAGGAGTAGATCGGGCGACCGGCCTGCTTGGGCACGAAGTAGTACATCATGCCGAGGAAGGCGGCCGTCAGGAAGAAACCGACTGCGTTGTGGCCGTACCACCACTGGGTCATCGCATCCTGCACGCCGGAGAACAGCGAGTAGGACTCGAAGCTGAACAGCGCGACCGGAACGGCCAGGTTGTTGAAGATGTGCAGCAGCGCGGTGGCCAGGATGAAGGACATGAAGAACCAGTTCGCCACGTAGATGTGCGGCTGGCTGCGCTTGACCAGCGTCATCGCATAGACGGCGAAGTAGGCCACCCAGGTCACGGTGATCAGCAGGTCGATCTGCCAGACGAACTCGGCGTACTCGCGGCCCTGCGTGAAGCCGGCCATGTAGAGGATCACGCCCAGACCCACCGAGAGCTGCCAGCCCCAGAAAGTCAGCTCGGGCAGCAGCTTGCCGCCCCAGAGGCGCGCCTGGCAGGTGCGCTGGACGATGTAGTAGGACGTCGCGAACAGCGCACTACCGCCGAAACCGAAGATCACCAGCGTCGTGTGCACCGGGCGCAGACGACCGAAGGTGATCTCGGCAATGTTGAAATTCAAAAACGGCCATGCCAGCTCACTGGCTATGTAGACACCGGCAAGCATCCCCAACACGCCCCAAATCATGGCCATGATGGCGAATTTCTTGACGATGCCGTAGTTGTACTGCTCGGTTGCGACCGAAGCTGTTGTGGTGGACATCGTGACCCCTCCAGACTTTTAGGTTCATCCCGGCCGAGATCGGCCAGACCCTTTTTCTTCGGGGAGGGATGATAATCCAATCGCCCCGGCACAAAAACCTATGAATTTACTTCACTAACAGGCACCTTGCCGGGCCTTCCTACGTGTTTTCAATAGGTTGGAAACGCAAACGAGCAGGCTAATAAAACCTCCATATAGGCAATTCTCAATCCTTATGTCTATTTATGGCCCGCGCCGGCACTCCCGCGGTCAGACCCCGCAAACCCCGTGCGCTCTCCCCGTGGCACCAACCGGCGAAACCCCGGTGCCCCAGGCAAGGCCGTAGACGATCTCGTAGGTCAGGGGTATGCGCCCGTCGACCGCCTGCGCCTCCAGGGCCCGGCGGAACCGTCGCCAGGTCCCGGGGCCGGTCATGCCCGGCGAACGTGCACGCTGGGCATTCCCCACTCCGACCCCGCGCAGATCCGCGAGCAGACTGTCGACGTCCGGGTAGGTCACGGTGATGGTCTCGCGATCCATCACCGGGTCGGCGAGCATCGCCCCGACCAGGGCGTCGCCGATGTCGTGCATGTCGGGAAAGGCATGCACGTGCGGCGCGGAGTCGACCTCGGCCCAGGCGCGCCGGATCTCCTGGAGGCTGTCGGGCCCCAAGGTGGCAAACGAGAACACCCCGCTCGATGCAAGTACCCGCGCCACCTCGCCGAACAGCTCGGCCGGACGATCGCTCCACTGCAGGGCGAAGTTCGAGACCACCACGTCGAGCGAACCGCCGCTGATCGGGAGCGCATGCATGTCCGCGGCCATCGCCAGCCGACGCCGGGACCACCAGCGCGAGCGCGGCAGGCGCCGGAGCATCGCCTCGGCCAGATCCAGCCCGATGACGTCCGACCGGGGGTAGCGCTTTCGCATCGCGCGCACCATCTGGCCGGTACCCGAACCGAGATCGAGAATGCGCTCCGGGTCGAGCTTCAACCAGTCGAAGCGCTCGTCGAGACGACGCCCCACCTCCTGCTGGACGGCGGCGTGATGATCGTAATCGTCGGCGGCACGGTTAAAGCGCTCGCGGACCCGGCGAGCGTCGAATGCTGGTTCGGATGACATCGGTTACTGCTTTGGAATGAATTGAATCGGACAATTGGGAATGGGCAAGGGACTGCCAAGCGTCTAGGAAAAGACTTTCTTAGCGAACCGGCGTGCCCAGGGTTTCGGCCAGCGCGCCCAAGGCATGGAAGATTGCTCCGTGCCCCCTGGCGGGAAGGCGTCGAAGCGTAACCGCGGCCGACAGGGACAGGCGATCGACCCAAGCGAACGGAATCAACGGATCGTCCGGTGCGAGCCAGACTTCGGTGGGAACACGAATCCGGGAGAGAAGTTCCCTCGCGTCCACCCGAGCGAGCCAGTCCAGACCCTCGACGGCCGCTGCCTTCCCGACCGGCAGCTCGTCGCAACCGGGCAACGAGAACTGCCGGCGAAAGCCGCAAGCCGCCTGGTCGGCGTCGCGAGCCGCCACGCGCCGCAGTCCGCGCCATTCGCTTCTCGGGACGCCGGGCCAGCCCTCCCCGGCGAGAAACCGGGGCGTGGTCGCGACGAGTACCAGCCGCGCCGGCTGCAACCGCCCCCGGGCCACGGCCTCGAGCAGCAGCGTGCCGCCCAACGACCAGCCGAGCCAGGTCCCTGCGGCAACTCCGGTCGAATCGTCCGCTTCCAGGTAGCGGTCCGCGAACTCCGCCCAGTCATGCGCGGCCACGCCCCCCGACAGGCGACGGCGCAACCCGTCGAACATCGCCGCATCGAAGGACCAGCCCCCGACCAGTTGCAGGGGCGATGACGACTTCGGGACCCCGGTCGAGGCAGCCACCGTTTGCCCCGCACCGACACGGCCGGGATAATGATCGCCCCATTCACACATCCGGTATCACCTCTTGACTGCCCTGGACTGGCCTACGCTCAGCATCGTCGCCGCCCTCGCCTACCTCGTGGGCTCCATCCCCACCGGCGTTATCACCGCCCGCCTGCTGGGCCTCCCCGACCCTCGCGGCTCCGGCTCCGGCAACCCGGGCGCCACCAATGTGCTGCGGCTGGGCGGCAAGAAGGCGGCCATTGTCACGTTGGTGGGCGACCTGCTCAAGGGACTGCTGCCGGTATTGGCGGCCGGCGCCCTTATCGGCGCCCCCGGGGCACTCCCCGCCATGGCCGTGGCCGGCCTGTTCGCCTTTCTCGGCCACCTCTTTCCGGTCTATTTCGGCTTCCGTGGCGGCGGCAAGGGCGTGGCGACCGCAGCGGGCGCAATCCTAGGCCTCGCCCCGCTGATCGGCTTGGTCGCCATCGCCGGCTGGATCAGCATGGCATTCGCCTCGCGGTACTCGTCACTGGCCGCCCTGTTCGCGTCGGTCGTGGCGGCCACGCTGGCGACCTTTCTCTCCCCGCCGGTAATCGCGCTGGCCATCTCCCTGATGGCCCTGCTTCTGATCCTGCGGCATCACTCGAACATCCGCCGGCTGATGCGGGGCGAGGAGCCGCGTATCGGATCAAAGTCCGCCGAAGAAGAGAAAGAGAACGGGCGGGCCTGATTCAGGCCGCCCGGCCGGGCGGCCGCATCGAGTCGAGCGGCCAGCGCGGCCGGACGGAGAAACCCGGATCGGCGTCGCGCTCCCCCGCCTGCAGCCGCAGGGATCCGGCCAGGGCGATCATGGCCGCGTTGTCCGTGCACAGCTCAATCGCGGGGAAATGCACGGCGCCACCCCGCTCGCTCATCATCCGCGTCAGCCGCTCCCGCAGGGGGCGATTCGCCGCCACCCCACCGGCGACCACCAGCCGTTCGAGCCCCGTCTGGTCCAGCGCCCGGCGCAGCTTGATCTCCAGCGTGTCGATCACCGTGCGCTCGAACGAGGCGGCGACGTCAGCATGGTCGCGCCCCGCCGCGATCTCGTTGGCCACTGCGGTCTTGAGCCCGCTGAAACTCAGATCCAGTCCCGGCCGGTTGATCATGGGACGGGTGAACGGCACCGCGCCGGGATCGCCGCTCTCGGCCAGCCGCGACAACGCCGCGCCGCCGGGATAGCCCAGCCCCATCAGCTTGGCGGACTTGTCGAACGCCTCGCCGATCGCGTCGTCGATGCTCTCGCCCAGCAGCCGGTAGTCGCCCACTTCGCGGACCTTGATCAGCTGACTGTGTCCGCCGGAGACAAGCAACGCGAGAAAGGGAAATCTCGGTGCGTCGGTCCCGAGCAGTGGGGCGAGAATGTGCCCCTCCAGGTGATTGACGGCCAGCGCCGGGATCCCGCGGGACGCCGCCATGCCCTTGGCGAAGGCGGCCCCGGTCATCAGGGCGCCGGCCAGCCCCGGCCCGGCGGTGTAGGCGACCGCGTCCAGCCCGTCGTAGCCCATGTCCGCATCCGTCATGACCTGGCGAGCCAGCAACGGCAGGCGACGCATGTGGTCCCGGGCGGCAAGCTCCGGCACCACGCCACCGAAGTCGGCGTGCACGTCGGTCTGTGAATGGACCCGATGGGCCAGCAGCTCCGACCGCTCGCCGTCATAGACGGCCAGCGCCGTCTCGTCACAGGAACTCTCCACGGCGAGCACTCGCACCTTTTCACCTCTCCGGTCGGCTGGGACAACATGGGCGCGGCCTGCCTCTTGCACACCACGGGCAACGCTTTATACTACAACACCTTTTATTTTGGCCCCCAAGGGTCCAAATCGAAACACATTGCCAATTCAGTCAACGAGGTGGAACGCATTCATGCCTTCTGTACGTGTTCGGGAAAATGAGCCCTTCGAGGTTGCAGTTCGTCGTTTCAAGCGCTCCTGCGAGAAAGCCGGCATCATCAGCGAGATGCGCGAGCGCGAGTACTACGAGAAGCCGACCGCGGCGCGCAAGCGAAAGCACGCTGCCGCCGTCAAGCGCAACCAGAAGCGTCTCTCCAAGGAACAGGCGCGTCGCGTCCGCCTGTACTGATCGTCTGCCGGCCTCATAGCGCATGAGCACGATCAAGTCACAGCTGACTGCCGACATGAAGGCGGCCATGAAGGGCGGCGACAGGTCGCGCCTGGCCACGATCCGCATGCTGCTTGCCGCGATCAAGCAGCAGGAAATCGACGAGCGTCGCGAACTCTCGGATGACGAGGCTTTGGCCATCCTAACCAAGCAGGCCAAGCAGCGCCGCGAGTCGATTGCCCAGTATGAGTCGGCCGGGCGTGACGATCTCAAGGCCGTCGAACAGGCCGACCTCGACGTCATCGAGACCTACCTTCCCCGGCAGCTTTCCCCCGAGGAGATCGAGGCGGAGGTTGCCGACATCATCCAGTCGGAGCAGGCGACCGGAATGGGCGACATGGGCGCCGTCATGAAGGTCGCTCGCGAACGGCTGGCCGGTCGCGCCGACATGGGCGCGGTCAGCAAGGCAGTGCGCGACCGACTCTCTGCCTGAGCCACGGTAGCGGCCCGGTCGGTGACGCCCGACCGGCATCCCTCCCGGGCGATGCATTGATCCGAACCATCCATTCGAGAACGAGCCATGGGCGAGATTTTCCAGTTCCTGAACGTCCCGCGGCGCGACCCGGAGGTGAGCCCTGCCGAGGAACGCGTCAAAGAGTTCACCGAGATCTACGGGCAATTCACCCCCGACACGGCGTCCGAGCAGTCCGACCGCTGTCTGGAGTGCGGCAATCCGTACTGCGAATGGAAATGTCCGGTTCACAACTACATCCCCAACTGGCTCAAGCTGGTGGCCGAAGGCAACCTGCTCGAGGCCGCGGAGATGGCGCACAAGACCAACTCCCTGCCGGAAGTCTGCGGGCGCGTCTGCCCACAGGACCGTCTCTGCGAGGGCGCCTGCACCCTCAATGACGGCTTCGGCGCGGTCACCATCGGTTCGGTCGAGAAGTACATCGCCGACGAGGCCTTCAAGATGGGCTGGCGTCCGGACATGTCCGACGTCGTCCCCACCGGCAAGCGCGTGGCCGTGATCGGCGCCGGTCCGGCCGGTCTGGGTTGCGCCGACATCCTCGCCCGCCACGGCGTCGATGCGGTGGTCTTCGACCGCCACCCGCAGATCGGCGGGCTGATCACCTTCGGCATCCCGTCGTTCAAGCTCGAGAAGCACGTGATGCAGACGCGTCGCGAGATCTTCGAGGGCATGGGGATCGAGTTCCGTCTGAACACCGAGGTCGGCCAGGATATCTCCATCGATGAGATCCTGAACGAATTCGACGCGGTGTTCATGGGGATGGGCGCCTACAACGCCATGCAGGGCGGCTTCCCGGGCGAGGACCTGGAAGGCGTCCACGAGTCCCTGCCGTTCTTGATCGGCAACACCAACCACCAGCTCGACATGGGTGGCGACTACCCGTTCATCGACGTGTCGGGCAAGCGCGTCGTCGTCCTCGGCGGCGGCGACACCGCCATGGACTGCACCCGCACCTCCCTGCGCCAGGGCGCGGCCGAGGTGACCGCGGTCTACCGGCGCGACGAGGACAACATGCCCGGCTCGCGCCGCGAGGTGAAGAACGCTCGCGAGGAAGGGGCACACTTCAAGTTCAACCTCCAGCCGGTCGAGATCCTCGGCGAAGGCGGGCAGGTGACCGGCGTGAAGTTCGTCGAAACGCGCCTGGGCGAGCCGGACGAGCGCGGCCGTCGCCGCCCTGTGGCCGTCGAGGGTTCCGAGCAGGTGATCGAGGCCGACGCGGTCCTGATCGCCTTCGGCTTCCGACCTTCCCCGGCAGAGTGGTTCGAGGATCAGAAGATCGAACTCGACGCCGGCGGACGCGTGGTGGTCCACAAGGACAGCCATGCCCCGGCCTTCCAGACCAGCAACCCGAAGATCTTCGCCGGTGGCGACATGGTCCGGGGCGCGGACCTGGTGGTCACCGCCGTCTTCGAGGGCCGTAACGCGGCCTTCGGCATTCTCGACTACCTGGACGTCTGAGCCGATGACCGCACCGCTGAAGAACGATCGTCTGCTGCGCGCACTCGCGCGCCAGCCGGTGGACCGCACGCCGATCTGGATCATGCGTCAGGCCGGTCGCTATCTGCCGGAATACCGCGCCACGCGCGAGCGGGCGGGCAGTTTCATGGACCTGTGCCGCTCGGCGGATCTCGCCTGCGAGGTCACCCTCCAGCCGCTGGAACGCTATGATCTCGACGCGGCCATTCTGTTCTCCGACATCCTCACCATCCCCGATGCGATGGGACTGGGGCTGAAGTTCGTCAAGGGCGAGGGGCCGGTCTTCGAGCGACCGGTGCGCTCGGCCGCCGACATCGCCCGCCTGCCGACACCGGACATGGGATCCGACCTCGGCTACGTGATGAACGCCGTTTCGACCATCCGCAAGGCGCTGGACGGCCGCGTCCCGCTGATCGGCTTTACCGGCAGCCCCTGGACGTTGGCCACCTACATGGTCGAAGGCGGCGGCACCAAGGACTTCGCCAAGGTCAAGGGCCTGGTCTACAGCGACCCGAAGGCGGCCCACGACCTCCTGGGCCGGCTAGCCGACGCGGTCACGGACTACTTGAACGCGCAGATCGAGGCCGGCGCCCAGGCCCTGATGGTGTTCGATACCTGGGGCGGCGTGCTCGCCCCGCACGACTACCGCGACTTCTCGCTGCAGTACATGCAGCGCATCGTCGACGGCCTGAACCGCGAGCGCCCGGACGGCAGCTACGTTCCGGTGACGCTGTTCACCAAGGGCGGCGGCCAGTGGGCCTCGCGGATCGCGGACACCGGTGCCGACGGCATCGGCCTGGACTGGACCGTCACTCTCGACACCATTCGCGAACAGGTCGGCGACCGCGTCGCCCTGCAGGGCAACCTCGACCCCAGCGTGCTCTACGCGCCGGACGAGGTCATCGAGCGCGAGGTCTCCCGCATCCTGGGCGAATTCGGTCCGCATCCGGGCCACGTCTTCAACCTGGGACACGGCATTCACCAGCACGTGGACCCGGACAAGGTCAAGGTGCTGGTGGACGCGGTCCACCGCCTCAGCGCCCGCTGAGGCACGGCCGACCACCTCCACTGGTCGACGCCCTCAGCCCTCCCCGGCCGAAAGCAGCTCTCGCACGGCATTTGCCGAGGCCCGACGGATCGTCCCTCGACCGCCGGGCAGGTTCGGGGCCTCGCGGATATCCTCTTCCCCGAACACTTCCAGCCGGAAGTGATGACCTTCCGCCCCCAACTCGAAGACCGAGCAGCGTTCGGTGCGGCCATCGCCGTACTGGTAGGTGGTCTCTGACTCGTCGAAGGGGATATCGCGGGTAAGCAGCAGATCGATTACCGCTTCGGGTGTCGGCGCGAACAGCTGCAGCACGATCGGGGAATACTCGTCGGCGGTCCCTGCCAGCACGTCCCCCACCAATCGCGGCCGAAAGCGCTTGAGGAACGTCATAGCCTCCAGGGCAGCGCGCCTGAGCTCATCGAGGGTCTGCCGATGCACCGGGCGATACGTGGCCAGGTAGTGACGCGTCTCCGCCTCCAGGCGCTCGAGGTCCACTGACAGGAACCGCGGATCCAGCCGCTGGCCGACCTCGCGGGCGGCCCGCTCGAGTACGCGCCGCGGCTCCTTGCCGGGGGAATCGGCAGACAGCCTGGCGGCCACTCGCAAGGTCTCCAGTGACGCGGGCCCCATGGGTTCACCTCCCAGTCGCATGCACCCCGCCCCGCCGTAAAGCCGGACGGGGTCCGATCAGAACAGGTTCTCGATCACCTCGCGCGAGGTCCCGGACGCCGCGGCAGCATCCTTTTCCGGCAGTTCGGCGCGCGGGTTGGTCGTGTCGAAGTACTCGCGGATGGCACCCGGATGACCCTCCGGCACGCGCCGACCGGTCGCGGGATCGATCCAGGCAGCGACGATACCCTCGGGCGGCACGTCCTCCGCCTCCTCGGGCGGCAGCATCTCCCGCATGAAATCGATCCACATGGGCTGGGCGGCGCGGCCGCCCGTCTCGCGGCGCCCAAGTTCGTCGTTGTCGGAAAAACCGACCCAGGCAGATGCCACCCAGCCGGGACCGAAACCGGTGAACCAGGCATCACGCTGGTCGTTGGTGGTCCCGGTCTTGCCGCCGATGTCGCCCCGCTCCAGCGCACGCCAGGCACGCACCCCCGTGCCGTGACGCACGACACTGCGCAGGCCCGAGCGCATCAGGAAAGCATTCTGTTCGGTGAGCACTCGTGGCGCCATGCTGGGATCGGCCGCGTCCGCGCCACAGCTGTCGCAAAGACTCACCGCGGGATGCGTGTGAATCACCCCGTCATCCGGATTCTCGATCTCCGAGACCAGATAGGGCGAAACGCGATACCCGCCGTTGGCGAAGACCGAGAAGCCGGCGGCGTGTTCCAGGGGAGTGAGCGTATACGCACCCAGCGCCATGGAAAGCGTCGGCTTCCAGTTCTCGACCGGAAGACCGAAGCGCCCGGCCCAGGAAAGCACGTTCTGCGGACCGACGGCGCGCGCGAGCCGGACCGACACCAGGTTGACCGAATGGGTGAGCGCGTCCCGCATGCGCCGCATGCCGCCGAAACTCCGCCCGTAGTTGCTGGGTCGCCAGTCGATGCCCTCTCGAACCCCGTCCTCGATCACCACCGGGGAATCGTTGATCAGGCTGGCCCAGGTGAACCCCTTGTCCAGGGCAGCGGAGTAGAGGTAGGGCTTGAAGCCCGATCCGGGCTGACGCTCCGCCTGCGTGACGTTGTTGAACTGGCTGTCGTGGTAGAAGTCGAAGCCGCCCGACATGGCCCG
>JBNJFM010000026.1:0-29709 GCA_051746865.1 Pseudomonadota bacterium | reverse complement strand
CGAAACCCATGATGACCATGCCGATCAGCAGCGGCGACATGCCCAGTTGCTTCGCCGTGGCGGCCGCCCCCTCGACGAAACGATCCGCACTCCAGACCAACACCGCCAGCCCGAACAGGACCGCAAGCACAGCAAGACCCATCGATCATTCCTCTCAAACTGTTTCCGGCGACGAACGCGCCGCGACACTGGCAGGCACTTTACTGCATCCCCACCTGCCGAAGACAGCTCGAACACAACCAGACCAACCCGTGCGCTCCGGCATGCTTGATTTGCATGGCCTACGGCTCATCCCGACTCCGTGTCCGGCCTCGCCCCCAGTCGAATCCCGACAGACCGACAGAAACGCACCCGCTAATCGCAATGGGAATGCTTTGCATTCGCCCATGAATCTGGCTAGGATCTACGAAATCGAACAAAAGGCCGACTCAATGAACCTCATACTCGACTACGCGCATGATGACGCCAACCCGGTCTCGGCATTCACCATACGGATGCCGGCTCCCATGTCGGCGCGGGCGCCCCGTATAGGCGGGGAACGCCCCGGCCTCATGTGCAAACCGGAGGACTGAATCGATGGAAAAGGACAAGCACCCGTCACCACCGGCCGACATGCCCCGAGTCGACAGCGAATCCCTGCTCGGAACCGGCAGCCAGCTCTGGATCCACCACGCGGGACAGTGGTATCTGCTACGCACCACCGCTTCCAACAAGCTGATTCTCACCAAGTGAATCCAACCGGCCGGCTTTCGCATCGGCAAGCCGCGCGCCCTTATGGTCGGGACGCAGTTCGACTACTGATCACCCCCAAAAAGCAGAAACCCCGGCAAGGTCAGTCACCCTGCCGGGGTTTTTCATGTGTGGCGGGACAAGTCCTACTGGCGAACACCCTCCACCGACAGCGTGACTTCGGCCGTCGTCGCCGCCGGGCCCAGGTCGTAGTCGATGCCGAAGTCCTTGAGCGTGAGCGTGGTGGTGCCGTGGAAGCCGGCGCGGTAGCCACCCCACGGGTCGTCGCCCTCGCCGATCTTCTCGGCCTCGATCTCGATCTCCTTGGTCACGCCGCGCATGGTCAGCTCGCCGGTGATGACGAAGCCGTCGTCTGTGGACTCGATGCCGGTGCTCTCGAAGGTGGCCTGCGGGTACTCGCCCACGTCGAAGAAGTCGTCGCCGCGCAGGTGCTTGTCGCGCTCGGCGTGGTTGGAGTCGAGGCTGGCCATGTCGATGGTCACCTCGACGCTGGCGTCCTCGATCTGGCCGTCCTCGTACTCGAAACCGCCCTCGAAGTCGTTGAAGCGGCCGTACAGCCAGGAATATCCCAGGTGCTGGATGCGCCATTCGATGAAGGCGTGCTGGCCCTCGGTGTCGATGACGTATTCGGCGGCCTGCGCATTGGTCGGCAGGGCGACGGGGGTGGCGATGGCGGCGGCGAGTGCCGCGGTGGTCAGGGTTCGCTTGAACATGGATAGTCTCCTTGTCTGGTGATCGGGTCAGGGTGTTTCGGGGCGGAGGATGCGCGCGAGCGTGCCGTCGCGGTCGATGAACTGGTGCTTCAGCGCGGCGGCGGTGTGCAGACCGACCAGGGCGATCAGCGTCCAGGCCAGCCATTGATGGACGAGCCCGGCGACGTCTTCCTGGTTAGGCAGATCGCTGACGACCGCCGGCACGGCGAACAGGCCGAAGACGTCGATCGCACTGCCGTCGGCGGTGGAGATCAGGTAGCCCGCGAGCATCAGTGCGAACAGCAGGGCATACAGCAGCCCGTGAACCAGCCGGGCGGCGACCCGTTCGAAGCGGGATCCACGCGGTGCGGGTCTGGGATTGATCCAGCGCCAGACGAGCCGACCGGCCACCACGAGGAACAGACAAATGCCCACCGCCTTGTGAATGCCCGGCGCCTGCCGGTACCAGGGGTCGTAGTAGGTCAGCTCGACCATCCACAGGCCCAGGCCGAACAGGCCGAAAACGGCCAGGGCCACCAGCCAGTGCAGGCCGATGGCGAGCCAGCCGTAGCCGCTTGTCGTGTTTCTCCAGTGCATGTCGTTCCGATGTCGTTGAGTCCCCCGGAGTCTGGTCGTTGCCCGGACGCATTTAAACCACTAACGTCTCAAAACACTGTTGCCGAAAAGAGAACGAACATGGATCGATTCACGGCCCTGGCCACCTTCGTCCGCGTAGCGGATACAGGTTCGATCAGCGGCGCGGCGGAACGGCTGGACGTGGCCAAGTCGGCGGTCAGCCGCCGCCTGCGGGATCTGGAAAGACACCTGGGGGTGGAGCTGTTCCACCGCAGCACCCGGCACCTGGCGCTGACCTCCTCGGGCGAGACGTTCTATCACCGAGCCCGACGCATCCTCGCCGACCTCGACGAGGCCGAGGAGGCCGTCACCCGCGAGCACGGCGAGCTGACCGGCACGCTGCGCATCGCCGCACCGCTCTCCTTCGGCCTGATGCACCTTCAGCCGGCGATCGCCACGTTTATGGCCGCCCACCCCGGCGTGGAATTCGACCTGGATCTGAACGACGACGAGGTCGACCTGGTCGGCAAGGGCTTCGACCTGGGCATTCGCCTGGCAAGCCTGCCGGATTCCGCCCTGATGGCACGCCGTCTCGCCCCGATCCGCAATATCGCGGCGGCCAGTCCCGACTACCTCGCGCGGCACGGCACGCCGACGCACCCGGCCGATCTGTCCGACCACGACTGCCTGGTCTACAGCAATGTCCCGGAGTCGCGCGTGTGGGGCTATACCGACGAGCGGGGACGCTGGCGCCCCGTTCGCGGCCGGCGACGCCTGCGGGTGAACAACGGCGACTTTCTCCGCGAGGCGGCCATCGCCGGTGCCGGTATCACCATCGAGCCGACCTTCATCCTCCACCGTGCCGTCGCCGAGGGACGGCTGGTGCCGATCCTGACCGACGTGGACTGGCCCGAAATCGGGGCCTATGCGGTCTACCCGCAGACACGTCACCTCTCGGCCCGGGTGCGCGCCTTCATCGATTTTCTCGCCGAGCGGTTCGCCGGGGATCCCTACTGGGACCGCCATCTGCCCGGCGCGGGCCACGTGCCGTGATATCAATCGAAGTTGGACTAGGAATGATTCTCATTTGACAGGCGTCTCGGGCCGAACTATCTTGACCCGCGATACAAAACAACGACCCGGACGAAACCACCGAGACAACGAGGCTTTTCACATGAATCACCTGACCCGATTCGCCGCGATTGCCCTGGCTGCCGGCGGCCTGACACTGGCCGGATGCAGTGATTCCGGTAACGACGAGAGCGCCGCCGGCGCCGAGACCGGAGCCACCACGCTCAACGTCTACTCCGCCCGCAAGGAAGACCTGATCGCCCCGCTGCTGGACCGCTTCACCGACGAGACCGGTATCGAGGTCAAGCTACTGACCGCTGGCGCCGGCGCCCTGCTCTCCCGCCTGGAAAGCGAAGGCCGCAACACCCCGGCCGACCTGCTGATCACCGTGGACGCCGGCAACCTGCACCGCGCCAAGGAGGCCGGCGTGCTCAAGGCGGTCGAATCGACCGAGCTCGAAGAGCGCATCCCGGCCAACCTGCGTGACGTCGACAACCAGTGGTTCGGCCTGTCACAGCGCGCCCGGGTGATCTTCACCCACAAGGACCGCGTCGAGAACGGCGCGATCACGAGCTACGCGGATCTTGCCGACCCGAAATTCAAGGGACGCATCTGCATCCGCTCCTCGGACAACGTCTACAACCAGTCGCTGGTCGCGTCACTGATCGCCGAGCGCGGCGAGGAGTGGACGCAGGAATGGGCCGAAGGCCTGGTGGCCAACATGGCTCGCAAGCCGCAGGGCGGCGATCGTGACCAGATCCGCGCCGTGGCCGCCGGGGAATGCGACATCGCCGTGGCGAACACCTACTACTACGGCGCGATGCAGAACGGCAGCGACACCGACCGCGAGGCGGCCGACGCCGTGCGGCTGGTCTGGCCCAACCAGGATGGCCGAGGCGCTCACGTCAACGTCTCCGGGGCCGGCATGGTCACCGCGAGCGAAAAGGAGGATGCGGTACTCGAGCTGCTCGAGTTCCTGACCACCGAAAGCTCGCAGGAGTGGTACGCGCAGGTGAACAACGAGTTCCCGGTCCGTCCCGGCGTGCCGACCTCCGAGACGCTGGCGCAATGGGGCGAGTTCAAGGCCGACGACCTCGACCTGACGAAACTGGGTGAACTCAACCCCGCAGCGGTCCGCCTGATGGACCGGGCCGGATGGCAGTAACACCCGACGGGGGCACCGTTCTCACCGACAGGCCGCCAGCCCTTCGCCGGGCCGGCGGCCTGTCCGCGTGGAAGTCGGGAATGTTCCTGGTCACCCTCCTGCTGGCGATCCCGCTGGCGGTGATCGTCGCCTCGGTCTTCTGGCCCGACAAGTCGACCTGGTCGCACCTGGCCGACACGGTGCTGGCCGACTACGTGCTCAACTCCGCCCTGCTGGCCGTGGGGGTGGGGCTGGGAACGTTCGTGCTGGGCACCGGTACGGCCTGGCTGCTGTCGGTCTGCGAGTTCCCCGGGCGGCGGGTGTTCGAGTGGGCGCTGCTGCTGCCGCTGGCCATGCCGGCCTACATCATCGCCTACACCTATACCGGGCTGCTCGACGTGGCCGGTCCGGTGCAGTCCGGCCTGCGGGCGATGACCGGCTGGTCGGTGGGCGAGTATGCCTTTCCCGAGGTGCGCTCGATCGGCGGGGCGATCGTGATGCTCACGCTGGTGCTCTACCCCTACGTCTACATGCTCGCGCGCGCGGCGTTCCTGGAGCAGTCGGCCAGTGCGCTCAACGTGGCGCGTTCGCTGGGGCTCAACCCGTGGCAGATGTTCCGCCGGGTGGCCCTGCCGCTAGCCCGTCCGTCGATCGTCGCCGGGCTGTCGCTGGCGGTCATGGAGACGCTGGCCGACTACGGCACGGTGCAGTACTTCGGCATCCCCACGCTGACCACCGGCATCTTCCGCACCTGGTTCGGGCTGAACGACACGATCGCCGCCGCGCAGCTCTCGGCACTGTTGCTGACGCTGATCTTCACCGTGATCATCGTCGAGCGTCTCTCGCGTCGGCAGGCCCGCTATCACCATCACGGCACCTGGCAGGCACGGCCGTCGTTCCGGCTGGGGCGGGGCACGGCGACGCTGGCGTTCATCGCCTGTGCCCTGCCGCTGCTGCTGGGCTTCGTGCTGCCCTCCACGCAATTGCTGGTCTGGAGCCTGGAGGTCACCCCCAACCGCGACCTGGCCGAGTTCGCCACGCTCGCCGGCCGCTCGCTGGGCCTGGCCGGGCTGACGGCCCTGGTGGCGGTGCTGCTGGCGGTGTTCCTCGCCTACGGTCAGCGGCTGATGCCGGGACGGCTGACCTTCACCCTCAACCGCATCGCCGGCATGGGCTACGCGGTGCCCGGCACGGTGATCGCGGTGGGCGTGATCATCCCCTTCGCCGGTTTCGACAACGCCCTCGACAGCCTGATGCGCGAGCAGTTCGGCATCTCCACCGGCCTGCTACTCTCCGGCACGCTGGCCGCATTGGTTTTCGCCTACCTGGTGCGATTCCTCGCCGTGAGCCTGAACACGGTGGAGGCGGGGCTCGGCCGGGTGCGCCAGAGCATGGACGACGCGGCCCGCTCGATGGGCGCTAACGTCGGCACCACGCTCTGGCGGGTGCATATCCCGCTGATTCGTGGCAGTCTTCTCACCGCCGCCCTGCTGGTGTTCGTCGACGTGCTCAAGGAGCTGCCGGCAACACTGGTGCTGCGGCCATTCGACTTCAACACGCTGGCGGTCAGGGCCTTCGAACTGGCCTCCGACGAACGACTGCGGGATGCCGCACTGCCGGCACTGACCATCGTGGCCGCCGGCCTGGTGCCGGTCATCCTGGTCAGCCGTTCGATCACCCGCGCGAGAGGACATGAAGCCACAACCGACAGCCGTGACACCGCCGATGAATCCTGAGGAGGCCGCCTCGCCGTGAGCGAACGACTGAGCCTGGTCGACCTGACGCTGCGCTTCGGCGATACCCTCGCCGTCGAGGACGTCAGCCTCAAGCTGCCGACCGGCGTGATCGGCTGCCTGCTGGGGCCGTCCGGCTGCGGCAAGACCTCGATCCTGCGCACGGTCGCCGGCTTCGAGTCGCCCAGCGCGGGCGTGGTGCGCCTGCACGGCAACACCGTGGCCGGCGCCGGCTGGGGACACCCGCCCGAGCAGCGCCGGGTGGGCATGATCTTCCAGGATCTCGCCCTGTTCCCCCACCTGACCGTGGCGGACAACATCGGCTTCGGCCTGCCGAGAAAACCGACCCACGCCCGGCGCCGGCGCGTCGCCGAGCTGCTCGACCTGGTCGGCCTGCCCGGCATGGAACGGCGCTACCCGCACCACCTGTCCGGCGGCCAGCAGCAGCGCGTGGCGATCGCCCGGGCGCTGGCGCCGAAACCGGAAATCCTGCTGCTCGACGAGCCCTTCTCCAGCCTGGACGTGGAACTGCGCGACACGCTCCCAAGGGAGCTGCGCGACATCCTGCGCGAGGCCGAGACCACGGCCCTGCTGGTCACCCACGACCAGGCGGAAGCCTTCGCCATGGCGGACATCGTCGGCGTGATGCAGG
Organism: Pseudomonadota bacterium; assembly: GCA_051746865.1. GTDB lineage: Bacteria > Pseudomonadota > Gammaproteobacteria > Halothiobacillales > Halothiobacillaceae > Guyparkeria. The sequence continues at coordinate 23,091 of JBNJFM010000026.1, read as the reverse complement.
CCGGCCGCCTGCACCAGTGGGACACCGCCTACAACCTCTATCACCGCCCCGAGACACCGTTCGTCGCCGACTTCATCGGCCAGGGCACGCGGATCGCCGGCACCATGACCGGTCCGGGCCGCGTGCGGACCGCGCTCGGCCTGCTGGAGGGCCAGGTCTCCCACGAGTATCCGCCGGGTACCGAGGTCGACGTGCTGGTACGGCCCGACGACGTGGTGATCGATCCCGACGGCCACGGCGTGGCGGTGATCGAGGAGCGAGTGTTCCGCGGGGCGAACTTCCTCTACACCCTGGAACTCCCCGACGGCACACGACTGCTGAGCCTGGCACCCAGCCACGACCACTACGCCCCGGGCACGAAGGTGAACCTGCGCCCCGAGTTCACCCACCTGGTGCTATTCCCCCGCGGGAAAGGACAGGATCATGCGGATGCGGACGACTGATCTCCTGCTGGCGACGGCAATACTTGCCCTGTCACTGCCGGTGGCAGCGCAGACACCGCTGTTCGACGCCCACCTGCATTACCAGGCCGAGCAACGCGCGGCGATCCCGCCGCAGGCGATCCTCGACACGCTGAACGACGCCGGTATCGAACACGCCGTGGTCACCAGCACGCCGCCGGAGAACGCCCGCGCGCTCCACGAACTCGCCCCCGACCGCATCATTCCCTTTCTGGGTGTCTACCGCGACGCCTCGGACAAGCCGGCCTGGATGCACGACGAGACCCTGCCGCAGCGGGTCGAGCACTGGCTGGACGAGGGTGACTGGCGGGGTATCGGCGAGCTGCACATCTTCGGCAGGGATCGCGACAGCCCCGTCCTCGAGCGACTGGTGGAAATCGCCGCGGCGCGCGAACTGGTACTGATGATCCACGGCGATCTGGCCATCATCGACCGCATCTTCGCCATCGAACCCGACTCGCGGATGATCTGGGCCCACCTGGGCGCCGACCCGGACCCCACGGTGCTGCGCGCGGCACTCGCCCGGCACCCGCAGGGCCTGTTCATCGACACCTCGGTACGCGACGAGCGGTTTCTCGATGCCAGCGGGGAACTGCTCCCGGAATGGCGGGCCCTGTTCCTCGACCATCCCAACCGGTTTCTCGTGGGCGTGGATACCTACAGCCTGCCCCGCTGGCGGCGATTCGACCAGGCCACCGCCACCATACGGCAGTGGGTGGATCAGCTGCCACCATCGGTCGCCCGGCGCATCGCCCGGGAGAACGCCCGCGAGCTGCTGCTCGACCCGTTGGCGCTGGACGCCCCGGAGACCTCGGGACAACTGGACTTCACCCCGTGACTGGCCCATTCTTGACCTGACACTCCTGCCCCACCCACGCCGGCAAGCCCGTTGATCGCAGGAAAATGCAACCATCCATGACGGCGCGCGACCAACAACCCGACCCCGAACCGCGCCGACGCCTGACCTCTCCGCTGGCCGTCTCGCTGCTCTACGTGCTCTACGCCGGCTTGTGGATCCTGTTTTCCGACTGGTTGCTGGAACTCCTGATCGAGCCCGAGCAACTGGCCCGGTTCGGGCTGCTCAAGGGGCTGGCCTTCGTCGCGGTCACCGGTCTGCTGCTCTACCTCATGCTGCGCTGGCTGTTCCCCGAACCGCCGGCGGCAGGCACGGGCGCTGCATTCCCTAGCAACCGCCATCCGCACGCCCCCACCCATCTGACGGTATTCCTCGCCAACGTCCTCCTGGTCGGGGCGATTGTCGGCGGCACCTACCTCTACCGCGCTCCGGAAATCGTCGCCGGCAACCAGTCGCAGATGGCCGCCATCGCCGCGCTGAAGGCCGATCAGCTCTCGGTCTGGCTGGACGAACGCCACGGTGACGGCCGCGTCCTGCAGACCTCCGACGACTTCGTCGAGGAGACCGGGCGCATCGTCGCGAGCGGACCGGGGCACGAGCGCGCCCGAGCCGAGCTCGCCGCCCTGTTCGACGCGATGATCTCGGCCTACCACTACGAAGGGATCGCCCTCGTCGGCCCCGACGGTGACGTTCTGCTCGATCGCGGCATCGGCCGGCTTCGGCCCGGGCTCCTGACGACCCTTCGAGACGACGGCGATGCGATCGCCCGGCGCCCACTCGCCTTCGATGAGCACGACCACCCGCACCTGGACTGGCTGGTGCCCATCCCGATCGAACCCGGTGCCGCCGGGAAGACGCGGGCCTGGGTGGTGATGCGCACGAACCCGGAATCGGCGATTCTCCCGCTGGTCCACCGCCCGGTCAGCGGCCACCTCTCGGCGCGTACCGTGCTGGCGACGCCGGGTGACGGGCACCTGCGGCTGTTCGGTCCGTCGGACGACGAGCCGGCACTCCCGGCACGACGGGCCTGGGAAGAAACCCCGCTGGGGCCGGAGGACTTCGGCCCGAAAGCCGACCCACGCCGGTTCTCCGGCACCGACCCACTCGGCAAGGCCGTTATCGGGGCCACCCGCCCGGTTCCCGGCACCGACTGGCTTGTGATCAGCAACGTCGACCGGGACGAGGCCCTCGCGCCGCTGCGCGACGCCTTGCTGCTACTGGCGGTGGTCGCCTTCTTCCTGCTGACCGTGATGGCGATCGCCCTGCTGCTACTCTGGCGGCGGACACGGGAAAGCGAATCACTGCAGCTGCTCGCCCGCACCGCGGAACAGGATCGCCTGCTGCGGGTGTTCTACGACCTGCCCTTCGTCGGCATGGCCGTGCTCTCCCCGGGGGATCGCCATGTCCTGCAAGCCAACGAGCGCATGGCAAGACTGCTGGGTCATCCCGACGAGGATCTTTCGGGGCGAAGCTGTCAGGAACTGCTGCCCGGTATCGCCCCGGACGATCCGGCCCTCGTCGAACTGCTCGAAGGGCGAAGCGAGGCCTGGAACCGGGAACTGACCCTCGCCGGTCGTGACGGACGGCCGGTCTGGCTGCAGTTCGAGTTTCGGGTCACTCACCGCGAGGACGGCGAGGTGGAGTACCTGGTCGCCCTGGCCGAGGACGTCACCGAGCGCCGGCGCGCGCATCAGGCCCTGCAACGGCAGAAGGACCTCTACGACTTCCTCTCCCAGACCAACCAAGCGATCGCCCGCTCCCGCGACGCCGACGAGCTCTTTGCCACGGCGTGCCAGGTGGCGGTCGAGCGCGGGCACCTCGCTTTCGCCTGGATCGGACGAATCGATCCGGCCACCGGCGTGGTCACCCCGGTGGCCCGCTACGGGGACGCCACGGGCTACGTCGACCGGATCGAGGTGAGCGTCAACGCCGATGAGCCGTCCGGCACCGGGCCGGTCGGCAAGGCTGTGCGCGAGCGCCGCCTGGAGGTGATCAACCACTTCCAGACCGGCGAGGACACGGCCCTCTGGCACGAGGCGGCCCGCGATGCCGGCGTCGATGCCGTGGCCGCCTTCCCCATCTATCGGGGCGACGAACCGGTGGCGGCGATGGCGCTGTATGCCGAGTCGACCGGCTTTTTCGACGAGGCGATCCGCACCACCGTCGACGACCTGGCTTCCGACCTGTCCTTCGCGCTCGACCATTTCGACCGCCAGCATGCCCTCGAGCAGGCCCGCGAGGCCGTGCGCGCCAGTCCGGCCGTGCTGTTCCGCTGGCTGCCCGAGCGGGGCTGGCCGGCCGACTACGTCTCGGACAACGTCACGCGGTGGGGCTACTCGGTCGGGCAGTGGCAGTCGAGGGAGCTGTGCTTTGCCGATATCATCCATCCGGATGACCTTCCGGTGGTCGAACAGGAAGTCGATGCGCTGGTCGCCCGCGGCGAGACCCGCTACCGGCAGGAATACCGCCTGCGCATGGCCGACGGGGAGTATCGCTGGTTCGAAGATCTGACCCTGGTGCATCGGGACGAGGCCGGCGAGGTGCGCTGGTTCGACGGCGTGGTCACGGACATACAGGACCGCCACGAGATCGAGGAACACGAACGGCTGATGGCCAAGGTGATCGAGAACACCCGCGAGGGGGTACTGATCACCGACCGCGACCAGGTCATCGTCGAGGTAAACCCGGCCTTCACCGAGCTGACCGGCTACACCGCCGAGGAGGTCATCGGCCGCACGCCGCGCCTGCTCGAGTCCGGCCAGCACGACCGCAGCTTCTACCGCGACATGTGGGCCTCCCTGGAGGCCTACGGCCACTGGCAGGGAGAGATCTGGAACCGGCGCAAGAGCGGCGAGACCTTCCCCGAGATCCTGAGCATCAGTTCCGTGACCGACCGGGACGGAGCCGTCAGCCACTACGTCGGCCTGTTCGTCGACATCACGCGGCAGAAGGAGAACGAGTCGCAACTCGACTTTCTCGCCCACCATGACCCGCTCACCGGGCTGCCCAACCGGCTGCTGCTGGTCGGCCGTCTCGAACAGATGATCGAGGTGGCCCGTCGTCGCGACGAGAACATCGCGTTGCTGATGGTCGATCTCGATCGCTTCAAGGACGTCAACGACAGCCTCGGCCACGTCGCCGGCGACCAGCTGCTCGTCAAGGTCGGCGAACGGCTCAGGGAGCGTTTCAGCTCCGCCGACACCATCGCGCGGTTGGGCGGCGACGAGTTCGCCCTGGCGTTCTCGGGCATCAGTGATGGCGAAGCGGCCGGGGAGATCGCCGAGGAGGTGATCCAGGCCCTGGGCGAACCGTGGCTGCTGTCCGCCGGCCAGCGGGTACGGGTGCTCGCCTCGGTGGGCATCACCCTGTTCCCGGACAGTGCCGACAGCGCCGTCGGGCTTCTTCAACAGGCCGATACGGCCCTGTACCGCGCCAAGGACGAGGGGCGGGGCGCTTTCCGCTTCTTCTCGGACGAGATGACCGACGCCGCGCGCGACCGGATCGCACTGGAGCTGGAGTTGCGCCAGGCGATCGAGAACGACGAGCTCGACCTGGTGCTCCAGCCGCAGATCCGGGTGGCCGACGGCCGGCTGCATGGTGCGGAGGTACTGGTGCGCTGGCCGGGCGCGGCCGGCGGCGCGATCGGCCCGGACCGTTTCATCCCGGTCGCCGAGACCACCGGGCTGATCTGGCCGCTGGGCGTCTGGGTCCTGCGCCAAGCCTGTCGTATCGGCCGCCGCTGGCTGGACGAGGGTCGCGACTTCGGTCGCCTGGCAGTCAACCTCTCCCCGCACCAGCTGCGCCACGGCAATGTCGACCAGATCGTGCAGCAGGCGCTCGAGGACAGCGGCCTGCCCCCGGATCGCCTGGAAATGGAGCTGACCGAAAGCGCGATCGTCCACCGCGAGGACGAGGCACGCCGCTTGCTCGACCGCCTGCGCCGCATGGGCGTGCACGTCGCGCTGGACGACTTCGGCACGGGCTACTCGTCGCTCGGCCAGCTGCGCCAGTTCGCCCTGGACGTGCTCAAGATCGACAAGCGTTTCGTCGACCTGATCGACGAGCCCGACGATCGTGGCCAGATCGCCCGGGTGATCCTCGATCTCGGTCATGCCCTGGGCCTGGAGGTGATCGCCGAGGGCGTGCAGACCCGGGCACAGCTCGACTTCCTCGCGGCCCACGGCTGCGACGTCTACCAGGGGCACCTGGAAAGCGAACCGCTCACGGCGGAGGCATTCGCCGCGCGTTACCTGTAAGCTCGAGGCGAGCCGCCGAAAAAAAACGACAAGAAGACGGTATGCAACGAAAACGACTGGCGTTCATCCTGGCCCTGACCGGCATGCTCACCCTCGGGTTCGTCACCACCAGCCTGGTCAGCTACTTTCTGGTCAAGGATTCGGTCCAGACCCGCCTCGCCGAGGAAACACTGCCGCTGACCAGCGACAACATCCTGTCCGAGATCGAACGGGATCTGCTGCGCTCGATCCTGATCTCCTCGCTGATGGCCCATGACACCTTCGTGCGGGACTGGACGCGCGAAGGCGAGAAGACCCCGGAACGGATCATCCGGTACCTGGGGGAAATCCAGCGGAAGTACGACACCACCACCGCCTTTTTCGCCGCCGACGACTCGAAGCGCTATTACCACCCCGACGGCATCCTGAAGACCATCAGCCGGGCGAATGCGGCAGATGCCTGGTATTTCCGCGCCCGGCAGATGAACGAACCGTTCGAGATCAACATCGATCACGACACGGCCGACCCGTCCCGCCTGACCATCTTCGTCAATTACCGGGTGGTCGACGCGCAAGGAGACTTCCTCGGCGTGACGGGCATCGGGCTGGCCGTCGAGACGGTGGCCGAGCTGATCGAGAGCTACCAGCAGCGCTACGGCCGGGACATCTACTTCATCGACCACGAGGGCCAGGTCACCCTGCACGGCTCGGAGCACCGAGGACCCGACTCGATCCAGGAACAGCCCGGTCTTTCAAGACATAGCATTCGCGTGCTGACCAGCCCGAGCACGGCGTTCTCCTACGAGACCGAGAGTGGCGAGGAGGTCTACGTCAATACACGCCTGATACCCGAGCTGGACTGGTACCTGGTGGTCGAACAGGGGGAGTCCGGCGCCGACCCCCGCCTGCTCGGCACGCTGATCGTCAACGTGATGCTGGCGCTGGGCGTCGCCATCCTGGTGATCGTCATTGCCTGGGCCGTGCTGCGCCAGTACGAGCGGCGCCTGGAAAACCTGGCCACCACCGATCCGCTGACCGGCACCGCCAACCGGTCCGCGCTCGAGATGCAGTTCGACCAGGCCGGAAAGGTCGAGCAGCGCTCCGGCCAGCCCTTTTCGCTGCTGGCTCTCGACATCGACCATTTCAAGACGATCAACGACCGCCACGGCCACGAGGCAGGCGATGTCGTGCTGCGCAGCGTGGCCGACCTGATCGGCCGGGAGATCCGGGAGGTCGACACGCTCTGCCGCTGGGGCGGGGACGAGTTCCTGATCCTTTTGCAGCAAGCCGGCGGCGCGGATGCCCTGCGGACCGCCGAGCGTATCCGCGAGGCCATCGGAAGCACGCCCATTCGTCTGCCCAACGGCCGACGGGTGGAGGTGAGCGTCACGCTGGGCGTGGCGACCCACCGAGTCGACGAGCCCCTCAAGCTACTGATGCGCCGCGCCGACCAAGCCCTCTATCGCGCCAAGGAGGCCGGGCGCGACCGGGTGGAAACGGACGACGACGGCGACGCTCGCCCCTGAACCGACGGCTCGTCAGAACAGCGTGATGGGGTGGTAGCCCTGGGCCTGCCAGCCGATCATGGAGACAAAGCCGTCTCCGGTCAGCTCGAGGCCGTCGAACAGGCTGTCGTTGTCCACGCCGAAGACCTCGGTCGCCACCGTGCAGACCTCCAGGCGCACGCCCATTTCGGCCAGACGCGCCACCTCGGACTCGATCCGCATCAGCGTGGCCGGATCGGCCACTTCCTCGCCCGTCTCGGTGGACAGGAACTGCACCGTGGGCCCGATGAAGACGATCACCAGATCCGGCTCGACGCCCTGCCGGACGAAATTGGCATGCGTGCCCCGGATGACCTCCAGGTAGAAGGCGGTCTTCTCCGCTTCCGTGAAGTCGATCTGGAAGACGCCCTTCGCCTCGGTCATCCCCGCCAGCGCGGCGGCGTCATCGACGGCCGGTGCCGCCCGCAACGGGGTGGTAACCAGCATCAGCCCCAATGACAGCGTCAGGGCCAGCGGCAACATTCCTCGCATCGTCTTCCTCCTTTCATGCATTCTCGTGGGTGCACTCCGACAGGATGACCCTCGTCTCCCCGTCGGGTCGATGCACGTCGAACACCGCCTCGACGTATTCGCCCAGGTCGCTCTCGGGCGTGGGGTCGTCGGCGCAGGCACAGCCGATGACGCGGCTGCTGAAGAACAGGCCGGCATGCACGCGGCGGCGTTCGCCGTCTTCCTCGACGCGGAGCAGCATCGCGGAGAGATCCTCGCCACGGGCCAGGTTCCCGTGCGCCATGGCCTGCTCGAGCGGCAGATCGTCGGGGTTAAGGGACGCGATGTCCTGCTTGAAGGCGGCCTCGACCCGGTCGGGCGCGGCCGCCGCGGTGCGGCGTAACACGAGCATGGCGTACCTCCCGTCTGGTCTGTCCCCGGACTCTAGTCCAGACCGTCGAGCCGGGTACGAAAAAGCCCGCCGGATGCGGCGGGCCCTTGCTGTCACACGAGCCAGGAGACGGTCAGTCGTCGCGACGGAAATCGTCGTGGCAGCCCTTGCAGCTGCCGCCGACATCCTTGACTGCAGCGGCCAGCTGACGCTTGTCTCCACCGTTAGCCGCCTCGACCAGCGCCTTGGCCGTGGTCTCGAACTCGGCGACCGCGTCGTCGAACGCTTCCGGCTCGTCCCAGATTTCCATCAGGGCATTGGTTTCGCCGGCCATGGCATCGGTGCCTTCGGGGAAGCGATCGCCGACCAGCGTGCTCATCATCTGCACCACGGCGGCGTTCTTCTCCACCGTCGCCTGGTCGTACTCGATCTCGCCCTTGAGCATGTCGGCGATGGGGCCGAAGTTGTTCTTCGTCACCTGAAACACTGCCTGGCGATACTCGATCACCTCTTCGGGATCAGCGGCCTGAGCGGTGCCCTGGATGCCGGTGAACGCCACGGCGGCGAGGGCGAGGGGAAGCACGAGCTTTCCGGACATACGAGGAATCCTCCGTTTCTCTGTTCCAGATCGTTAGGCATCAAACCAAATTCCGAGTCTAGACCATCCTCCGGAAAACGCAGCAATGCATCCCGATTCAGAGAAAACCCGCCACGAACGCCAGCGTGACGATCGCCCCGAAGACGTTGTTGCGACGGAAGGCGAGCACGCAGGGCTCCAGCTCGCGCAGGCGGGCCGTGGCCACGATCCACACCGCACTGACAGCCGCCAGCGCCAGACCGACGTAGTAGACCGGAGACAGGCCGACCATCAGCCCGGCCAGCACCAGGAAGCCCAGCGCCCAGACGAAGGCCAACGACACGGCCATCAGGTCGTACCGACCGAACAGGATCGCCGAGGACTTGACCCCGATCTTCAGGTCGTCCGGCCGGTCGGCCATGGCGTAGAGGGTGTCGTAGGCCAGCGTCCAGCCGATGTTCGCGACCAGCAGCACCCAGGCCACCGGCGGCACCGTGCCCAGGTGGGCGGCGAACGCCATCGGGATCGCCCAGCCGAAGGCCAGTCCCAGATGTACTTGGGGCAGATGGTGGAAGCGCTTGCCGAACGGGTAGGTGGCCGCGAGGATCACCGCCACCACCGACAGGGCGATGGTGGTAGCGTTCAGTTGCAGGACCAGCAGGAAGGAGACTGCCACCAGCGCGGCGAACACCCCCAGCGCCTCGCGCGAGGTGATCCGCCCGGTCGCCAGTGGCCGGTTGCAGGTGCGGGTGACGTGCCCGTCGACGTGCCGGTCGGCGAAGTCGTTGATCGCGCAACCGGCCGAACGCATGGCGATCACGCCCAGCGTGAAGATGACGAAGATCGCCAGATCGGGCCGCCCGTCCCCCGCGACCCACAGGGCCCAGTAGGTCGGCCAGAGCAGCAGCAGGATGCCCACCGGCCGGTCCAGCCGGGTCAGGGCGAGGTAGGCACGGGTTTTCTCGGCGATCAACGACAAGGCGGTACCCAAGAAGTCAGAAGTCAGAAGCAAGATATCAGAATCAGGCCCAACCCTCTTCCGGCTTCCGGCTTCCGGCTTCCGGCTTCCGGCTTCCGGCTTCCGGCTTCCGGCTTCCGATACGGTAGAATGCGCCCCTTCCATGGCACGACCGACTCCGAGGTGGATCCCGACGATGATACGCAATTTCCAGGAACAGCTCCCCGAGGTCGCCGAAGACAGCTGGATCGATCCGACGGCCGTGGTCATCGGCGACGTGGTGCTGGAGGAAGGCGTCTCGGTATGGCCGGCCGCCGTGCTCCGCGGCGACGTTCAGCAGATCCGCATCGGCCGACTGACCAACCTGCAGGACGGCGTGATCATCCACGTCAACCAGCCCTCGGCCAGGCACCCGCAAGGCATGCCCTGCCGGGTGGGCGAGGAAGTCACCGTCGGCCACCGCGCGATCCTGCACGCCTGCACCGTCGGCAACCGGGTGCTCGTCGGCATGGGCTCGATCGTGATGGACGACGTGGTGGTCGAGGACGAGGTCGTCATTGGCGCCGGCAGCGTCGTCTCGCCGGGCAAGACCCTGGAAAGCGGCTATCTCTACCTCGGCGCGCCGGCACGCAAGGTCCGCGCACTGACCGAGGAGGAACGCGAGCACCTATCCGAGTCCGCCCGCTTCTACCGCGAGCTGGCGCAGGATCACCGCGCCAGCAGCTAACGAATCTCCCGCTCGCCGGCCTCGGGCAACGGTCGCAGGCCGAGCATGATGTCGTTGACGTTCTGCCGGAACAGGCCGATGTAGGTGCCGGTCGGCATGGTGGGCTTGCCCAGCCAGAGAGCGACCAGGGGCGGGGCGAGCTTCACCGAACCGGGAATGTCGTCGCCGCGATGTGCTTCGAGCCACTCATCGATGGCCCCGTCGCCGACCCCCGCCACGCTGAAGACGCTGGGCGTGTCGTAGCGGTTGATCAGCTCGACCGCCTCCCGGCTATCTTCCTCGTTGCGCACGTCGAGCAACTGGAAGTAGTAGTCCTTGGCGAAATAGGCCAGCACGTCGTTGTCGGTCACCAGCAGCCGCTCGGTGCGTGGCACTTCCTCCATCAGCCCCTCGGTCTCGCGAACCAGCGACTGGAGCTCGATGTTGATGCGCAGCCGGTTGCCCTCGATCTCGCCGGCTACCGGATCCAGCTTTTCCTTGAGCTGCCGGGTGAGATGATCGACCGCGTACTGCAACAGTGACGGGGAGTGGTAAGTGTGGGGATTGACCTCGCCACCCCCGCGGATGAGACGAAAGTCCGGGATCCCCTCGGACAGCACGACCCGGTCGGCCTCGTCACGCATCTCGGCCGCCTCGATGAAGTCCGGCATGAGGCCCAGCCCCTGGTAGACGACCAGATCCGCGTCCGCGATCGCCTGGCGATCCGCCTCGTCCAGCGAGTAGGCCTCGGGCGTCTCGCCCCGCTCGAGCGCCGAGCGGACCTCGACAAACGAGCCGGCGATGTTCTCCACCAGCCCGGCGCTGATCGTCGTGTCCGCCACTACCGTGAGGGGCTCGATCTCCCGGGAGTCGCCGTAACGCAGGACCTCGTCCTGGGCACCGGCAGCGGCCGGCATCAGGGTCATCGCGACGAGGGCCAGCATGGCCCGGCGCCCCGGGGCGAACGGCGTGATCGCACGATCCCGCCAGCGAACAAGAAACTTCAGCACAACAGACCTCGCCTGTCCGAATGGTGGACTGGGGATGGTAGAGAGACGCGCGCGGCTCGTGCAAGCACGACCCGCGAGCCCATGTTAACGTTAGACCCTATCTTCACCACGTTGCCGACCCGCACGAGCCATCGGCCCGGTCGGTCGCGACCCCGATCCGCATACCCATGGCGAGCACTGCATACGAGGACTACCTGAAGGCCATCTTCAAGCTGGCCGAGCAGTCACCCGACCCGTCGGTCTCCACCTCGGCGATCGCCGACCGGCTGGGCATTGCCCGGGCCTCGGTGACCGCCATGCTCAAACGGCTGCACACCGACGGGCTGATCCATTATGCCCGCTACCAAGGGGCGGCGCTCACCGATGCCGGCTGGGCGATCGCGGTGGACATGATCCGTCGTCACCGCGTGATCGAGACCTTCCTGGTCCAGGATCTGGACGTGCCGCTGGCCGACGTCGACGCCGAGGCGGAAATCCTCGAACACGCCTTTTCCAGCCGCCTGATCGATCGCTTGTGGGACCACCTTGGCCGCCCGGAGTTCGACCCCCACGGCGCGCCGATCCCGAAGCCCGACGAGGCCCCGGTCGAGCGCCGCCAGATGGTGGCCCTGAGCGACCTGGCCATCGATGAAGGGGCCACCGTGGTCCGCCTGGCCGCCGAAAACGCCGCCGACCTGCGCGTGCTTACCCAGGCCGGTGTGCTGCCCGGGCAGTTCGTCCGGCGACGGGCCGGGCATCCCGGTTCGGCGGACGTGCGGGTGACCATCGGCCGCCACGACCGCCCGCTGGCCGCCGCGCTCGCCGAGCGGGTCTGGACGATCCGCTCGAACGCCGAGTGAGTCCGGACAGACCTACCCCAGTCCCATGAAGCGCTGGCGCGACTGGAGGAAGGTGAACTCCGAACCTTGCGTCCACTGCGCCACGTCCTTGCGATAGGCCTGGACCGAGTCGAACACCCGCGCGGCGAAGGCGTCCTTTTCCGTGATCTCCGCGAGCACCTCGTTGGACTGCTCGAACAGGGCGGCCATGATCTCGTCGGAAAAGTAGCGCAGTTCGACGCCGTGCTCCTCGGTGAGCTTCTTGAGCGCACGGTTGTTGCGGGCCGTGAACTCGGCCAGCATCTCGCCGGCGGACATCCGGATCGCCCCCTCGACGATCTGCTGCAGATCCGCGGGCAGAGCCTCGAAGGCCTCCCGGTTGATCAGCGCCTCCATGGTCGCCGAGGGTTCCTGCCAACCCGGGGCATAGTAGTACTTGGCCGCGCGGTGGAAGCCGAAGGCGAGATCGTTGAACGGCCCCACCCACTCGGCCGCGTCGATGGTGCCGTCGTTCAGCGCCTGGAACAGCTCGCCGCCCGGGGTATTGACCACCGAGACGCCCAGCCGGCGCAACACCTCGCCACCCAGGCCCGGCAGGCGCATCTTCAGCCCCTTGAAGTCATCCAGCGACTCGATCGGCTTTCTAAACCAGCCGCCCATCTGCGGGCCGGTGTTGCCCGCCGGGCGGGGGATGATGCCGTGGGGCGCGTAGAGCTCCTCCCACAGCGTGATGCCGTCACCGTGGTGGAGCCAGCCGTTCATTTCGTCGGCAGTCAGGCCGAAGGGCATCGCGGCGAAGAAGGCCGCCGCCGGCATCTTGCCCTGCCAGTAGTACGCCGCGCCGTGACCCATCTCGGCGGTGCCCGCCTTGACCGCGTCGAACACCTCCAGCGCCGGGACGATCTCGCCGGCACCAAAGACCTCGACCACCAGGCGCCCGCCAGACATCTCGTTGATGTACTTCGCTATGTTGTTCGCGCCGGTACCCAGGCCGGGGAAGTTCTTCGGCCACGTGGTCACCATCTTCCACTTGATCGGGTCAGCCGCGGTCGGCCCGCTCGCCACCGCCCCGGTGGAAGACGATTCACCCGTCTCGCCGTTGCAGCCGGTCAGGGCGGTAGCGGCGCCGGCGACACCGGCCCAGGTCAGAAACTCGCGGCGTTTCATGGAAGACTCCTTGAAGGTTTCGGATGATTCAGGATGTGCGGAAAACGGGAGGCATGAGCCGGAAGCTCGAAGCCTGAAGCTGGAAGAATAGCCGCTTCGAGCTTCCGGCTTCCAGCTTGGCTAGGCCGGCTGCAGATTCGCATACGACAGGATCAGCCACTTCGTGCCGTGCTGGCCGAAGTTGACCTGCACCCGCGCCGAGGCGCCGGTGCCCTCGTAGTCGAGGATGGTGCCCTCGCCGAACTTGGCGTGGCGCACGCTCTGGCCGACGGTAAATCCGGTCTCGTTCTGCTTGTGCGTGCGCGGTCCCGGCTCGCCTTCACGTTGCCTGGGACCGAAGGCCTGCGCGGCACGCGTGGCACGGGGCCGGACCTCCTCGACCAGGTCCGGCGGCAGCTCGCCGAGAAAGCGCGACGGCATGGGGAAGATCTGCTTTCCGTGCAGTCGGCGCGACTCGGCACAGGTGATGGTCAGCTGCTGCTCGGCACGGGTGATGCCCACGTAGCAGAGCCGACGCTCCTCCTCCAGCCGTCCCGGTTCGTCGATGGACATCTGGTGGGGGAACAGCCCCTCCTCCACGCCGACCAGGAATACCTGCGCAAACTCGAGCCCCTTGGCCGCGTGCAGGGTCATCATCTGCACGCAGTCCTCCCAGGACTCGCCCTGCGCCTCCCCCGCCTCGAGGCTGGCATGGGCGAGGAAGGCCTCGAGCTCACCCATCTCCTCGGCCGTGGCCCGATCCATGACAAAACCGCGTCCGGCGGAGACCAGCTCGTCGAGGTTCTCGATCTTGGCCTCGCCGCGCTCGCGGTCGCGGTCCTTCTCGAACAGCGCGCGCAGGCCGCTCTTGTCGATGGTCTTCTCGATGCGCTCGCCCAGTTCGTCGTTGATGGTCTGCTGGTCGATCGCCTCGATCAGGGTCATGAACTGCCGCAGGGCACCGGCGGCCCGGGGGGAGAGCTGGTTCTCCGCGAGCAGGATCAGCGCGGCGTCCCACAGCGAGGCGCCCTGCTCGCGGGCGGCCTGGCGCACCTGGTTGAGGGTCTTGTCGCCGATCCCGCGGGTCGGCCGGTTGACGATCCGGTCGAAGGAGGTGTCGTCGTGGCGGTTGGCCACCAGCTTGAGGTAGGCGAGCGCGTCGCGGATCTCGGCGCGTTCGAAAAAGCGCAGGCCGCCGTATATGCGGTAGGGGATGCCTTCGCGGATCAGCGCCTCCTCGAGCAGGCGCGACTGGGCATTGGAGCGATACAGCACCGCACAGTCGGAGCGCGAATGCCCCTCGCCCACCGCCGCACCGATCTGCTCGACCACGAAGTTGGCCTCGTCCTGGTCGTTGAAGGCGCGGTAGAAGCGGATCGGGGCTCCGTGTTCGCCCTCCGTCCAGAGATTCTTGCCCAGCCGGCCCTGGTTTCTCGCGATAACGCTGTTGGCCGCCTCGAGGATGGTGCGCGTCGAACGGTAGTTCTGCTCCAGGCGCACCAGGTGGGTGTTGGGAAAGTCGCGCGAGAAGTGCTGGATATGCTCGACCTTCGCGCCGCGCCAGCCGTAGATCGACTGGTCGTCATCGCCCACGGCGAAGATGCCGTTGTCCTCGCCCACCAGCAGGCGCGCCCAGGCGTACTGCAGGGCGTTGGTGTCCTGGAACTCGTCGATCAGCACTTGGCGGAAACGCCGCTGGTAATGCGCGCGCAGGGCATCGTTGCCTCGCAGCAGCTCGGTGGCACGCAGCAGCAACTCGGTGAAGTCGACCAGCCCGCCGCGCTCGCAGACGCGCTCGTAGGCCTTATAGATGACGATGACCTGGTCACGGATGGGGTCGTCGCCCGGCACCACGTGCCGGGCACGCAGCCCGTCTTCCTTGAAGCCGTTGATCATCGAGGCGACCAGGCGCGGCGGGAAGCGGTTCTCGTCGAGCTCCGCCTCGCGGATCAGGCGCTTGACCAGCCGCAACTGGTCGTCGGCGTCGATGATCTGGAACCCCTCGGGCAGACCCGCTTCCCGGGTGTGCTGGCGCAACAGCCGGTGGGACAGCCCATGGAAAGTCCCCACCCACATGCCGTCGACACCGCGCGGGCCCAGCTCCTGGCCGTCGAGCAGCGCACCCAGCCGCCCGCGCATCTCGCCGGCGGCCTTGTTGGTGAAGGTCACCGCCAGTAACGAATAGGGCGAGATGCCCTGCTCGGCCACCAGCCAAGCCATGCGGTGGGTAAGCACGCGCGTCTTGCCCGAACCGGCACCGGCGAGGACCAGGGTGGCCAGAGAGGGGCTGGTCACCGCCTCGCGCTGGGCGGCGTTGAGCGGGTCGAGAATGGGATCATTGGACATGGCGGCATTGTACCGAAACCGACCCGAGTGGGTCGTCGACCTAGGGACAGGAACGCCATTACCCGATGGGCATCCCGGTGATGTCCAGCCGGAACACGGAAGGATGCTTCCCGGCAGCTTAAGGTGTCTCGCAAGCAGGCGTGATCCACTTGGTGCATACGGAGACTGCTCCTTATCCCTTTCCGAACGCATCCGGCGCTTGGTTCATCCATTGACGAGTCGATGGGACGGCCTCTTCCGAGCAGTGATACTATAGTGTCACTATTGATCTGATTCAGGGTGAGCCCATGAAAGTTGAGCTTGTTACGAACCTCAAGCGCCAAGCCACAAAAATTCTGGCAGATCTGCACCTCTCCAAAGAGCCGGTACTGATTACGGAACATGGTCAGCCATCCGCATACCTTGTCGATGTGCAGGATTACGAGTTCATGCAGCGCCGACTTGAACTGCTTGAGGGGCTCTCGCGGGGAGAGCGTGCTGTAGTCGAGGGAAGAACGTACAGCCAAAGCGAGGCCAGAGAGAAAATGAGTAAATGGCTGAAGTAATCTGGACGGAGCCCGCCCTTCAGGAACTGGATGCCATCGCTGAGTACATTGCTCTGGATATTCCTGTTGCCGCAAGCCGTCTGGTCCAGGAAGTTTTTGAAAAAACCGAACGTTTGAAAGATTTCCCCCAATCCGGACGGACTCCTCCTGAGCTCCCTGATTCGGTATACAGGGAGGTAGTGGTTCCACCGTGTCGCATTTTTTATCGTGAGGATGAGAAGCAGGTTCTCGTCCTCTATGTGATGCGAGAGGAGCGGCAGCTTCGTGCCTACATGCTCGGTAACAGCTAACCAGGCGCGGCACTCGGATGACTGTGTCTACGGGGCAATCGGGTGGCGCAAGCGGTTTGTCGAGGTGCCCAACGATTGGTGCTAGCCTTGATGCGAGCCCGTGAGCAAACGGGCCCGGAGGGAACCCGCCATGCCGATCATCTCGTCCACTCCTGCCCGCCCGACCGCTCTGGGTCTGGCTGCCCTGCTGATGATGGTCGCCACCACGGCGAGCGCGATCACCGTCGATGAGTTGGTGCATCACATAGACCGGCTCTGGCACGGCGAGACCTCGCAGGCGACCATGACCATGCAGGTCAGGACACAGCGCTACCAGCGCGAGATGCAGCTCGAGGCCTGGTCGCTGGGCAAGGACTACTCGCTGGTGGTGATCGAGCGTCCGATCAAGGACCGGGGCATCGCCACGCTCAAGGTCGAGGAGAACATCTGGAACTACCTGCCCAAGATCGACCGGGTCACGCGAATTCCATCGAGCATGATGTCCGGCTCCTGGATGGGCAGCCATTTCACCCACGACGACCTGGTCCGCGAGAGCTACTTCGAGGATGACTACGAGAGCTCGATCACCTTCGAGGGCGAGCGCGACGGCTGCCGGGTCTGGGAACTGACCGCCGTTCCCCGCCCCGAGGCCCCGGTGGTGTGGGGACGGGTGGTGCTGGTGATCGAGCAGGAAACCCTCGCCCCGATCACCGCGCGCTACTACGACGAGGCCGACGAGCTGGTGCGCACGATGACCTTCGACGAGGTCGAGCGCGTCGACGAACGCTGGGTGCCGATGCGCCTGACCCTGCAGCCGGAAGACAACCCGGACGAATCGACCGTGATCCGCTACGACGAGATCACCTTCGGCGTTGAACTCGAACGCTCGTTCTTCTCGTTGCAGAATCTCGAGCGCCGGCGCTGATCCGATGACCCCCCACCCGATCACCCGCCTGCCCCTGCTGGTGTTCATGGCCTGGCGCAACCTGTGGCGCAACCCCGTGCGCAGCGGGTTGAGCATCTCCGCGCTCGCCGGCGGGCTGGTGATGGTGATCCTCTACTCGGCCCTGCTCGAGGGCATGATCGGCCAGATGGTCGCCTCGGCCACCGAGCGCACCACCGGCCATATCCAGCTACATCGTCGCGCCTTCATCGACGATCAGGATCTCTACGCCACGCTGCCCGGCGACTGGATCGGCACTCTCGAGGCCCGCGTCGACGGTATCCACGTCGCTCCGCGCCTTTATGCCGCGGGCTTGGCCAGCGCAGAGGAGACCTCATACGGGGTGATGATCGAGGCGGTCGACCCCGAGCGCGAAAAGCACGTAACCACCCTGCTCGAGCACCGGCGGGCCGGCACGGCGGCCATCGACCGGATGAGCGACGAGCCCCGCCCCCGCCACCAGGTGCTGGTCGGGGCACAACTGGCGAAGAACATGCAGCTTGCACCGGGAAGCGAACTGGTGCTGGTTACCCAGGCGGCGGACGGCAGCATCGGCAATGACCTCTACCGGGTCGCGGGCATCCTCAAGCCACTCTCCCCGGACTTCGACCGGATGGGCGTGCTCATGTCGATCAGTGCCTGGCGCGAGCTGATGTATCTCGACGCGGGCGTCCACGAACTGGCCGTGCACCTCGACCACCCCGGGCAACTGGCCGCGACCGCCGAGCGCATACGGGAGGAAGTCGATGAGCTGGTCGCCAGCCGGCCGCTGGACGAACTGGGCGGTCCCGCGGTGGTCCGCGACTGGCGCGAGATAAACCCGGCGGTAGCCGACCTGCTTGCCCTGAGCGAGACCATGCTGCTGATCATCGGCCTGATCGTGATCGCGCTGGCCGCCATGGGCGTGCTCAACACCATGCTGATGGCGATCCACGAACGGACCCACGAATTCGGCATCCTGCTGGCCATCGGCATGAAACGGCGCTGGCTGCTGGCGATGGTGCTCTGCGAATCGTTCTTCCTCTCGCTGGTGGCAGCCGTGGTGGGGGTGGCAGCCGGGGTGGCGGTGGTGCTCGCGCTCGGCGACGGTATCGACTTCTCCGCCTCCCTGCCCGACGGCTACGACTGGGCCGGCATGGTCTTCGAGCCGATCATTCCCCTGGAGCTGGTCACCGGCCACGTGCTCGAGGCAGTGGCCTTGCTGGTCGCGATCACCCTGCTTGCCGCCCTGATCCCATCCTGGCGCATCACGCGATTGAAACCCGTGGAGGCGATGTGACCGGCGGACCCGAGAAAAAACACCACGGACGCCTGCCGCCCGGCCTGTTGCTGCTTCTGGCCTGGCGCAATCTCTGGCGACATCGGCGGCGCACGCTGATCACGCTGGCCTCGATCGCCGCCGGCTTCGGCCTGGCGGTACTGTTCATCGGCATCGGCGACGGCAGTCACAACGGCATGGTGCGCAATGCCATCTCGCTGGGCGAGGGGCACCTGACGGTCCAGCCGCGCGGGCACCTGGCCGCCCCGGCGAATCACAAGTTTCTCGCCGATGGTCGCACTATCGAAACAGCGCTCGAGCGGCTGGACATCCCCGGCACGGTCGACCCGCGCATCTCGCTCCAGGTGCTCGCCAGCAGCGCGCGCAATTCCTTGGGAGCCGGACTGGAGGGCATCGACCCGGCCGGCGATCGGCGGGCGAACATCCTCGCGCCACGCCTGGTCGAGGGCGAGTGGCTCAAGGCCGGAGATGATCGCGGGATCGTGATCGGCGACGGCATGGCCTCCCGGCTGAAGCTGGGGCTCGGCGGCAAGGTGGTGATCATGGCCGGCGACCGTCACGGCGACACTCAGGCACAACTCGGCCGGGTACGCGGCATATTCGACTCGGGCGTCGACGAGCTGGATGACTGGCTGGTGCTTGCCGACCTGTCGCTGGCACGCCGCTTCCTTGTCGCCGAGGGCGCCGACCCCGACCGCCGGCCGGTGACGCGCTTCGCGATCTTTCTCGACGATGCCGACGCCATGGCGCACTGGAAGCCACAAATCGCAGCGGCGGTGGCCACCTCCGAGGTCGCGGTACTCGACTGGCGCGAGATGATGCCGCAACTGGTGCAGTTCATCCTGATCGACGACGCCGGCAACTACATCTTCCTGATACTGATCCTGGTGATGGTGGTCTTCGGCATTCTCAATACCGTGCTGATGAGCGTGCTCGAACGCGCCCGCGAATTCGGCCTGCTGCGAGCGCTGGGCATGGGCCGGGGGCAACTGCTCCTGCTGGTGGGCTTCGAATCGCTGCTGCTCGCCCTGCTCGCAGTGGCCGTCGGCTGGGTGGTCGGCGGCGGGGTGCACCTGTGGTTCTCGCAGCACGGCCTGGACCTCGAGGCGCTGATCGGCGGCGGTACGGCAATGATGGGCACCTTCATGGACCCGGTAATTCACACCGAGCTTTCGTCCGAACGGGTAGTCCAGCTGACCACCATCGTCTTCGGCGCGACGCTGGCCAGCGGCATCTACCCGGCGATCAAGGCCTCGCGAATCACGCCGGTGGAGGCACTGCGCACATGAACGGCAACCTCGCCCAAGAGGGACGACCATGACGCTATTGAAACTGGAGGGCATCGCCCGGACCTACCGCCAGGGCGAGGTGACGGTCGACGCCCTGACCGAAATCGACCTGGCGGTGGAGACCGGCGAATTCGCCGCACTGGTAGGGCCGTCGGGTTCGGGCAAGACCACCCTGCTCAACGTGATCGGCGGGCTGGACGCCCCCAGCGCGGGCCGGGTATGGCTGCGCGGCACCGAGATGACCGCGCTGCCCGAGGCGCGGCTGGCCGACTTCCGCCTGTTCGAGGTCGGCTTCGTTTTCCAGGCCTACAACCTGGTGCCGGTCCTGAGCGCGCTGGAGAACGTCGAACTGGTGATGGTCCTGCAGGGGCGCCCGGCCGGCGAGCGGCGGGAACGGGCGCGACACTACCTGGAACTGGTGGGGCTGGAGGCGATGATGCACCGCCGCCCCGCAGCACTCAGCGGCGGCCAGCAGCAGCGTGTCGCCGTCGCCCGGGCCCTGGCGGCCGGTCCGAGACTGGTACTCGCCGACGAGCCCACCGCCAACCTCGATTCCGAGAACGCCACCGCCCTGCTCGACATCATGCACCGCCTCGCCCGCGAGGAAGACACCACTTTCCTGTTCTCCACCCACGACCCGCGGGTGATGGAACGCGCCGAACGGATCATCCGGCTGCGGGACGGGCGCATCGTCGGCGATGAACGCAATGAGCATGCGCGAAACGACCATCACAACTAGATCCCTCGCGGGGGTCGTCCTCGCACTGGCCATCAGCCAGGCGGCACCCGCCGCCGAGCTCACGGCGCGCACCGCCGTGTTCGGCACGCTCGCTCACCCGGGCAACGACGATGTCGCTGCCGCGCGGGACTGGCCCAGTGCCGATCAGCAGAGTCTGCGGCTGATGCTCGACGACATTACCGATCACGGAGACTGGTCCCTGCACGTCAAGACCCGCCGCCTGCATCTCGACGGGCTGCCGGGCGGCGGGTTCGCCTCCGCCGGCAACTTCCGCTACCAGCCGCTGGCGCAGGACTGGATCGACCGCGGCCGTGCCGCCGACACCACCCGCGTCGGTTACGAACTCGACCGCGCCGTGTACCGCTGGCGACAGCGGAATCTCGAACTGGCCATCGGCCGCCAGCCGATCGACTGGGGTGCCGGACGGTTCTGGCAGCCACTGAACGTCTTCGGTGCCTTCGCCCCCACGGACCTGGATACGGATTTCAAGCCGGGCATCGATGCCGTCGTGCTCGACTGGTACCCGGATCCGCTCTCCTCGCTGACCGTCGCCGGCGTACTCTCGCCCCGGGACGGCTCGTCCGAGGACAGTCTGGCCATCCACTACCGCCGGCAGCTCGGCATGCGCTCGGCCCTCGCCCTGCTGGCCGGGCGGGTTCGCGGCGACAACGTGCTCGGGGCAAGCCTGGAAGGCGAAGTCAAAGGAGTGGGCTGGCGAGTGGAGGCCGCTCGACACGGGCTGGCCGAGTCCCGCGACGGCGACCTGTTCTGGATCGCGGGGCTGGACTACCAGCTCGGCGACGGCACCCGGCTGGTCGCCGAATGGTACGACCACGGCGCCGGCGCGGGCAGTGCCGACTCCCTGCCGGCGGTGGCCCACTCGGAGCGGTTTGCCTCGGGCCTGATGCCGCAGCTCGGGCGGCAGACACTGGGGCTGGGTGCCGAGCGCGATCTCACCCCCTTGCTGCGTGGCAGTTACACGCTGCTGGCCAGCCCGCTGGCCGAGGGCGACGGGGGACGCCGGCCATCACTCCTGCACCAGGTGAATCTCGACTACTCGCTCGGCGACGAGTCCGACCTGCTCGTCTCCCTGCTGGTCGGCTCGGGCGACGGACTCGGCCCCGACGGGCAGCCGCGCACCGAGTTCGGCCACCTGCCCGCCAGCCTCAGCATTCGCTGGCGACACTACTTCTGAGCTACTGCCCGCTGTCCCCGCAGAAATAGCGCTCGGAACCCAGTCCATCCATGGCGATGGCGATGCGTTCGATGCCCTGCCGGTAGGCGGCCGAACGCAGGGATTCGTTCCCGCCGGTCGCCCGGGCGAAGACCAGGTCGGCCTGTTCGCCCAGCCGGTCGCCCAGTCGCTGCTGGATCTCGGTCTCGCTCCAGTAGTCGCCCATGCGGTTCTGCACCCATTCCATGTGGCTGACGATCACCCCGCCGCTGTTGGCCAGCACGTCGGGGATCACGATCACGCCGCGTTCGTCTAGCATCCGGTCGGCGGCGTTGTTGATCGGGCCGTTGGCGATCTCGAGGACGGTCTTCGCCTGGATCGAATCGGCGTTCTCCTCGGTAATCGCGTTTTCCAAAGCGGCGAGCACGAGAATGTCCACGTCCAATGCCAGCAGCTCCTCGTTGGTGAGGTAATCCACCTCGACCTCGGAGCAGACCGAGGCCTCGCAGTAGACCTGGCCGGCCAGTTCCTTGGCCTCGTTCTTGCGTTCCCATATCGGTAGCGGGTCGAGCCCTTCCTCGCGATAGATCGCCCCGCGCGAATCGGCGATGGCCACCACGCGGTAGCCGGCATCATGCGCCAGCCGAGCGAAGTGGTAGCCGGCATTGCCAAAGCCCTGCACGGCTATCGTCGGATGGGCGTCACCCCGGCCATTGCGTCGTTCCCAGATGTTGAGTACCTGCAGGGCACCGCGGCCGGTGGCTTCGGTACGCCCCAGCGACCCGCCATGCCCGGGCGGCTTGCCGGTGATCACCCCGCGCCGGTGCTGGCCGGCTGCCTGGCGGTACTCGTCGGCCATCCAGCCCATGATGGTCTCGTTGGTGTTCACGTCCGGGGCGGGAATGTCCCGGTCGGGGCCGAGGAAATCCAGCAGCGCACGGATGTAGCCGCGCGACAGGCGCTCGAGTTCCAGCCGGGAGAGCCCCTTCGGGTCGACGCAGATGCCGCCCTTGGCTCCGCCGAACGGCAGGTCGACCACGGCGCACTTGACCGCCATCCAGAAGCTCAGGGCCTCGACCTCGTCGATGGTGACGTTGGGGTGAAAGCGGATGCCGCCCTTGCCCGGCCCGCGGGTGTTGTCGTAGAGAACCCGCCAGCCGGTGAACACCCGCAGCGACCCGTCATCCATCCGCAGCGGGATCTCCACCTCCACCACGCGGTTGGGCTGCGACAGCCGTCGGCGCGCATCCTCCGAGATGGTCTCGCAGTCCATCAGGGGCTTGAGGTGTGCCAGGGCGTCGGCCAGCAATCCACCGGTTCTCGTCATGTCTGCATTCCTTGCTCGGGGTGAATGG
>JBNJFM010000025.1:0-30816 GCA_051746865.1 Pseudomonadota bacterium | reverse complement strand
ATCGCCCGGGAATGGATCGAGGCAAGACAGGAGGAGCTCTACGCGACCCATGGCTGCCCACACCACGTATCAGGCAATCCTTGACGACGCACTGGCCCGGCTGCACAAGAGCGAGGCACCACAAGGGCCGCTGGCCGAGGCCATCGCGCAACGCGACCGGCTGACCGTCGAGGGTCAGCGCGGCATCGGCGGCGGCTGCATCGCCGACGCCGCCCGGCTGGAGACCGACGCCGGCCCGCTGTTCGTCAAGACCCACCCCGACCGCGACGACGGCATGTTCCCCGCCGAAGCCCACGGCCTGGAGGCACTAGGCGAGCGGATCCGCACGCCCCAAGTGGTCGCATCGGGAAGCGTCGACGGCACGGCCTACCTGCTGCTCGAATGGCTGGACCTGGGATCGGTCGATCCCGCCGCGCTCGGCGAGGCGATGGCCGAACTGCATGCCGAACCGCAGGAGCACTTCGGCTTTGAGTCAGACAACTTCATCGGGGCGATGCCGCAGCTCGGCGGCGAGGACGACGACTGGGCCCGCTTCTATGGCCAGCGACGACTCGCCCCGCAGCTCGACTGGGCGGCAGAACGCGGCCTGTCCTCGAGCGCGGTCGAGGCCGGGCACGAGCTGGTCGAGAGCCTGCCGGCCTTCTTCTCCGACTACCGCCCCTGGCCGGCCCTGATCCACGGCGACATGTGGGGCGCGAACCACGGCGGGCTCGCCGACGGCACGCCCGTGCTGTTCGACCCGGCGACCTACCGGGCCGACCGCGAGGCCGAGATCGCCATGACCGAGCTGTTCGGCGGCTTCCCGCCGGCCTTCTACCGGGCCTACGAGGCCCACCTGCCGCTCGACCCGGGCTACCGGGTACGCAAGACGCTTTATAACCTCTACCACGTCCTGAATCACTTCAACCTGTTCGGCGGCGGCTACGGGCGGCAGGCGGACGGCATGATCCGGCGACTGCTGGCCGAGACGCGCTGACACGACGCTCGATGTCGCGAGCGACCAGCCCGGCCGGCTGCCGCCCTTCCCACGACGGACACCGACGGATAGAATCGGAGACTTCCATTAGAGAACTCTGATTGACTGCAGAGGTCCTCCACGAGGGAAGCCCATGGATGCATTCACCCCTCGCCTGCTCGACGGCCTGCCCGACGCGGTCTACCTGATCGATCCCGAGACCTCGCGCATCGTCGATTGCAATCGGGCGGCCCACGAGGACCTGCTCCTCGGACGGGATGAGGTGCTGCATCACTCGGTGCTCTCCCTGCAGACCCGCGTCCACGGCATGCCCGCCTGGGAGGAGATCGCCGAGGTGATCCGCCGGCAGAGCCCCTATCGCTTCATCGGTGCCCACCAGCGCGCCGACGGCCGCGAGTTTCCGGTGGAGGTGATCACCCATGTCACCCAAATGGACGGACGCGAAGTGTTCGTTTCCGTCGCGCGGGACATCAGCCGGCGGCGCGAAGCCGTGGCCAACGGTGATGATCGCTGGGACATCCTCCACGATCTCGCCGACGGTGTCTGGGACTGGTACCCGCAGGAAGGGCGGCTGGTATTCAGCTCCCGGCTGCACAGTCTGCTCGGCTACGGGCCGGACGAGATGCCCGAGGTGATCGAGACCTGGAAGAACAATGTGCACCCGGACGACCTGCCCATGGTGCTAAACACCCTCCAGGCCCACCTCGAGGGCGAGCGCGACCGCTTCGAGGCCGTCTACCGCTTGCGCAACCGCAACGGTCACTACATCTGGGTGCACGATCGCGGCGCGGTGGTGGAATGGGACGAACACGGCCACCCCCTGCGCGTCACCGGGCTCGTGCACGACGAGACCGATGCCCGCGCCATGGAAGCCCGACTGCAACGGATGGCCGATCACGACGCGCTCACCGGCCTGCTCAACCGACGCCGCGGCATGGAACGACTCGAGGTCATGCTGCGAGAGGCCCGGGAGGCCGACGACGACCTCGCGCTGATCGCTCTGGACGTCGACCATTTCAAGCCGATCAACGACCGCTTCGGGCACCTGGTGGGAGACGAGGTGCTCGCCCGCGTGGGCGAGATCATCGACCGGTCCGCACCGGACACGGCCCTGACCATGCGCTGGGGCGGCGAGGAGTTCCTCGTCGGCGGGCGAGCGGGAGGCGGCAGGCCCGCCTGCCGGGTCGCCGCCCGAATCCTCGAACAGCTCGCCGGGCTGAACTGGGAACCGCCGCTCGACGCGGAGACCATTACCGCAAGCGCCGGAGTGGCGCTCAGCCGCCGTGACACGGGCTCGGTCAACGAACTGATCGCCGCGGCGGATCGCGCCCTGTACCTGGCCAAGCGGCGCGGACGCAACCGGATCGCCGAAAGCGAATGCCACCCGCCCTGCGACAACCTACCTGCCTGACTCACCCGACGACTTCCCGGAGGAGAACGAACGATGAGCGCGAACGCGTTGATCACCGGCAACAGCAGCGGTCTGGGCCTGGCCCTGAGCCGGGCCTTGCTCGACCGCGGCTATCACGTCCACGGCTGCAGTCGACGCGGCTGCGAAGCGCTGTCCGGACGGGTCGCCGAGGTCCACTGCGACCTGTCTGATCCCGAGGCCATCACCCCCGCCCTGGAGGCACTTCTCGACGGCGTGGAACGGCTCGAACTGGTGGTACTCAACGCTGGCGTGCTCGGCGAGATCGAGGACATGAGCCGGCAGTCGCTCGAACAGCTCAAGGCGGTCATGGACATCAACGTCTGGGCGAACAAGGTGATCCTCGACTGGCTGCTCGCCTCCGGCATCCGGATCGACCGGATCGTCGCCATTTCCTCCGGCGCGGCGGTGCTGGGCAATCGCGGCTGGGGCGGCTACGCCCTGTCCAAGGCGGGCCTCAACATGCTCTGCCGTCTCTACGCACAGGAGTTCACCGAGACACATCTCGCCGCTGTCGCGCCGGGACTGATTGACACGCGCATCATCGACGAACTCCTCGAGGAGGGCGATGCCGAGCGATTCCCCGCGCTGGAACGCATACGGGCCGCCCGCGGCACCGAGGCCCTGCTGACACCGGAACGGGCGGCGGATCGGCTTCTCGAGGCCCTGCCGGCGCTGACGGATTACGAGAGCGGCAGCTTCGTCGATCTGCGACAGATCCTTGCCCCGGAGGAATACGAGCAGCTGATGGCCGCGCGCAACCGCCCCGGGCGCTAGAACCCGGACCGGACCGGACGAAAAAAGCCCCGTCCGGCGATACCGGACGGGGCTTTCCCGTATGGCGGAGAGAGAGGGATTCGAACCCTCGAAGGGGCTATCAACCCCTTACTCCCTTAGCAGGGGAGCGCCTTCAGCCACTCGGCCACCTCTCCAACAAGCGCCGCATGGTAGCGGCTTTGGCCCGGGGAATCAACGCCACAACGGCCCGATTCCCGGGGATTCCTGGCCACGTACCGGCGTACGTCCCCGGCGGACCGGGGCGCCAGGCCCCGGTCCTTCCGGAACACGTGTTGCCGGCACGCCGGCGGAACAAGGATCAGGCCGACTCGTTGCCGTCGTCGCCTTCGGTCTCGCTCTTGATGCGCTGGTAGATCTCTTCGCGGTGCACCGCGACATCCTTGGGCGCATCGATACCGATCCGGACCTGGTTTCCCTTGATACCGAGCACCGTGATGGCGACGTCGTCGCCGATGCGCAGCACCTCACCGATACGGCGGGTCAAAATCAACATAGGTCAGCCTCTGTGTTTCGGGGTCCCGATAGTCCTCCGGGACCTGACTCGATATTAGCCTGTGAACCGCTTCAGGTCAGGGACACTTCGGGAGTGTCCAGCTCGAAGGCGTCGTGCAGGGCACGCACCGCCAGCTCCAGGTACTTGTCGTCGATCACCACCGAGATCTTGATCTCGGACGTGGCGATCATGCGGATATTGATCTTCTCTTCGGACAGCACCCGGAACATCTTCGAAGCGATGCCGGCGTGCGAACGCATGCCCACGCCCACGAGCGAGATCTTGACGATGTTGTGGTTGCCGGAGACCTCGCGCGCGCCGAGCTCCTCGGCGGTGTTGCGCATCAGGTCGAGTGCCTTGTCGAAGTCGTTCCGGTGCACCGTGAAGGTGAAGTCGGTGGTCTCGTCCGCCCCGACGTTCTGCAGGATCATGTCGACCTCGATGTCGGCGTCGCCGATCGGGCCGAGGATCTTGTAGGCAATCCCGGGGCTGTCCGGCACGCCCTTGATCGTCAGCTGGGCCTCGTCCTTGTGGAACGCGATCCCGGAAATTACTGGTTCTTCCACGCCGTCTTCCTCCAGGGTAATCAGGGTGCCGGGGCCGTCCTGGAAGGAGGACAGCACCCGCAGGGGCACGTTGTACTTGCCGGCGAACTCCACCGAGCGGATCTGCAGCACCTTCGAGCCCAGACTGGCCATCTCCAGCATCTCCTCGAAGGTGATCCGGTCGAGGCGGCGGGCCTTGGGCACCACGCGCGGGTCGGTGGTGTAGACACCGTCGACATCAGTGTAGATCTGGCACTCGTCGGCATTCAGGGCCGCAGCCAGCGCGACCGCCGAGGTATCCGAACCGCCCCGACCGAGCGTGGTGATCTGGCCGTGCTCGTCGACGCCCTGGAAGCCGGCGACGACGACCACCCGGCCCGCCTCGAGATCACCCTCGATCGTGTCGGTATCGATCGACTGGATGCGCGCCTTGGTATGCGTGCTGTCGGTGAGTATGCGCACCTGCGCACCGGTGTAGGAGCGCGCCTCCTGACCCTGCGCCTGCAGGGCCATGGAGAGCAGCGCAATGGTCACCTGCTCGCCGGTGGCGACCAGCGTGTCGAGCTCGCGCGGGGCGGGATCGCTCTGGATCTCCTTCGCCATCGAGATCAGGCGGTTGGTCTCGCCGCTCATCGCGGAGACCACCACGACGATCGAGTCGCCGTTGTCGACCGCGTGCTTGACGCGTTCGGCAACCGCCTTGATCCGCTCGACGCTACCTACCGAGGTACCGCCGTATTTCTGAACGATTAACGCCATATGGTTTCCTTGGGTCTCGTGCTAAGCGTCGGGTGGGTTTCGCATCGCCGACCTGAAAGGGCCAAAAAATGGGCCAAAGCAGCCGGACAGTATAAACCGAGCCAATTCCCTTTTCATCCACCTGATTCCAAAGCCTTACCACGCCACCCGGATTACGGTCCGACAGCGCGGCTCCCGGTCGGTTCAACCAAGCCGGGTGGCGATCCATTCCCGGGCGGCCTCGAGGGCCCGGCCCAAGTGCTCCGGCTCGCTGCCGCCCGCCTGCGCCATGTCGGGCCGGCCGCCGCCCTTGCCGCCCACCTCGGCGGCGGCAACGTTGACCCACTCGCCCGCCTTGAAGGTGTCGGTGAGATCCTTGGACAAACCGGCGATCAGCCGCACCTTGCCCTCGTCCACCGTGCCCAGCAGGATCGCGGCGGTGCCGAGCTTGTCGCGCAGCTTGTCCATGCTCTCGCGCATGGCGGCCGCATCGGCACCGGGCAACTCGGCCACCACGACTTTCGCCGGCCCCATCGCCTGGGCCCGGTCGGCCAGTTCGTCGCCACTAGCCGAGGCCAGTTCGGCCTTGAGCTTCGCCAGCTC
The DNA here is from genome assembly GCA_051746865.1 of Pseudomonadota bacterium. Classification (GTDB taxonomy): domain Bacteria; phylum Pseudomonadota; class Gammaproteobacteria; order Halothiobacillales; family Halothiobacillaceae; genus Guyparkeria. The sequence goes on along the minus strand of JBNJFM010000025.1, from coordinate 25,234 downwards.
GCGCTCGAGCTGACGGGAGCGTTCCAGCATCTGACCGACCCGCTCGGCCGCCTCGGTCTTCGGACCGCGCAGCAGTTCGGCGATCTCGTCGACGGTCTGCTCGGTGCGCTCGGCCTCCGCCAGCGCCGTGGCGCCGGTAACCGCCTCGATGCGGCGCACCCCGGAGGCCACGCCGGACTCGGCGAGGATCTTGAACAGGCCGATGTCACCGCCTCGCCCCGCGTGCGTGCCGCCGCAGAGCTCCATGGAGAACGGCCCCATGCTCACCACGCGCACGGTGTCGCCGTACTTCTCGCCGAACAGCGCCATCGCCCCGGCCGCCCGGGCGTCGTCGATCGCCATCTCGCGGGTCTCGACGGCATGGTTCTCGCGGATCTGGGCGTTGACCAGCCGCTCGATCTCGCGCAGCTGCTCGCGGGTGACCGGCTTGTCGTGGGAGAAGTCGAACCGCAGCGTCTCGGGACCGACGCGCGAACCCTTCTGGTGGACGTGATCGCCCAGCACTTCGCGCAGCGCGGCGTGCAGCAGGTGCGTGGCGGAATGGTTCAGACGGATCGCGGCGCGACGCTCGACGTCGATGCGCGCGGTGACCGCATCACCCGGCGCCATGCGCCCGTCGGTCAGCGTGCCGTGGTGCAGGAAGACGCCGCCCTGCTTCTGCGTGTCGTGCACGACGAAGCGCCCCTGGGCCGACTCGATCACGCCGGTGTCGCCCACCTGGCCACCGGACTCGGCGTAGAACGGCGTGCGGTCCAGCGCGATCACGCCATCCTGCCCTTCCTCGAGCGACTCGGCCTGGCTGCCCTCGCGGGCGACCGCGACCACCCGCGCCTCGAGGGCGTCCTGCTCGTAGCCCTCGAACGCCGTGGGCTCGTCGGTTCCGATCTTGATCGTCTCGGCAGTGAAGTGACTCGCCGCGCGTGACTGGGCCCGGCGCTCGGCCATTTCCCGCTCGAAGCCGGCCTCGTCCACCGACAGCCCCCGCTCGCGGGCGATGTCGGCGGTCAGGTCCAGCGGGAAGCCGTGGGTGTCGTAGAGCTTGAAGGCGGTCTCGCCGTCGATGGTCCCACCCGGCGGCAATTTGGCGACCGCCTGCTCGAGCACCTGCATGCCCGAGGCCAGCGTCTGCAGGAAGCGCTCTTCCTCGGCGAGCAGCACGCGTTCGACCTCGTCGGCGGCCTCGGTCAGTTCCGGGTAGGCCGCGCCCATCTCTTTCACCAGCGGGCCGACGAGCTTGTGGAAGAACGGCGCGTCCTGACCGAGCTTGTGGCCGTGACGGGCCGCCCGGCGGATGATGCGGCGCAGGACGTAGTCGCGTCCCTCGTTGCCCGGGCGCACGCCGTCGACGACCAGGAACGCGCAGGAACGGATGTGGTCGGCGATTACCTTGAGCGAACTCGACTCGCGGTCGCCCGCGCCGGTGACCTCGACCGCCGCGTCGATCAGGTGGCGGAACAGGTCGATCTGGTAGTTCGAGTGCACGCCCTGCAGCACGGCGGCAAGGCGCTCGAGCCCCATACCGGTGTCCACGGAGGGCTTGGGCAGGTCGCTGAGCGTGCCGTCGGACGCCCGGTCGTACTGCATGAAGACGATGTTCCAGATCTCGATGAACCGGTCGCCGTCCTCGTCCGGCGAGCCGGGCGGGCCACCCGGGATGTGCTCGCCGTGGTCCCAGAAGATCTCGGAACAGGGGCCGCAGGGACCGGTGTCGCCCATCTGCCAGAAGTTGTCCGAACCGCCGTCGGGATCATCGCCGATGCGCAGGATGCGGTCTTCCGGCAGGCCGATGTCGTCACGCCAGTGGGCGTAGGCCTCGTCGTCGGTATCGTAGACGGTCACCAGAAGGCGCTCGGCAGGCAGGCCCAAAGTCTCGGTCAGAAAATCCCAGCCGTAGCGGATCGCGTCGCGCTTGAAGTAGTCGCCGAAGCTGAAGTTGCCCAGCATCTCGAAGAAGGTGTGGTGCCGGGCGGTATAGCCGACGTTCTCGAGATCGTTGTGCTTGCCGCCGGCCCGCACGCAGCGCTGCACGGAGACCGCGCGGGGATTCTCGCGCTTCTCCTGACCGAGGAAGGCCTCCTTGAACGGCACCATCCCGGCATTGGTGAACAGCAACGTCGGATCATTGGCCGGAATCAGCGAAGCGGAGGGCACGACCTCGTGCCCCCGCTCGGCGAAGAAGTCCAGGAAGGCTTGGCGTATCTCGGCACTGGTTTTCATGCACGGACCATCTCGGGAAAGCGGGAAGACAAAGCGCGGATTGTAGCGCAGTCTGGCGCCATTTCCGATGGATGGGCGGGCTAGGGAAAATCGGGAGCGCTGTCCTCGTCGGGCCACCAGCCGGCCAGTTCGTGGGAAAGCTCGGGAGGAAAGCCGCGGCCGATGAGGTGGCGGTGGCGCCGGGCCCGGTCGGGGAAGTCCTCCGGCGGGCCGGAAAAGCGGGCGAGCAGTTGCTCGCGGGCCAGCGCCTCCCAGTCACGTGGCTCGGCCTCGAAGGCCTGGCTGACGACCGCCTCGTCCACGCCCCGTTCGGCCAGCTCCGCGGCAATCCGGCCGGGGCCGTAGCGCCGAGCCGAGCGCACCCGGATCATGCTCTCGGCATAACGCCGGTCCGACTGCCAGCCCTCCTCGACCAGCCGATCAAGAACGACCTCGATCTCCTCGGAATCGAAGCCGCGGTCAGCCAGCTTGCGCGCCAGCTCCTGCCGGGCGTGCTCGCGGCGGGCGAGAAAGCCGACCGCGCGTCTTTCACAGTCGAGCAGGCGACGTTCCGCATCGTCCATGGCCGACCCCGCGCGATCAGGCGTTTTCGTCCACCGGCTGCTCGTCGGCCTCCGCCTCGACCGGCTTGGGCATCATGATCTCGCGGATCTGCGCGTCGATTTCCTCGGCGATTTCCGGGTTCTCCTTGAGGAACTGCCGGGCGTTGTCCTTGCCCTGGCCGATGCGGGTTTCGCCGTAGGAATACCAGGCGCCCGCCTTCTGGATGATGCCGTGCTTGGCACCCAGGTCGACCAGCTCGAGCAGGTGCGAGATGCCCTCGCCGTAGAGGATGTCGCAATCGACCACCTTGAACGGCGGGGCCATCTTGTTCTTGACCACCTTGATGCGCGTCTGGTTGCCGATGACCTCCTCGCCCTTCTTCACCGCGCCGACGCGACGGATGTCGAGGCGCACGGAGGAGTAGAACTTGAGCGCGTTGCCGCCGGTGGTGGTCTCCGGGCTGCCGTAGGTCACGCCAATCTTCATCCGGATCTGGTTGATGAACATCACCATGCAGTTGGTGCGCTTGATGTTCCCGGAGAGCTTGCGCAGCGCCTGGCTCATCAGCCGTGCCTGCAGGCCGACGTGGGAGTCGCCCATCTCGCCCTCGATCTCCGCCTTGGGCACCAGGGCGGCGACCGAGTCGACCACCACCACGTCCACCGCGCCGGAGCGCACCAGCATGTCGGCGATCTCGAGGGCCTGCTCGCCGGTGTCCGGCTGGGAGACCAGCAGGTCGTCGACGTTCACGCCCAGCTTCTCGGCGTAGCCGGGATCCAGCGCGTGCTCGGCGTCGATGAAGGCGCAGGTGCCGCCCTCCTTCTGTGCCTGGGCGATGGTCTGCAGGGTCAGGGTGGTCTTGCCCGAGGATTCCGGCCCGTAGATCTCGACCACGCGCCCGCGCGGCAGCCCGCCGATGCCCAGCGCGGCATCCAGCGAGATCGAGCCGGTGCTGATCGCGGGGACATTGCGCCGTCCCTCGTCGTTCATGCGCATGACCGCCCCCTTGCCGAACTGGCGTTCGATCTGGGACAGGGCGGCGCCCAGGGCCTTCTTGCGGTTCTCGTCCATCGGTCAACTCCCAGCCGCGCGGGCTTGAAATACGGGAAAGGGGAACGTGGCCGGCGACGGCCACGCGAAAAACAGTGACAACGAAATCAGGCGGCCGGCAGGATCGCCTTGATGCGATCGATGGCCTCGCGCAGCGCGTCCAGGCTGGTGGCGTAGCTCAGGCGCACATGGCCCGGCGCGCCGAAGGCCGAGCCCGGCACCACGGCCACGCCGGCCTGTTCGAGCAGGTGCTCGGAGAAGGCGACGTCGTCGGCCAATTCCAGCGCACGCATCGCCTCGGTAACGTCCGGGAAGCTGTAGAAGGCCCCCTGCCCCGGCAGGCAGGACACACCCGGCAGTTCGTTGAGGGCCTCGACCACGAAGTCGTGCCGCTCGCGGAAGGCGCTCACCATCGCGTCGATCTCAGACTGGTCGCCGGCGATGGCCTCCAGCGCGGCCTTCTGCGCGATCGAGCAGGGCCCCGAGGTACTCTGGGACTGGATCACCTTCATCGCCTTGATCAGTTTCGCGGGGCCGGCCGCGTAGCCGATCCGCCAGCCGGTCATCGCGTATGCCTTGCTCACGCCGTTGAGCACCACGGTCCGCGGAAGCAGGTCGGGCGCGGCCATGACGATATTGGAGAACGGCTCCTCGGCCCAGAGGATCTTCTCGTACATGTCGTCGGTGGCGATCACAATCTCGGGGTGAGCGCGGAGCACCTCGGCCAGCGCCTCCCAGTCCTCGCGGGTGTAGGCCACGCCCGTGGGGTTCGACGGGCTGTTGAGCATCACCAGGCGGGTCCGGTCGGTGATGGCCGCCTCGAGCTGGCGCGGCGTCATCTTGAAGCCCTGGTCCTGCCCCGCCGAGACGATCACCGGCTCGCCGCCGGCCAGCCGCACCATGTCGGGATAGGAGACCCAGTAGGGGGCCGAGATGATCGCCTCGTCGCCCGGATTGAGCAGCGCCTGGCAGAGGTTGAAGATGCTCTGCTTGCCGCCGGTGGAGACGATGACCTGGTCCAGGCTGAACTCCAGCCCCTGCTCCTTCGACAGCTTGTCGACGATCGCCTGGCGCAGATCGACGATGCCCTCGACGGCCGTGTACCGGGTGAAACCGTCACGAATGGCCTGGATGCCGGCCTCGCCGATGTGGCTCGGCGTGTCGAAATCCGGCTCGCCGGCACCGAGACTGATGATGTCGCGGCCGGCGGCACGCAGCTCGGCGGCCTTGGCGGTGACGGCGAGGGTCGGTGACGGACGGACCCGGCGGACCCGGTCGGAAAGGTTCATGACGGCTGCAGACTCCCTGGTGGACGCTCGCGAGCGAAGCGATAACGTCTGACCATTGTTTACGTGGAGGCCCACATTTTAGCGGAAACGGGGAGCGGTTTCGAAGGGGAAACCCCGAACCATTCAGGAAGCAACCAGCCGCTGCCGGCGGAACTCGAACAAGCACACGGCGGAGGCCACCGAGACGTTGAGGCTCTCGACGTCCGCGGCCATGGGGATGTGGATCAATTGATCGCAGCGGTCCTGGGTCAGCCGCCGCAGACCACTGCCCTCCGCCCCCATCACCAGCGCAACCGGCTCGCGGGCCAGGTCGCACTCGTAGAGAGAGGTCGGGCCACCGCCGGCCGCGCCCACGATCCAGATCCCCTGGCGCTTGAGATCCTTCAGGGTGCGAGCGAGATTGGTGACCTGGATGAAGGGCAGCCGCTCGGAGGAACCGGCCGAGGTCTTGCGCGCCGCCGGGGTGAGGCCGCAGGCGCGATCCTTCGGCGAGATCACGGCGAGCGCACCCGCCGCCTCGGCCCCGCGCAGGCAGGCGCCGAGATTGTGCGGGTCGGTCACGCCGTCGAGCACCAGCAGCAGGGGCGCCTCGTCGCAGGCGGCAATCCGCTCGGCCAGCTCATTCTCGTCACCAGCCGGTCGCAGGGCCAGCCTCGCGGCCACGCCCTGGTGGCGCAGCGGACGACCGTCGCTGGTCAGCCGGGCGAACCAGTCGTCGGGCCGGTCGGACACCTTGACGCCTGCATGCGCCGCCAACCGGCGAACGCGATTGACGCGGCGGTCGTCACGCCCGGCGGAGACGGCGATCTCCCGGATCCGCTCCGGGTGCCGGTCGAGCGCCGCCTCGATGGCGTGGAAGCCGCCGATCCAGGTTTGTTCTGCCACGCCGCGAGCCGTCAGCGGTTGCCGAAGTTGTCGGCCGCCTCGGCGTCGTCGCCCTTCGGCTCGCCGCTGTCCCCGGTCTTTGCGTCGGCCTTCTCGTCCGACTTGTTGCCTCCGCTCTCGCCGCTCTCCGGCTTGCGACGCTTGCGCCGGCGCGGACGACGTTTCTTGCCACCCTCGGGCTTGTCACCCTTGGAAGCCGACTCGCCGGACTGCTCGCCCTTGGGCTGGCCACCCTTGGACTGCTCGCCCCTGCCCGCATCGTCGGAGGATTCCTCGGCATCGTCGGGAAGCATGAAGTCGATCTTGCGCTCATCGAGATCGACCCGGGCGACCCGGACGCGGATGGAATCGTTGAGCGAGTAGGTCTTGCCGGTGCGCTCGCCCTTGAGCGACACGGAGACCGGATCGAAGTGGTAGAAGTCCTTGCTCAGGGCGGTGATGTGCAGCAGCCCCTCGACGTAGAAGTCCTTGAGCTCGACGAACAGGCCGAAGCCCAGCACGGAGGCCACGCGACCCTCGTAGACGTTGCCCACCTTGTCGAGCATGAACTCGCACTTGAGCCAATCGGTGGCGTCACGGGTCGCCTCGTCGGCGCGGCGCTCGTTGTTCGAGCAGTGCTCGCCGATCAGCAACATCTCGTCGTGACTGTAGGGGAAGCTCTCGGCGACGCCGGTGCGCAGCACGTGACGGATGGCGCGATGCACCATCAGGTCCGGGTAGCGGCGGATCGGCGAGGTGAAGTGCGCGTAGTGCTCGTGCGCCAGGCCGAAGTGCCCCAGGTTCTCCGGCTGGTAGACCGCCTGCTGCAGCGAACGCAGCAGCAGGGTCTGGACGGTGGCGAAGTCCGGCCGGTCCTTGGCCGCATCGATCACGGCGTTGAAGTCCGCCGGCGTGGGCTTGTCGCCACCACCGAGGGTCAACCCCTTTTCCTTGAGCGCCGCGCGCAGGTCGTCGATCTTCTCGGCGCCCGGCCGGTCGTGCACGCGGTAGAGCGACGGGATCTTGCGACGCGCGAGGAAGCGACCGGCGGCGACGTTGGCCGCGATCATGCACTCCTCGATGATCTTGTGCGCGTCGTTGCGCTCGTAGGGCACGATCGCCTCGATCTTGCGGTCCTCGCCGAAGACGATCTTGGTCTCGATGGTGTCGAAGTCGATCGCACCGCGGCGCTCGCGCTCGGCACGCAGGACCTTGTACAGGCCGTGCAGCGCCTCGAGCGGCTCGATCACGTGGGCGTACTTCTCGCGCTCGGCCTGGTCGTTGTCGAGCAGCATGGCGGCGACGTTGTCATAGGTCAGTCGCGCGTGGCTCTTCATCACGCCCTCGAAGAAGCGCGAACGGATGATCTGCCCCTGGTTGTTGATCAGCATCTCGGCACAGAGGCAGAGGCGATCGACGTCCGGATTCACCGAGCACAGCCCGTTGGAGAGGATCTCGGGGAGCATCGGCACCACCCGGCCGGGAAAGTAGACCGAGGTGCCGCGGCGGAAGCCTTCCTGGTCCAGCGACGACCCGATGCGCACGTAGTGCGAGACGTCGGCGATGGCGACCAGCAGGCGGAACCCCTTGGGGGTCGGCTCGCAGAAGACGGCGTCGTCGAGATCCTTGGAATCGGCCCCGTCGATGGTGACCAGAGGCACGTCGCGCAGGTCGACCCGGCCGACCTTGTCGGCCTCGGCGACCTGGTCGCTCATGTTCTCGACGTGCTTCCGGACCGCCTGGGGCCACTCGTGCGGGATGCCGTGGGCACGGATCGCGACGTCGATCTCCATGCCCGGCGACATGTGATCGCCGAGCACCTCGACCACCCGGCCGACCGGCTTGTGCCGCTGGGTGGGCTGCTCGACCAGGGCCACGCGCACGATCTGTCCGTCCTTCGCGCCGCCCAGCGACTCCATCGGGATCAGGACGTCCTGGGTCATGCGCTTGTTGTCGGGAATGACGAAGGCGACCCCGGCCTCGATCACCAGCCGGCCGACGATCTCGGCGTTGGCCCGCTCGATCACTTCGACCAGCGCCCCCTCGGGCCGGCCGCGGCGATCCTCGCCCACCACCTGCACCACGGCACGGTCGCCGTGCAGCAGGGCACGCATCACGCGCGGCGAGAGAAAGACGTCGTTACCGCCCTCGTCCGGGACCAGGAAACCGAAGCCGTCACGATGACCGATCACCCGACCGCGCACCAGCTCGGCCTTGGTGACCGGCACGTAGCCGCCGCGACGGTTGCGGATCACCTGGCCGTCGCGCTCCATGGCGCGCATGCGCCGGCGCAGTCCCTCGATGCGGTCCTCGTCACCGTCGTAGCCCAGTTCGCTGATGAGACGATTGAGCGTGGCCGGCCCTTCCTGCTTTGCCAGGAAGTCGAGCAGATACTCGCGGCTGGCTACCGGGTTGTCGTATTTCTTCGCCTCGCGAGGGGCGTTGGGATCTTCGAGGTGTGATTCGGTCATGGATACCTGAAAACTGGAACTGGAATGCCGATTTAGGCTATGGATCGAGCCATCATAAAGCAAAAGCCGCCGGAAAGCCGAGGCGCCAGCATTTATACTGCAAGGCTATGTCAGAACACCGTTTCCAGATCGCAACAGATTACCAGCCGGCCGGCGACCAGCCAGCCGCCATCGAAACGCTCGTCGAGGGCCTCAATGATGGCCTGATGCACCAGACCCTGCTCGGGGTGACCGGCTCGGGCAAGACCTTCACCATGGCCAACGTGATCAACGAGGTGCAGCGACCGGCGATGGTCCTCGCGCCCAACAAGACGCTGGCCGCGCAGCTCTACGGCGAGCTCAAGGGCTTCTTCCCGCACAACGCGGTGGAGTACTTCGTCTCCTACTACGACTACTACCAGCCGGAGGCCTACGTGCCCGCCTCGGACACGTTCATCGAGAAGGACGCCTCGGTGAACGAGCACATCGAGCAGATGCGCCTGTCCGCCACCAAGGCCCTGTTCGAACGCCGGGACGTGATCATCGTCGCCACGGTCTCCTCGATCTACGGGCTGGGCGATCCGGAGGCGTACCTGAAGATGATCCTGCACCTGGTGCGCGGCGAGTCGGTCAGCCAGCGCCAGATCATCCGCCGGCTGGCCGAGATGCAATACACCCGCAACGACATGGAGTTCCGGCGCGGGACCTACCGGGTGCGTGGCGACGTGATCGACATCCACCCGGCCGAGGCCGATGACGAGGGGGTGCGCATCGAGCTGTTCGACGACGAGATCGAGCAGATCACCCTGTTCGACCCGCTCACCGGTCAGGTCCGCCGCCGGGTCCCGCGCTACACGGTCTACCCGTCCTCGCACTACGTCACGCCACGCGAACGCCTGCTCAACGCGATCGAGCAGATCAAGGTGGAGCTCGACGAGCGCCTCAAGGATCTCGAATCTCAGGACAAGCTGGTCGAGGCGCAGCGGCTGGCCCAGCGTACCCGCTTCGACATCGAGATGATCCAGGAACTGGGTTACTGCAACGGCATCGAGAACTACTCGCGTTATCTCTCCGGGCGCCAGCCCGGCGAGCCGCCGCCCTGCCTCTACGACTACCTCCCCTCGGACGCACTGCTGATCATCGACGAGTCGCACGTGACCGTCCCGCAGCTCGGCGGCATGTACAAGGGCGATCGCTCGCGCAAGGAGACGCTGGTCAACTTCGGCTTCCGCCTGCCCTCGGCGATGGACAACCGGCCACTGAAGTTCGAGGAATTCGAGCGACTCATGCCGCAGACCGTGTATGTCTCCGCCACGCCCGGGCCCTACGAGGAGAAGCACTCCGACCAGATCGCCGAACAGGTGGTCCGCCCCACCGGGCTGGTCGACCCGGAAATCGAGGTCCGTCCGGTGGCCAGCCAGGTCGACGACCTGCTATCCGAGATCCGCCTGCGCGTGGAGAAGAAACAGCGGGTGCTGGTCACGGTACTGACCAAGCGCATGGCCGAGGACCTGACCGACTACCTGATGGAGCACGACGTGCGGGTCCGCTACCTGCACTCGGACATCGACACCGTCGAGCGCGTGGAGATCATCCAGGACCTGCGCCTGGGCGAATTCGACGTGGTGGTCGGCATCAACCTGCTGCGCGAGGGACTCGACATCCCCGAGGTCGCCCTGATCGGCATTCTCGACGCGGACAAGCAGGGTTTCCTGCGTTCCGAACGCTCCCTGATCCAGACCATCGGCCGGGCGGCGCGCAACCTGGAAGGCAAGGCGATCCTGTACGGAGACACCATCACGGACGCCATGCGCAAGGCGATCGACGAGACCGACCGCCGCCGCGAGAAGCAGCTCGCCCACAACAAGGCCATGGGCATCACGCCCAAGGGCATCGAAAAGCGCGTCGAGGACATCCTCGAGGCCGGCGAGTCACGCATCCCCGGTGCGCGGCCCGGCCGACGGCGCAAGGATGCTGCCCACGCCGCGGAGCAGCGCGCCGACTACGCCGCCCTCACGCCGGACCAGGCCGCCAAGCGCATCAAGGAACTCGAGGCGGACATGCATCGCCACGCGCGCGACCTGGAATTCGAGGCCGCCGCCCGTGCCCGCGACGAGTTGCAGCGTCTCAAGGAATCCTTCTTCGGTGCAGTCGAGCCGGGCCACGCCTCGACCGACGACTAAGGAGTCTCCATACGAAAAAGGCCGGGCAATGCCCGGCCTCCTGTGAACTGCCACCGATCGGGATCGGTGATCAGCCACCCTGCTGCATCTGCATGGCGCGCTCACGGAGCTGCTCCATCTGAGCGGCCTTCTCGTCCATCCGGTCGAACAGCTGTGCCGCTTCCGGGTTGTTTTGCTTCATCTCCGACTCGACGTCAGAGCGCAGGCCGTTAGCCATCTCCTGGACCTCCGGGTCCTGGAACGCCTGCTGCTGGCGCTGCTGGAACTCCTGCTGGCGCTCACGGAACGCCTGGATCTCTTCCTGGGTCGGCTCCTGGTCGCTGCCCTGGAAGCGCTCGGCCGTCGCCTTCATCTGTTCGAATTCCTTCTGGGCGTCATAACCGCCGGCGGACATCTTTTCCGCGATCCTGTCCTGCAGTGCCTGACGCTGCTCACCCAGCTCCGGGTTCGCTTCGTAGGCCTGTTGCTCCATCTGCTGCAGTTGCTGCTGGGTCTGCTGGAGCTCCTGTTGGACCGAGCGCATCTCCTCCATCAACTGGCGTTGCTCGTCGGTCATTTCCGGCATCTGCCCTTGCGCACCGCCACCATGCGGAGCGGCCTGTTGCGCCATGGCGCCACCGGAAACCCCGAGGGCCGCGGCCACGCCGGCAGCCAGGATCGATTGACGCATCTTCTGATTCCAAACGGACATGCAATAACTCCAAGTTCAAATGTAACGGCTTCGCACCCACACAGGGCCGGGTGCCGAGGCCCGTCATCCGTGCGACCACACCCCCTCGGCGAAAGTTCCTGATCCGGCCGACGGGGCGTTCGTCAAAGGCTCATCCTAGGAGAGGGTTCCGGCCCGATCAACCACAAAACCACCGCAGACCGGAATCCATTCATCTGGAAAGCCGTACGCGAGGGTCACGAGAAGACCCCGCGCACCCCGGGGACCGCACCGCAGGCCCGACGTCCTTGCGCTAGGCTCCCTCTTAGCGGAACACATACAGAAAAGGCCCGCCGTTGGCGAGCCTTCCGATCACTCCGGGCGTCTACCCGCCCGGGAATGGATCCCGAAAACCGATTACTCGGCCGCAGCCTCCTCGGCGCCGGCGGTCGCGTTCTCGTCGCGACGTTCGACCAGCTCGACGTAGGCCATCGGCGCCGCGTCACCGGCACGGTAACCGCACTTTAGGATACGCAGGTAACCACCGTTGCGCTCCTGGTTGCGCGGACCGACGTCCGTGAACAGCTTGCCGACCGTGGCCTTGTTGCCGGTCTTGGCGAAGGCACGGCGACGGGCATCGACGCTGTCCTCCTTTGCCAAGGTGATCAGCGGCTCGACCACGCGACGAAGCTCCTTGGCTTTCGGCACGGTGGTCTTGATGACTTCATGCTCGATCAGGGCGTTGGTCAGGGAACGCATCAGCGCCTTGCGCTGGGAGGCATTCCGACCCAGTTGCCGACCGGATTGACGATGACGCATGTCAATTACTCCAAATCAATTCGTTCAAATCTTGGATTCGCTTGCGTTCTGGAGCTCGGCCGGCGGCCAGTTCTCCAGCTTCTGACCCAGCGAGAGTCCCTGCTTGGCAAGCACGTCCTTGATCTCGGTCAGGGACTTCTTGCCCAGGTTCGGGGTTTTCAGCAGTTCCATCTCGGTCCGCTGGATCAGGTCGCCGATGTAGTAGATGTTCTCCGCCTTCAAGCAGTTCGCAGAGCGAACCGTCAGCTCCAGGTCGTCGACCGGGCGCAGCAGCACCGGATCCACGCTGGGCGCCTGCTCCTCGACCGGCTCGGCCTTTTCGGCCTTCAGGTCGACGAGAACGGACAGCTGGTCGACCAGGATGCCGGCCGCCTGACGAATCGCGTCCTCTGCCGAGATCGACCCGTTGGTCTCGATGTCGAGCACCAGCGAGTCGAGGTCGGTACGCTGCTCGACACGGGCACGCTCGACCGAGTACGCCACCCGGCGCAGCGGCGAGAACGACGCGTCGACCAGCAGACGGCCCACGGTGCTGTCCTCGTCTTCGCGGCGAGCGCTGGCCGGGACGTAGCCCATGCCGCGCTCGACCTTGAAGGTCATGTTCAGCTCCGCGTCATCACGAAGCGTCGCGATGACATGGTCCGGGTTCATGATCTCGACGGAATGATCCGCCTTGACGTCCGCCGCCGTGACGGTTCCCGGGCCGGTCTTCTTGATGCTCAGCACCGCCTCTTCACGGCCGTGCATGGTGATCGACAACCCCTTGAGGTTGAGCAGGATCTCGAGCACGTCTTCCTGGACGCCCTCGAGCGTGCTGTACTCGTGAAGGGTCCCTTCGATCTCGGCTTCGGTGACCGCCACACCCGGAATCGACGACAGCAGGATACGCCGCAACGCATTGCCCAGCGTGTAGCCGAACCCACGCTCCAGCGGCTCCAACACCACGCGCGCATGGGTGTCGTCGATCGTTTCCACGTCGACCAGGCGCGGCTTGAGAAGCTCTGTAGAACCCAGTTGCATTACGTACCCCCGAAAAACCGTTACTTCGAATACAGCTCGACGACGAGCGATTCGTTGATGTCCGCCGGCAGCTCATCCCGGGTCGGGACCGCCTTGAACGCGCCTTCCATCTTGGTGGAGTCGACCGTGACCCACGGCACGACTTCACGCTGGGCGGCGAGCTCGAGCGCATCCTTGATGCGCTGCTGCTTCTTCGCCTTCTCGCGGACGGCGACGACGTCCTCGGGGGAGACCTGGTACGACGGGATGTTGACCACTTCGCCGTTGACCAGGACGCCGCGGTGCGAAACCAGCTGACGTGCTTCCGCGCGGGTAGCGCCGAAGCCCATCCGGTACACGACGTTGTCCAGCCGGCATTCCAGCAGCTGCAGCAGGTTCTCGCCGGTGGAACCCTTCATCTGTGCCGCTTTCTTGTAGTAGTTGCGGAATTGGCGCTCGAGCACGCCGTAAACGCGGCGCAGCTTCTGCTTCTCGCGCAGCTGCAGGCCGTAGTCGGAAACCTTCTTCCGACGGCCGGAGCCGTGCTGGCCGGGGGCGCGATCGTGGTGGCACTTGTCTTCCAGCGCCCGGACACCGGACTTCAGGAAGAGGTCCGTGCCTTCGCGCCGCGCGAGTTTACAAGTAGGACCGAGATAACGAGCCATAAGTCAAATACTCCTTACAAACGCACCGTCAGACGCGGCGTTTCTTGGGCGGGCGGCAACCGTTGTGCGGGATCGGGGTGACGTCGGTGATCACGCCAACCTTGAAGCCAACGGCATTCAGGGAGCGGATGGTCGACTCGCGACCCGGCCCCGGACCCTTGACCTCGACGTCGACGTTCTTGACGCCGTACGCCTTTGCCGCCTCACCGGCACGCTCGGCGGCAACCTGAGCGGCGAACGGGGTGGACTTGCGCGAACCGCGGAAGCCGGAGCCGCCGGAGGTTGCCCAGCTGAGCGTATTGCCCTGACGGTCGGTGATCGTCACGATCGTGTTGTTGAACGACGCATGGATATGCGCGATCGCATCCGTGACGACGCGTTTTACCTTCTTACGGGTACCTTGACTTGCTTTAGCCATTAATATCCTACTCTCGAGAAAGTATTAAGCCTGATTAGCGCTTGACCAGGCGACGCGGACCCTTGCGAGTCCGTGCGTTCGTGCGTGTGCGCTGACCACGCAGCGGCAGGCCGCGACGATGACGCAGACCGCGGTAGCAGCCCAGATCCATCAATCGCTTGATGTTCATGGACACTTCGCGGCGAAGGTCACCTTCGACCACATATTTACCCACTTCCGTACGCAGGGATTCGACCTCTGCCTCGGACAGGTCACGCACCTTGCGATCCTCGGCGACGCCGGTGGCCGCGCAGATCTGCTTGGCGCGGGTAGGCCCGACCCCGTAGATGGAAGTCAGGGCAATGACCACATGTTTCTGAACGGGAATGTTGATCCCAGCAATACGTGCCATCGATATATCACCCCAAAAAAGAAGCGCGCAAGCTTAACGCAACGCGCCGTCAATAGCAAACCGAAAACGATGGGCCGTTGTCACAGCCCGTTCTTGAAATGTGCCTTGCGAACCAGGCTGTCGTACTGGTGCGAGACCAGGTGGGACTGGACCTGCGCCATGAAGTCCATCAGGACGATGACGATGATCAGCAGGGACGTGCCGCCGAAGTAGAACGGAACGTTCCAGTACAGGATCAGGAACTCGGGCAGAAGGCAGACCGCGGTGATGTACAGCGCACCCCAGAAGGTCAGACGGGTCAGCACCTTGTCCACGTAACGCGCGGTCTGCTCGCCCGGGCGGATGCCCGGAACAAACGCACCGGAGCGCTTGAGGTTGTCCGCCGTCTCGCGGGCGTTGAACACCAGCGCGGTATAGAAGAAGCAGAAGAAGATGATCGCCGCCGCGTAGAACAGCACGTAGAGGGGCTGGCCCGGCGAGAGCGTGTTCGACAGGTCGGCAAGCCAGCCCATCCCTTCCTGCTGGCCGAACCAGTTGCCGACCGTAGCCGGGAACAGGATGATGCTGGAAGCGAAGATGGGCGGAATGACACCGGCCATGTTCAGCTTCAGCGGCAGGTGGGACGACTGCTGGCCGGCCATGGCCCGGCCCTGCTGACGACGCGCGTAGTTAACCGTGATACGGCGCTGCCCGCGCTCGACGAAGACCACGAACGCGGTGACCGCGAGGATCAGCACGCCCAGGATGAGCATCGTGAACACGTGCAACTCACCGGTACGAACCAACTCGGCCGTACCACCGATCGCGCTGGGCAGACCCGCGACGATCCCGGCAAAGATGATCAGCGAGATACCGTTGCCGACGCCCCGCTCGGTGATCTGCTCACCCAGCCAGACCAGCAGCATGGTACCGCTGACCAGCGTCAGCGTCGCGACCAGGACGAAGGCGATCCCCGGACTGAAGACCAGCGGGGAACCGCCGACCGACTGACCCTGCAGGGCGATCGAGACACCGATGGCCTGAACCAGGCCGAGGCCCAGCGTCCCGTACCGGGTGTACTGCGTGATCTTGCGTCGACCGGCCTGCCCTTCCTTCTTCAGCTTCTCCAGTGACGGAACCACCGCGGTGAGCAGCTGCACGATGATTGCCGCGGAGATGTACGGCATCACACCCAGGGCGAACAGCGACATCCGCGACAGGGCACCCCCGGAGAACATGTTCACCATGCCGAGGATGCCGCCGGAGTTCTGTTCGAACAGCGCCTTCATGACGTCCACGTCGATGCCCGGCAGCGGGATGAATGTCCCGATCCGGTACACCACGAGCACCATGATGACGAAGAAAATGCGTTGCCGGAGCTCGGTCAGTCGACCCGCTCCGGCCAGTGCGCCTATCCCTGAGTTTGCCTGTGCCACACCTTACTCCGCTGAACCACCGGCCGCTTCGATTGCCTCGCGGGCGCCCTTGCTGACACCCAGCCCCTTGACCTTCAGAGCCTTCTCGACCTTCCCTTGCAGGATGATCTTCACGCCCTTGACGTCATGACGGATCAGGTTGGCGGCCTTGAGGCTTTCCAGAGTGACCTCGCCCTCCAGTGCATTGAGCTCCGCGGTACGGATCTCGGCACGGGTAAGCGACTTGGCCGCCTTGAAGCCCATCTTCGGCAGACGACGCTGCAAGGGCATCTGACCGCCTTCGAAACCGGTCTTGTGGAAGCCGCCGGAACGGGACTTCTGACCCTTGTGGCCACGACCGGCCGTCTTGCCGACGCCGGAGCCGATGCCGCGAGCGACGCGCGTGGCGTCCTTGCGGCTTCCCTCTGCGGGAGAAAGTTTGTTCAGTCGCATCACTTGGCTTCCTGTACTTCGAGCATGTAGCGGACCCGATTGATCATGCCCCGGTTTTCCGGGGTATCGGCCACTTCCACCTCGTGGTGCATTCGACGGATACCCAGCCCGCGGACGCAGGCCTTGTGCGATTCCAGACGATTGTTCATCGACCGGACCAGGCGCACGCGGATCTTTCCACTAGCTTTCTGACTCATGCCTCATCCCCCAGGATTTCCTCGACGCGCTTGCCGCGCTTGGCAGCGACCGACTCCGGCGACTGGATCTGGGAGAGGCCGTTCAGGGTCGCCCGGATCACGTTCATGTGATTGCGGGTGCCGACACACTTGGCCAGCACGTTGCGTACGCCCGCCGCTTCGAAGACCGCACGCATCGCACCACCGGCGATGACACCGGTACCTTCGGAAGCCGGCTTCATGAAGACCCGGCCGGCACCGTGCACACCCTTGGTCTCGTAGTACAGGGTGCCGTCGTGCAACGGTACGTCGATCATGCTGCTGCGTGCCCGCTCCATCGCCTTCTGGATGGCGGACGGGACTTCCTTCGCCTTGCCGTAGCCGAAACCGACACGGCCTTCGCCATCTCCTACCACGGTCAGCGCGGTGAACGAGAACTGACGACCACCCTTGACCACCTTGGATACGCGGTTGATGGTTACCAGCTTCTCGATCAGGCCTTCGTTCGAGACGTCTTTTGCATTACGGCTCATTGCTATACCTCTTTAGAACTTCAGGCCGGCTTCGCGTGCCGCGTCGGCAACTGCCTTGACACGCCCGTGGTAAATGAAACCCGAGCGGTCGAACGCCACGGATTCGATGCCCTTGTCCAGGGCGGCCTTGGCGATGGCTTCGCCTACTTTCTTGGCTGCTGCCACGTTACCGCCGTATTCACCGTCACCGATCACACCCTTGCCGGCGGTGGACGCCGTCGCCACGACCTGGCCTTCCGGCGCGAAGATCTGTGCGTAGGTGTGGTTGCTGCTCCGGTGAACGCTCAGGCGATGCACGCCGAGCTGCTTGATCTTTGCCCGGGCGCGACGTGCGCGGCGCAACCGCTGTTTGGTACTTTGATTCATCGCGTCACCCTCGATTATTTCTTCTTGGCTTCCTTACGCAGGATGCGTTCATCCGCGTACTTCACGCCCTTGCCCTTGTACGGCTCCGGCGGCCGCAGCGAACGGATGTTGGAAGCCACCTGGCCGACCTTCTGCTTGTCCGCACCCTTGATGATGATGTCGGTCGCCGACGGCGTTTCGGCCGTGACGCCTTCCGGCAGCGGAAAGTCGATCGGGTGGGAGAAACCCAGCTGCAGGTTCAGGGTCTGACCCTGGGCCTGCGCGCGGTAACCCACGCCAACCAGTTGAAGCTTGATCTCGAAGCCGTTGGCCACGCCGTCAACGCTACCCTGGGCCAGGGAGCGCATCGTGCCAGCCATCGGAATGTCATTATCGCTGTTCGGCTCGAACCGGATCGCGTCGTCCTCGAAGGTGACGCCGACGTTCGGATGAACGTTCAGGCTGAGTTCGCCGTTCTTGCCCTTGAAGGACAGAACCTGGCCTTCGAGCTTGACGTCGACACCCGAGGGAACGGCGACCGGCTTTCTTGCTACTCGACTCATATATCCCCCAGGCCCTTACGAAACAAAGCAGACGACTTCGCCGCCGATGTTGCGACGACGGGCTTCACGGTCCGGCATCACGCCCTGGGACGTGGATACCACGGCAACCCCGAGGCCGCCGATGACCTGCGGCAGGTTCTCGGCACCGAAGAACTTGCGCGAACCCGGACGGGAGACGCGGGAGATCTTCTCGATGACCGGCTTGCCCTCGAAGTAACGCAGGCCGATGATCAGCTCGGGCTTCTTGTCACCCTCGACGCGGACGGACTCTACGTAACCTTCGTCGACCAGCGTCTGGGCGACTGCCTTCTTGAACTTTGAGGCCGGCATGCGGACTTCCGTCTTGCGTGCGGCCTGGCCGTTGCGGATACGCGTCAGCATATCCGAGATCGGATCATTCATGCTCATATCGCGTACCCCTTACCAGCTGGACTTGCGCAGGCCCGGGATTTCCCCGGCCATCGCCAGTTGACGGAGCTTGTTGCGCCCCATGCCGAACTTGCGGTAGACGCCCTTCGGACGACCGGTCAGGGCGCAACGACGCACCTGACGGGTGTACGAAGAGTCGCGCGGCAGCTTCTGCAGCTCGGCAGAGGCAGCCATCTTCTCGTCGAAGTCGACTTCCGGGTCCGCGACGATTGCGCGCAGCTTGGCGCGCTTGTCGGCGTACTGGCGGCAGAGCTTCTGGCGCTTCTGCTCGCGAGCGATCATGCTTTTCTTAGCCATAGTCTCGTTTCGTCTCTGTTAACGGCGGAACGGGAAGCCGAAACCGTCGAGCAGTGCCCGGGCCTGGTCGTTATCCGTTGCCGTCGTTGTGATCGTGATATCCATACCCCGGACCTGATCGACCTTGTCGAAATCGATTTCCGGGAAGATGATCTGTTCGCGGACCCCGAGGCTGTAGTTGCCACGCCCATCGAACGACTTCGGGGACAGACCCCGGAAGTCTCGGATGCGGGGGACCGCCACATGGATCAACCGATCGAGGAATTCGTACATCGTACTTCCCCTGAGGGTGACCTTGACACCCAGCGGCATGCCTTCGCGAAGCTTGAAGCCCGCGATCGACTTGCGCGCATACGTGATCACCGGCCGTTGACCGGTGATCAGGCCGAGTTCTTCCACTGCGTTATCGATTACTTTCTTGTCACGAGCGGAGTCACCCAGGCCCATGTTGAGCGTAATCTTGGTCAGCTTCGGAACGGCCATTACGTTGTCGAGGCCGAGCTTCTGCTTGAGCTCGTCACGCAACGTGTTGGAGTAGTATTCCTGAAGTCGAGCCATTTTTCTGTTTCCTATCAAGCGTCAACGACTTCGCCGTTGGATTTGAAATAACGAACCTTCCGGCCATCTTCAAGCGTCTTGAAGCCGACCCGGTCGCCCTTGTCGGAGGCGGGATTAAACAGCATCACATTGGAGATATCAATGGGCTTCTCCATTTCGATGATGCCGCCCGTCTGGCCGATCATGGGATTGGGCTTCTGGTGCTTCTTCACCATGTTGGCGCCTTCGACCACGACACGCTTGCCGTTTTCGACGACGCGCAGCACGGTACCGCGCCGACCCTTGTCTTTTCCGGCAACGACGACGACGTCGTCACCCTGGCGAATCTTACGCATCTCGACCCCCTCTTAAATCACTTCTGGCGCAAGCGACACGATCTTCATGAACTTCTCGCCGCGCAGCTCACGGGTGACCGGGCCAAAAATACGGGTGCCGATCGGCTGGAGCTGGTCATTCAGCAGCACAGCCGCGTTTCCGTCGAAGCGGATCAGCGAGCCGTCCTGACGGCGAATGCCCTTGGCGGTACGAACGACCACGGCGTTGTAGACCTCGCCCTTCTTGACGCGGCCACGCGGGATGGCGTCCTTCACGGACACCTTGATCACGTCACCGATTTCGGCGTAACGGCGGTGCGAGCCACCCAGTACCTTGATGCACTGGACCTTGCGCGCGCCACTGTTATCTGCCGAATTCAGCACGGTTTGCATCTGAATCATGACAAAACTCCTTACTCAGCAGAGCGCTCGATCACGCGCACCAGGGTCCAGCTCTTGGTCTTGGAGATCGGCCGGCTCTCACGCACTTCGACGCGATCGCCCTGGCGACAGGTGTTCTCCTCGTCATGCACGCGCAGCTTGGTAGTGCGCGTCATGTACTTGCCGTACAGCGGGTGCTGAACGCGACGCTCGACCGCCACCGTGATGGACTTGTCGCCCTTGTCGCTAACCACGACCCCTTCACGGGTTCGCACATTCTTTTCTTCGGATACCGTCGTCATCTCAGGCACGCTCCTTTTCCGCAATCACGGTCTTGATACGAGCAACGTTGCGGCGAGCCTCGCGGATCAGGTGGCTCTTCGCCTCCTGACCCGTGGCATGCTGCATCCGCAGGTTGAATTGCTCGCGCTTGACGGCCACCAGCTCTTCGCGCAGCTCGTCGACGGATTTATCACGCAATTCTGTTGCTTTCATCACATCACCAACCGTGTTACGAACGTGGTCTTCACGGGCAGCTTGGCGGCCGCGCGCTCGAACGCCTCGCGCGCGACCTCTTCGCCGACCCCCTCGATCTCGTACAGCATCTTGCCGGGCTGAACCTTGGCCACCCAGTGCTCGACGCTGCCCTTGCCCTTACCCATACGGACTTCCAGGGGCTTCTGGGTAATCGGGGTGTCCGGGAAGATCCGGATCCAGATCTTGCCGCCCCGCTTCACGTGACGCGAGATGGCACGACGGCCAGCCTCGATCTGACGGGAAGTAATGTTTCCGCGCTCCAGGCTCTTCAGGCCGAACTCACCGAAGCTGACCTTGTTGCCGTTGTTGGCGATGCCCCGGTTCTTGCCCTTGAACTGCTTGCGGAATTTCGTACGTTTTGGCAGCAGCATTTTTCAAAGCTCCACTTCAATTCGTTGATCAGGCGGCCGACTTGTCGTCGCTGCCCGGCACACCGAACACCTCGCCTTTGAAAATCCAGACCTTGACACCGATGATGCCGTAGGTGGTCTGGGCCTCTGCCATGCCGTAGTCGATGTCCGCACGCAGGGTGTGCAGCGGCACGCGGCCTTCGCGGTACCACTCGGTGCGCGCGATCTCCGCGCCACCCAGACGCCCCGCGACATTGACCTTCACGCCGCCGGCGCCCAGACGCATGGTTGTCTGCACGGCCCGCTTCATCGCACGACGGAACATCACGCGACGCTCCAGCTGCTGGGCGATGGACTCGGCGACCAGCTGCGCGTCGAGCTCCGGCTTGCGGATCTCCTCGACCGAAACCTTCACCGCGGAGCGGTCCAGGCCCAGCATCGGGGCGATCTCGGTGCGCAGGCGCTCGATGTCCTCACCCTTGCGACCGATGACGATACCCGGACGCGCGGTGTGAATGGTCACCGCGGCCGAACGCGCCGGGCGTTCGATCTGCACGCGGGAAACGGACGCATCCTTCAGGCGCTGGCGGATGTACTTCCGCGTGCGGACGTCCTGTTCGAGATGCTCGGAAAAACTCTTGTTGTCGGCATACCAGCGAGAGCTCCAGTCGGAGGAGATCCCAAGCCGGAAACCTACCGGATGTACTTTGTGACCCATGACTGCTCCTTACCGCTCGCTGACGACGACTTTGATGTGGCTGGTCCGCTTGAGGATCCGCACACCGCGACCTTTCGCCCGCGCCCGGAATCGCTTCAGGGTGGGGCCCTCGTCGACCATGATCTCGGAGATGCGCAGGCGATCGACGTCAGCGCCCTCGTTGTTCTCGGCATTGGCGATGGCCGACTCGACCACCTTGCGGATAATCGCCGCGCCCTTCTTGGTCGAGAACTGGAGAGCTTCCAGCGCGTGGGCGACATCGGTGCCACGCACCTGGTCGGCCACCAGACGAGCCTTCTGCGGGGAGATCCGGGCAAACCGGTGTAGTGCTTTCGCTTGCATCACGGAACCTCCTTAACGCTTGGCTTTCTTGTCGGCGGCATGGCCACGGTAGGTACGCGTCGGCGCGTACTCACCGAGCTTCTGCCCGACCATGTTCTCGTTGATCAGCACGGGAACGTGCTGGCGACCGTTGTGCACCGCGATGGTCAGCCCGATCATGTCGGGCAGGATCATCGAGCGGCGCGACCAGGTCTTTATGGGCCGACGGCTGTTTGCGGCCGCGGCCTCTTCCACTTTTTTCATCAGGTGGTGGTCCACGAAAGGACCTTTCTTGAGTGAACGTGGCACCTTGAACCCCTCTTAAACTGAATTACTTCTTGTTACGACGACGAACGATGTACTTGTCGGTACGCTTGTTCGTGCGCGTCTTGTAGCCCTTGGTCGGCACACCCCACGGCGTGACCGGATGACGGCCGCCGGAAGTCCGACCCTCACCACCACCGTGCGGGTGGTCGACCGGGTTCATCACCACACCACGGACCGTCGGACGGACACCGCGCCAGCGTTTCGCGCCGGCCTTGCCCAGCTGACGGAGGCTGTGCTCCTGGTTGGACACCTCGCCGACCGTGGCCCGGCATTCGCTCAGGACCTTGCGCATCTCGCCCGAACGCAGGCGGATGGTGGCGTAGGTGCCTTCACGAGCGACCAGTTGAGCGGCGCCGCCGGCGCTACGCGCCAGCTGGGCACCCTTCCCGGGCTTGAGCTCGATCGCGTGGATCGTGCTACCCAGCGGGATCGAGTACAGCGGCAGGGCGTTGCCCGGCTTGATCGGCGCCTCGACGCCCGAGACCAGCTTCTGCCCGACCTGCACCCCACGCGGGGCGATGATGTAGCGACGCTCACCGTCCGCGTACTTGAGCAGCGCGATGTGGGCAGACCGGTTCGGGTCGTGCTCGATGCGCTCGACCTCGGCCTGGATGCCGTCCTTGTTCCGCTTGAAGTCGATCTTGCGGTAATGGTGCTTGTGACCACCGCCAACGTGGCGGCTGGTGATCCGGCCCGCGTTGTTCCGGCCGCCCGAGCCATGCTTCTTCTCGAGCAGCGGCGCGTACCCCTTGCCCTTGTAGAGGCTGGAGCGGTCGGTCTCGACGACGCCGCGGCGGCCCGGAGATGTCGGTTTTGCAACTTTCAATGCCATGAGACAGTTCCCCCTGGATTAGCCGGCCGCGCCGAAGTCGATGGTCTGACCTTCGGCGAGCGTGACATATGCCTTCTTCCAGTCCGCGCGGCGGCCCGGCATGCCGCGGAAACGGCGCACCTTGCCACGCTGGTTGACGACCCGAACGGAATCGACGCTGACCTCGAAGACCTTCTCGACGGCCGCCTTGATTTCCGGCTTGCTGGCCGACGGGTCGACCTGGAAGACGTACTGATTGAATTCGCCCGCACGCGCGGACTTCTCGGTCACGACCGGTGCGCGCAGGATGTCGTAAAGCTTTTCGGTATTCATGACAGCCACTCCTCAACCATCTTCAGCGCGCCCTGGGTAATGATCACGTGATCGGCGTCGACCAGGCTGACCGGGTCCAGCGTCCCCGCGGTGCGGTAGCCCAGCTCCGGGACGTTCCGCGAGCCCAGCAGCAGCGCCTCGTCCATCGCCTCTGTCACGATCAGGCGCTTGCCCGAATCGAAGCCGAGGTCGGACAGGGACTTGACTACCTGCTTGGTCTTGGGCGCATCGACGCTCAGCGAGTCGACCACGACCAGACGATCCTGGCGCAGCAGCTCAGAGAAGATGGAGCGCATGGCAGCCCGGTAGGCCTTGCGGTTCATCTTCTGCGTGTAGTCACGCGGACGAGCGGCGAAGGTCGCGCCACCGGTGCGCCAGATCGGCGACCGGGTGGAACCGTGACGGGCACGACCGGTGCCCTTCTGGCGCCACGGCTTGGTGTTGCCACCGGCCACCTCGGAGCGGCTCAGCTGACGCTTGGTACCGGCACGTCCGCCGGCGAGGAACGCCACGACGGCCTGGTGAACCAGCGCCTCGTTGTAGTCCCGGCCGAAGACGTTGTCGGAGACGTTCAGCGAGGAACCGTTCTTGACTTGGATATCCATACCTGCCGACCTCACGCTTTGTTCTTGACCGAGGGACGAACGAGCACGTCGCCGCCGGTGGCGCCGGGAACGGCACCCTTGACCAGCAGCAGACCGTTCTCGACGTCGACCCGAACCACCTGGAGGTTCAGGGCGGAGACGCGCTCGTCACCCATGTGACCGGCCATCTTCTTGCCCTTGAACACGCGACCCGGGGTCTGGTTCTGACCGATGGAGCCAGGCACGCGGTGGGACAGGGAGTTGCCGTGAGTGGCGTCCTGGGTACGGAAGTTGTGACGCTTGACGGTGCCCGCAAAGCCCTTGCCCTTGCTGGTGCCGGTCACGTCGACCGCGGGGATCTCGTTGAAGATCTCCACGGTGATCTCGCTACCCGTCTCGTAATCGCCCAGAACCGACTCGTCGACGCGAAACTCGCGGACGGCGCGGCCGGCGGCAGCCGAGGCCTTGGCGAAATGCCCGGCCATCGGCTTGGTCACGCGGTTCGGACGGCGTTCGCCAACCGTCACCTGCAGCGCGGTGTAACCGTCGATTTCCTCAACCTTCTTCTGAGTCACGCGGTTCGGCTCGACCTCGATGACGGTCACGGGCGTGGATACGCCCGTATCGTCAAACACTCGGGTCATGCCGACCTTGCGACCGACAACACCTAAAGCCATTGTTTTTTCCTCGTTCTTTGCCTGTCGACGCCGATTTCGATTGACCGGTTCGCCGGAAAAAACCAGCCCGACGCGGCCATGTCAGGCGCATCGGGCTGAACAGAGCGCGGCACTATAACAGAAAACGCGCCGACCCAAAAGCCCTTTGGATCGGCGCGCTTCGTTCCCGACGGATTTCGATCAGTTCAGACGGATCTGAACGTCAACGCCGGCCGCCAGATCGAGCTGCATCAACAGGTCGACCGTCTTGTCGGTCGGGTCGACAATGTCGAGCACGCGCTTGTGAGTGCGGATCTCGTACTGGTCCCGCGCGTCCTTGTTGACGTGCGGCGAGGTGAGCACGGTGTACCGCTCCTTGCGGGTCGGCAGCGGGATCGGGCCCTTGACGCGCGCGCCACTCCGGCGCGCGGTCTCGACGATTTCCGCCGTGGAACGATCGATCAGTCGATGATCGAAGCTCTTGAGCCGAATGCGAATCGTTTGTCCTGACATGTTGCTTACTCGATGATCTTGGAAACGACGCCGGCGCCGACGGTGCGGCCGCCTTCACGTACCGCGAAGCGCAGACCTTCTTCCATCGCGATCGGGGCGATCAG
>JBNJFM010000024.1:0-31858 GCA_051746865.1 Pseudomonadota bacterium | reverse complement strand
AGCCGCTGGTTGCGATGCAGGGGGCGCAGACGGGCCGTGCGCCGCTTGATCGCCAGATAGATCGCCACGCCCAAGCCGCCGGAGGCAAGCATCAGCCCCATGGGCAGCCAGGCCTCGCGCCCGTGCAGCAGGAGCATGGCCGCCGCGAGCAGGTACCAGCCCACCCCGTCGCCCAGACGGGACGCCCAGGAAAACGAACACCGCAGCGGCGTCACGCCGTGGATGCGGTTGCAGCGCTCGGTGACCAGCGCCTCCCAGTCGAGGTAGCGCGCCAGCAAGGCGGCACCGGCAAGCCGTGGCCGGACGGGATTCATCGCGCCCTCTCCTCTTCAGCGAACGCCGGTGACGGAACCGACCGGCGGGCGACGGACAGCAGGCGCGACTCGAACGCATCGACGATATCGCTCCAGCCGTGGCGCAGGCCCGTCTCGCGGGCACGTTCCCGGCAGGCCCCGTCGGCGGCCAGCAGATCCGGCACCAGGTCAAGGAACCGTGCCTCGTCATCCAGCGGGGCCAGCAGGCCGTTGACGCCCGGCTCGACCAACAACCGACCGGCGGCGTAATCGAAGCTCAGGCAGGCCAGACCGCTGGCCATGGCTTCAAGCAGGACATTGCCGAACGTCTCGGTGCGGCTGGGGAAGACGAATCCGTCGGCACTGGCGTAATGCCTTGCCAGTTCCTTGCCGCGTCGGATGCCGGTGAACACGGCGTCCGGCAGGGCCCGCTCCAGCCAGGCGCGTTCCGGGCCGTCACCGACGATCACCGCCACCGTGGCCGGCTCGACCTTCCGGGCCCGCTGGATCGCCGCCACCAGCAGGTCGAGGTTCTTCTCGGCGGCCAGCCGACCGACGTGCAGCAGTACCGGCGTGCCATCCCCCGCCCCCCAGGCACGCCGTAGTGCCCGGTCGCGGCGCCGCGGGTGGAACAGGTGCGTATCCACCCCGCGCCCGAGCACCTCCAGGCGCTCGAAACCCAGTGGTGCCAGCTCCCCGGCCTGCTGACCGGTGGGGATGAAGGTCATGGCCGTGCGGTTGTGGAATCGCCGCAGGTAGCCCATCACCGGCGCGGTCAGCCAGCCGACGCGGTAGGAACGGGCATAGGTATGGAAGTTGGTGTGCAACGAGGAAGTCACCGGCAACGACAGGGCCTCGGCCGCCGCCAGCGCCGAGGCGCCCAATGGCCCCTCGGTGGCGATGTGCACCAGATCCGGCGGATCGTCCCGCCACTCGTCGAGAAAGGCGCGCTTGCGAGGCAGTCCCAGCCGCACTTCGCGGTAGAAGGGCACGGACAGGCCGGCCACTTCGCTGCCGTCGGCCAGTTCGCGCGAACGCGGCCCGCGCGGACAGGTCACCGACACGCGATGCCCCCGCTCGCGCAGGCTGCCCACCAGGCGCCCCAGCGTGGTCGAGACGCCGTTGACGTCCGGCGGATAGGTTTCGGTCACCAGGCTGATGTCCACGCTACACCCCGCAGGGGAATCGAGTTCACCCTGACGCTAGGCGGCGGGGATGACAGGGGCGTGTCGGGAGGTTGACGATTCGGAGACAGGACGAAAAGAGGTCAGAGGTCAGATCAGGTCAGACCACCGAGCCTGCACACTCGGCATTCAAAACTCGACGGTCACTCCGGCGCGGCGGAAGGATCTTCCAGCAAGCGGGCGAAGGCGTCGGCATCCAGCACCGGCACGCCCAGCTTTTCCGCCTTCTCGAGCTTGCTGCCGCCGGCCTCGCCGGCGATCAGGGCGGTGGTCTTCCTGGAGACCGAGCCGGTGACCTTGCCCCCTAGGGCGGTGAGGCGGTCGGAGGCCTCGTCCCGGGTCATGTCCGGCAGGGTGCCGGTGATGACGAACGTCTTGCCGTCCAGCGGGGCATTTTCGGCCGGCGCCTCCGGGGTGGGCCAGTGGATGCCCGCCTCCAGCAGGCCGTCGATGACCTCGCGGTTGTGCGGCTGACGGAAGAACTTGTGCACGTGACGCGCAACTACCGGGCCGACGTCCTCGACCTCCTGCAGCTCCTCTTCGGAGGCCTCCATCAGGGCGCCGAGATCACGGAAATGTCGGGCGAGCGACTCGGCGGTGACCTCACCCACCTCGCGGATACCCAGCGCGTAGAGGAAGCGCCCCAGCGTGGTCTCGCGGGCCATGTCCAGCGCCTCGAGCAGATTGTCGGCCGACTTGGCGCCCATGCGCGGCAGCGCGATCAGGTCGTCGCGATTCAGGCGGAACAGGTCGTCGACGTGCTCGACCAGGCCGCGCTCGAGAAACAGGCTGATCCATTTCTCGCCCAGCCCGTCGATGTCCATGGCCTTGCGACTGGCGAAGTGGCGGATCGCCTCGCGGCGCTGCGCCGGGCAGAACAGGCCGCCGGTGCAACGCGCCACGGCCTCGTCCTCGTCGCGGATCACCTCCGAATCGCACTCCGGGCAGGTTTCGGGCAGATCGATCCGGCGCACGTCGTCGGGTCGTTTCTCGGGAAGCACCTCGATGATCTCGGGGATCACGTCGCCGGCACGGCGGACGCGCACCCAGTCGCCGATGCGCACGTCCTTGCGCTCGATCTCGTCCATGTTGTGCAGCGTGACGTTGGCCACGGTCACGCCGCCCACGGCCACCGGCTCGACCCGAGCAACCGGGGTGAGCGCGCCGGTGCGCCCCACCTGGAACTCCACGTCGCGCACCCGGGTGATCTTCTCCTCGGCCGGGAACTTCCAGGCGATCGCCCAGCGCGGCGCGCGCGAGACGAACCCCAGCCGCCGCTGCTCGGCCAGCGAATCGACCTTGTAGACCACGCCGTCAATGTCGAACGCTAGCCCGTCACGCTTTTCGCCCATCTCGTCGAAGAAGGCCTGCGCTTCCTCCAGGCCGACCACCCGGCCCCGGTTCTCGGCCACCGGGAAGCCCAGCTCGGCCAGCCGGTCCAGCCAGCCCGATTGCGTCTCGGGCTCGTCGACGTCCTCGGCCGCGCCGACGCCGTAGGCGAAGAAATGCAGCGGCCGCTCGGCGGTCACCCGCGGGTCCTTCTGCCGCAGCGAGCCGGCCGCGGCATTGCGCGGATTGGCGAACACCTTCTCGCCACGACGCTCGGCACGTCGATTAAGTTCGGCGAAGGACTCGTGGGTCATCACCACCTCGCCGCGGATCTCGATCTCGCTGTTCGCCGGCAGGTCGATGGCAAAGGGGATGCAGTCGATCGTGCGGACGTTGTCGGTGACGTCCTCGCCCTGCTGACCGTCGCCACGGGTGGCGGCGCGCCGCAGCGACCCGCCGACATAGGTCAGGCTCAGCGCCAGTCCGTCGAACTTGGGCTCGGCGTGGTAGGTGACCGGGTCGTCCGTCTCGAGGCGCTCGCGCACGCGGCGGTCGAAGTCGGCGAACTCCGTCTCGTCGAAGGCGTTGTCCAGCGAGAGCATCGGCACGCGATGTGCGACCGTCTCGAAGGCGTGGCTCGGCGGCGCGCCCACGGTCTGCGTGGGCGAGTCGGGGGTGACCCAGTCGGGATGCTTTTCCTCGAGCGCCTGGAGCTCGCGCATCAGCGCGTCGTAGTCGGCGTCGGGAATGCTGGGGCTGTCGAGAACGTAGTAGCGGAAGTCGTGCTGCCGGATCTCGGCACGCAACGCCTCGAGCCGGCGGCGGTCGGCGGATTCGCTCATCGGTAGGGCTCGATCATCTCCCGGTAGCGGTCGATCGACTCGGTGTCCAGCGGCTCGCGCCGGTCGTCGATCAGCCGGGCGTCCAGCGACTCGGCCAGCGAGGTGGCCACCTGGTGCATGCGGTCGAAGACCAGCGAGGGATCCGAGCCCTCGGTGGGCAGCTGCATGAACAGCGCCAGCGCCGGGGTCTCGAAGGAGGCCAGATCGTCGGGATCGAAACGCCCCGGCGAGACCGCGTTCATCAGCGAGAACCAGCGCCGACCGTCGATATCGTTAAAATGGAAGATGTCGAAGTCGCCGAACTCGAAGCCGACCTCCTCGATGCCCCGGCGCACCCGCTCGGCGGGCATGGCCTGCTGCTCGCGGTCGACGATGATCATGGAGATCACCGCGCCGCCGGCCGTCTCGTCCTCTTCGTCGTCGAGCGTCGGCTCCCCGTCATCGGAGGGCGCCTCGGCGGACGCTTCGGCAGGGCCCACCTGACCTTCCCGGGTAAACAGGCTGGAGTAGCCCGGCTGCGGGCGGGAGACAGGCTCCTCGTCCACCGCCGGCGCTTCTTCCGTCGCGGCGGGCTCCGGCTCGACATCCGGCTCGGGCTCGCCCGGGCGGCTCACCACGCGGGCACGGGAGACGCCGTCGATGAAGCCGTCGCTGTCCGCGCGCTCGTCGCGGGCATCGTCGAGGTCCAGCCGGGGCTCGCGGCGCGACTCGCCCGCGTCCAGCGCCCGGTCGAGATCCTCGACGTCCTCCTCGACCCGTGCCCCGACGCTGTCGTCGATGGGATCGTGATAGCTGCCGTGCTCGGCATGCCCGCCACCCAGGTCGACGGCCTGCTCGCTGCGATGCCGGCGATACATCCAGACGATGCCGCCGATCACCAGCAGGCCGACGATGAGGACTATCCAGCGCAACCACTCCATCTCGGCTACTCGCTCAGGTCTCGATCAGGTCCACCGCGGCATCGACATCGACGGACACGATGCGCGAGACGCCGGCCTCGCGCATGGTCACGCCGACCAGCGCCGAGGCGCTCGCCATGGTGGTCTTGTTGTGGGTGATGTACATGAACTGTACCCGGTCGGACATCGCCGAAACCATAGCACAGAATCGCCCCACGTTAGCCTCGTCCAGCGGGGCGTCGACCTCGTCGAGAATGCAGAACGGCGCGGGGTTGAGCTCGAAGATGGCGAAGATCAGGGCCGTGGCCGTGAGCGCCCTTTCACCCCCCGAAAGCAGGGAGAGATGACTGATGCGCTTGCCCGGCGGACGGGCCATCAGGGCGACCCCGGCATCCAGCGGATCGTCGCCGGTCAGCTCCAGCCGGGCCTCGCCGCCGCCGAACAATGAGGCAAAGCGCGGCCCGAGCCGATCGTTGACCGCGTGGAAGGTCTCGGTGAAGCGCTCGCGGGTCTGGCGATCCATGGTGGCAATCGCCTCGGCGAGCTGGGCCAGCGCCGACTCGACGTCCTCGATCTGCGCGGCCAGCTCCTCGCGACGCTGCTCGACCTCGCGGTGATCGTCGATCGCCGAGAGGTTCACCGCGCCCAGTCGCCGGATCTGCGCATCGAGCGTCTCGAGCTGTTCGCGCTGGCGCTCGACGATGCCCGGCTCGGCCGCGAGATGCTCGACGGTCTCGACGTCCGGCTCGCTCTCGGTCTCGCCCAGCTGCGCGCGGGCCTCTTCCAGCCGAGTGACCGCGTGCTGCTCGCGGGTCTCGCCCTGCGCCCGCTCGATGCGCGCCTGCTCGCTCTTCGCCCGGGCGGCATCGCGCGCGGTACGGGCCTCGGCCACCCGCTCCCGGGCGGCCACCTGTTCGGCACTGGCCGACTGCTGGGCCTCGCGGGCCTGCGCCTCGCCGCGCTCGGCCTCGGCCAGCCGGGTCTGCAGGCGCTCTCGCTCCTCCGACAAGGTCTGTCGCTCGGTCCGGGCCGCCCGGCGCTCGCGTTCGGCATCGGCCAGGCGACGATCCAGCGCCTCTCGCTCGTGGCCCAGCCGCTGGATCTCGCCGGCCAGCCGGCCGATCGCCTCGTCGCGCTGCTCGATCTCCCGGCGGGCACGGTGGAACCGGTCGGCCGCCGAGCGGGCCGCCTCGCGGGCCGACTCCAGCGCCTGCCGGGCCTGCTCCTGGTCCCGGGTGACCTGTTCCCGGCGGGCATCGGCCTCGGCGACGGCCTCGCGGGCCTGCTCGCGACGACGTTCCAGGTCACCCAGGTTCCTTCGGGCCTCGGCCAGTTCCTCGGCCTCGGCCTCGGCCAGTTGACGCCAGCGCTCGATCGCCTCGACCGCCTTGTCGCGGCGCTCACCGGCGTGTTCGTGGGCCAGCCGGCGGGATTCGAGCTCGCGTGTGGCCCGATCACGCGCAGCGCGGCACTCGTCCAGTGAACGGCGCTCGGCACGCAGGGCCTCGCGGGCCTCGGTCAGCGTCGTCTCGGCGGCGGAAAGCCCCCGTTCGAGCGACTCGAGCGATGCCCGCAACTCGCGTCGTCGCGCCATCTGGGCCAGCCGCGCGGCGGCCTGCCCCTCACCGGCCCGACCCAGCCAGTGCCGGCCGACCCACCAGCCCTCCGGCGTGACCAGGAAATCGCCCGGCTCCAGCCGATCCCGCTGTGCCAGGGCCGCCTCCAGGCTCTCCACCGGTCGGCCGGGGAAGTCCCGGACGCGCTCGAGCAGCCAGTCGGCATGCACCTCGTCGCCGGCCTCCAGCCACCAGCCGGTCGGCGCGTCATCCGCGGCGATCCGCGCCCCGGCGTGCCCGCTCAGATCCGCCACCAGTTCGGCTTCCAGTGCCTCGCCGAGCACGTGGCCGATCCAGGGATCCTGCAGTTCGGCCTCGACCAGGTGATCGACCAGTCGCCGGGCGGCATTGCCCGCATCGTCCCGCCCGCCGTCATGGCCGGCCAGCAGCCGATCGAGCCCCTTGATCTCGGCGCGGACACCGTCGACCTCGTGGCGGCACTCGCGGCGGGCCTCCTCGGCCGCCTGCAGATGGGCCTCGGCCTGTTCGACCCGGCGGGCCTGCTCGGCCAGGGCCGACTCGCTCCGGTCGTGCTCGCGGGCCAGCGAGTCGAGTTCGGCCGCCTGCGCCTGCAGGCGCTGTTCGTGTTCCTCGAGCTCGCGCTCGGCCTCGACCAGCTGACCGGCCGCAGGGGCGGATTCCAACCGGCGACATTCGCGGCCGGTCGCCTCGCAGCGCTCGGCCAGTCGCGCCTGTTCGCGCTCGGGCTCCACGCGCGCCTCGGTGGCCGCCATCACTTCGCGCCGACGCGCCTCGAGTTCCGCCTCGGCGTCCGCGCGGCGCTCGCGGGCACGCTCATGGTCGGCCGCGAGTGCGTCCAGCGAGTCACGCTGTTCACGCTGCTCAACCTGCAGGCGCTCGCGGCGGACCTCGGCCTGGCGCCGCTCGGTCTCGCGGGTTTCCCGCGTTTCGCGGTCATGGCGCTCCTGGCGCTCGATGCCCTCGACACGAGCGTCGAGTTCGGCGATGCGACTGGTCAACCCGCCCAGCTCGGTCGAGAGACGGTATTTCTCCCCCGACTGCTCGGCGAGCCGGTCGGCCGCGGCCTGCCCGGCCCGCTCGGCCCGTTCCAGCACCGTCTCGGTCTCGGCCAGCGTGGCATCCATGGCGGCCTCTTCACGGCGCGCCGCTTCCACGGCCGCGTCCAGTCGCTCGCGCTCGGCTCGAGCTTGCAGCAGGGAGACGGCCGCCGCCTCGACCTGAACGACGCGGCGCTCGGCGGCCAGCTCGCGATAGCGGCGCGCGGCACGGGCCTGCCGGGCCAGGGACGCCTCCTGGCGCTCCAGCTCGGCGGCGATGTCGGAGAGCCGGGCGAGGTTTTCCTCGGTATGGGTGATGCGATTGGCCGTCTCGCGCCGGCGCTCGCGGTAGACGGAAATGCCGGCGGCTTCCTCGAGATAGCCACGCAGCTCGTCGGGCTTGGCATCCACGATGCGATTGACCTGTCCCTGCTCGATCACCGAGTAGGAGCGGGCGCCCACGCCGGTGCCGAGGAACAGGTCGACCACGTCGCGGCGCCGCACCCGTGTGTTGTTGATCTCGTAGCGGGACTGGCCGTCACGGTCGAGGCTGCGCCGGACGGTCAGCTCGTTGTAGGCAGCGAAGGGACCGTGGATGCGGCGCTCGCTGTTGTCCAGCGTCAGCTCGACCGTCGCGCGGCCGGCGGCCGAACGGTCACCGCTGCCGGCGAAGATCAGATCGTCGAGGGCCTGGCCGCGCAGGTGCCGGGCGGAAGACTCGCCCATCACCCAGCGCAGGGCGTCGATCAGGTTGGACTTGCCGCAGCCGTTGGGACCGACGATCGCCAGCGTGCCCTCGGGCAGCCGGATCTCGGTGGGCGAGGCGAAGGACTTGAAGCCGGCGAGGTACAGGCGGGTCAGGCGCATGGGATCGGCACCCCCCCGGTGCGGGCGTGGCGGAAGGCCGGCGCGTTTCGCTTGCCGGGCAGGCTTGCACGGGACAGAGCGAGACCATGCTGGACCGCTCCCGTCTGCAAGCCGAGAATCGGGGCCTTATAATCCGGCCCAATCATTTCATTTGCCGCCACAGGACACGCATCCATGTCGACCCAACCCAGCAAATCACTCGAGACGTTTCCCAACCCGCATCCGGAACGCGACTATACCATTCACATGGAGGTGCCCGAGTTCACCTGCCTGTGCCCCAAGACCGGCCAGCCGGACTTCGCCACCATCGTCATCGACTTCGTGCCGGACGAGCGCTGCGTCGAGCTCAAGTCGCTGAAGATGTACATGTGGTCGTTCCGCGAAGAAGGCGGTTTCCACGAGGCGATGACCAACCGTATCGCGGACGACATCGTCGCCGCCATCCAGCCGCGTTTTTTGCGTGTCACCGGTCGCTGGAACGTGCGCGGCGGGATCTGGACCAACGTGGTGGTCGAGCACCGCAAGGAAGGCTGGGAGCCGGCTCCCAGGGTCGAGCTGCCCTGATTCCATGCCGGCACGTTTTCTCGGCATCGATGTCGGCACCTCGGGGCTGCGGATCGCGGGCCTCGGCGAGGCCGGCGACTGCCTGTGGATCGAGCGCGCCGACTGGCCCGCCCCGGCCACCGGGGACGGCCACCAACAGAACCCGGCCGACTGGTGGAACGCCTGCGACGAACTCATGCGCCGGCTGGGCGAGGCAGGACAGCTGGCCGATGTCGAGGCGCTCGCCTTCGACGGCACCTCGGGCACCGTGCTGACCGTGGATGCCGACGGTGCTCCGGAAGGCCCGGCACTGATGTACGACGACCCGCGCGGGGCGACGCGGCTCGAGGCCCTGCGGGCTCTGGATCTCGACGCCGACGCGCAACTGGCCGGGCTGGCCCGTTGGCGATTCCTGGCCGAGGAACGGGGCCAGCCGGGACGCCCGGTCAGTCAGGCCGACTGGTTCGTCCTGCGCCTGACCGGCGAGCATGTCAGCGACAGCAACAACATGCTCAAGTGGGGCTTCGATGCCGTGGCCGAGCGCTGGCCGGCGGCACTGGCCGGGCGCTTCGGTGAGCGGTTGCCCGAGGTACGACGCCCCGGCACGGCGGTCGGCACCGTCAGGGCCGATCTCGCTCGACGCTGGGGCCTACCGGCGCGGACGGTCGTCGCGGCCGGCACTACGGATTCCATGGCCGCGCTCTGGGCCAGCGGCGCGAGCCGGGAAGGCGATGGCGTGACCAGCCTGGGCTCGACACTGGCGCTCAAGCTGATCAGCGAGCGCCCGGTGGCCGATGCGGCCAGCGGCGTGTACAGCCACCGCTTCGGCGAGCGATTCGCCGTCTCCGGGGCCTCCAATACCGGCGGACGGGTGCTGGCACGATTCTTCGACGGCGACGAGCTGACCGCGTTGAGCAAGCGGATCGATCCCGAACGCCCCGACACCCTGGGCTACTGGCCACTGGCCCGTCGCGGCGAGCGCTTTCCCGTGGCCGCACCGGCGATGGGACCGCGACTGACCCCGCGTCCCGACGACCCGGCCTCCTTCCTCGCCGGCATGCTGCGCGGCATCGCCCGGATCGAGGCGATGGGCTATCGGCGCTTTGCCGAACTGGGCGGCACGCCGGTCGGGCGGGTGTTTTCCTCCGGCGGAGGGGCGCACAACCCCGTGTTCTCACGCATCCGCGAGCGGGCGCTGGGCGTTCGGGTACGGCTGGCCACCCATACCGAGGCGGCCGTCGGCGCCGCACGACTGGCAATGCAGGGAACGAGAGAACGATGACATCCACCAGACGCACCACCCCCGAACTGGGCGGCATCGGCTACTGGATCGCCGGCTTTCGATTGATGTGGACGCCGGGCCTGCGCCGCTTCACGCTGATCCCGCTGCTGATCAACATCCTGCTGTTCGTCCTGGCCGGCTGGATGCTGCTGGAGTACTCCGGGGGCTGGATCGACGGACTGCTGCCCGACTGGCTGGACTTCCTCTACTGGGTGCTGATGCCGGTGCTGGTGCTCGGGCTGCTGCTGGTGACCTTCTTCAGCTTCACCCTGGTAGCCAACCTGATCGCCGCGCCGTTCAACGCCGTCCTGGCCGCCCGGGTGGAAGCCCATCTGACCGGCGAACCGCCGCGCGGCGACGACGCCGGCATGCTGGCCGGGGCCGCACAGGCCTTCGCCGGCGAGGTCGGGCGACTGCTGTATCTAGCCGCCTGGGCGATCCCGTTGCTGATCCTGTGGCTGATTCCCGGCATCAACCTGGTCGCACCCTTCGCCTGGTTCCTGTTCTCGGCCTGGATGATGAGCCTGGAGTACGTCGACAACCCGGCCGGCAACCACGGCCTGTCCTTCCGCGAGCAACGCCGCCGCCTGCGCCAGCGCCCGGCGCTGACCCTGGGCTTCGGCAGCCTGATGACCCTGATGACCATGGTGCCGGTGGCCAACTTCCTGGCCATGCCGGTGGGTGTCTGCGGGGCGACCCGGATGTGGGTCGAGGGGTTCGACCGAGGGGGCAGACGTCAGCGATGAGAAGGCAGGGCCGGAAGCGTCAGAGGATGGCGGCTCGGCCCCGGCCTTGCACATAGCGATTCGTCATTGCGGCAAAAGCCGCGAAGAACGACGTGAAAGCTACTTCCCGCTGCGCAGGCGGTCGAGGCGCAGGCGGTCGCGCTGATCGAACAGGCGGCGGGTGCCCAGCTGGACGGCCACCAGCGAACCGAAGCCGGTCGCGGCGGTGATCAGGAAGATGATCAGGATCTGGTATTTCACCGCTTCAAGCGGCGGGGTGCCGGCGAGGATCTGGCCGGTCATCATGCCCGGCAGGCTGATCACGCCGGCGGCGGCCAGCATGTTCAGCGTCGGGATCAGCCCGGCGCGCATGGAATCCGAGCGCAGCTCCGCGGTGGCGTCACGCACGGAATGGCCGAGGATCAGGCGGGCCTCGAGCTCGCCGCGATTCTGCCAGGCGGTCTGGGTGAGGTTATTCAGCGCCAGGCCGATGCCGGTCATGGTGTTGCCGAGGATCATCCCCAGCAGCGGGATGGCGTACTGCGGCGCGTACCAGGGATCGATGTCGATCACCATGGTCAGCGCCAGCATGGCAACGATCAGCGCGGTGGCGCTCATCGCCGCCAGCCCGATGCCGTAGCCGTGCCAGCCGCGAATGGGCCGCTTCTGCCGGGCGATGACCTCGTAGCCGGCCAGACCCAGCATCACCATCGCGATCAGCATCACCCACGGCAGGCTGGCCGCGTCGAAGACCGCCTTGAGGATCACGCCGACCAGCAACAGCTGCAGGACCATGCGCACGCTGTTGAACGCCAGCGTGCGGAACAATCCCAAGCCGAGGATGATCTGGACCACGCCGAGCGCCAGCACCAGGCCGGCGGCCAGCATCAGGTCGAACGGTGTGAGGCTATACAGATCCATGCAACACCCCTCCCTCGCGGGTGACCTCGAGACGCTGGCCGCCGTGGGCGGTGATCTCCTGGGGATTGTGGCTCACCCAGACCGCGGCGGCCCCGTGCTCGCGGACGTAGTCCTGCAACAGCTCGACCATGGCACCGGCATTGCTCCGGTCGAGGTTGGCGGTGGGCTCGTCGAGCAGCAGCACACGCGGTTCGAGCACCAGCGCCCGCAGCACGGCCAGCCGCTGGCGCTCGCCCGAAGAGAGCCGCTCGACCGCCGCATCCCACAGCGCGGGCTTGAGCTGCAATCGCTCCCACCACTCCGCCGGCGGGCGGGCGGCAAAATGATCCGCCACGCGATCGCCCCACCAGCCGGATTCGGCCGGCACCAGCACCACCTGGCGCCGCCAACCGGTCGGGGGCAGGTCCTGCTGTTCGGTGCCCTCGAGCCGGATCTCGCCCTCGTGCGGCGAGAGATCGGCCAGTGCGCGCAGCATCTGGCTCTTGCCGATACCGGACTCGCCTTCCACGGTCAGCACCTCGCCGGCCCGCAACGCGAACGACACCGGCGGGACATGGCTCCCCCGCAGGTCCTTCACCTCGAACAACATGCAGCTTCCTTCCAGAAAACGATCGGGCGGACGGTCACGCGTCGCGCCGTCCGCATGCATCAATCAACGCAACACCTCCCCCCAAACAAAACGCCGGCCCTCGGGCCGGCGTCATTGCCTGATTCGGGCCACCGCCCGGTGGCCACCGGGCGGCCTTACTCGGCGCCTTCTTCCAGCGTGGCGATGTAGGCGGCCAGGCCGTCGATGTCCTCGTCGGACAGGTGCGTGGCCTGCGGGATCATCGCGTAGGAGTTCGGGCCCATCTCCTGACCCTTGCGGTAGATCTTGAGCAGGCTGGCGATCTGGTCCATGCCGGTACCCGCCAGCTTGGGCGCGTTGAACAGCTCGTTGCCCTGGCCGTTCTCGCCGTGGCAAACGGCACAGTTGGAGTACAGCGCCTGACCGTGCTTGACCACTGCCTCGTCGAGGATGACCGGCTCGGCAGGCTCGGCCTTGGCCGCAGCGTCGCCGCCGCCACCGTTGCCGTTACCCCCGGCAGCCGCACCGCCGTTGTTGGTGCCGCCGAAGGCATCGGCGATGTAGACCGAGAGGTTGGCGATCTGCTCGTCGGACAGGTTGGCCGCGTTCGGCGCCATGGTGCCGTAACGATCACCCAGGCCGACCGACTTCAGGTAGTCCTGGTCGCCTTCACGGTAGGCGGTCAGTTTCTTCTGGATGTCGGAGGCGTCCATCTCGGTCAGGACCGGGAAGGCACCGCCCTGGCCGCTGCCGTCGGCGCCGTGACAGGCGGCGCAGGTGGCGTAGGCCTGCTTGCCGGCGTCGATGTCGCCGTCGACGGCGCCGCCGTTTCCGCCGGCTGCCGCGGCGGAATCGCCACCGTTACCGCCGGCGCCGCCACCGAAGGCGTCGCCGATGTAGGCGGCCAGATCGGCGATGTCCGCGTCGGACAGGCCGGAGGCGTTCGGCGCCATGGTGCCGTAGCGGTCACCCAGGCCGACCGATTTCAGATAGTCCTGATCACCGTCACGATAGGCGGCCAGCTTCTTCTCGATCTCGCCGGCCGGAATGCCCGTCAGGACCGGGAAGGCGCCGCCCTGACCCTTGCCGTCGGCGCCGTGGCAGGCGGCACAGGTAGCGTACTTCTGCTCGCCGGCGGCAACGTCACCGCCGCTGCCGCCACTGGAGGCGGGCTCCTGCTTCTCGCTGCTGCCGGTATCGGCCGCTGCGGTCTTGGTCTCGGTGTCCTTGGCTTCCGGTGAGTCGACCACTTCGCCGACGGTCGTGTTCTTGCCGACCGTGTTGATCAGGGAGTTCACCAGGTAGAACACGGCGGCCAGCAGCACCAGCGCCGAGATGAACCCCACCAGCTTCGACATCGGATCGACCTTGGGAGTATGTTGAGCCACGAGAATCCTCCAGAAATATTTCTTGTCGTTTTGGCAAGCGCAACCGCGCGTATTATATAGGCAAAGCCTTCCATTTGACAGAATCGGCAATTTGATGTCCCCATCCGCCCCGAAAAACGGCCGCTCATCTCCGTCGAAGCGCGGCCGCAAGGCGCCCGTGGGACTCGCCTCGCCGGTCGCCGGGTTGCCCGGTGTCGGCCCGAAGCTCGCGGAGAAGCTCGCCCGCCTGCACATCGAATCGGTCGAGGACCTGCTCTGGCACCAGCCGCTGCGCTACGAGGACCGGGGTACCAGGCAGCCCGTCTCTCCCGAGCATGTCGGCGAGTCGGCACTGTTCGAGGTGCGCATCAACGAGGTGCGCCCGCTTTTCCGGGGCAAGGCGAGGCTGGTCTGCCAGGGCGTGGGCGAGGGACCGGACGGTCCGACACCGCTGACCATCTGGTTCTTCGGCCGCTTCGGGCCGACCCCGCAGGCCGGGCGCGGTTACCTGCTGTTCGGTGAACTGCAGCAGGGGCCTCACGGACTGGAAATGGCCCAGCCGGAGCTGGTCGCCCCCAACCAGATCGGGCAGATCCGCCCGGTGTATCCGGCCACGGAAGGCGTGGGACAGGTCAAGCTCCGCCAGCTGGTCGAGGCGGCACTGGAAGTGGCGGTGCGCGACCTGCGCGACCCGCTTCCCGGCGCCGTCCGGCAGGCCCGTGACTGGCCGCCGTTGATGAAGGCGTTGCAGCGCATCCATCTGCCCAAGCGCAACGAGGGTGTGCCGGAACGCACCGAGCCGGCCTTCGAGCGCCTGATCACCGAGGAGCTGGCCACCCACATCCTTGCCCTACGCCAGCGTCGCGCGGTGACCCGCCAGGTCGCCGCGCCCGCCATCCCGCCGCGGGAACACCTGTTCGATGCACTGCTGGGGCACCTGGGTTTTACCCCCACCGCGGCGCAGAAACGGGTGATCGGCGAGATCAAGGCCGATCTGGCCCAGCGCCTGCCCATGCTGCGGCTGGTGCAGGGCGACGTAGGCTCGGGCAAGACGCTGGTGGCCGCGGCCGCCGCACTGGACGTGATCGACGCCGGCTACCAGGTCGCCCTGATGGCGCCCACCGCCCTGCTCGCCGAGCAGCACGCGCGCAATTTCGCGCAGTGGTTCGAGCCGCTGGGGCTGTCGGTGCTCCTGTTGAGCGGGCAGCAGACGGCGGCGCGGCGCCGCGAAGGACTGGCGCAACTGGCCGACGGCCGGGCGCAGATCGTGATCGGCACCCACGCCCTGTTCCAGGAATCGGTGGCCTTTGATCAACTGGGTCTGGTGATCGTCGACGAGCAGCACCGCTTCGGCGTGCACCAGCGCCTGGCGCTGACCGACAAGGGCGCCAGCCGGGAGGGCGGCGCGCGCCGGCCGCACCAGCTGATCATGACCGCCACTCCCATCCCGCGCACGCTGGCCATGACGCAGTTCGCCGACCTGGACGTGTCGGTCATCGACGAGCTGCCGCCGGGACGCACGCCGGTAACCACGGTGGTGGTGCGCGCCGATCGCCGCGGCGAGGTGATCGAGCGCATCGCCCGCGTGTGTGCCGAAGGCCGCCAGGCCTACTGGGTCTGTCCGCTGATCGAGGAAGGCCAGATCGAGGCGCAGGCGGCCGAGTCCACTTTCGCCATGTTGGGCGAGGAGTTGGCGCACCTGAACATCGGCATGGTCCACGGGCGGATGAGCGCCGCCGAGAAGCAGCGCGAGATGACCCGCTTCAAGGCCGGCGACTACCACCTGCTGGTGGCGACCACCGTGATCGAGGTGGGCGTCGATGTGCCCAATGCCTCGCTGATGATCATCGAGAACGCCGAACGCATGGGGCTGGCCCAGTTGCACCAGCTGCGCGGCCGCGTCGGACGTGGCGCGACCGCCAGCCATTGCGTGCTGCTGTTCGAGGAACCCCTGAGTGATCGAGCGCGGGCGCGACTGGCCCTGATGCGCGAGACCGAGGACGGCTTCCGGCTGGCCGAGGCCGACCTCGAACAGCGCGGCCCCGGCGAGGTGCTCGGCACCCGCCAGGCGGGCATCGCCAAGCTCCGGATAGCGGACCTGCAGGAGGACCAGGGCAAGCTGGAGCAAGCGGGACGCATGGCCGACGAACTGCTCGAACGCTTCCCCGAGTCGGTCAACCCGCTGATCGCCCGCTGGGTGGGTGCGGCCGGGCAATACGGGCAGGTCTGACGCACCCCATACGCACCATTCCCGTGCACATGAGACTCGGAATGCACGCACGACGTGCACCCACCCATCCCACATTGCCCCGCAACGCAGCACGGACGCATGGAACGTTTCCTGCTAATAGTGCAGGCATCGACTTGAACAGGAGACGACCATGGAAACGTTCCAGAGTGGTGCGAACACCTTCTTTCTCTTGATCGGCGCGGCGATGGTGCTGGCCATGCACGCCGGCTTCGCCTTTCTCGAGGTGGGCACCGTGCGCGAGAAGAACCAGGTCAACGCCCTGGTGAAGATCATCGCCGACTTCGCCGTGGCAACCATCGCCTACTTCTTCATCGGCTATTCGATCGCCTACGGCATGGACTTCTACGCGGCGGCGGCCGAGCTGAACGTCGGCAACGGCTACGAGCTGGTGAAGTTCTTCTTCCTGCTCACCTTCGCCGCGGCAATCCCGGCGATCATCTCCGGCGGCATCGCCGAACGGGCGAAATTCTATCCCGTGCTGGCCGCCACCTTCGTGATCGTCGCGCTGATTTATCCGTTCTACGAGGGCATGGTCTGGAACGGCCGCTTCGGCCTGCAGGGCTGGCTGGAAGGCGCCTTCGGCGCCGGCTTCCACGACTTCGCCGGCTCGATGGTGGTGCACGGCATGGGCGGCTGGATCGCGCTGACCGCGGTGTTGCTGCTCGGCGCACGCCGGGGGCGCTACGGCAAGAACGGCATGATGTCGGCCCACCCGCCGTCGAGCATTCCCTTCCTCGCGCTGGGCGCATGGATCCTCACCGTGGGATGGTTCGGCTTCAACGTCATGTCGGCGCAGTCGGTCGAGGCCGTTTCGGGACTGGTGGCGCTGAACTCCCTGATGGCGATGGTCGGCGGCGTGCTCGCCGCCCTGTTCGTGGGCCGGAACGACCCGGGCTTCGTCCACAACGGCCCCCTGGCCGGGCTAGTGGCCGTCTGCGCCGGGTCGGACGTCATGCACCCGCTCGGCGCACTGGCCACCGGCGCGATCGCCGGGGCGCTGTTCGTCGCCACTTTCATCCTCACCCAGAACCGCTGGAAGATCGACGACGTGCTCGGTGTATGGCCGCTGCACGGCATCTGCGGCGCCTGGGGCGCCATCGCCGCGGGCATCTTTGGCCTGGAGGCACTCGGCGGCATGGGCGGGGTGAACCTGATTTCGCAGATCATCGGCACCGTCATCGGCGTGGCAATCGCCCTGGCCGGCGGGTTCGTCGTCTACTGGGCGCTCAAGCGCAGCATCGGCATCCGCCTGAGCGAGGAAGAGGAATTCCGGGGCGCGGACCTGTCCATCCATCGCATCAGCGCCACGCCGACGACCGACGGCGTACGCTGAACGAGCGAGCCACAAGGGCGAGTCGGCCCGAGCCTGTGTCGCGCCGGTCAGTCCGCCGATTGCCGACGGGACAGGCGAGCGGCAACGGCCATGCGAGAAATCCCCTTCGGGTCTCAAGGGGTTAACCCTTTGGTGATAAACAGCCGCCCCTGACATACTGTTTATCAAGAGGCCACGGTTCGCTCGCGCCGACAGGAAAGGACAGCGATGACCGTTCCGGCTCCCGGCTCATGCCGTGGGCGCCGCCGCACGCAGACGGCTATCGCCGACCCACCGGATGGTATTGAGGGCACCTGGCGCCAGTAATGAAGCGAACCCTTCTCTTTCTCTGCTGCACTTGGCTGTTGTCGATCGCCGGCGGCCTGCATGCCATGACGCTCACTGCGGCGGAACGGGCATTCATCGAACGGCATCCCACCGTCACCATCGCCATGATGGTCGACCACCCGCCGTTCACCATTACCCGGGACGGCGAAGGCGCCGGTTTCGAACACGACCTGTTGCAGCTCGTCGCCGAGAACACCGGGCTGGAGTTCGAGAAAAGATTCGGAGTCTGGAGCGACTCCCTGCAGCGCTTCCGGCGCGGGCAGGTCGACATGATCTCCAGCATCTCCTACCGGGAAGAGCGCACCGCCTTCACGCTCTACACCGAGCCGTACTACACCATCCCGGTCTTCGTCTTCGTTCGCGACGATTTCGGCGCATACGCGGGCATCGAGGATCTCGCCGGCAGAAAGGTCGGGATCATCCGTGACATCTTCTACGAGCCGGAGCTACGTGACGCCGGCGATGTGGAGCTGGTCTCCTTCGACACCTACCAGGGAATGACCCGGGCGCTGGTGCTGGGCGAGATCGACGCCCTCGTGCAAAACCTCACCAACATCAACCAGATCATCAAGGAGCGCGCCTACACCAACATTCGCATCGGCGGGGAGCTCAGCATTCCCGGGCTGGGCGAGGAAGACCTGCGTTTCGGCATCCGCCCGGACAAGCCCGAACTCCGCTCGATCGTGCAGAAAGGGCTGGACGACATCACGCCGACCGAGTGGGAGACGCTGATGGGCAAATGGCTGAACGTCCGCGACAACGACCCGGCCCCGGATGTCCGCCTGACCGAC
This sequence comes from Pseudomonadota bacterium, assembly GCA_051746865.1. Taxonomy (GTDB): domain Bacteria; phylum Pseudomonadota; class Gammaproteobacteria; order Halothiobacillales; family Halothiobacillaceae; genus Guyparkeria. Next base: position 13,701 of record JBNJFM010000024.1, on the reverse strand, counting down.
GAGGAACGCGCCTACCTGCGGCGGGAAGGCCCTATCGACATCTGCATCGACCCGAACTGGACACCCTTCGAACGCTTCGACGAGAACGGGGACCACGAGGGGATCAGTGCCGACTATTTCGCCCTGTTCGAGAAAACGCTCTCCACCGAATTCATCCCCGTGCCCGCCGAGTCCTGGTCCGAGTCGGTCGAGCACATCAAGGCCGGCAGATGCGACATGTTCAGCCTCGCCATGCGCACACCGGAGCGGGAGGAATACCTCGACTTCACGCAGAGCTACATCCAGACCCCGCTGGTGATCGCCACCAAGGCCAACGTCGCCTTCGTCACCGGGCTGGACGACCTGCGGGGCCGGAAGATCGCCATCCCGGCGCTCTATGCGTTCGCCGAACTGCTCGAGGACGACTATCCCGAGCTCGAACTCATCAAGGTCACGGACATCGACGCCGGGCTGGAAATGGTGCGCGACGGCGAGGCCTTCGGCTATATCGGCACCCTCGCCACCATCGGCTACAAGCTCCAGACGGAATACGCCGGCGAACTGCGCATCAGCGGCGACACCGACAAGTCATGGGACATGGGGGTAGCGGTACGAAAGGACCTGCCGACCCTGCACGGCATCATGCAGAAGGCCGTCGCCAGTGTCACCGAGGAGCAGCGGCGGACCATCAACAACAAGTGGATATCCATTCGCTACGAAGAACGGGTCGACTACACCCTGCTCTGGCAGGTAATCGCCTTCTTCGTCCTCGTGCTTGCGGCCGGACTGGTCCTCCATCTCAAGCAGGCCGGCCTGAAAAGGCAACTGGAAGCGGCCTACCGGCAGGCCGAACGGCTGGCCGTCATCGACAAGCTCACCGGGGTGTACAACCGCCACCGGCTCGACCAGGTGCTCGAGGACGAAACCCGAAAGGCCGAACGCTACGGCGACACCTTTGGCGTCATCCTCCTCGACATCGACCACTTCAAGCAGATCAACGACCGATTCGGTCACCGCAGCGGCGACATCGTGCTACGCGAGTTCGTCGACGTCCTGCGCGAGCTCTGCCGCCGGTCCGACATCCTCGGCCGCTGGGGCGGCGAGGAGTTCCTCATCATCGCCCCGCATGCCGACAGGACCACCCTCCTCACACTCGCCGAAAAGCTGCGCACCGCCATCGAGGCCAGGCGATTCAGCGAAGCCGAACACGTCACCACCAGCATCGGCGCGAGCGTCTACCGGGAGCACGACAACACCGACACCCTGATCAAACGCGCCGACGACGCCCTCTACGAGGCCAAACGCGCCGGGCGCGACCGGGTCGTCTTCCGCTGAAGATCGCCTCGCCGATCAGCCGGACAGATGATACCGGACCAGGTGATAGGCAAAGATCACCTGCGGGAGCACATAGAACAGCGGGAGGATCATGAAGACGCTCAAGACCACCCCGACGCCCCCCCCCCGCAACGGTGCCGGTCAGCGGGATAATCTTCCACACCCGCCGCTCGGCCACCCAACAGACGCCCATCAGCAGATACGCGCTCCAGGCGTAGGCGAAGATGACAGCGAGCACGCTCAGCTCCTCGCCGAGGACGAGTGAAGTGGTTCACTCATCCTCGAGACCTCCCTGATCGTCGCTCATGGCCGCCTCAGCCACGGCGCGGCCGGGCACATTGACCACGGACCACGGCGCGGACAGGAACAAAGGGGCAAATTCACCCTGCAAGAGCAAGCCGGTCCAGAGACGTTTCCCGCTCGAAGGCGGCAAGACTGAACTCATAACGAACGACGAGGGCCGGCGCAGCGTCGGGCTTCATCTTATTCAGCCCAACCTACGCGCTGGGCTCCACTTCTATTCCAACAGCATCAAAGCGAGCGAAGGGAGAACTCTTCCCGAACACCCAACCTTCCGGCATCGACATTTTGTATTTTGCGTTAAGTAGGGCCGCTTCCTCTTCCGTGATGTGAACGATCCAGAGGTACCGCAGCAAATGTTCTTTAACCTCTTCGACGTTGGACCCTTGGTTGTACATCTTCCAACATTCATCCCGGATCAGGACGCGCGGGACGACATGTTCTCTGTACGTACCGCCACTAACAGAGCGCCCCCACAACACTAGCCCGTCATGAATCAGGGGAACCTGAAAAATGCGAGTATCCATGCCGGATTCTTCCTCCCAGTGATCACGGATCAACTGGGCGAGCCTCAACATTCGCCGTGCGCGGATCTCTTCGTTGCTATACGACAAACCTTTTACTCACTTCTTCAAGCTTCCAGCTGTCAGCTTCAGGCTCTACCCAACCTTCGGCCCCACCCACACCTGCTGCGCATTGACGAACATCTTGATGCCGTGCGGGCCGAGTTCGCGGCCGTAGCCGGAGCGCTTGACGCCGCCGCTGGGCAGGCGCGGGTCGGTCTTGACGATGCCGTTGATGGCGACCTGGCCGGTCTCGATGTCGCGGGCCATGTTGATGGCCTTCGCGGTATCGGCGGTCCAGACGGCCGCACCCAGGCCGTACTGGGTGCTGTTGGCGATCTCTAGGGCCTCGTCGGCGTCGCTGGCCGGCATGGCCACGGCGATGGGACCGAAGGTTTCCTCGCAGAAGGCGACCATGGAGTCATCGACGTCGGCGAGCAGGGTGACGGGATAGAAGTAGCCGTCGCCCTCGCGCATCTCGCCGCCCATCAGGCAGCGCGCGCCGGCCTCGATGCTGGCCTGAACCTGGCGATGCAGCCCGTCGCGCAGGTCCGCGCGGGCGATGGGGCCGACGTCGGTGGACTCCTCGCGCGGGTCGCCCATCTTCAGGTTCTCCAGCCGGGTTTTCATCATGTCGAGGAAGCGCTCGTAGACGCTCTCCTCGATGATGATGCGCTTGGCGGCGATGCAGGACTGACCGGCGTTGATGATGCGCGAGAGCACCACGGTGTCGGCGGCGGCCTCCAGGTCGGCGTCCGCCAGCACGATGACCGGGTCGGAACCGCCCAGTTCCAGCACGGCGGGCTTGATCTGCCGCGCGGCGGTGGCCGCGACGATCGATCCGGCATGGTCGGAGCCGGTGAAGGACACCGCGCGGACGCTCTCGTTCTCGATCGCCCCGCCGATGTCGTCCTTGTGCAGCGGCATGTTCTGGAACACGCCCTCGGGGAAGCCGGCCTTCTCGAAGGACTCCATGATGCCCGCCGCGCAGCCGGGCACGTGGGCGTCGTGCTTCATCACGCAGGTATTGCCCGCCATCAGTGCCGGCGCGGCGAAGCGGAAGGCCAGCCAGAACGGTGCGTTCCACGGCAGGATGCCCAGCACGGTGCCGATGGGTAGGTACTGGACGTAGCTGACGGTGGCGTCCGAGCCGAGCATCTCGGCTTCCAGGTACTGCTCGGCGTGCGTGGCGTAGTGCTCGGCGCACCAAGCGGCCTTGTCGACCTCTCCGCGGGCCTCGCGGATCGGCTTGCCCATCTCGTCGGTCATCAGCAGGGCCAGACGCTCGCGGTCCTCGCGCATGACCTCGGCGACCCGATTGAGCAGTGCGGCGCGCTCGGCGAAGCTCGTCCGGCGCCAGTCGCGGTAGGCCACGTCCGCCCGATCGAGGACGGCGTCGCGCTGGGCGGGGTCGAGCGCGGGGAACTGGTGCAGGGTCTTGCCCGTGGTGGGGTTGATGACGGTCTGGGTCATGAGGCGCGCGTCTCCTTCTTGCTGTTCCCGGAGCCGGATTTGCCGGTCGTCTCGTCCGCTTTGCGGTCGTCGGTTTTCCGGGCTTTTTCCCGGGCCACCTGCTCGCCGGCCTTTCCCGGGTGATCACTGCTGACGTCGGCGGCGAGCAGCTCGATCACCGGCTCTTCGGTGATCTCGCGGCGGCCTTCCTCCGGCTTGACGGTGAAGTTCTGGTCCATGTCGAAGAACGACTGGCAGCCATCCGAGGTGATGTAGATGGTGTCGGAGATGCCGCAGGTCTTGTCACCGTCCACGCCCCAAGCCCAGGGGATGATGTGGAAGGTCATGCCCTCGCGCAGCACGGTCTTGTCGCCGTGCATCAGGCTGAGGATGTAGCCCTCGTCCCAGCTGGGCGGGAAAGCGATACCGATGGAATACCCCGAACGGGTGATCAGCTTCCCGTGGGCATCATCCACCGTCATGATCGAACGGACCAGGTTGTCGGCATCCGAAACGGTCACGCCCGGGCGGATCAGCGCCTTGACCCGCTGCAGGGCTTCCTTCATCCGCTCCTCGGCCTTCCACATCAGCTCGCTGGGCTCGCCCAGCACGGCGGTACGCATCATGGCGGTGTGGTAGCGGCGGTAGCAGCCGGCCACTTCGATGAAGACGTGCTCGCCGGGCTTGACCACGCGCCCCTCCCAGGTGGCGTGGCCGATCATGGTGCGCGGTCCGGAGGTGACGTAGGGCATGACCGCGGGCGGCTCGCCGCCGGCGCGGAACATCGCCGAGCTGATCTCCGCGCCGATCTCGTTTTCCGTGACCCCGGCGCGGCAGGCCTCCAGGCCCGCCTTCATGCCCTCTTCAGTAGCGATGGCCGCGCGGCGCATCACCTCGATCTCGTGGATCGACTTGGTGCGCCGCCCGCACTCGACGATGCCGAAGCAGTCGAGCAGGTGCGCGCCGGTGAGCGTGGTGTGCAGCGCGTCCTGCTGGTAGGCGGGGAAGAAGTAGCTGTTGCGCTCGTAGCCGATGTACTTGTTCGCCAGCCCGAACTCCTTGAGCGAGGAGACCAGCATCTGGATGGCGTCCCCCGTATCCGGGTACGGCCGGGTGATCTCCACCCAGGTGCGCGCGTGGACATTGGACTCCTCCATCGTCCGCGTGATCATGAACGGCTCGTTGTCGAGCGGCACCACCAGCGCCTGGAAGAACGAGTACCCCGTGGTCTGGTAGTCGGTGAGGTACATCAGGTTCTCGGGGTCGGTGATGATCACCGCGTCGAGCAGCCGCTCGGCCATGCGCATGCGCAATGCGCCGAGCCGGCGTTCGTACTCTTCCATCGGGAAGGTCATGTCGTCGCGTTGGCGCATGGGTCTAGCCCTCCACTTGTGCGTCGACGGCCTGCTCGAACAGCTCCAGCCCTTCTTCGAGGTCGTCGTCGGGGATCGTCAGCGGCGGGATCAGCTTGATCACCTGCCCCTTCGAGCCGCACACCGCCGCCAGCAGGCCGCGGTCGAAGCACTCGCGTGCGACGCGCTTGGAGAGATCGCCATCGATGAAGTCGATCGCCTGCATCATGCCGCGGCCGCGCACGGCAAAACGCGGATACTTGCCGGCGATCTTCTCCAGGCGGTCCCGGATCACCTCGCCCTTGCGGCGGGTCTCGTCCATGAACGTCGGGTCATCGAAGTAGCCCAGCGCCACGGTGCCGGCGATGAACGAGATGTCCTGGCCGCGGAAGGTGCCGGTGTGTTCTCCCGGCGCCCAGTGCCGGTCGTGCTCGGGCTTGTTGAGGTTCATCGCCATGGGCGTGCCGAAGCCGCCGATGCCCTTCGCCAGCGTGATGATGTCCGGATCGAGCCCCATTTCCTCGAAGGAGAAGTACGGGCCCGTCCGGCCGCAGCCGACCTGTATGTCGTCGACGATGAACAGCGCGCCCAGTTCGTGGGCCAGCTCCTGGATGCCTTTGAGCCACTCCTTCGAGGCGACGCGCACGCCGCCCTCGGCCTGGATGGTCTCGACCAGGAAGGCCGCCGGTGGCGCGTAGCCGGAGGACGGGTCGGCGTAGATGTCGCGCAGGCGCTCGAGCGAGTCCATGCCGCAGCCAAGCTGGCAGTTGGGGCACGGGCTCTCGCAGCCGAAGGCCTGGTGGACCACGTTGTCCAGTGGCACACCGGCGGCGTTGCGAAAGTGCGCATTGGTGGTCGCCGCCAGCGCGCCCAGCGTCATGCCGTGGAAGGCGTGGTGAAAGGAGACCACCTGCGTGCGGCCGGTGACGCGCCGGGCCAACTTGAGCGCGGCCTCGACGGCATTGGTGCCGGTCGGCCCGATGAACTGCAGCCGGTAGTCCATGTCCCGCGGCTTGAGGATGGTGTCGACGAACTTGGTGATGAAGGCCCGCTTGGCGCTGGTGTACATGTCCAGGCTGTGGGCGACGCCATCGTTCTGGATGTAGTCGATGATCGCTTCCTTCATCTTCGGTTCGTTGTGCCCGAAGTTGAGCACCCCGGCGCCGGCGTAGAAATCGATGTAACTTCGCCCCTGCTCGTCGGTCTGTCGGGCATTGCTCGCCGAATGAAAGACCGTGGGCGCGGCGCGGCAGTACGCGCGGATCTCGGATTCCCACTGCTCGAACACCTGCATGTGCATTGGCGGTTCTCCCCTGGTTGCGGGTGGTTTCGACCCGCCGTCTCGCGACGGGGCGCAGGCCGGTTTCCCGGCGCATCGGTTACAGGCCTTGCAAGAGGTCTGCCTGTCAGTCCGCCTCGGACTCGACCGGCACGCCGACGATGTCGGCGAACAGCCGACCCACCGGGTCGATCAACCGGTCGTTGAAGTCGTAGCGCGGGTTGTGGCAGGGCCAGTGATGGCCCTCGCCATCGTCGGCGCCGATCAGGGCGAAGGCGCCGGGCACCTCCCGAAGGTAGTAGCTGAAATCCTCGGACGCCATGATCGGCAGCGGCAGCGTCTCGTCGCGCCAGTCGGGGCCCAGTACGCGCGCCAGCGCACCACGGTAGTGCACGGCGGCCTCGGGGTGGTTGACGGTGGCGTGGTAGCGGGGGGTGAACTCGACCTCGGCCTCGACCCCGTAGGCCGCGGCCGCGTCACGGGCGACCTGCTCGAGGTGCCGGGCGACCTCGTCGCGGTCCTCGCTGCGACCCACACGTACCGAGCCGGCCAGCCGGGCGGTGTCGGGGATGGCGGTGATCGCCCCACCGGCCTGGAAGGTGGTCACGCTGACCACCGCGCTGGTCTGCGGGGCGATCCGGCGGGAGACGACCTGCTGGATGGCCTGCACCACCGCGCTGCCGGCCAGCACCGGGTCGCGGCAGGCCTCCGGCTGGCTGGCGTGCCCGCCGCTGCCGGTCAGACGGATCTCGAAGATGCCGTTGGCGCCCATCACGGGGCCGTCGGGGCAGACGGCACGGCCATACGGGATCGGCGGCCAGTTGTGCCAGCCGAACACCCAGTCCACACCGTCGAGTCCCCCGTCACGAATCATCTCTCGCGCACCGTGACCACCCTCCTCGGCCGGCTGGAACAGCAGCGTGACCGGGCCGGGCAGGTGGTCCTCGCAGGTCTTGAGCCAGCGGGCGACCGCCAGCAGGGTGGCGGTGTGCCCGTCGTGCCCGCAGGCATGCATGATCCCCGGCGTGCCGGAGGTCCACTCCCTGCCGCTGATCTCGTCGATGGGCAGGGCGTCGATGTCGGCACGCAGGGCGATGTGCCGGCCGACGGCATCGGGCGCCAGCCGGCCGATCGTGCCGGTGCCGGCGCAAGCGCTCCAGGGGATGCCGAGATGGTCGAGCTCGTGACGGATGGTGGCGGCCGTGGCGTGCTCCTGCCACGTCAGCTCCGGTGACTGGTGCAGGCGACGACGAAAGGCCGAGGCCTGGCTGGCAATGTCTGCCCAGATGGGTTGCACCGCACACCTCCTTGACCGGGGCGGCAACGACACCGCGCCCGTGGCGAATGGGCCGGGCGCCCGCGGGAGACGCCCTGTGTTCGAGCTAATCACAGTCGCCGCCGACCGCGCAACAACCCCGTGAGCGCGCCGTTGCGAACACGCCACAAACGCTCGGAAATCGGCGGTTCAACCACTAGGAACTTCTCGGGCAGGCAAAAGTCTACTGATGCATTCAACAATTTTTCTGATAGATTCCCGAGTCACCCATTTACGACCCACACGACCCCGGGGGAGCATTCATGCTGTTCGAAGCATTCGAAGAGAAAGGCCTTTCGCAACTGAGTTACGCGGTGGGCTGCCAGCAGAGCATGGAGCTGGCCATCGTCGATCCGCGGCGCGACATCGACATCTACCTGGACTTCGCCGAGCGCGAGGGCTACGTCATCCGCCACGTGATGGACACCCACATCCACGCGGACTACGCCTCCGGTGCCCGCGAGCTGGCCGAGGCGACCGGTGCGAAGCTGCACCTGTCGGCCTACGACGACAACGAGATCTTCGAAGTGGACTTCGACCACGTGCCGATGGCCGAGGGCGACGCCGTACAGATGGGCAACGTCCGCATCGAGGCGATGCACACGCCCGGCCACACCCCGGAGCACATCTCCTTCCTGGTCTTCGACGGCGCCCGTTCGCCCGACGTGCCGGCGGTGTTCCTCACCGGCGACTTCCTGTTCGTCGGTAGCCTGGGCCGCCCGGACCTGCTGGGCGAAGAGGCCACGCGCGGGCTGGCCAAGCAGGCCTTCCACAGCGTGCGCGAGAAGATCAAGGACCTGCCGGACGGGCTTGAAGTCCGCCCGGGCCACGGCGCGGGCTCGGCCTGCGGCGCCGGCATGTCCGGTCGCACCATCTCCACGCTGGGCTACGAGCGCGAGGCCAACCCGCTGCTCGACCCGGACCTGAGCGAGGACGAGTTCATCGAGTTGCTGGTGGGCAACCTGCCGCCGGCGCCCGACTTCTACCCGCGCAACAAGGTCACCAACTCGGAAGGCCCCAAGCCGGTCCAGGCGATGGTCGACCTCGACCCGGACGCCGTCGAGGCCTTCGACGTCGACGACCTCAAGAAGCAGATCACCAATGGGGCGGTAATCATCGACGTGCGTGACCGGCTGGCCTTCAACGCCGCCCACATCAGGGGCTCGCTGGGCATCGAGTTCGGCGCCGACCTGTCCACTTGGGCCGGCTGGGTCGCCCCGGCGGACAAGCCGCTGATCCTGGTCGACGACGACGGCTTCGACGAACTGATCAGCGAGTCGATCCGCTGCCTGGTTCGCGCCGGGCAGGACAAGATCGTCGGCTACCTCGAGGGTGGCTTCGATGCCTGGATGAAGGCCGGCGAGCCGTTCGCCACCATCCCGCTGGTCGACGCCGAGACCGCCAAGGAGGACCTCGAACAGGACCGCCGGCCGATGGTCGACCTGCGGACGAAGAACGAATGGGAAGACGGTCACGCCGCCGGCGCCCGCCACGTCCAGACCCAGGACGCCCGCGAGGCCATCGAAGGCATCGACAAGGACGACCCGGTCATCCTCACCTGCGCCTCCGGCATGCGCTCGACCGTGGCCGCCAGCCTACTCGAGCGCGCCGGCTACACCGGGGTGACCAACCTGATGGGCGGCATGGACGCCTGGAAGAAGGCCGGCCTGCCGGTCACGGCCGACTGACGCAGGCTGCCCGGCCGAGCATCGAAACCCCGCTCGGTGTGAAGTGAGCGGGGTTTTTTGTGGCTTTTAGTTCCCGGAGGTGTGCCAGGGCAGCCGATCCGCCCTCAGCAAGGCCTCGAATTCCTCGGCGGGCAGCGGCCGGCTGAAATGGTACCCCTGCCCGTAACCGCAGCCGGCCCGTTGCAGAAACTCCCATTGCGTGCGCGTCTCTATCCCTTCGGCGAGACTGCGCATCGCCAGCCCCCGGGCCATGTCGACCACCGCCCGGATCATGGTGGCCTCGTCCTGGTTCTCGCCCATCTCGTCGACCAGCGACTTGTCGATCTTGAGCGTGTCCAGCGGCAGCTGCTTGAGCCGGGTCAGCGAGGAGTAGCCGGTGCCGAAGTCATCGAGCGCCAGTCCGATACGACGCTCCTGAAGCTCCCGGAGCAGCGGCGCCAGGTCGTCCAGATTGCCGATCAGCAACCCCTCGGTGATCTCGAACTCCAGCGCGCCGCTGGGCAGATCGAGAGCGTCAATGGTCTTTAGCAAGCGACGGGTGGCATTCCGGTCGACCACCTGAATCGGCGAGAGGTTGACGCACATGCGGAAGTCCGGAGCGTGGGCCTGCCACTCGAGCAGCTGCTCGCAGGCGCTCTCCAGCACCCATTGGCCGATGGGTTTGATCAGACCCAGCTCTTCGGCCAAGGGAATGAAGTGGGCCGGGGAAATCATGGCGCCGTCCGTCTGCGGCCAGCGGATCAGTGCCTCGGCGCCTACCACCTCGCCCGTGTCCAGCTTGACGATGGGCTGGTAGTACAGGACGAACCCCCCTTCCCGGCTGGCCCGGTGCAGCCGGGCACCCAGCGATAACGCCCCTTGTCGGTCGATTTCCAGCTCCGGTCTCCAGAACTGGTAGGCCGAGCCCCCGGAACGCTTGACCTGGTGCATGGCGCGATCGGCCTGGGCGAGTACCGCCGGTGGCGTGCTTTCGTCCAGGGGCAGCAGCGAAATGCCGAAACCGGCCGTCAGGTAGGTATCGTCACCGCCGACCCGGAAGGGCTCGTCGAAGCAGCCCAGTAGCTTGCGCACCACCTCCTCGGCGTCGTCCCGGGCCGCGTCGCGTGGCAAGGGCCCGTACTCGCCAAGGGTGACCAGCACCGCGAAGCCGTCGCTGCCGATACGGGCCACCGTGTCGCTGCCCCTCAGCTGCCGGGTCAGGCGATGACCGATCTCGCGCAACACCGCATCCCCCGCCGTGTGGCCCAAGGAGTCGTTGACCAGGCGAAAGCCGTTCACGTCCAGCATGATCACCGCGGAAGTGCGGCCATGTTGTTCCGCCTGGGTGGCAGCGAAATCCAGGGCTCGCAGGAAATACGACCGGTTGGCCAAGTCGGTGACCGGGTCGTGCAGGTTGAGATAGCCGAGTTGCTGCGAGGCCTTGCGGTGTTCCTCGCGCAGGCGCCTCTCACGGATCCCGTAGGCCAGGTCGGAGGCCGCCTCCCGAAGCAGGTCAATCTCCTCCTCGTCGAAGGCATCGCCCTCGCTGGAGTAGATTAGAAGCACCCCGATGGGCGGATGAGCGGGAATTTGCAGGGGCAGCCCGCACACCGAACGGTAACCCCGCTCGCTGGCCGCCGCCTGCCAGGGCGAGAAATCGGCGGAGGACTCGACGTAGCGGATCACATCGGGCTTTGCCTCCCTCAGCGCGCGTCCGGCCGGCCCGCGGCCATACTCGTTGTCGCCCCAGCTCACCTGCAATTGATCAAGGTAACCATGGTCGTCGCCGGCGTGAGCAGCGATGCGGATGGTCCTCTCGGTGTCGTTCTGCGGGAAGCCCACCCAGGCCAGCTCGTAGCCGCCGGACTGCACGATCACACGACAGACACGCTCCAGCAGGGCGAACTCGTCACCGGCATGAACGATGGCCGTGTTGACCCCACTCAAGGTCCTCAGCGCCCGGTTGGCGCGCTCCAGCGCCCGCTCCTGCCGCACCCGCTCGCTGATGTCCCGCAGGATGCCCAGGGCGTGCCACTCGCCGTCCTGGCACACCGCCGTAAGTGACAGCTCGACCGGAACCTCGTGGCCGTCCTTGTGGCAAGCTTCCAGCTGGACGATCCGGCCGACCACTGGCCCCTCGCCGGTCTCGCGGAACCCCTCGAAGCCCTCGCGATAGGCCGCCTGATGCCGTGCGGGCGCCAGGGTGCGATGCAGATCGCGCCCCAGCATTTCCTCCCGGCGGTAGCCGAACATGCGCTCGGCCGTGGGGTTCCAGAGCGTCACCCGCCCGCGGGCGTCGATCATGACGATCGCGTCCAGCGCGGCCTCCGCTGCGGAGCGAAAGCGTGCCTCGCTGCGCCGCAGGGCCCGGAGCATCTGCCGGCACTCGGAGATGTCGTGCGCGACCATCACCAGACGGCCGCCGCCCACGGCCCGGATCTCGACGTGATACGGCACGGCACCGCCCTCGGCATCCACCAGGTCAAGCTCCTCCTGGGCATGCCCGGATGCCAGCGCCTGCTCGATCAACGTCTCGGCACGCGCCTGCTGATCCGGCAACACCAGTCGCGTTAGCGGCCGATCACGCAGTCGATCGGACGACTGCCCCGACAGCCGTTCCAGCGCGGGATTCCACCAGATCAGGCGTGACCCGGCATCGCAGCCGAACACCAGGTTGTCGGTACTGCACGCATATGCGCCCAGCTCTTCCGGAACGGGACCGTCGTTTGTCCCTGATGGCTCATCCTGGTTCGCGTCCATTGCCTCCGCGACACTCCGTGACGGTTGACCGTGCCTAAACCATATCAGCAAACAATGGCCTTGGCTCCGGAAACGAACGATGTTGGGTGACACAAAAAACCCCTGTCCCAGGGACAGGGGTCGATCCAACACTTTCTTCTAAGGTAAATGCTAGAAGGGGATGTCATCCTCGCCGAAGCCGTCGTCGATGGACTTGGCCGGGCGCTCGTCCTGGCGCGGCGGCGGGGGCGGGGCGCCGTAGTCGGACTGGCCGCCACCGTAGCCGCCCGCACCGGCGCCGCCGGCGGCACCACCGCCATAACCACCCTGGCTGGCCTGGCCACCGCCGTAGCCGCCGCCCTGACCGCCACCCGGTCGGCCACCAAGCATCTGCATCTCGTTGGCGACGATCTCGGTGGTGTAGCGGTCCTGGCCGTCCTGGCCTTGCCATTTGCGGGTCTGCAGGCGGCCCTCGATGTAGACCTGGCTGCCCTTCTTCAGGTACTCGCCGGCGATTTCCGCCAAGCGGCCGAAGAAGACGATGCGGTGCCACTCGGTGTTCTCGCGCGGCTCGCCGGTCTGCTTGTCCTTCCATTGCTCGGAGGTCGCCACCCGGATGTTGGTGACCTGGCCGCCGGACGGCATGTAGCGCACGTCCGGGTCGACCCCGAGGTTGCCGATGATGATGGCCTTGTTTACACCGCGGCTTGCCATAGTTCGAGACTCCTTCGAGATTCCTGCCGGCCGACGTCGCCACCGGCCCTTGCGAGCACAAAGGCACACTATAAAGCATTCATATCACGGCAACGAGATCGCCGTGCATTCAGCTACACTGTGGGGCGGTCTTCACCTCTACGACAACACTTTGCGCACCTTGAGCCGGAAAGATGCAAGGCGTCCGTCCGCAGCGAAAGGGCAATCCCTTTTCAAGGACGGCAACACAGCGGATGTTCGGCTCAGGGCGCGCCCACCGGGGCCGGGCGGGAGCGGTGTCGTAGGGGTGGAGGCCTCCCCTGTTCCGCGCCAACCGGCGGCGGACACACTCAAACGAGCGAATTCCCTGCACCATGGCCGATCCGTTCATCCGTATCCGCGGCGCACGCACGCACAATCTCAAGAACATCGATGTCGACCTCCCCCGGGAGAAGCTGATCGTCTTCACCGGGCTGTCGGGCTCGGGCAAGTCGTCGCTGGCCTTCGACACGATCTTCGCCGAGGGCCAGCGCCGCTACGTCGAGTCGCTGTCGGCCTACGCGCGCCAGTTCCTGTCGATGATGGACAAGCCGGACGTGGATTCCATCGAGGGGCTGTCGCCGGCGATCTCGATCGAGCAGAAGACCACCTCGCACAACCCGCGCTCGACGGTGGGCACGGTCACCGAGATCTACGACTACCTGCGTCTGCTGTACGCCCGCGCCGGCATCCCGCGCTGCCCGGAGCACGACATCGAGCTCAAGGCGCAGACGGTCTCTCAGATGGTCGACCACGTGATGGACCTGCCCGAGGGCTCCAAGTGGCTGCTTCTCGCGCCCGTGATCGAGAACCGCAAGGGCGAGCACCACAAGCTCTTCCAGGAGTGGCAGTCGCAGGGTTTCCTGCGGGTACGCATCAACGGCGAAGTCTACGAGATCGACGAGATCCCGAGCCTCGATCCCAAGACCAAGAACACCATCGAGGTGGTGGTCGACCGCTTCAAGGTGCGCGACGACCTGCAACTGCG
>JBNJFM010000023.1:23838-32280 GCA_051746865.1 Pseudomonadota bacterium | reverse complement strand
CGTTGTCGTCCTTGGAAAGGGAATCACCCTTCCGCGGCGGACGAACGCCTTGCATCTGCCCGGCTCAAGGCGCGCAGAGCGGTATGGCATTCGTGCAGACCTTCCTTAGAGGTTCATGGGGGCGAGGTGCTCGCGCGACCAGTCGGCACGTTCGGCCGCCGATTCGCGGTGATCCAAATGCTCGACGTGCCTGTCGACGCGCTGGATACGGTGACGCAAACCCTCGCCGTTTGCAACCTGGATGGAAAGGCCCGGACGCGCGTTCAACTCGAGGATCAGCGGGCCCAGATCGCGGTCGAGGACCACGTCCACGCCCAGGTAGCCCAGCCCCGTGATGTCGCCGCAACGGGCGGCCATTTCCAGCAGGTGCTGCCAGCTGGGTATGTCCACGCCGCTGACCGGTTGGTGGGTGTCGGGGTGGTGGGTGACGTGCCGGTTGTGGGCCACGCCGTCGAGCGTGCAGCCCCTTGCCATGTCCACGCCGGCGCCGATGGCGCCCTGGTGCAGGTTGGCCTTGCCGTCCGACTGGGTGGTTGGCAGGCGGACCATCGCCATGACGGGATAGCCGCGGTAGACGATGGTACGGATGTCCGGCACGCCCTGGAAGCTGATTCGCTCGAACAGGGGCGAGAACTGGACGCGGTACTCGATCATGGCCACGTCGGGCCGCCCGCCGAGACTGTAGGCCCCGGCGAGGATGTTCGACAGGTGCAGGCTGATCTCGTCGAGATCGGCCGGCTTGCCCGAGGCCTTGCGGAATACCGGCGGCGAGACCGACTGCCGGCCGTCGATCACCAGGATGCCGTCCCCGCCCGCGCCGTTTGCCGGCTTGATGACGAACTCCTCGTGGTCGCCCACGATCTTCGGCAGGTCGCGGATTTCATGCGGGCTGCGGATCACCGCGTACAGCGCCGGCACGTGGAGCCCTGCCTCCTCGGCGAGTTCCTTGCTCAACAGCTTGTCGTCCACCAGCGGATAGTAGCGACGCGGATTCATCTCGGCGATGAACTCGGCGTTGCGCTGGTTCATGCCGACGATGCCGAGTTCACGCAGCCGGCGCGGAGTGATGGGCCAGTTGATGGCCATCAGCGTTCATCCTCCGGCGACGGGCGCTTGACATGCGCCAGCGTCTTGAACGCCCGGAAACGGAACAGTTCAGTCAGACGGTAGCCGGTATATCGGCCCAGCAGCAGGGTCAGGGCCAGCACGACCAGCAACAGTTCCGGGAAGACGAAGAAGATGTGTGCGACGTAGGTATTGACCATCACGAGATAGGCCAGTGCCGCGACGATCATCGAACCGACGGCTTGGAGCAGGGCGTCGGCCGGGCCGTGCTCTTCCCAGACGATCGAGACCCGCTCGATGGTCATCGCCAGGATCACCATCGGGAACAGCCCCACCGACAGGCCGGTGTCCAGTCCGAGGCGGTGGGAGACGATGCTGATCACTGCCATGAGAAAGATCACCACGATCACCACCGACGCCAGGCGCGGCACCAGCAAGAGCTTGAGTCGCTCGAGGTAGAAGCGGATCAGCAGCCCCAGCGCCACGATCAGCGTGAACAGCACCACGCCGCCGAGCAGCTGGGTCTCGCGGAAGGACAGGGCGATCAGTACCGGCATGAAGGTGCCGAAGGTGCGGATTCCGATCACGTTGCGCAGCAGCACGATGATCAGCGCACCCAGGGGGACCAGCAGCAGCACGCGGTAGGTGTTCTGGGTATCGATCGGCAGATCGAGGAGGGAAAACTCCATCAGCCTCGATCCGGCGATCGCGGACTGAAGTTGGGCGGTCTCCACCGCGTCCCGCAGGCTACGGCTGGTGGCGAAGGTTAGCCTGGCATCACGCAGCCCGGAGGTCTCGAGTGCCGGAGTGTCGCCGTGCCACCAGACCAGAAAGCGGCGCGGATAGCCGACGCTGCCGGTGCGCGGATCGATCGGCACCCAGCGCCGGGAGTTGTGCACCTCCAGCCAGGTAGTGGGAGAGAGGTTGCGTCCCTCGTCGGTCAGCGTTACCCCGTGGCTCATGCGAGCCGGGATGCGGGCGATGGCCAGCAGGCGGATCGCCAGTCGGGTGCGTTCGGTCTCGGTGGCGTCCGGCTTGAGGAATGCCGCGATGTTCTCGTTCGGTCGGCTGGCGTTGACCTCCCTGACCAGCAGGGTGGCGAAGGTCTGGATGTCGGCCGATTCCGCGCGGATCTGCTCGATGAAGGATTCGGCGGCGGATTTCAGCGGCTCCTCGAGATCCGGTGGATCGGCCGGACCCGGGTAGGGAGACCGCTCGATGTCCTCCTGATCGCGGTAGACGGTCGTCTGGTAGTAGAGCGTCTGGTTCCCGTCCGGGTTGCGCTTGGTCCAGACCGCCTCGCGTTCCTTGCCGCGCGACTGGGTCGTCAGCCCCCAGCCCCGCGAGACGAAACCCTCGTCGAGCCGGGTGTAGTGCGGTGGATCGGAGGGCAGCGCGAAACGCACCGAGGCGGGCGCGGCGCCGGTCTCGACACGAATCTGGGCTTCCACGGTCCAGGTCTCGGTCTCCTGATCGGGGGCGAGCGGGAAACCCAGCGTGTCGTACTTGTACCAGGCGACGGACAGGCCGACGACCGACAGCAGAAGGACGACGAAGAACAGGTGGAGGCGTCTCATGGGTTGTCTGATGGTTCCGGGGTCGGGCGGATGCCGCGGCGGACGGGCCGTCTTCGGAACGGCATCCGCCTGGCAGGACGGGATGCGAGGTGGCTCCGGCCGGTCACTCCACCCCGGAAGGGGGATCAGCGAGCCCGGAGTAGAATCCGGTCGCAGCGGGGGGGCTGAAGATCCTTCTCGGACGGGTCGATCAGCAGATGGCCGGCCATGTGGTTTCGCCCGACGAGCAGCCCGTTACGGAACTTCTCGCGGTTGGTGAGCGAAACCTCCTCGGCGACCCATTTGTCCCCGAGACAGAGTGCAAGTTCCACGACGTAGCGCTTTTGCGAACTCCGACCATGGCGCTTGATCCTGACGGTACGGCTGACGGGGCGTTCGATGGTCGCCGTCCGCCCCTCCTCGCGTCCGGTGATCGTGAAGCGGACCCATTCCTCGCCGTCCTTCTCGAAGACCTCGATGTCGCGGGCGTCGATCGACGTGGTCGTGGCCCCGCTGTCCATCTTGGCGCGCATTTCCCGGCCGAGCGCGCGCACCGCGATGTCCTCGATGTAACCGAACACCGGCTGCTCGACCGCATTCTCGCGCGGCTCGTCCGCCTGGCCCGCCGTCGACATGACGACCAGGCCCGGCAGCGTGAGCAGTGCGGCGAAAAGAGATCGGCGGAGTGCGGTTGGGGCCCACATTCTCCGGGTCAGTCCTCGATCTTGCGGATGTCGCCGTCGGCCGTACCCAGGATCAGGACGTCGGCCGGGCGCAGGGCGAAGATGCCCACGGTGACGATACCCGGGATGTCGTTGAGTTCCGTCTCCAGCTTGGCCGGTTCCATGATCGAGAGGTTGTGCACGTCGAGGATCTGGTTGCCGTTGTCGGTGACAAAGCCGTCGCGGTAGACCGGCTGGCCGCCGCGCTTGACCAGCTCGCGGGCGATCATGCTGCGGGCCATCGGGATGACTTCGACCGGCAGGGGGAAGGCGCCCAGCACGTCCACGAGCTTGGTCTCGTCGGCGATGCAGACGAACTTCTTGGCCATCTGGGCGATGATCTTCTCGCGGGTCAGTGCGCCACCCCCGCCCTTGATCAGTTGCAGGTTCGGGTTCGACTCGTCGGCGCCGTCGATGTAGACCGGCACCTCGTTGACGCCGTTCGGGTCGAATACCTCGATGCCGTGGTCACGCAGGCGCTGGGTGCTGGCCTCGGAGCTGGAGACCGCGCCCTCGATGCGATTCTTGATCTTGGCCAGTTCATCGATGAAATAGTTGACGGTCGAGCCGGTGCCCACACCGACCACGCTGCCCGCCGGGACGTACTCGATCGCCGCCTGGGCGGCCAGCTGCTTGCCTTGTTCCGTGTTGCTCATGGCGTTGGATATCTCTTTCCTGGTGTATCGCTCGCCCGCGGCGGGAGGCCGCGGGGTTTCTGGTAACCTTTGATGATATACCAGCATACTTGTCGGGCGGGCAAACCCAATGCCGCCGGCCATCCATCATTGGAGAGGTGACCCCTTGACGCCCCTGCTGCGCGACTATCTCGAGGAAATTCTCAAGGCCCGGGTCTACGATGTGGCCATCGAGTCGCCGCTCGAGGCGGCCATCGGGCTTTCCGAGCGCATCGGCAACCGGGTGCTCCTCAAGCGCGAGGACCTGCAGCCGGTCTTTTCCTTCAAGCTGCGCGGCGCCTACCACAAGATCCACAAGCTCTGGCGCGAGGGGCGCATCGGCGGCGGGGTGATCGCCGCGTCGGCGGGAAACCACGCCCAGGGCGTGGCGCTGGCCGCCCAGACGCTGGGCCTGCGCGCGGTGATCGTCATGCCCGAGACCACCCCGGCGATCAAGGTCGACGCCGTCCGTCGCCGCGGGGCCGAGGCCGTGCTGGTGGGGGATGCCTTCGACGACGCCTTCGCCCACGCCACCACCCTGATCGAGTCCGAGGGGCTGACCTACATCCCGCCTTACGACGATCCCGACATCATTGCCGGGCAGGGCACCGTGGGCGCCGAAATCCTGCGTCACCACCCCGATCCCATCCACGCGATCTTCGTGCCGGTCGGCGGGGGCGGACTGATCGCCGGGGTGGCCGCCTTTGTAAAGGCCCTGCGACCCGAGATTCGGGTGGTCGGCGTGGAACCGGAGGATGCCGCCTGCCTGGCCGCGGCCATGGCCGCCGACGAGCGGGTGATCCTGGATCAGGTCGGCCTGTTCGCCGACGGAGTGGCGGTGCGCCAGATCGGCGAGCATTCCTTCAAGGTCGCCCGCGAGGCGGTCGACGAGGTGATCACCGTGGATACCGACGAGATGGCCGCGGCGATCAAGGACATCTTCGACGATACCCGCAGCATCAACGAGGCGGCCGGGGCGCTCGCCACCGCGGGGTTGAAGCGCTATGCCCGCGAGCGCGGCCTGTCGGACGAAACGCTGGTGGCGATCGCCTCGGGGGCGAACATGAACTTCGACCGGCTGCGGTTCGTCGCCGAGCGCGCCGAGATCGGTGAGCATCGCGAGGCCCTGTACGCGGTGACCATCCCCGAGCGTCCGGGGGCCTTCCTCGCCTTCTGCGAATTGCTCGGGCGGCGGCAGATCACCGAGTTCAACTACCGCTACGCGGATGCCGACCGGGCGCACATTTTCGTCGGCATCAAGCTCGCCGAGCAGGCCGACCGCAAGCGGGTATTCGAGCAGCTCAAGACCGCCGATTATCCGGTCATCGACCTGACCGACAACGAGATGGCCAAGTTGCACGGCCGGCACATGGTCGGCGGGCACGCCGGCGACATCGCGGACGAGCGACTGTTCCGCTTCGAGTTTCCCGAGCGGCCCGGGGCGCTGTTGAAGTTCCTCTCCCACCTCGGGGCGCGCTGGAACATCAGCCTGTTCCACTACCGCAACCACGGCGCGGACTACGGCCGCGTGCTGGTGGGCATCCAGGTGCCGAAGGCCGAGGTGTCCGAGCTGACCGATTACCTCGAGCGTCTGCGCTATCCCTACTGGGCCGAGAGCGACAACCCGGTCTATCCGTTGTTCCTGGCCTGACCGGACTGGCCGTCGCCCATC
Organism: Pseudomonadota bacterium; assembly: GCA_051746865.1. Taxonomy (GTDB): domain Bacteria; phylum Pseudomonadota; class Gammaproteobacteria; order Halothiobacillales; family Halothiobacillaceae; genus Guyparkeria. Next base: position 26,591 of record JBNJFM010000023.1, on the reverse strand, counting down.
AAAAAACCGCGCCTCGGCGCGGTTTTCTCGTTGGTCCGCTTCAGCCCTGATCCTCCAGCGAAAGGATGTGCTCCCACTGGTCCTCGGCGATCGGCATGATCGACAGTCGATTGCCGCGGCGTACCAGCGGCATCTCTTCCAGTGCCGGGTCGGCCTTGAGCTCGTGCAACGGGATCACACGCTTGGTGTGGCGGACGTACTTGACGTCGACCAGGTACCAGCGCGGCTTGTTCGGGTCGGACTTCGGGTCGTAGTACTTCTCGTCCGGGTCGAAGGCGGTGTGGTCGGGACGCGGCTCGCTGACGATGTCCATGATGCCGACGATGCCGGGGATCTTGGTGTTGGAGTGGTAGAAGAACGCCCGGTCGCCGGGCTTCATCCGATCCCGGATCATGTTGCGAGCCTGGTAGTTGCGGATGCCGTCCCAGGGTTCGGTGCCGACGCGCTCGAGATCGTCGATGGAGAAGGCATCGGGTTCGGATTTCATCAGCCAGTAGGCCATCACAGTCTCCTGTGCGTGAATCGGTGAATTCAGTCGGTGTCCGGGAGAGGCCGGCGGCGGGCATCGATCAGTCCCGCGTCGGTGACGATGTAGTCCAGCGGTTGGTCCCAGGGGTCGGTGGGCAGCGACTCGACCCGCTGGCAGTCGAAGGCCACGCCGATCGCCAGCGGCCGGCGACCGCGTCGCCCGGCGAGTGCCCGGTCGTAGAAGCCGGCGCCCATCCCCAAGCGATTGCCGTGCGGGTCGAAGCCCACCAGCGGGATGAGCAGCGCATCCAAGCTGTTGATGCCGCGCTGGCGGGGATCGTCGGATTCCACGATGCCGAACTGGTTGGTTCGACGGCCCGGTCGGTGTCCCGCGCAGGCGGTCAGCGGATCGGCGTGATGGAAGGCCAGTCGCCGGTCAGGCAGTACGCGCGGTAGCCAGACCCGGCCACGGTGTCGCCGGAGCCAGCCGTCGAGCTGAGGTTCGCCGTCGAAGGCGCAGAAGGCCGCCACCGCATGCAGGCCCAGCGAGCGCGACAGGCGCTCGAGCCGGGCCTCGATGCGGAGCAGGGCCATGTGACGATGAAAACCGCCCAGGGATCGGCGCCGTTGGCGCAGGATCCGTCTCAGGGCGGTCTTGTCGTAATCTTTCATGATTCGATGAATGAGGGCCTTCCAGGACGCCGCTGGCAACGCTACGACCTTGAACCGTCAGGTTCAAGTCGGGGGTTCCGCCCGGCTCATCAGGCTTTCCGCCGTAGCGGACGTGCACACAGAACCGCTTGTCACCCCCTGGGTCGCTATTTAAGGCTCAAGGGATTGAACGCTGCCTGGCGCACGCCCCAGAAGACTGTCTCCATGCTATGACCGGACGGGCCGGCTTTCAAGGGAAACTCTGCACGATTCGATGGCACTCAGGCATTGGTGAAGTCCAGTACGAATCAGTCCCGCTCCAGATCGTCGAGCAATGCGTCGATCCGGGTTCCGAGTCGCTCGCTGTCGAAATCGTCGGGGAGCGAGAGTTCCCTGCCTTCGAGCAGTTCCCGGGTGATATTGAGCGCGGCGAGCACGGCGACGCGTTCGGTGCTGAGGACCTGGCTGGTCTTGCGGATCTCGGCCATCTCGTCGTTGAGGTACTCGGCCGTGCGCAGCAGCATGCCCTGTTCCTCGGGCGGGCAGACGATGCGGTAGTCCTTTTCCATGACCCGCACGGTGACGGGGCGGTTCGTCTGGTTCATTGTGGTCGCTCCTCCCGGTCGGTGCCGGCGGCCTGTTCCTCGAGGCGCTCGAGCTGCGCGGCGAGTTCCCGGATACGGGCGTGACTGTGTTCGATCACGTCCCGGAGACGTCGGTTCTCGTCGGTCAGGGCCTCGGCCTGCCGGCGCAGGTCCGTGCGCTCGTCGTTGACTCGCTGGCAGGCGGCCAGCAGACGTTCGATCTTGTCGGCAAGCTGTTCGGCCATGATTTCGTGCTTCTCCCGGTTTCCTTGCCGAGTCTATCATTTAGACTCTCGAGCGGAGAGAATGCACGAAGATGCAGGACGGCCCGGCTCTCGCCGGTCGACGCCCACAACAGTCAACGGGATACCGAATGACCGACTACGAACGAATCCGGCAGGCCCTCCAGGACATCGGCGCGATGGCCAATCCCAGCGAGGCGCAGGGCGTGCTCGTCGGGATGTGGATCGGCGGCGGTCCGGCCGAGGAGGCCCGCTGGATCCACGAGCTGGTCGACGACGATGAGATCGTCCCTTCCACGCCCAAGGACCTGTCCGACATGTACCGGCATTTCGTCGAGCAGGTCACCACAGCGGACAACCTGGGGCTGGATCTGGTGCTGCCGCCGGAGGACAGCTCGTTGCAGGAGCAGGTCGAGGGGCTCGTGGAATTCGCCCAGGGCGTCCTCTACGGGTACGCCATCGAGAACGGCCCGGCCCGGCGGGCGCTGAAGGACGAGGCGCGCGAGGTGTTCGACGATCTCGGCGACATCGCGCAACTCGACACCGAGTCGGTCAAGACCGAGGACGATGCCTTCGATCTCCACCAGATCCAGGAGTATCTGAGCTCGGCCCTGCTCGTGATGTACCTGCAGCTTCACCCGCCGGTGCCGGAGACGTCCGGCTCGCAGCGGCTGCAGTAGACCGATATCCCACCATTCCAAGCGACGAGGTAGCCCCGGCATGCAGGCGATCGGTCCCGCCCCCGCCGAACGACGCGAATACCAGCGACGCCGCAAGCGGCTGATCAAGGCGATCGGCAAGCGCAGCG
>JBNJFM010000023.1:0-23738 GCA_051746865.1 Pseudomonadota bacterium | reverse complement strand
CGGGCGGCGGCGGTCTCCGCCGAGGCCCACATCGCCGCGGCGAAGGGCGTGCATGACGGTATCTGGGAGTACGAGATCGCCGCGATCATGCAGAAGGTCTTTGCCAGCGCTCATGGCGAACCGTCCTTCGCGCCGATCGTCGCCGGGGGTGCGAATGCCTGCGTGCTTCACTACCGGGCCAACGCCGCCGAGCTCAAGGACGGCGACCTGGTGCTGATCGATGCCGGCGCCGAGGTCGACTACTACGCCGGCGACATCACCCGCACCTGGCCGGTGAGCGGGCGCTTCTCCGAGCCGCAGCGGCAGCTCTACCAGCTGGTGCTGGATGCCCAGCGCGCTGCCATCGACTCGATCGGCCCGGATGTGTCCTTCAACGCGCCGCACGAGGAAGCCGTCGCGGTGATCACCCGCGGACTGGTCGAACTCGGGCTGATCGAGGGGCCCGTGGAGGAGGCCATCGAGGAGGGACGCTATCGCCAGTTCTTCATGCACCGAACCGGCCACTGGCTGGGCTCGGACGTCCACGATGTCGGTCGCTACCGTGTCGACGGTGACTGGCGTCCCCTCGAGCCCGGCATGCTGGTGACCGTGGAGCCGGGCATCTACGTCGACCCGGAGGCCCGTGTCCCCGAGGAATACCGGGGCATCGGCATCCGCATCGAGGACGACGTCCTGGTCACCGAGGAGGGGCACGAGGTGCTCACCCGGCAGGTGCCCAAGGACGTGGACGAGATCGAGGCCCTGATGAACGGCCGGTTCGATCCGGTCAGCCAGCCGCTGGAGTGAGCCCATGAGCCAGGACACATCTTCCCGCCACGCGGACGAACGCCCGGTTGCCACCGATGTGGTGATCGTCGGTGGTGGCATGGTCGGCGGGGTGCTCGCCCAGGCCCTGTCGCGGGACGGCTGGGAGGTGGAAGTCATCGAGCGGCGCGCGCCCGAGCGCTCCACCAGCTTCGACCAGCGGCTGACCGCCGTGGCCGATGCCGGCTGGCAGTACATGGACACCCTCGGGCTGGTCGACCGCGCCCTGCGAGAGGCCTCCGCACCCATCCGCGAGGTGCGTGTGTTCGACCGCGGCCATTTCGGCATGACCCGAATCACCGCGCGATCGGCTGGCGTCGAGGCACTGGGCTACGTGATGCCCAACGAGGGTCTCGGCGAGCGCCTGGAGGCCCTGCTGACGCACGACGAGACGGGACCGGGGCGCATCCGCTATCGGCGTCCCGCCCGCTACCTCTCGCACGAGAACCATGCCGAAGGCGTGACCGTGCAGGTGGCGGACGAGCACGATGCGGTCACGAGCATTCGCGCCCGGCTGATGGTGGCCGCCGACGGGGCCGAGTCGCCGGTACGCGAGCGGGCCGGCATGGCCGCTCGCCGGCGGGAATACGAGCAGGTGGCCACCGTGGCCACGGCCATGCCGGCACGTCCCCATCGCGGCGTGGCCTTCGAATGCTTTACCACCGGCGGGCCGCTGGCGGTGCTGCCCGCGGCCGATGGCCGGGTGTCTCTGGTCTGGGTGGCCCGCCGCGAGGAGGCCGGACAGATCGGTGCCCTGGATGACGAGGCGTTCGTCCGCGCGGTGGACGATACCTTCGGTCACCGCCTGGGCGGATTTTCCGCACCCGGCCCCCGGGCGCAGTACCCGCTGGCGCTGGTGACCGCCGAGCAGCCGGTGGACGATCGCCTGGTGGTGCTGGGCAACGCCGCGCACGCCCTGCACCCCGTCGCCGGGCAGGGCTTCAATCTCTGTCTGCGCGACATCCGGGATCTCACCCGGGTGCTGCGGGCCGATCGCGGCGAGCCGGTTGATCCGGGCGACCCGCAGCGGCTGGCCCGCTATCGCTCGCTGCGCGCCTCGGACTATCGCCGTACCATCGGCCTGACCGACAGCCTGGTGCGCGGTTTCTCGCTCGATCTGCCCGGTCTGGGTCACGTTCGTGGCGCGACGCTGTCGCTTTTCGACGGGCTGCTGCCGATGAAGAACCGCCTGGTGCGCGCGACGAGAGGGGTGAGCTGATGTCGGAAAACACGAGCCTGCGGGCGGATGTGGTGGTCGTCGGTGGCGGCATGGTCGGGGCCGCGGCGGCCTTGGCGCTGTCGGCCGCGAACCGGGAGGTGGTGGTGGTCGAGAAGGAGCGCCCCCGCACACTGGGCGGGGACGATCCCTTCGATCTGCGCGTCTCGGCTCTCGCACCGGCGAGCATCGAACTGCTCGACCGGCTGGGCGCCTGGGAGACGATCCGCGCCGAACGCGCCGCCCTGTACCGGCGCATGCGCGTCTTCGACGCGGTCGGTCCCGGCGACCTGACCTTCGATTCGGCCGAGATCGGCCGCCCCTATCTCGGCTACATCGTCGAGAACCGGCGGGTGCAGCATGCCCTGTGGGAACAGCTGGCCGCCCGTGACAATGTCCGGCTGGTCGTCGGTCGGGTGCCGACCGCCCTGGACGTGGACCGGGACGCCGCCCGGCTGGGGCTGGACGACGGCAGCGAAGTGACCGCCGATCTCGTGCTCGGGGCGGACGGGCAACGGTCCTGGGTGCGCGAGGCCGCCTCGATCGGCGCCAGTACGCGGGACTATGCCGTGGCCGCGCAGGTCCTTTCCGTGCGCACGGCCTATCCGCAGCAGGACATCACCTGGCAGCGCTTCACCCCGGACGGCCCGCAGGCCTTTCTGCCGCTGGCCGGCCCGCGCGGTTCGCTGGTCTGGTACGACAGCCCCGAGCGGGTGCGGGCCCGGCACGCCCTGGAACCCGAGAGTCTCCGAGAGGAAGCCATGGCGCGGTTCCCGGACGAGCTAGGCGAGATCGAGGCGGTGGAGGCGCAGGGCTGGTTCCCCATCCGCCGTCTGCACGCCCATCGCTACTGGGCCGAGCGGGTTGTGCTGGTCGGTGACGCCGCGCATTCCATCCATCCGCTGGCCGGGCAGGGGGCGAATCTGGGCTTCGGCGACGTGGCGGCGCTGGCGACGGTCTTTGCCGAGGGCGAGCCGGGTGACATCCGGCTGGCCAGGCGCTATGAACGCCTGCGCCGGGCGGACAACCACCTGGTCCAGTCACTGATGGACGGTTTCGATTGGGGCTACCGTCGTCGCGACCCGTTGACCGTCGCCGCGCGCACCGCCGCCACACAACTGGTGGCGGGGGTTCCGCCCCTGCGCCGCTGGATGACTCGCATGGCCGGTGGGCAGCGGTTCGGCGGGTGATGCGATGAGCCGGCCGGAACATGACGCCGCGCGCCTCCTGATCCACTGGGGCGTGGCCTTCACGCGCCTGCTGGGCATTGCCGGGGTCGCGGATCACGAGAGCCGGATGGCGCAGCGCTGGGGGCGGCGGCTGGAGATCCCCCTGCTGTTCATCGCGCTGTGGATTCCGCTCGAGTGGTCTCTGGTCCATACCGGCCACCTGACGGTATCCGAGGGTTTCGGCATCGACCTGATGCTCTGGGGGTTCTTCCTGGTCGAGCAGCTGATCCTGCTCGCGCTGGTCAAGGATCGAGCCTATTACGTCAAGACCAACTGGCTGCTGGTGGCCGTAGTGGCCTTCGGCCTGCCATTGCTCTTCATTCAGGGCGTGAATTTCGTGCTCGGGGTCCGGCTACTGCGCGGGCTGCTGGTCCTGATCACCGCCCTGCGGCTGGGCCGTCGCTATTTCCGCGAGCTGGGGCGGCACGTCTTCTTCGCCATCGCCCTGATGACCGCGTTCCTGGTGGTGCTCGGCGGCGCGATCATGCCCATGCTCGATCCGGCGAACTTCGAGGGGTTCGGCGACGGGGTGTGGTGGACGCTGGTGACCCTCTCGACGGTCGGCTACGGCGATATCGTGCCGCAGACGGAATCGGCACGCCTGATGGGGCTGATATTCGTGGCGATCGCGGTCTTCTGGCTGAGCCTGATCAGTGCTTCGATCGCCGCCTTCCTGGTGGGCTTGCGCATGGAGGCCAGTACCGAGGACGAGGAGCGGATCGAGACGCAGATCCTGCGCCGGCTCGACCGGATCGAAGGCCTGCTTGAGCAGGAGCGGGAGGTCGTCCGCCGCGAGTCTTCCGACAGCGACGAGCCGCCGGGCAGGTAGATCAGGTCTCGGACAGTCGCCCGGCGACCAGCGCCCAGTCGCCCAGTTCGCGGAAGGTGGTGACCTCGTTTCCGGCCGCCGTCCAGGCCGCGGCCACGGCATCGGCCTGATGGCTCAGGATGCCGGACAGGGCGAAGCGTCCGCCGGGCTTCAGATGCCGGCTCAGGTTCGGCGCCAGTTCGATCAGGGTGGGGGCGAGGATGTTGGCCAGTATCCCGTCGACCTGCCGGTCAGCCGGGTAGTTCTCGGCGAGATACAGTCCGAAGCGCTCCGGATCGATGTCGTTGAGCTCGGCATTGCCGCGACTGGCGGTGAGTGCCTGCGGGTCGATGTCGGTGCCGTCGACCCGTGCCACGCCCAGCCGGAGCGCAGCGATGGCGAGGATGCCCGAGCCGCAGCCGGCGTCGAGCCAGTGCTGCCCGGTGATGTCCTGTGACTCCAGCCATTCCAGGCACAGCCGGGTGGTCTCGTGCTTGCCGGTGCCGAAGGCCAGTCCCGGATCGAGGCGGATCGGCAGGCGATTCTCTCCGGCGGACGAATCCTCCCACGCCGGTTCGATTACGAATCGCTCGCCGATCGGCATGGCGGCGAAGTCCGCCTGCGTGCGCCGCACCCAGTCGTCCTCGTCGAACACCCGGTGACCCAGTTCCTCGAGCAGGGCGGGGCGAAGTTCGCTGTGCAGCGCGCCGACGATGGTCGCCGGCGAGATGCTCCCCTCGAACAGTCCCACCACTCGGGCCTGCTTCCAGAGTGGCGATTCGCCCGGCTGCGGCTCGAGTACCGGCTCGTCACCGAGCTCTTCGAGCGTTACCGACAGGGCGCCGGCGGCCATCAGGGCGTCCTCGACCGTCTCGACGTCCTCGCGCGGCACGTCCAGCCAGAGCTGCTGCCACTCGTCGGCCATCAGGAGAGCCCGAGGCGCTTGTGCAGGAAGTGGATGTCCATGCCGCCGGCGATGAAGTTGGCGTCGGTCGTCAGCTCCCGGTGTAGCGGGATGTTGGTCTTGATGCCGTCGATCGCCATTTCCAGCAGCGCGCCGTGCATGCGGCGGATGGCGGCCTCGCGGTCACCGGCGTGCGTGATCAGCTTGCCGATCATCGAGTCGTAGTACGGCGGGACCGAATAGCCGTTGTAGATGTGCGAGTCGACGCGCACGCCCAGCCCGCCGGGGAAGTGCACGCTCGAGATCTTGCCGGGGCTGGGCACGAAGGTGGCTGGGTCCTCGGCGTTGATGCGGCACTCGACCGCGTGGCCGCGGAACTCGATGTCGTCCTGTGTCAGCTCCAGCGGCAGGCCCGCGGCGATCGCCAGCTGCTGCTTGACCAGGTCGATGCCGGTGACCATCTCGGTGACCGGGTGCTCGACCTGCAGGCGCGTGTTCATCTCGATGAAGTAGAAGTTGCCCTTCTCGTAGAGGAACTCGAAGGTACCCGCGCCGCGGTAGTTCATCCGCTTGCAGGCCTGAACACAGACCGCGCCGATCTCGGCACGCTGCTCGGCGGTGATGCCCGGGGCCGGTGCTTCCTCGATGACCTTCTGGTGGCGGCGCTGCATCGAGCAGTCGCGCTCGCCCAGGTGGATCGCGTTGCCCTGGCCGTCGGAGAGCACCTGGATCTCGATATGGCGCGGGTGCTCGAGGAACTTCTCCATGTAGACCTCGGGGTTGCCGAAGGTCGCGCCCGCCTCGGTCTTGGTCATCTCGATGGCGTGGTGCAGATGGGCCTCGGTGTGGACCACCCGCATGCCGCGCCCGCCGCCACCGCCGGCGGCCTTGATGATGACCGGATAGCCGACCTCGCGAGCCAGGCGCTGGTTCTCGTCCGGGTCGTCGGAGAGTGCGCCCTCGGAACCCGGCACGCAGGGCACGTTGGCCGCGCGCATGGTCTCCTTGGCGGTGACCTTGTCGCCCATCATGCGGATGGACTCGGCGGTCGGGCCGATGAAGACGAAGCCGGACTCCTCCACCCGCTCGGCGAAGTCGGCGTTCTCGGAGAGAAAGCCGTAGCCGGGGTGAATGGCGGAGGCGTCGGTCAGTTCGGCCGCCGCGATCAGTGCCGGGATGTTGAGGTACGACTCGTTGGAACGCGCCCCGCCGATACAGACCGACTCGTCGGCCAGCCGGACGTGCTTGAGGTCACGATCCGCGGTGGAATGCACCGCCACCGTGCCGATGTCGAGTTCGCGACAGGCACGCAGGATGCGCAGGGCGATTTCGCCCCGGTTGGCGATCAGAACCTTGTTGAGCATCTTGGAAAGACTCCTGGAAATACGGGATGGGCCGATGACGTGTCGAGCGGGATCACTCGATCACGAACAGCGGCTGGTCGTATTCCACCGGCTGGCCGTTTTCCACCAGAACGGACTTGATGGTGCCGTCGACCTCCGCCTCGATCTGGTTAAACATCTTCATCGCCTCGATGATGCACAGGGTGTCGCCTTGTCTGACCGTGGTGCCGACCTCGACGAAGGGGCTGGCCTCCGGCGAAGAGGCGCGATAGAAGGTGCCCACCATGGGCGAGTTGATCGTCTCGCCGGCCGGGGCGGACGGCTCGGCCGATTCGGCCGGAGCGGGCGCCGGTACCTCGGCGGCAGGCGCCGGTGCCATCGGCTGTTGGGGTGCCGGGGCCTGGACCATCGGGGGCTGCTGGGAAGCGCGCGAGATGCGCACCGACTCCTCGCCCTCCTTGATCTCGATCTCGGCGACGCCCGACTCCTCGAGCAGTTCGATCAGCTTCTTTACCTTGCGGATATCCATGGCGGGTCTCTTCTTGGTTCGCGTTTTCTGTCAGGTGGACGCGGCGGCGTCCAGGTGTTCGACGAGCGCGCGCAGCCCCAGTTCGTAGCCGAGCGCGCCCAGACCCACGAGACTCCCCAGCGCGATGTCGGAGAAGTACGAATGCTGACGGAATGGCTCGCGGGCGTGGATGTTGGAGAGGTGGATCTCGATGAAGGGCCGGTCGATGGCCAACAGCGCGTCTCGGAGGGCGACGCTGGTGTGCGTCCAGGCGCCGGGATTGATCAGCAGGCCGCCGATTCCCTCGTCACCGGCACGGTGGATCCGGTCGATGGCCTCGCCCTCGTGATTGCTCTGGAAGTGCTCCAGCGTCGCGCCGAGCCCCTCGGCCGCGGTGTCGAGACGGCGGGTGATGTCCTCGAGCGTCAGACGGCCGTAGCGGCCGGGCTCGCGCGTCCCGAGTCGATTGAGGTTGGGGCCGTTGAGTACCAGAATCCGTTGCATGGAGACTCGCTGCTTGCGGTCGCGTCGATGACCCTGAGGTCACCCCGCGACCCGTGGTTTTCCCGCATTGTGCCGGTTGAATCCGGCCAAGTCCACGTGTTCGCCGATGGTTTTTTGCCGATCGACGCCGTTTGGCCGATTTTTCACGAAGTTGTGCGGGGCGCGTGAAACCGCTCGCGAGTGTCAGCGGGAGGCGACTCCGGTGACATGCGTCAGGAACTGCTCCGGCGGCTGGTAGCCGACCACCCAGTGCTGGCGGACCCGTTCGCCGCGGGCATCCCAGAAGATGATCCCAGGCGGGCCGAACAGGTCGAAGCGCTTGAGCATTGCCTTGTGCTCCGCGGTGTTGTCGGTCACGTCGGCCTGCAGGATGAGGAAGCCGTCCAGTGCCTCGACCACGCGTGGGTCACTGAAGGTGTTGTGTTCCATTTCCTTGCAGGACACGCACCAGTCGGCATAGAAGTCCAGCATTACCGGCTGGCCGGCGGCCTTTGCCTGGGCCAGGGCCTCGTCCAGTTCGGCCTCGTTGCCGACTTGGCGGAACTGCAGTTCGGCAGTCTGGCCGCCACCGCCGCCGACGCTGATGCCGGCGAGCGGCGCGAATACGGTGCCCTTGCCGCCGGCGGCCACGCCGATCAGGATCATCGCGCCCCACAGCAGCAGCACCAGCCCGATCGACTTCCACAGCCGTGCCCATCCGGAAGCGCCCTCGCGGATGGGTTCGAGCGCGCCCATGTAGACCGCCGAGGTGAGGATCAGCAACGACCACAGGAGCAGGGCGACCGAGGCCGGCAGCACCCGTTCGAGCATCCAGATGGCCACGCCGAGGAGCAGGACGCCGAACACCGCCTTGGTGACGTTCATCCAGGTGCCGGCCTTGGGCATGAACTTGCCGCCCAGCGTGCCTACCGCGATCAGCGGCAGGCCCATGCCGATCGACAGCGCGAACAGCGCCAGCCCGCCGAGGACGGCGTCCCCGGTCTGGCCGATGTAGATCAGCGCGCCGGCCAGCGGCGGGGCCATGCACGGTCCGACGATCAGGGCGGAAAGGAAGCCCATCACCGCCACGCCGGTGAGCGTGCCGCCCTGCTGGCGATTCTGCGCCTGCATGATCTTCGACTGCAGCGAGGAGGGCAGCTGCAGCTCGTAGAAGCCGAACATGGACAGCGCCAGCGCGACGAAGATCGCGGCGAAAGTGCCGAGGATCCAGGGATTCTGGAACGCCGCCTGCAGGTTGGCGCCGAAGATGCCGGCGAGCACGCCGGCGATGGTGTAGGTGACCGCCATGGCCAGCACGTAGACCACCGACAGCACGAAGGCCTTGCGGGTGGTGATGTGCTCGCCCTGGCCGGCGATGATGCCCGAGAGGATCGGGATCATCGGGAAGACGCAGGGGGTCAGTGCTAGCAGCAGGCCGAGTGCCAGGAAGCCGATGACGATCGCCAGCAGATTGCCGGACTCCAGCTGCTGGGTGATTCGGTCGGTCTCGGACGCCGACTCGCCCGGCGAAGGGGCGGGAGCGGTCTCCTGGTCGGCTCCGGCTCCGGCCTCGACGGTTTCGGCCGGTTGTGCGGTGCCTTCCGCGGCGGGCAGGTCGGCCACGTTCGGCAGCTCGCCGATATCGCCGGGCACCTCGTCGAGGCGTTCGGTCGTGCCGGCGGCCGGCTCGATGTGCCAGGCCTTTTCCATGGGCGGATAGCACAGCCCCATGTCCGCGCAGCCCTGGTAGCCGATCACGAGCGTGTAGGGCCCGTCGGCATCGACCGCGAGTTCGGTGTCGAGCTGGTCGTGGAAGACGTGGACCGTGCCGAAGTTCGGGTCGTCCTTGCGCTCGCCTTCGCCCAGCACGGCGGATTCGATGGCCGCGCCGTCGGTCGTGGCGGCCTTGAGTCGGTCGCGATAGAGGTAGTAGCCCGACTCGATACCGAAACGGACGAACACCGAACCGTCGTCGACCGAGACCTCCGGCTGGAAGGCGACTTCCGGGTCCAGCGGTTCGGCATTGGCGCTGATGCCGCCCATGCCGCCGGAATCGGGCAGGCTCGCGGCCGGCGCCGGGGATTGAGTCGCCGGGAGGTCGACGCTAAGCGTGCGACTCTCGGGGGGGAAGCAGACGCCGTGAATGTCGGAGCAGCCCTGGTAGTCGACGGTGACGGTGGCCTCGCCCCCGGCACTTTCCTCGACTGGCAGTCTCACCGTGAAATCGGACTTGTAGACCGGAGTGTCACCGAAGACCGGGTCATCGACCACCACGGCTTCGGGTAGTTGCGGTTCTCCGGTCTCGACGCCGTCGCCGGCCTGAATCTCCAGCTTGTCGCGATAGAGGTGGTAGCCCTCGACCACGCGGAAATCGAGCCGGATGTCGCCGTCGTCGGCCGCGGCCTGAACGCCGAAGGCCTCCTCGGGCGGAAGCAGTTCCGGCTGGGCCGACGCGCTGATCGCCCAGAGGGCGGCCAGCATGGCCAGTACGGCCGCCAGGCCGTGTCGGAAGAAGCGGGGCATCGGCATCGATGTCAGTCGGTGGTTCGCACGCATTGCTGGACCCATTGTGAGTACGGTTGGCTGCTGCCTGCCTCGAGCACGAGTACTTCGGGGCAGTCGTAGGGATGCAGGCGTTCGATGGCAGCCTTGAGATCGTCCACGCGCTCGAGCGTGGTCTTCATGTGAAGCTGGTATTCCTCGTCCCGGCACAGTTCGCCCTGCCAGTGATAGGAAGACATGACAGGGCCCACCCGGTTCACGCAGGCGATCAGTCCTTCGTCGAGCAGGCGCGCGCTGAACTCGTCGGCGGCAACGCTGTCGTCGAAGGTGGTGATGACCAGTGCTATTGTGCTCTGTTCGATCGTCATTACGTTCAGATCAGGTGATTGTCGAATGCCCGGGTAGCCGATCCATGCCGGTGGGTTGAATGAATCGGTGACTGCGAGAGCCTAACCCCGCAATTCGATAGTGTGCAATCAATTAGTTTTGGAGCGGTTCGCCGCGTATTTATGAGAAAGCTTTCCGGATTCATTCTTTTTCTGCCGCTGGTCGAGCTCGTGTTGCTGATTGCCATGGGGGCGGCCGTCGGCTTTCTCGCCACGCTGCTGTGGATCGTGGCCACCGGCGTCTGGGGGGCGTGGCTGATGCGCAACGCCGGTCCGAACGCCATGGCGCGCGCCCAGCGAGACATGGACCGCACCGGGCGGGCCGAGGTCGACGGTCTGGGTGTGGCGGCCAGTTTTCTCGGTGGCCTGATGCTCCTGATCCCCGGCCCGGTCACCGACGTGCTCGGTCTGGTGCTGGTGGTGCCGTTCCTGCGTCGGCTCGCGTTCGGCGCTTGGCTGGCGGGCCGCCTGCAGCAGGTGGTGGTCGAGCGGGGCGGCATGGGCGGTGGCCCCTTCGGCCCCGGCGGCAACGTCTACGAGGGCGAGGCCGACGACGTCACCCGCCGCGGCTCCCGCGATCGTATCGAGCACGACGACTGGCGCTGAACGGTAGTCAGTCGGTTCCGCCGTCGAGCAGGCCTCGGGCGAGCTGTCGCCCGTTCTCCAGGCAGTCTCCCACCGCGATGCCATCGCGCCAGTTGCCGATCAGCGACAGCCCCGGGTGGTGTTCCAGCGCCTGATCGAGCCGTTCGATGCGTGCCAGGTGGCCGAGCTCGTACTGCGGGATGGCCTTCGGCCAGCGGTTGACCCGCTGCCAGACCGGCTGGCCCTCGATGCCCAGCAGGTCGGCCAGGTCGTTCTGCACCTGGCGCGCCAGCTCGGTATCGTTCATCTCCAGTGCCTCCGGGTCCTGCCGTCCGCCGATAAACGCGGTCAGCAGCTTGTGGCCTGCCGGTGCCCGGTTCGGGAACAGGGTCGAAGAGAACAGCGCCCCCAGCGTGCGTCGCTTCTCGCGCCTCGGGATCAGCACGCCGAAGCCGTCGAGCGGATGGGCGACCAGCCCCGGCGGAAAGCCCAGGGCCACGGAGGCCACTGGCGGATAGACGATCTCGTCGAGCGGTTCGGCCAGCAGCGGGTCGATCGGGGCGAGCAGGCGGGCGGCCACGTGCGCCGGCGTGGCCAGCACGAGTTGCCGGGCCGTCCACTCGGTTCCCTGCGAGTCTCGGACCCGCCAGCGATCGCCATCCCGCGTGACCTGTTCCACGGCGCGCTCGCAGTGAATCGAAGCCTGCGGGCCGGCGGTGATCCGTTCGGCGAGCCGGTCGGCCAGTGCCCGGATACCGTCCGGGAAGCTGACCAGCTTGCCGCGCCATTCGCGCGGCATGGGTGAGGGGGTGTCCTTCGCCTGCCGCCGGGCTTGCTTCATCGAGGCGATTCCGCCGCGTATCAGCGAGCCGTGCTCCTGTTCCAGCGAGTGCAGCTTCGGCATGGCTGCCTCCACCGACAGCCGATCGGGATCGCCCGCGTAGACGCCGGAGACGAAGGGGTCGACCAGGTAGTCCAGCGCGTTGCGTCCCAGGCGGCGTTCGACGAACTCGGCGAGGGTTTCTTCGCGGTGGCGCTGCGGATGGACCCAAGGTTCCCGGAGGATCTTGAACAGACTCGGGGCGATCAGCGGATTGAACGGGGCCTTGAGCGGGTGGGTCGGCAACGCCACGATCCGCCCGCTCTTGGCGATGTAGCGTTTCTTGCCCGCCTCGCCGGCGAAGATGGCCTCGTCGACCAGATCCAGCTCGTCCAGGAGCTCGTAGAGCGGCGGTTTGACCATCAGCGTGTTCGGGCCGACCTCGATCTGCCAGTCGCCGTCGCGCTGGCCGCGGATGGTGCCGCCGGGGTCGGATTCGCGTTCGAGCAGGGTGACCGAATGCCCCGCCCGCGCCAGCTCCCAGGTGGCGGCCAGGCCGCTGGCGCCGGCGCCGACGATCAGGGTGTCGACCGGGGTGGGGACGTGGTTGCCAGGGGATGCGTCTGTCGGGGTCATGACGTTCCGTGCTGGGCCGAGCGAAAAGTCGGCGAGTGTTTCCGGCCATGCCGGTGCTATGGATGCGACTGGCCAGAGTGTACTCTACCACCGTCCGAAAAATCGGCCGGAGGGCCACAGGGGAACTATGGACGAATCGCACGCAGTCGGTGGAACGAGTGACCCGCGGGGGCTGCCCCGGGCCGTGGTGCTGGGCGGAACCGGGTTCGTCGGCCGGCACCTGGTGCGGGAGCTTTCCCGCCACGGTTACGAGGTGATCGTGCCCACGCGGCACGTCGCCCGTCACCGCGACATGGGACTCTGGCCCAGCGTGGTGTTGCGTGACATGAATCCGCCGGGGGATTCCGATCTGGCCACGCAGCGCGAGGCGCCCGAGCTTGCCTCGCTGCTCGAGGGAGCGGACTTGCTGGTCAACCTGGTCGGCATCCTCAACGAGCGTCGCCACGGCGGCAAGGGGTTCGAGCGGGTGCATATCAAATTCACCAAGTCGGCCCTGCGTGCCGCCGCCGACGCCGGTGTGCCCCGCTACCTGCACATGAGTGCGCTGGGCGCCGACGAGGACGAGGGCACCAGCCACTATCAGCGCAGCAAGGGAAAGGCCGAGAACTGGGCGCACCGCTACGGTCGCAAGCACGGCATCGCCGTGACCAGTTTCCGCCCGTCGGTAATCTTCGGGCCGGGCGACTCCTTCCTCAATCGCTTCGCCCGGCTCGCCCGGCTGATGCCCGGCATCTTCCCGCTGGCCTGCGCCGGGGCACGCTTTTCCCCGGTCTACGTGGGCGACGTGGTCGCGCGTTTCGTTTCCGCCATCGACGATCCCGAGACCTTCGGCGAGCGTTTCGATCTCTGCGGCCCGCACGACTACTCGCTGGGTGACCTCGTCCGCTACGCGGCACGGGTCAGCGGTCACTCGCGCTGGGTGGTGGGACTGCCCGGCTGGGCCGCTCGGCTTCAGGCGCGGGTGCTCGAATGGGTTCCCGGCAAGCCCTTCTCCCGCGACAACTACGACTCCATGCGCCGGGAGAACGTCTGCTCGCCGGAATGCTCGCGCGAACCCACCCGCCTGGAGGACATCGCTCCGCGTTATCTTGCGGAGTGACTGTCGCCGCCGGCCCGGAATGCCGGTGGTAGAATAACCCCCTGATTCCGCCCGCCCGGGCGGCATCCTTCCGCTTCCCCTCCCGGGATCGCCTCGCGCGTCCCGGCGACGAGTAGCAGTTTCCGGACGGTGCCGCGCCCGGCATTGCCAGTTCACGTCATCACGAGGTCCGCAACGTGGAAACCGAGTCCACCGATATCGCCCCGCGCCGCAGCAGCAACGTCGAGCACTATTTCGAGCATTTTCTCTTCGGCAGCCGCTGGATCATGGCTCCCGTCTACCTGGGTCTGGTCGGCGCGATGCTGATCCTGCTGGTCAAGTTCGGCTCGGAGTTGTGGCACCTGGTCAGCCACGTCTTCGAGCTCAAGGAGGCCGAGATCATCATCGGGATCCTGACGCTGGTGGACGTGGCCCTGATCATGAACCTGCTGATCATCATCATCTTCTCCGGCTACGAGAACTTCGTCTCCAAGATGGAGGACCTGCACAGCCACCACGACCGGCCCGACTGGATGGGGCACATCGGCTTCACCGACCTCAAGATCAAGGTGATCGGCTCGATCGTGGCGATTTCCAGCATCGAACTGCTCAAATCCTTCATGAATATCGAGAATCTCACTGACCGTGACCTTGGCTGGATGGTGGGCATCCACCTGACCTTCGTTCTCTCCGGTGTGCTCTATGCCGTCATGGATCGGCTGCAGGGCAAGGGGCACTGATCATATAGATCCCCCCGCCCGGCTTGATGCCCCCAAATGCCCCGCACGACTTTGCGGGGCATTTTCGTTGCTGCACGACGGATGCGATCCGGCCGGGCATGGCCTAGGCTTGCGAAAGAACCGTCATTAACACGATGAGCCGAGATGAATCAGGGTAGCGTGGTCTCCGTGCGCGGCAGCGTGGTCGAGGTTCGCTTCGACGACCGGCTGCCCGCCATCCGTTCGCTGTTGCGCGCCGGCGCCGAGCGGGAGATCGTGATCGAGGTGTTCGGGCAGAGCGGTCGCGACCGGATCCGGGGTGTCGCGCTCACCCCGACCCAGGGACTCGCCCGCGGCGACACGGTGGTCGACACCGGCGCGCCGCTGAAGGCGCCGGTGGGCAAGGCGGTGCTCTCGCGCATGTTCGACGTGTTCGGCAACCCCATCGACCGGGGCGGACCGCTCGACGACGTCGGCTGGCGATCCGTGCATGCCCGGCCGCCGGCGCTGGCCCGCCGGTCGACCCGGCCTGAGATCTTCGAGACCGGCATCAAGATCATCGACGTGCTCATGCCGCTCGAGCGGGGCGGCAAGGCCGGCCTGTTCGGCGGCGCCGGTGTGGGCAAGACGGTGCTGCTGACCGAGATGATCCACAACATGATCGGTCACCAGGAGGGCGTGAGTATCTTCTGCGGCATCGGCGAGCGCTGCCGCGAGGGCGAGGAGCTACATCGCGAGATGCGCGAGGCGGGGGTGCTGTCGAACATGGTGATGGTCTTCGGCCAGATGAACGAGCCGCCGGGCAGTCGCTTCCGTGTCGGTCATGCCGCGCTGACCATGGCGGAGTACTTCCGCGATGACGAGCAGCGCGACGTGCTGCTGCTGATGGACAACATCTTCCGTTTCATCCAAGCGGGCTCCGAGGTCTCCGGGCTGATGGGGCAGATGCCATCGCGGCTGGGTTACCAACCCACCATGGGTACCGAGCTGGCCGAACTCGAGGAACGCATCGCCAATACCGAGGCCGGGGCGATTACCTCCATCCAGGCCGTCTACGTGCCCGCCGACGACTTCACCGACCCGGCGGCGGTGCACACCTTCTCGCACCTTTCCGCCTCGATCGTGCTTTCCCGCAAGCGGGCGAGCGAGGGGCTCTACCCGGCAATCGACCCGTTGGCCTCGAGTTCCAAGATGGTCACGCCGGGCATCGTGGGCGAACGCCATTACCGGCTGGCCCGCGAGGTTCGGCGCACCCTGGCCCAGTACGACGAGCTCAAGGACATCATTGCCATGCTCGGCATCGAGCAGCTGTCGCCCGAGGATCGCCGGATCGTGGCGCGGGCACGGCGGCTGGAGCGCTTTCTCACCCAGCCCTTCCACACCACCGAGGCGTTCACCGGCATGCCCGGGAGCCTGGTCGGGCTGGAAGACGCGCTCGACGGTTGCCAGCGCATTCTCGATGACGAGTTCGCCGAGTATCCCGAGAGTGCCCTGTACATGATCGGCACGGTCGACGAGGTCCGGGAGCGAGCGAAGTCGGGGAACGAAGGCGAGTCGGCGCAAAGCGGGGACTCATCCCGGGAGGAAGGTCGTGCCGTCGACCGGAATGACGCTTGAGGTGCTGCTGCCGTTCCGCGTATTCGCGCGGCACGAGGCGGTCACGAGTGTCGTGGCGGAAACTCCGGATGGTTCGTTCGGGATCCTGCCGCGACGGCTGGATTGCGTGGCCGCCCTGACACCGGGGATTCTCACCTACGAGCGCGAGGGACAGGAGGCATGGATGGCGGTCGACGAGGGATTGATGATCAAGACCGGCAGCACGGTGGTCGTCTCCGTGCGTCACGCGGTGGCCGGGGAGGACCTGGCCGACCTGCGGGAGCTGGTGGAGCGCGAGTATCGGACGCTGGACGATCACGAGCGCCGCGTGCGTTCGGTGCTGAACAAGCTGGAGGTCGGGCTGATGCGGCGACTGGTGGAGTTCCGGCATGACTGACGACAGACGACCGGACGAGCCGGAGAACCATCGGGAGGGCAGCGAGTTCAGCCGGGCGGTCGCCAGCCGGGTGCGACGCAAGTTGCTCGCGCGGGGAGACCGCTCGGCGGGCGTTTGGTTCGGACTGGGGATGATGGGGCTGGTCGGCTGGTCGGTGGCCGTGCCGACACTGCTGGGCGCGGTGCTCGGGGTCTGGCTGGACAAGCATTATCCGGCCCCCTATTCCTGGACGCTCAGCCTGCTGTTGGCCGGGCTCTTGCTCGGTTGCCTGAATGCCTGGCGCTGGATCGCGAGGGAGGACCGCGCCATCAACGACCGGTCCGGAGACGACACGGAGGAACGAGACGATGAGCAGTGATCCCGTCACCCTGCTGCTGGCCGCACTGGCCGGCGTCATGCTCGGCCTGGTGTTCTTCGTCGGGCTGTGGTGGACCGTGCAGCGGGGGCTGTCGACGCGACACCCGGCGTTGCTGTTCCTCGCCAGCCTCGTGCTGCGCATGACGGTCGCGATCGGCGGGTTCTGGTGGGTCGCCGGTGGGCAGTGGGATCGGTTGCTGGCCTGCCTGGTCGGTTTCCTCCTCGTCCGGTTGGTGATGACGCGTTGGTCCCGGATGCGGCATGGGGCCGACGAGGTCGGCAACCCGGCGGAGGAACGCCATGCACCTTAGCCCCGACGAGATCGTCTTCTGGCAGTTCGGCTGGGTGAAGCTCAACGTCACGATCGTGTTCACCTGGATCGTGATGCTGGCGCTGGTGGTCGTCTCCCGGCTGATCACCGCCCGCCTGTCGACCGGCCTGGTGCGCTCGCGTTGGCAGAACCTGCTGGAGGTGGTCGTGCTCGCCATCCAGCAGCAGATCGAGGACGTGGGGCTGGAGCAGTCGCGCCGCTACCTGGGGTTTCTCGGCACGCTGTTCTTGTTCATCGCGGTGTCGGCCATCTTCACGGTGGTGCCGGGCTACACGCCGCCGACCGGATCGCTGTCGACCACCGCGGCGCTCGCCCTGATCGTGTTCG
This sequence comes from Pseudomonadota bacterium, assembly GCA_051746865.1. GTDB lineage: Bacteria > Pseudomonadota > Gammaproteobacteria > Halothiobacillales > Halothiobacillaceae > Guyparkeria. Next base: position 6,709 of record JBNJFM010000023.1, on the reverse strand, counting down.
TGGCGGTGCCCTTCTTCGGCATCGCCGAGAAGGGCCTGGGCGCCTACCTGCGCTCGTACACGCGGCCGACGGTGCTGATGCTGCCGTTCAACGTCATCGGCGAGATCTCGCGCACGCTCGCGCTGGCGGTGCGCCTGTTCGGCAACATGATGAGCGGGGCGATGATCGTCGGGATCCTCTTGAGCATCAGCCCGTTTCTGTTTCCCGTCGTGATGCGGGCGCTGGGCCTGCTGACCGGCATGGTGCAGGCCTACATCTTCTTCATTCTGGCGACGGTCTACATCGCCGCCGCCACCCGGGTGCAAAAGCCGGGGTCGCCGGCCCCGTGACAACCAACGTGGAACAAGCGAGGACATCATGGACAGCATGACCATCATCGCGGTGGCGTCGATCGTCACCGCCGGGATCACCCTGGGGATCGGGGTGCTCGGTCCCTCGCTCGGGGAGGGACGCGCCGTCGCCACGGCACTGACTTCGCTGGCGCAGCAGCCGGACGCCGCCCCATCCATCACCCGGACCCTGTTCGTGGGCCTGGCGATGATCGAGTCCACCGCCATCTACTGCTTCGTGGTGGCGATGATCCTGGTCTTCGCCAACCCGTTCTGGAATCACTTCGCCACGGCGGCGGGGCAGTGAGCGATGCTGATCGACTGGTTCACGGTCGGTGCGCAGATCGTCAACTTCGCGGTTCTGGTCTGGCTGCTAAAGCGTTTCCTGTATCGGCCGGTGCTCGATGCGCTCGATGCCCGTGAAAAACGGATCGCGGACCGGCTGGAACAGGCCGAGCGGACCCAGGAGCAGGCCGAGCACGAGCGCCGGTCCTACGAAGAACGCAACGCGGCTTTGGAGGACGAACGCGAAAAGCGCCTCGAAAAAGCCCGGCGCGAAGCGGAAACCGAACGTCACCGCCTGCTCGCCGAGGCGCGCGAGGCGGCCAAGACCCTGCGCCGGGAGAGCGAGCGAAGCCTTCGTGACGAGACCCGTCGTCTAAGCGACGAGATCATCCGCCGCGCCCGGGACGAGGTCATGGCGTTGGTACGCCGCGCTCTGGCGGAGTTGGCCGACGCCGATGTCGAACAGGCGATGGCCCGATCGTTCATCGAGCGATTGCGCAACCTGGAAGCGTCGCACCGGGAGACCCTGACCGAAGCGGTGGAGCGGGGCGGGGATCCGGTCCGTATCCGCAGCGCATTTCCCCTGTCGGAGACGCTGCGCGAGGCCATTGCCGACGCGGTCGGGGAGGTGCTCGGGGCCCGCATGCCGCTGGACTTCGAGGTGGCCGACGACGTGCTTGCCGGCATCGAGCTGGTCGCCCCGGGCGAGAAGCTGGCCTGGAGCCTGGAGGAATACCTGCACGAGTTCGAGCGGCGCCTGGCCGAGCTGCCCGTCGACCCGGAGGAGGCCGGCGAGACCGGGAGCCGGGGCGAGGCGACGGCATGAACGCGGGGACGGTCGACCTGGAACAGCGGGTGAGACGGCTCTTCGACGAGCTGGCCGCGGAGCGGGAGCGCTACTCGCCCACACTCGCCCCGCGGGAGATCGGGGTGGTGCGCTCGGTGTCCACCGGGATTGCCCGCGTCCTCGGTCTGCCCAGCGTGGGCTACGAGGAACTGCTGCGGTTCCCGCACGACGTCTACGGCATCGCGTTCAACCTGGACGAGGACGAGCTCGGGGTTGTCCTGCTCGGCGACCACTGGCGGCTGTCGGCCGGTGACCAGGTCGAGCGTACCGGGCGGGTCGTGGACGTGGGCGTCGGCGAGGCCCTGCTCGGACGCGTAGTCGACCCGCTCGGCCGACCGCTGGACGAGCGCGGCCCGGTGGTGCCCGACCGCCGGCTGCCCATCGAGCGGCCCGCGCCGCCCATCATGGACCGAGCGCCGGTCAGCGAGCCCCTGCAGACCGGCATCAAGGCGATCGACGCCCTGATTCCCATCGGCCGTGGCCAGCGCGAGCTGGTCCTGGGCGATCGCCAGACCGGCAAGTCCACCATCGCCATCGACACCATTCTCAATCAGCGCGGCAAGGACGTGGTCTGCATCTACTGTGCCATCGGGCAACGCACCGCCTCGGTGGCCAAGTCGCTGGCCGTGCTGCGCGAGAAGGGCGCGATGGCGTACACCACTTTGGTGGTCGCCGAGGGCAACGACGCTCCCGGGCTGGCGTACATCGCCCCATACGCGGCCACCAGCATGGCCGAGCACTTCATGGAGGCCGGACGGGATGTGTTGATCATCTACGACGACCTGACCCAGCACGCCCGGTCCTACCGCGAGCTTTCGCTGCTTCTGCGGCGTCCGCCCGGCCGGGAGGCGTTCCCCGGCGACATCTTCTACATCCATTCGCGCCTGCTAGAGCGCTCCACCCACCTGCGGGACGATCGTGGCGGCGGTTCGCTGACCGCGCTGCCCATCATCGAGACCGAGGCGCAGGACATCTCCGCCTACATCCCCACCAACCTGATCTCGATCACCGACGGGCAGGTCTACCTGTCGCCCTCCCTGTTCGAACTGGGCATCCTGCCCGCGATCGACGTGGGCGAGTCGGTCTCGCGTGTCGGCGGCAAGGCCCAGCGCGCGGCATTCCGTTCGGTGGCCGGCGATCTCAAGTTGGCCTATGCCCAGTTCGAGGAGCTGGAAACCTTCAGCCGTTTCGGGGCGCGGCTGGACCAGGAGACCCGCGAAGTCATCGAGCATGGCCGTCGCATCCGGGCCTGCCTGCGCCAGGGCGAGTCGGCGCCGCTGTCGGTGGCCGAGCAGATCGTGGTGCTGCTGGCCCTGACCGAGGGGCTGTTCGATCCGGTACCGCTCGAGTTGATGGACAAGGCCGAGCGGGCCGTGCGCCAGACGGTGGAAGACCTGCCCGACAGCCTCGCCGGCCGGCTGGAGTCGGCCGAATCGCTGGACCGTGGAGATCGGGAGGAAGCGGTCGAGCACGCCCGACACGCGCTCAAACCCTTCCTGCCGATCGAGGAGTCAGGGGCGCCATGAGCGACACGCTCGAGGAGCTCAGGGATCAGATCGACGGGGCGGAGGACCTCCAGTCGGTGGTGCAGACCATGAAGGCGCTGGCCGCCACGAGCATCGGCCAGTACGAGCAGTCGGTGCGGGCGCTGTCCGGCTACTACCGGTCCGTGCTGCTGGGGCTGGGGGTCTGTTTCCGGCAGGGTGGCGCGGGTATCGGCGAACCGCCTGTCGGCCGCGAGACGACCGATGCGCGGGCCGTGGTGGTGTTCGGATCGGACCAGGGGCTGGTGGGCCGGTTCAACGAGACCGTCGCCGACGAGGCCTTGCGTGCGCTGGCCCAGATGCCCGGCGAGGTCCGCATCTGGGCCGTCGGCGAGCGGGTGCATGCCCGCCTGGCCGACGCGGGGCTCACCGTCGAACCACCCTTTGCCGTGCCCGGGTCGGTGGAGGGCATCGTCTCCCTGGTCGGTCGGATCCTGCTCGCCAACGAGTCTATTGTCGCCCGCGGGCAGCGGGTCGCCTTTCATCTGTTCTACAACCGTCCGGCTCAGGGCGAGGCGTATACCTCGGCCAGCCAGCGCCTATTGCCTCTGGACGAGCACTGGCGTCATTCGGTGGCCAACCATCACTGGCCGACGGAGAACCTGCCCGAGATCGTGGGAGATGCCGGGCGGACCCTGCGGGCGCTGTTGCGGGAATACGTGTTCGTCTCCCTGTTTCGCGCCTGCGCCGAGTCGTTGGCAAGCGAGAACGCCAGCCGCTTGGCGGCCATGCAGCGGGCCGACCGCAACATCGAGGAACTGCTCGACCAACTCCAGGGCCGCTTCCACCGGCAACGACAGGGCAGCATCGACGCCGAGCTGTTCGACCTGATCGCCAGCTTCGAGGCGCTGGGCGATCAGTGAACCGCCCGGAGCGGGCCGATCGAGCACAAAAAAACCCCGCCGGAGCGGGGTTCCCTGTTGCCGGTGAAGACCGGTCTTACATCATGCCGGGCATACCGCCCATGCCGCTCATGTCGGCCGGCGGGGCGCCGCCGTCGTCCTTGCTCGGGATCTCGGCGATCATGCACTCGGTGGTGATCATCAGGCCGGCTACCGACGCGGCGTTCTGCAGGGCGGTACGGGTGACCTTGGTCGGGTCCAGGATGCCCATCTCGACCATGTCGCCGTACTCGCCGTTGGCAGCGTTGTAACCGTAGTTACCCTTGCCTTCACGCACGCCCTGGACGACCACGGACGGCTCGCCACCGGAGTTGGCGACGATGAAGCGCAGCGGGTCTTCCATGGCACGCAGGGCGATGGAGATACCGGTCTGCTGATCGACGTTGTCGCCCTTGAGCTCGCCGAGGCTGGTCAGCGCGCGGATCAGCGCGACGCCACCGCCCGGGACGATGCCTTCCTCGACGGCCGCACGGGTGGCGTGCAGCGCGTCGTCGACGCGGTCCTTCTTCTCCTTCATCTCGACTTCGGTCGCGGCGCCGACCTTGATGACGGCAACGCCGCCGGCCAGCTTGGCGATACGCTCCTGGAGCTTCTCCTTGTCATAGTCGGAGGAGGTGTTCTCCATCTGGGCGCGGATCTGCTCGACGCGGGTGTCGATGTCGTCCTTGGTGCCGGAGCCGTTGATGATGGTGGTGTTCTCCTTGGAGACTACGACGCGCTTGGCGCTGCCGAGATCTTCCAGGGTGGCCTTCTCGAGGGTCAGGCCGACCTCGTCGGAGATCACCTGGCCGCCGGTTACGATAGCCAGATCCTGCAGCATGGCCTTGCGACGATCGCCGAAGCCCGGTGCCTTGACGGCCGCGACCTTGACGATGCCGCGCATGGCGTTGATGACCAGCGTGGCCAGCGCCTCGCCCTCGATGTCCTCGGCGACGATCAGCAGCGGCTTGTTCGCCTTGGAGGCGCCTTCCAGTGCCGGCAGGAGATCACGGATGTTAGAGATCTTCTTGTCGTGCAGGAGGATGTACGGATCCTCGAGCTCGACCAGCATCTGCTTCTGGTTGTTGACGAAGTACGGCGAGAGGTAGCCGCGGTCGAACTGCATGCCCTCGACCACGTCCAGCTCGTCCTCGAAGCCCGAGCCTTCCTCGACGGTGATCACGCCGTCCTTGCCCACGCGCTCCATCGCCTCGGCGATGATCTCGCCGACCTTCTTGTCGGAGTTCGCGGAGATGGTGGCAACCTGGGCGATCGCCTTGTTGTCGGTGCAGGGCTTGGACAGGTTGCGCAGCTCGGCGACGGAGGCTTCCACGGCCTGGTCGATGCCGCGCTTGAGGTCCATCGGGTTCATGCCGGCAGCGACGGCCTTCACGCCCTCGCGGACGATGGCGGAGGCCAGCACGGTCGCGGTGGTGGTACCGTCACCGGCGACGTCGGCGGTCTGGGAAGAGACTTCCTTGACCATCTGCGCGCCCATGTTCTCGAACTTGTCTTCGAGTTCGATCTCGCGGGCGACGGAAACGCCGTCCTTGGTCACGGCCGGTGCACCGAAGCTCTTCTCGATGACGACGTTACGACCTTTCGGGCCCAGGGTGACCTTGACCGCGTCGGCCAGAAGGTTGACGCCACGCAGCATGCGATCGCGGGCGCTGGTGGAAAAGCGGATTTCTTTGGCAGACATATTCGATATGCTCCTTGATTCTTGACGTTCCGACCGGAAAAGAGAGGCTCTTTTCGCGGAATTATTCTTCGATGACGGCGAGGATGTCGTCTTCGCCCATCATCAGCAGTTCTTCGCCTTCGACCTTCACCTTGGTGCCGGCGTACTGGCTGAACAGCACCTTGTCGCCGACCTTCACGCCCATGGCACGGACTTCACCCTTGTCGTTCGTCTTGCCCGGGCCGGCGGCGATGATCTCGCCACGGTTGGGCTTCTCGGAAGCCGTGTCCGGCAGCACGATGCCGGCGGCGGTCTTGCGTTCTTCTTCTTCGCGCTTTACCAGCACACGATCATGCAAAGGACGGATTTTCATGCGGTTACTCCATGCGTTGACACAGAAAAAGGGAATCAACAGTGTTTGAGCGTGCCGGGACGTTGTTAGCACTCGCCCGACTCGAGTGCCAATATTAGGAACGGGACCGGTGATTTCAAGAGGTCGGGGCGAATTTTTTTCGTGCTGCCCGGAGAGAGGCCTCGGGCCGGTTCGGATCACGGTTGCAGCGGGCAAGGCGCACGGCCATCATGCGGCCCGTTCACCCACGGATTCACGGAAGAGATCATGCGCATTCTGTTCGCGGCACTGGCCGCCTTCGTGCTGACCGGTTGCGTCGGCATCTATGACCAGCGGGTCGTCACCGCTCCCCAGACCGAGCTGGAAGAGGGCGCATCGGTGGCTGTCGCCCGTCCGGCGGACGGTCACTACGGCGATACGCGATACGAAGGGTCCGGTCGCGCGGCGGCGGCATCGGTCCGCGCCGCCTTTGCCGCGCACAGTGATCGCGTGGAGGCCTTTGCCATCTGCCAGTCGGCCGATTGCCTGCGCGGACATACCGGCAACGACTTCGACTACTACGCCGTGCCTCGCATCTTGCACTGGGAAGAGCGGGCCACGGAATGGTCGGGACGACCCGACCGGATCCGCGTCAAGCTATCCGTCTATGCAGCCGACCGCCGGGAGCCCGTGGCCTCGAGCATCATCATCGGCGAGAGCAACCTTCTCACCCTGGGCGGCGATCACCCGCAGGACCTGCTGCTCGAACCGATCACGGCTTACGTCGACTCGCTCTACTGATTTCCTTGGG
>JBNJFM010000022.1:22891-33850 GCA_051746865.1 Pseudomonadota bacterium | reverse complement strand
GTGCTGCGAGGTGTTTGCCACCGACATCCCGGCAACCCGTGCCAGGCCATCGACCGAACGTTCTCCCTGGGCCAGGTGCTCGAGCAGCTCGAGCCGGCGCCCGTTCGAGAGCACCTTGCCCAGGCGAGCGAACTGGTCGTTCAGGTCCTGCTTGAATCGTTGGTTACTCACAACTCGCACCTTCCCTGCCGATCAACCCGAACAACCGGGCGACGCGGCATCATTGGACGAACGACGCTCGATTCGCAGCGTGACCCAGGCACCCAGCATGATGGCCGCCAGCGAGAGCATCGAGCCGAGCGCGAGGGTGGAAAAGCCGGTCAGGCCGTGCCCGACGGTGCAGCCCATCGCCAACACACTGCCCACGCCGACCAGCGTGGCACCCACGATCGTGCGGAACCATTCGCGCACGCTCATCGGAAACGTGAACTGCATGTCCCGACGCACCAGCGCGCTGACGAGACTGCCCAGAAAGACGCCCACGACCGCCACGACACCAAAGGTGATGGTAGACGGGCTGGTCACATTCTGGAGGAAATACACCACATCGCCCAGTGGCGCACTGAAGGTGAACGACTGTGTGCCCAGCCCTTCCTGGGGACTGTTCTGCATCATCGAGGCCATGTCGGCAGCCTGGCCCGGAGCCCCGCCGGTAACCCAGAAAGCCGCACCGACCACCGCGCCCATCAACAGGATGGCAAGCCATGCCAGACCATTGCCGCGCAGCGGCAGCCAGCGCCAGCTGACGAACAGGAGCACAGCGGCCAGCAGTGCCGCCAGAAGCAAGTAGGTCACCGTTCCGCCACCGACGAGGGCGGCCAGATCCTGATGCGGGATACCGAAGGCAGTCAGGTCGACGCTCAGCCCACCGACCCAGGGCAGGAACGCGGTCTGGAAAAGACTCGTCCGTGTCATCGCGTACGCGGCAACCGCCATGATCGCGATGGCGACCAACGCCTGAACGTTGCCCTGCGACGTCTTGACCAGACTACGGACAGGGCAGCCCCGCGCGAGCACCATGCCCACACCGAACATGAAACCGCCGATCAGGTAGCGCCCCCAGGCGAAGTCCGGCGTTCGATAGGGCGGACGGGTCTGGTCGAGATCCAGCCCGGCAATCCACTGCACCAGCGTCGTCGCCGCGATCGCCACCCCGATGGCGCCGAGATAGACCGCCATGCGCCCGCCATCGCGCGAGGACATGTAGGAACTCATGCCCCCGAGCAGGCAGAAGCGCGAAAACTGGGCCGCGGCGCCGAACACCACCGACAACACCAGGACATAAAGCAAATACTTGGAAATTTCCGGATCCATCACCCGCACCCTCATTGATCGTTGACGATTCGAGAGGGTCGCCCCCTCGATGGGCGGCCGTTCAGGCCACCTCGCTTCTTTTCATCGTTCTTCCCTGAGCCCGCGCGATGGATCTCGCGATCCAGCCATGGGGCCGAGGAGGGTCGCATGACCCCTCGAACATCACTGCCACTCGATGACCGCTCAAAAGAGTAACAGTCGCTCCCTGGACACGACGCAGACAGCCTCGGCAGGCATTCAATCAGTCAATTGAACTTGATGTCAAGTGTCGCCGGATCGCATTCCGGCGCGAGCCGCGCGGGGATACGAAAGGGTATCGAGCGGATGCAGAGACCCGCTTGACATTGATTCAATTGAGTAATTGAATGTCCCCGTGCACACCGTGGAGGACGACACATGTTCCTGATCCAGCATTCCTGCGAATTCAGCTCACTCGCCTATCTCTTCGGCTGCACCGGCAAGGGCCGGGCCATGGCCGTCGACGTGCATCTCGACGATGTCGACACCTTTGTGGAAATGGCCGAGGAAAAGGGCGTGGATATCACTTACGTGGTCGACACCCACGTCCATGCGGATCACAAGACGGGCGGCCCGGAACTGGCCAGACGCACCGGCGCGGAATACGTGCTGCATGAATCGGCGCCGGTGAAGCATCCGTTCCGCGGCGTTGCACACGGCGAGCACCTGAAACTGGGCAACGTCAGCGCCCAGGTGCTGCACACACCGGGGCACACCGACGACAGCATCTGTCTGCTGGTGACCGACCACTCTCGCACCGACGAGCCGTGGTTCCTGGTCACCGGGCACACCCTGTTCCCGGGCGGCGTCGGCCGGCCGGACCTGCATGGTCGCGAACGCGAGATGGCGGAAAAGCTCTACGACTCGCTGTACGGCCCGATCCTCTCCCTGCCGGATCACATCGAGATCCTGCCGGGCGCGCAGGCCGGCAGTGTCTGCGGCGGCGGCATCAGTGGCAAACCCATGTCCACGCTGGGCTTCGAGAAGCGCCACAACAACGGTTTGATCCGCGAGCGGGGCAATTTCGTCGAGACCATCGCCTCGATCGAGTTGCCACCAGTCGAGGAGATCAAGGCGTTCTACACCTTCAACACCGGGGCCTGACCCCGGCACGCAACGACCGGAACTCCGACCAGAGGAACGCCCCCCATGAACATCATCCGCACGCTCAAGACCGGCCTGATCGCCGGCAGCATGGTCCTGGCGGCCAGCGCTCCCGTCGCCGCCGAGGATGTCGTGCCCGGCGCGACCGGACCCAACGGCCAGGCAGTACTGACCTTCATCGGCAAGGAGCCGCCGGGTACCCGCTGCAACAACAACCTGCAGGTCGCCGTGCAGGTGGCCAACACCTACCAGGTACCGATCCAGATCCTTTCCGCCAGCATGGTGGAGGACCTGCCGGCCCCGGCCGTCTACTACGGCGACCAGCTGATCGCCGCCGACGGCGCCGACTACAACGGCATGTCCAGCTACCAGATGGTGGCCGACATGCTGGAGATGGACGGCGTGTCGAAGCACGACTCCGTCGGTCTGATCGGCAACGAGAAAGTGAACAAGGAATTCACTGACCTGCAATCGATCATCAAGTCCGGCGGCAAGTGAGGAGCCCACACATGAAGAATCTCAAGACCCTGTTTGCCGCACCGCTCGTGGCACTGGCCTTCACCGCCGCCCCGGCGATGGCGGAGAACAAGGAACTGATCGATGCCATGGAAGGCTACGTGATGTTCCAGGAATACCACGGCGCGACCATCCGCCCAGAGCAGATCCCGGCGGATCAGTGGGAAAACATCACCATCGTCGACACCCGCGATGCCGGTCAGTACGCCGAGGACCACATCCCCGGCGCGATCAACATCGAGTGGCGGCAGATCCTGGAGCGCCGCGACGAGTTGCCGGCCGACGAGCAGGTGCTGGTCTACTGCAACACCGGCACGCTCTCGGCCCAGGCCGGCCTGATGCTGCGCCTGGCGGGGATGGACAACGTCCGCATCCTCCAGGGTGGCTTCGAGGGCTTCCAAAAAGCCGGCGGCGTCGAGGCCAATGCGCGGGCGCAAGAGGACGCGGCCGAGTAAACCACCTCGTTCTGCCCCGCCATGTCGCGGGGCGTCTTGCCCGATCTGGCCCGATCCGATTCGGCACGTGGCCGGATCCGGCAAGACCACACCAGACACGCATTCTCACCACGAGAGACAAGAGGTATCCAATGGACCTGACTCATGGCATTGCCGCCAACCGCGGCCAGTTCGTCCAGTTTCTGCTGCAGGTCTTCTTCGTCGGCGCGCTGGTGGGCATGACCCGCACGGTGCTGCCGGTGCTCTCGGAGTCGGACTTCGGCCTGGCCGCGGGGGCGTTTACGCTGCTCGCGAGTTTCGTCGTGATTTTCGGCGTGATCAAGGCGGCGCTCAACCTGCTGGCCGGGCGCTTTTCCGACCGTTACGGGCGCAAGCGGGTGCTGGTCGCCGGCTGGCTGTTCGCCATCCCCGTGCCTTTTTTGCTCCTGATCGCCGATTCCTGGGGCTGGGTGCTGCTGGCCACGGTGTTCCTGGGCATCAACCAGGGGCTGGCTTGGTCGATGGCGCTCAACAGCAAGCTGGACCTCACCCACGCCCACCAGCGCGGGCTGGTCAACGGCGCGAACGAATTCGCCGGCTACGGCGGCGTGGCGGTGGCGGGTTATCTCGCCGCGATTGCGGCCGAACTGCTGGGCGCGCGCGAGGGCCTGTTCTGGTTCGGTGTGGCGGTAATCATTCTGGCGCTGGTCCTGGCCATCTGGATGGCGCGCGACACCCTGCCCTGGGCGCACGCCCAGCAGAAGGCCCAGCAACGGACCCGGAGCAACGGCAAGGCCCCGGCACGCCGATCCGGGCTAGGATTTTTCCTGCATGCCACCTGGGGTAATCGCAGCCTGCTGGCCATCAACCAGGCCGGGCTGGTGGAAAAATTCACCGACACCATCATCTGGCTGTTCGTGCCCATCCTCCTGGTCGCCCGCGGCGCGGATCTCGTGACTGCCGGGTTTCTCGTCGGCATCTACGGCGTGGTCTGGGGCGCCGGCCAGCTGGTCACCGGCCCGGCGTCCGATCGGCTGGGCCGCCGCGGCCTGATCACCTGGGGCATGTGGCTCTGCGGCGCCGGTATCGTAGCCATCGTTCTGTCCCACTCGGTCTGGGTCTGGGCTTGTGCTCTGGCCGTGACCGGCGTGGGCATGGCGATGCTCTATCCCACCCTGGGCGCCGCGGTCGCCGACCACTGCGAGCCGGTCGAGCGCGCCGGGGTGCTGGGCGTCTACCGGTTCTGGCGGGACTTCGGCTACGCCGTGGGCGCGCTCGCGCTGGGCCTGGTCGCGTCACTCACCGGCGGCGTCGAGGCCGGCTTCTGGTTCGTCGGCGTGGCGATGGGGCTTTCGGGTCTCTGGGTCGTTCTCGGACTGGAAGGGAACCGCAACGACGACTGAAATCCGATCTGGCATCGCTCTTGCACCGTCTCTCCCCGACACAAGAAAAACGCGGAAAACCGCGATGTGGTGTCACGAATTGACCACCGGGAGCCGCCCGGTGGATTCGATCTGGACACGGGGGGAACCACATGCAGATTCGATATCGACAGATTATCGCCGGCGCGCTGGCGATCACTTTGCCGTTGCTTGCCGCACAGGCCCATGCCGCCGCCTATCGCTGGGTGGATGAGAACGGCCAGCTGCAGTTCAGCGACACGCTGCCGACGCAGGCGGCCTCGATCGGGTACGAGATCTTCGACCCGGCCACCGGCCAGACCATCCGCGAGGTCGCCCCGCGCAAGACGGCCGAACAGAAGGCACGCGAGGAGGCCCAGCGTCGAGCCGAGGAAGCCGCCCAGCGCGCGGAAGAGGCCGAGCGACGCCACCGTAAGGTGCTGATGGCCCTCTACAGCAGCGTGGAGGACATCGAGCAGGCCCGCGATGCGCGGCTCGAGCGCCTCGATGCGCGGATCCAGCGGCTTGAAGAGGCCACCGCGCGCATGCAGCGCAAGGCCAGCCAAAACCCCGAGGACGGCAGCTACGCACGGGACCTGGACAACCTGCAGACCTCGCTCGAGGCCGCGCGCGATGAACGAGAGGAAACCCGCACGCAATTCGCGCGCGACATCGAGGAGTTCGAACGGCTGAAGTCCAGCAGCTGATCGTGGCGTCACGCTGGCGCGAGCGCCGGGTGGGCGGCACAATGGCGCAACTCCGGACAGAGGCCGTCGCAGCCTCGCCGTCCGTAAGCCACACACTGCCCCGAAGGAGTCGTCGATGCCGGTCCGAACCCGTCACGCCCTGCCCGTCGTCCTCTGCCTGGCGATGCTGCCGCTGCTCGCCAGCGAGGCGGCCGGCTATACCTATCGCTGGACCGATACCGAGGGAAACCCGCAGTACGGCGACACCCTGCCTTCGGGCACGGCCAAGCGCGGCTACCAGGTAATCGACCCGTCGACCGGCGAGGTGGTACACGAGGTCGCGCCGCGAAAGACGGCCGAGGAGAAGGCCCGCGAGGCCGCCGAGGAGGCGGCGAAGGAACAGGCCCGGCAGGCAGCCGAGGAGCAGGCCCGGAAAGACCGCATCCTGCTGGCACTCTACTCCAGCGTCGAGGACATCGAGCGGGCACGGGACCAACGCCTCAGCCGCTTGGATCGGCGCATCAAAGAGCTCACCGAATCCATCGACCGTCTCCAGCAAAGACTAGACGAGGGGCGCGGCGACCGGGCAGACGCGAACCAACTCCGCGAGCTCACCGAAGCGCGGGCCCGTCTCCGGTTCGAGCACCAGGAGATCGAGACGAAATTCGAAAAGGAGATCCAGCGATTTCGTGAACTGAAGGAAGAGCACTAAAGAAGTGTCTGCACGAATGCCATGCCACTCTGGCTTGGCGAGTCGTTCGTGCTCAAGGCGCTTGAAAGGCGGCGAGCCGCGAGGCCGGAACGACTCGCCACCCCCGCAGGGTGAGCCTCGACCCGGGTTTCACGGCTCAGCCGCGGATCAGCGTCCCCACGCCCTGATCGGTTAGCAGCTCGAGCAGAACGGCGTGCGGCACACGCCCGTCGATGATCTGCACCGTCTTCACTCCGCCGCGTACCGCATCCAGGGCGAAATTGATCTTGGGCAGCATGCCGCCGTAGATGGTGCCGTCCGCGATCAGCCCTTCCACGTCGTCGGCGGTCAGCCCGGTGAGCAGCTCGCCGGAGCCGTCGAGCACGCCGGCGGTGTTGGTCAGCAGGAGCAGCTTCTCCGCGCCCAGCACCTGGGCGACCTTGCTCGCCACCACGTCGGCGTTGATGTTGTAGGCCTCGCCGTCCTCGCCCACGCCGATCGGCGCGATCACCGGGATGACGTCCGAGGCATCCAGCGTGCGGATGATGCCCGGGTCGATCGAGGCGACCTCGCCGACGTGGCCGATGTCGATGATCTCCGGCTCGTCGAGCTCGGGGTGGTTGCGGGTGACCTTGAGCTTGCGCGCGCGCACCAGCCCGGCATCGCGCCCGGTCAGGCCCACCGCGCGGCCGCCGTGGCGGTTGATCAGGGCGACGATGTCCTTGTTGACCAGCCCGCCAAGCACCATCTGCACCACGTCCATGGTCTCGCGGTCGGTCACCCGCATGCCCTCGACGAACTCGCCTTCCTTGCCGATCTTCTTCAGCAGCTCGTTGATCTGCGGCCCGCCGCCGTGGACGATCACCGGGTTCACGCCCACCTGCTTCAACAGCACGATATTGCGGGCGAAGGCATCCTGCAGCGCCTCGTCCACCATGGCGTTGCCGCCAAACTTGATCACCACGGTCTTGTCGAACAGGCGCTGGATGTAGGGCAGCGCCTCCATGAGCACGTCGGCGGTCAAAGCGGGATCGAATCGGGACACTTTATCGGTTCCAGTGTTTTGGCTCTTGACCTCAAATGCTTCAGCCCAAGCAGCCAACAAAAGAATACAAACTTACGACACAAAAATAATTATGAATGCTTACCCAGCACTTCTTCTTGAACTTCATACACCGCTTTTCGGAACAGCAGAGGCTGAGAAATACCTCGAATGGGGGCTTGGGGATTACCCGCGCCTGAAACAATTATTGTTCCGAAATTGAAAATTCGTCCAAATATCGACTGATGCACCTGCACGGATTCCACTTTTGCCAACGAGAGCTCGACTGTCTGTCGAGAAATAAATCCATACTTGGCCGCCACTCGCTTGTTAGTAACCGCCAACTCAGAAGTCAAATAGTAAAGCAAATTCGGGAGGACAATCAGCACAGCCGCAAGAAGCCCGAACCCCGGATAGCCGAACCCAAGCACAAGAAGAAAAGCAAAAAAAGCGAGGATCGAAGGAAACAAAAGCACCCACTTTGTCACCTGAGCTTCGTACTTGACCTCTTCCTCTTTCCCCAAGGTGCTTTGGACATAGGAACCCATCAGTCACATCTCCTTTGATTTAGTTTTGTTTCCATATCAGGCAAAAAAATCATTATCCACGCCCCGTATGGCCAAATCCACCCGTGCCGCGCTCGGTCTCGCCGAACTCGTCGACCGCCTCGAAAGCCACCTGCACCACGGGCACGACCACCAGCTGGGCGATGCGCTCGCCCACATCGACGGTGAAAGCGCTCTCGCCGCGATTCCACACCGAGACGAACAACTGGCCCTGATAGTCCGAGTCGATCAGCCCCACCAGGTTGCCCAGCACGATGCCGTGCTTGTGGCCCAGCCCGGAGCGCGGCAGGATCATCGCCGCGAGCTCCCGGTCGCCCAGGTGGATCGCCATGCCGGTGGGCACCAGCTCCGTCTGGCCGGGTGCGAGTTCAAGCGGCTCATCCAGGCAGGCGCGCAGGTCGAGGCCCGCCGAGCCGTCGGTCGCGTAGTCCGGTCGCGGAATCTCGTTGCCCAGTCGGGGGTCGAGCCATTTGACCTCAACTCGATGCATCGTCTCTATCCTGTGTGATCTGGTGATAGGTGTCGAATATCTCTCCCGCGAGACGGGTCTTGTCCGCCTGCGGCAGTTTGCGCTCGCCGTTGCTCCACAGGAGCAGCAAGGCATTGTCCGGCCGATCAAAACCCTTGTCGGCGCCCACCTCGTTGGCACAGATCAGATCCATGCCCTTGGCCACGCGCTTGGCGGCCGCGTGCTCGCGCAGGTGATCGGTCTCCGCGGCAAAGCCGATGACGAACGGCCGGTCGGTACGCGATGCCACTTCCCGGATGATGTCCGGGTTCGGCACCAGCTCCAGGCTCAGCGTCTCGCCGCCCTTCTTGAGCTTGCGATCCGCGGGCGCGGCCACGCGGTAGTCGGCCACGGCCGCCGCGCCGATAAAGATGTCCATCGAGGCGATGGACTCGACCGCGGCCAGCATCTGCCCGGCCGTTTCCACGTCGATCCGCTCCACGCCGGCCGGGGTCTCCAGCGCCGAGGGCCCGGCGATCAGCGTGACGGCCGCCCCGCGACGGGCTGCCTCGGCGGCCAGTGCAAAACCCATCCGTCCGGAAGAGCGGTTGGCGATGAAGCGCACCGGGTCGATCGGCTCGCGCGTGCCGCCGGCCGTGACCACGACATGCCGTCCGGGCAGGTCCTGCCTGCCGCCGGCCCGCAACGCCTCGACGATGGCCTCGGGCTCGATCATGCGCCCTTCGCCGGTCTCGCCGCAGGCCTGAACGCCGGCCGCCGGCCCCAGCAGGGTCACGCCGTGCTCGACCAGGCGGGCACGATTGGCCTGCGTCGCCGGATGGGCCCACATCTGTCGGTTCATGGCCGGTGCCAGGTGAACCGGCGCGCTCGTGGCGAGACAAAGGGTGGTGAGCAGGTCGTCGGCCATCCCGGCAGCCAGGCGGGCCATCAGGTCCGCACTGGCCGGGGCGACCACCACGGCATCCGCCCAGCGGGCCAGGGCGATGTGATCCATGCCGGACTCGGCCTCGGCGTCCAGCAGGGTGGTGCGCACCGGCTGACCGCTGACGGCCTGGAAGGTCAGCGGCGCGACGAAGCGGGTCGCCGCCTCGGTCATCACCACGCGCACCTCGGCACCGGCCTCGACCAGGCGGCGGACCAGCACCACGGCCTTGTAGGCCGCGATGCCGCCGGATACGCCGACGAGGATGCGCCGGGAAGTCGGTGACGAGTCGTTCTTCATGCGCGCAGTTTACCAGCGCGGCTCGCCGACTGCCTGTGCGCATCCGGTGGCGCATGAGAGACTCGAACAAGCCTCGCCCCACGGGCGATCACGCGATTCACACGAGAAACACCATGAGCAGGCACGACGAAACCCGACATCCGACCGAGGCGAACAAGCGCCGAATCCCTCGCTGGGCGCGCTGGGGGCTGGAAGGGCTGGTGGCCATCGCCGCACTGCTGGCCGTGCAGTGGTGGCTGGCGCCGGACCTGCCCGAAGGCCCCATCCCCGCGATGGCGGTGCAGGATCTCGACGGCAACCGCCTGACCATCGGCGGGGAAAGCGACCGTCCCACCGTGGTGGCGATCTGGGCCACCTGGTGCGGCTACTGCGAGCTGGAAATGCCCTGGCTGGTGAATCTGGCGAAGGATCACCGAATCATCACGGTCGCACTGCAGTCGGGCGGCGCAGAGACCGTGCGCGAGTATCTCGTCGAGAACAACCTCGAATCCCTGCCGGTGGTCAACGACCCGGAAGGACGCATCGCCGGCACCCTGGGCACCAACGTCACGCCCACCTTCCTGTTCCTCGACAAGGCGGGCGACGTCGCCCACACCACCACGGGCCTGACCAGCCCCTGGGGCGTGCGCCTGCGGCTGTGGTGGATGAACCTCCGGGGCGACGGACCCTGACTCAGGCCTGTTCGATCGCCTCGAGCAACTCGTCGAAGGAGACCTGGAACTGCTCCACCCCCTCGTCGAGCAGCTGGTCGCGCACCGCCCCGTCCATGTCGATGCCCAGGTCGGCCAGCTCTTCCCAGACCCGCCGGTCTTCCTCGTAGTGGGGCTTCAATGTGGAGGCAACCTTGCCGTGGTCGGCGAACGCCTCCAGCGTCTTGTCCGGCAGCGTGTTGATGGTGCCCGGGGCGATGAGGTTCTCGACGTAGAGCAGGTCGGAGTAGGCGGGGTTCTTGGTGCCGGTACTCGCCCACAGCGGCGTCTGAGGACGGGCGCCCTTCTGCTCGAAGCGGTCGAAATCCTCCGACTCGAACACCTCGCGGAAGTGCTGGTAGGCCATGCCCGCCAGCGCCAGCGCCGAGCGACCCTTGAGCGCCTCGGCCCGTTCCCCGCCAATGGCGTCGAGCTGCTTGTCGACCAGCGTGTCGACCCGGCTGAGAAACAGGCTGGCCACGGCGCGCACCTGGTTGACCCACCCGCCGTTGGCTTCCAGCTCCTCCAGCCCGCGACGGTAGGCGGCAAACACCCGCCGGAGCTGGTCGAGCGAGAACAGCAGCGTGACGTTGACGCTCACCCCCTGCGAGATCAGCCTCTCGAAGGCCTCGATGCCCTCGTCCGTCCCGGGCACCTTGATCAGGACGTTGGGGCGATCGACCAGTTCGCGCA
Organism: Pseudomonadota bacterium; assembly: GCA_051746865.1. Classification (GTDB taxonomy): domain Bacteria; phylum Pseudomonadota; class Gammaproteobacteria; order Halothiobacillales; family Halothiobacillaceae; genus Guyparkeria. The sequence goes on along the minus strand of JBNJFM010000022.1, from coordinate 23,006 downwards.
GGTGGTGAGCGGCCCGGACCGATTCGGCCGCATCGTGGGCGATGCCCGGCGACTCCTCCCAGGAGACCCAGCCATCCTCGCCGTGCGACTCCTCCCAGACCGGGCGGAGCATGTC
>JBNJFM010000022.1:0-22791 GCA_051746865.1 Pseudomonadota bacterium | reverse complement strand
CCGCCCCGGCCATCTGACAGGCGTACCGTGTGCGACCCGCCGGTGACCAGCAGCGACAGCGGCACGGCGACCTCCGCCTCGGCATCCTGGCCGGGCACGGCCCCGCCGCGCGGACCGCCCCGCGCGCCGGCACCCCCGAATCCGCCGCCGAATATCTGCGAGAAGAAGTCCGAGAAGTCGGCACCACCGAAATCGGCGCCCTCGAAGCCGCCACCAAAACCGCCTCCGAAACCGCCCGGCCCGCCGCGGAGATCGTCGCCGTCGCGATACCCGGCACCCAGCGCATCGTAGCGGGCGCGCTTTTCGGCATCGCCGAGCACCTCGTAGGCCTCGTTGATCTCCTTGAACTTCTCCTCGGCCTCCTCCCCCTTGTTGCGGTCCGGATGGTACTTCTGCGCCAGCTTGCGGTAGGCGCGCTTGATCTCGTCCTGGGAGGCGTTGCGTGCCACGCCCAGGGTCGCGTAGTAGTCGTGATATTTCACGCCGACGATCCTCCGAATCGATCTCGTTGTCCTTTCCGGGACACCTCGGAAACCCGGCCGCCGCTACCGGGCGGGGCGGGCTTTCGAGGGATCCCGGCCGATAAATGGTGACCGGCCAATCAGGAAAGCCCGGCATGGCCGGGCTCTCGTCACGTGTCTGCCGGCCCGGCCGGGGGCTCGGCCGATCAGCTGACCTCGATGCGGCGCGGCTTCGAGGACTCGGCCTTGGGGATGGTGATGGACAGCACTCCGTGCTCGGATGATGCTTGGATATTGTCGGCGTCGGCCTGCTCGGGCAGCGTGAACCGCCGGTAGAAACGACCGTAGTGGCGCTCGATGCGCGAATAGCCGTCCTGCGACTTCTTCAGCTCGGAATTGCGCTCGCCCTTGATCTCCAGCGCACCGTTGTCGGCGGTCACCTCGACCGACTTGGGATCGACACCGGGAATATCGACGTGCAGCTCGTAGCTGTCCTCGTTCTCCTTGATGTCGACCGCCGGCGACCAGTCGGCGACCTCGAGCTTGCCTTCCTCGTCCGCGCCTTCGTCCATGCCCGGCTCGAGCAGCGAGTTCATCTCGCGATAGAGCTGATCGAGCATGCTCCAGGGGCGCGTGCGAACCTGACCTCCCGGCTTGTAGCGTACGATTGCCATGTGCCTCACCTCCTACCAATCCGGTGTTTTTCCTTGCACCACAGACTATTTAGGCCGGCCACCGTTTTTTCAAGTGCCGGGGAGGGCAGGGTTTCCGAAGGCCGAAAACAACGAGGCCCCGCCGGAGCGGGGCCTCGTGTCACGCGGACCAGATTCGATCAGCTCAGCGCTGACGAGCCTTGAAGCGCGGGTTGGTCTTGTTGATCACATAAACCTTTCCACGGCGACGAACGACCTGACAGTCCTTGTGCCGCTTCTTGGCTGACTTGAGAGAAGACAGAATTTTCATGGACGCCCCTTTCGCTGTTCCGCTCGGTTCCACACAAAGCGCGGCAATATAACGGATGCGGGCGACAAAGGCAAATGCCCTGCACAAACCGGCGGGTAGCGGTTATCCTCGCAGGCTGCGCTCAACCACCAGCGGGAAACCCTGAATGACAGACATCGTGATCGCCACCAACAACGACGGCAAGATGGCCGAGTTCGAGGAGATGCGCCGGGTCCTGGCCGCGAGCCACCCGACCCTCGAGCGACTGCACTTCGTCTCCCAGCGGGGCTGGTCCGTGCCCTCGCCGGTGGAGGATGCCGACACCTTTCGCGGCAATGCCCTGATCAAGGCCCGCAACACGGCCGCACGGACCGGTCACCCGGCCATCGGCGACGACTCCGGGCTGGTGGTCGACGCCCTCGACGGCCGTCCGGGCATCTTCTCCTCGCGTTTCGCCGGCGATAACGCCGGTGACGCCGAGAACAACGCCAAGCTGGTCGAGGAACTCGCCGCCCGGCCCGGCGCGCCGCGTACGGCCCGGTTCGTCTGCGCGCTGGCCTTTGTCCGCCACGCCGACGACCCGGACCCGATCATTGCCGAGGGTGCCTGGGAGGGCGAGGTCCTGGACGCCCCGCGCGGCGAACGCGGTTTCGGCTACGATCCGCTGTTCTTCTCCCCGGAGCACGACTTGAGCGTCGGCGAGATGGACCCGGACGACAAACACCGCATCAGCCACCGCGCCCGGGCCCTGCGCGAACTGATCGAGCGGCTGGCGGACATCGACCTGGCCGACCCGCAATGAGCCTGCTGCAGTTTTCCGACAACCCGCCCCTGTCGCTCTACGTCCACCTGCCCTGGTGCGTGGAAAAATGCCCGTACTGCGACTTCAACTCGCATGGGCTGAAGGGGCGGGAGCTGCCCGAGGCCGAGTACGTCGACGCGTTGCTGCGTGACCTCGAGCCCGAGCTGCCACTGATCTGGGGACGCCCCATCGAGACGATCTTCCTCGGTGGCGGCACGCCCAGCCTGTTCTCCCCAGAGGCACTCGACCGGATGATGTCCGGGCTGCGCGCCCTGCTCGACCTGCGCTTCACCCGCGAGGTGACCTTGGAGGTCAATCCGGGTACCGACATGGCCTCCCGGCTGGCCGAGTACCGCGCGATCGGCTTCAACCGGGCCTCGATCGGCGTGCAGAGCTTCGACGACCACGCCCTGCACCGCCTGGGGCGGATCCACGACCGCCGGGCCGCGTGGCGGACCGTGGAAGCCGCGCACGACGCCGGGTTCGACAGCTTCAACCTCGACCTGATGCACGGCCTGCCCGGCCAGACCGAGGCCACCGGCCTGGCGGACATCGACACGGCCATCGATCTCCAGCCACCCCACCTGTCCTGGTACCAGCTGACCATCGAACCCAACACCGCCTTCGCCTTCAGCCCGCCGGCCCTGCCGGCCGACGCGACGCTCGAGCGCATCGGCGAGCGCGGGCAGGAGCGGCTGGTCGACGCCGGCTACGGCCACTACGAGATCTCCGCCTTCGCCCGGCCGGGCCACGAGTGCGAGCACAATCTCAATTACTGGCAGTTCGGCGACTACCTCGGAATCGGCGCCGGGGCGCACGGCAAGATCACGCTCCCGGCGGAGAACCGCGTCGAGCGACGCGTGCGCAGCCGCCACCCCAACCGCTACCTCGAGCTCGCGGGCAGCCCCGAGAACATCGATGCACACGACATCCCGCGGCGGGAGGTGCCTTTCGAGTTCATGCTGAATGCCCTGCGCCTGACCGACGGATTCCCGGTGAGCCTGTTCCAGGAGCGCACGGGCATGCCGGTCGCTGTGGTCTCGAAAACCCTTCGCGGGCTGGAGGACGACGGCCTGATCGACTGGGACATCCAGACGATCCGGCCCACCGAGCGGGGGCATCGCTTTCTCAACGACGTCCTGGCGCGCTTTCTGCCGGACGACTGAGCTTCAGCCGCCGCGTCCCTTCTTGCGCGGGCGCTGCCAGCCGGCGATCGCCCTCTGCCGGGCCCGAGCGATTGCCAGTTCGCCTTCCCCGACGTCACGGGTGATGGTCGAACCGGCACCGATGGTCGCCTCCTTGCCCACCGTCACCGGCGCGACCAGCTGCACGGCCGAACCGACGAACACCCGGTCCCCGATCTCGGTGTGGTGCTTGTTCGCCCCGTCGTAGTTACAGGTAATGGTGCCCGCACCCAGATTGCAGTCGTCGCCCACGGTCGCGTCGCCGACATAGGAAAGGTGGTTGACCTTGGAGCCCTCGCCAATGCGCGCGGCCTTGACCTCGACGAAGTTGCCGATCTTCGCCATCGAATCCAGCCCGGTGCCCGGACGCAGACGGGCGTAGGGTCCGACATGGTTGTCGCCGGCCAGCACCGCCCCGTCGATGTGCGTGAAGGGCTCGATCACGGCACCCGGACCGATGTCGCAGTCGCGCAGCACGCAGTGCGCCCCGACGCGCGCGCCGTCGCCGAGACGAACGTCGCCCTCGAAGACGCAGCCCACGTCGATTTCCACGTCCTGCCCGCATTCCAGTGAACCACGGATATCGAGACGTTCGGGGTCGGCAAGTGTGGTGCCGGCGAGCGCCAGCGCCTCGGCCTGGCGATGCTGGAATACCCGCTCCAGCCGGGCCAGCGCGAGCCGGTCGTTCACCCCGGTCACCGACCAGACGTCCTCGGCAATCACGGCGTGAACCGGCTGCCCCTCCTCGCTGGCCATCTCGGCGATGTCCGTGAGATAGAGTTCGCCCTGGGCATTGCCGGATTCCAGTTGCGACAACCACCGCCGGAGGTCGCCCATGCGGGCCATCAGGATGCCCGTGTTGACCTCCCGGACCTGCCGCTCTGCTTCGGAGGCGTCCTTCTGCTCGACGATCCGGCGGACGCTGCCGCCCTCGTCGCGAATGATCCGTCCGTACCCCGTCGGGTCATCCATGTGAATGGTGAGCAATGTCACCGGGGCGGTGTCCGAGGCCAGCGCCCGCAGGGTATCGGCGCCGAGCAACGGCACATCCGCGTACAACACCAGCACCCGGGCGTCATCCGGCGCATCGAGATCCTCGATACCCAGCCACACCGCGTGTCCGGTGCCATGCTGTTCGTGCTGCCAGACCCACGCCACGTCACGGTCGGCTTCCGAGTCACGCACGGCCTCGCCCTGGTGGCCGATCACCACCCGGACCGAGGCCGGCTCCAGCGCCTCGGCCGTATCCAGGCAGCGGGCAAGCATGCTGTGCCCCCCGATGCGGTGAAGCACCTTGGGCCGGGCCGAACGCATGCGCGTGCCCTTACCCGCGGCCAACACGACCACATGGAGTTCGCCGGTGGACTGATCACTCATCTCGATTCCTCTCGCATTCGGTCCGGCCCGTGGCCGGAAACAAAAAAGGAGCCCGCAGGCCCCTTTTTCCATCTGAACGTTCACGAACGCCGTCAGTGACGGCCGCCGCTCGCGGAACGCATGGACTTGATCCACTTGAGGCGTTCTTCCGCCTCGACCATGATCATCTCGGCCGAGGTGAAGTCGAGCTGCCCGCGCTGCTCGTACTCCTGAACGTATTCCTCTTCCTCGCCCATGCGAGCCTCGAGCTCGTTCGGATCCAGGTTCTTCGCGTCTTCTTCCGTCAGCGCCCAATCAGCGATGATGCTGACGACGTGGGGCTGGACTTCGACCACCCCGAAACCGACGAAATAGCGCACGATCGAGCCGTCGTCCTGGTGCACCCGGACTTCGCCCGGACGCAGTACCGACAACGTCTGCGTGTGGCGGGCGGTAACGCCCATTTCGCCGGCTTCGGTCGGGACCGTGACGAAGGTCGCGGTCCCGCTGAAGATCGGCTTTTCCATGCTGACGATGTCGACTCGGGTAGTCATAGCCATGGTCGACCTCCGTTATCAGGCCTTCTCAGCCATCTTGTTGGCTTTCTCGACTGCCTCGTCGATGGTGCCAACCATGTAGAACGCCTGCTCCGGCAGGTGGTCGTATTCGCCCGCCACGATGCCCTTGAACGCGCGGATCGTTTCCTTGAGCGGAACGTAGCGGCCCGGCGCACCGGTGAACACCTCGGCGACGAAGAACGGCTGGGACAGGAACCGCTGGATCTTCCGCGCACGGGAGACCACCGCCTTGTCGTCATCGGAGAGCTCGTCCATGCCGAGGATCGCGATGATGTCCTTGAGCTCCTTGTAGCGCTGCAGGGTGACCTGCACGCCGCGAGCGGTGTTGTAGTGCTCTTCGCCGACGACCTGCGGGTCGAGCTGACGGCTGGTCGAGTCCAGCGGATCGATCGCCGGGTAGATACCCATGGCGGCGATGTCACGTGCCAGTACGACGGTGGCATCGAGGTGGGCGAAGGTGGTCGCCGGGGCCGGGTCGGTCAAGTCGTCCGCCGGTACGTATACCGCCTGGACGGAGGTGATCGAACCCGTCTTGGTGGAGGTGATGCGCTCCTGCAGGACGCCCATCTCCTCGGCCAGCGTCGGCTGGTAACCCACCGCGGCCGGCATACGGCCCAGCAGTGCGGAAACCTCGGTACCCGCCAGGGTGTAACGGTAGATGTTGTCGATGAACATCAGGACGTCACGGCCCTCGTCACGGAAGTACTCGGCCATGGTCAGGCCGGTCAGCGCGACGCGGAGACGGTTGCCCGGCGGCTCGTTCATCTGGCCGTAGACCAGTGCCACCTTGTCCAGGACGTTGGAGTCCTTCATCTCGTGGTAGAAGTCGTTGCCCTCACGGGTACGCTCACCCACGCCGGCGAAGACCGAGTAACCACTGTGCTCGACGGCAATGTTGCGGATCAGCTCCATCATGTTGACGGTCTTGCCCACGCCGGCGCCGCCGAACAGGCCGACCTTGCCGCCCTTGGCGAACGGGCAGAGAAGGTCGATGACCTTGACCCCCGTCTCCAGCAGCTCGGTGCCCGAGGACTGCTCGTCGAAGGTCGGTGCCTTGCGGTGGATCGACCATGTCTCCTCGGTCTCTACCTCGCCGGCCTCGTCGATGGGCTTGCCCAGGACGTCCATGATGCGACCCAGCGTGCCCTTGCCCACGGGTACCGAGATCGGCTTGCCGGTGCTGCTCACCGCCATGCCGCGCTTGAGACCGTCGGACGTGCCCATGGCGATACCACGGACGATGCCGTCACCGATCTGCTGCTGTACCTCGATCACAAGGCCGGTGTCGTCGACGCGGAGGGCGTCATAGACGGCGGGCACCTGGTCTTGCGGAAACTCGACGTCGATCACCGCCCCGATGATCTCGACAATTTTTCCAGAACTCATGTGTGTTCCTCTTTCAATTCGAAAAATGGGTTGGTGCCGTCGTCACACGGCGGCCGCGCCGGACACGATCTCGGAGATCTCCTGCGTGATCGCAGCCTGACGCGCCTTGTTGTACTGCAGCTTCAGGTCCGTGATCATGTCGCTGGCGTTGTCGGAAGCGTTCTTCATCGCGATCCGACGGGCCGCCATCTCGCAGGCCACGTTCTCGATCACCGCGGACACGACCAGCCCGGAGATGTAGCGCTTGAGCACCGCGTCCAGGACGATCTGCGAGTCGGGCTCGTAGATGTAGTCCCAGTGATGCTTGAGGCTTTCTTCCTCCTGGTACTTCAGCGGCGCGATCTGCTCGACCTTGGGCTCTTGGCTCATCGAATTGACGAAGCCGTTGCGGGCCAGCTCGATGCGGTCCACGTCGCCGTTCTCGAACGCGGCCAGGGCAGCGTTGATCGCCTTGCGCATCGCCGCGTAGGACGGCTTGTCACCCAGGCCGGTCACGGAGGTCAGGATGTTGCCGCCGTACCGGCGGAAGAAGGCTCGGCCCTTGCTGCCGACCGGGATGACGTCGACCTCGACACCATTCTTCTCGTATTCCCGGATCGCTTCGCCGGTGCGCTTGAGCAGGTTGACGTTCAGCCCGCCGCACAGCCCGCGATCCGTGGTCACCACGATCATCAGAACGCGCTTGACCTCGCGCTCGACCATCAGGGGATGGCGGTATTCAGGATGCGCGTTGGTGATGTGACCCACTACCTCGAGAAACTTCTCGGCGTAGGGGCGGGTCGCCTCCATCGCTTCCTGGGCACGCCGCATCTTGGATGCGGCGACCATTTCCATCGCCTTGGTGATCTTGCGCGTGTTCTGAACGCTCTTGATCTTGGTGCGAATCTCTTTGCCTACGGCCATGATTTCGCTCCCGGTTTAATAGACGCCTTTGGCCTTGAAGTCCTCGACGACCTTTTTCAGCTCCGCGGCAATCTCATCGCTGTAGTTGCCCTCGTCGCCGATCTTGCCGGCCAGCTCAGCCGCGTTGTCGGAAGCGTACGCGTGCAGCGCCGCCTCGAAGTCGTTGACCTTCTCGACCGGCACGTCGTCGAGGAAACCCTCGTTGGCGGCCGTGAGCGACAGGGACATCTCGGTGACCGACAGCGGCTTGTACTGCGGCTGCTTCATCAGCTCGGTGACACGCTTGCCGCGCTCGAGCTGCTTGCGGGTCACCTCGTCGAGATCGGAGGCGAACTGCGAGAACGCCGCCAGCTCGCGGTACTGAGCCAGATCGGTACGGATACCGCCGGCGAGCTTCTTGACCGCCTTGGTCTGCGCCGAGCCGCCCACACGGGATACGGAGATGCCCGGGTTGATCGCCGGACGGATGCCCGAGTTGAACAGGTCGGTCTCAAGGAAGATCTGACCGTCGGTGATCGAGATCACGTTGGTCGGAACGAACGCGGAGACGTCGCCGCCCTGGGTCTCGATGATCGGCAGCGCGGTCAGCGAACCGGTCTGACCCTTGACCTCGCCATCGGTGAACTTCTCGACGTAGTCCTCGTTCACGCGGGAGGCACGCTCCAGCAGACGCGAGTGCAGGTAGAAGATGTCACCCGGGTAGGCTTCGCGGCCCGGCGGACGACGCAGGAGCAGGGAGATCTGGCGGTACGCCCAGGCCTGCTTGGTCAGGTCGTCGTACACGATCAGGGAGTCCATGCCGCGGTCGCGGAAGTACTCGCCCATGGTGCAGCCGGCGTAGGCGGCCAGGTACTGCATGGCGGCCGGGTCGGAGGCGCCGGCGGAAACGACGATGGTGTACTCCATCGCGCCGTGCTTCTCCAGCTCGCGGACCACGTTGGCCACGGTGGAAGCCTTCTGGCCCATCGCGACGTAGACGCAGTAGACGCCCTTGCCCTTCTGGTTGATGATCGTGTCGATCGCCACGGCGGTCTTGCCGGTCTGGCGGTCGCCGATGATCAGCTCACGCTGGCCACGGCCGATCGGCACCATGGAGTCGATCGCCTTGATACCGGTGAGGATCGGCTGATCGACACTCTGACGCTCGATGACGCCCGGGGCGATCTTCTCGATCGGGGCGGTGGTCTCGGCGTTGATTTCGCCACGACCGTCGATCGGCTGACCGAGGGTGTTGACGACGCGGCCGAGGAGTTCCTTGCCGATCGGCACTTCCAGGATGCGTTGGGTGCACTTGACCTGGTCGCCTTCCTTGAGGTGCTCGTAGTTGCCGAGAACCACGGCGCCGACCGAATCGCGCTCGAGGTTCATGGCCACGGCGAAGGAGCCGCCCGGCAGTTCGAGCATCTCGCCGAGCATGGCTTCGCTCAGGCCGTGGATTTTGATGATGCCGTCGCCCACCGAGACGATGGTGCCGACGGTTTGCGCTTCCGCGCCGGCATCGAAGTTTTCGATGCGCTCTTTGATCAGACTGCTGATTTCAGACGGGTTGATCATGGAAGATCTCCTTAGCGACTCATTTGTACGGCAAGATGCTCGAGCTCTCCGCGCATCGAACCGTCGATGACCAGATCACCGGCGCGGACGATCGCGCCGCCGATGAGGTCCTCGTCGACGGTAATTTCGAGCTCTACGGTGCGATCGAGTCGCTTGCCGAGCGCTGTTTTGATTTGGTTCGACTGCTCGTCGGTAAGGGGCTTGGCCGAGACGACGGAGGCCACGATGCGGCGCTCCGATTCGGCGCGCAGCTTCTCGAACTCCGTGGCCACTTCCGGCAGGAGGTCGAGGCGGTCGCGCTCGCCGAGCAGGCGCACGAGGTTGAGAGCCTTCTCGTCGACGGCGTCCTCGACCACCTTGATAAAGCCGGCGGCCCGATCGCTGCGGGAGCGCGCCTCGTCACCGAGAAACGCCTCCATGTCGGCGTTCTGCGCGACGGCAGACAGCCCGGCAAGCGCCTCGGACCAGTGCTTGGCCTGCGCCTCGTCGGCGCAAAGCTCGTGCACGGCCTTCGCGTACGAGATGGCAACGGTGGTGTTCTCAGACATAGGGCCTCCGCTAGTCTTAGATCCGGGCGATCAGATCGGAGATCGCGGATTCGTGGTCCTTGTCCGTCACCTCGCGCTTGAGGATCCGCTCGGCACCGGTGGAAGCCACGTCGGCCACCTGGGTGCGGAGCTCTTCCTTGGCGCGGTTGACCTCGCGGTCGATCTCGGCGTTGGCCTGGGCGACGATGCGCTCGGCCTCGGTCTTGGCGTTGGTGCGCGCCTCTTCCAGGATCTGATTGGAGCGCGAATTCGCCTGGGCGATTATGTCGTTCGCCTTGTCCTTCGCCTCGCGCAGCAGCTCGGTGGAGCGCTCCTGGGCAAGCTTGAGCTCGTGTTTGCCACGTTCGGATGCGGACAGGCCGTCGGCAATCTTCTTGCGACGCGCTTCCATCAGAGCGGACAGCGGCGCCCACAGGTACTTGTTGACCAGCCAGATCATCACCACGAAGGCGATCAGCTGAGCAACCAGTGTGATCGAAATATTCACGATGTCCCCTCGCGTATCTACGGATTGGGTTTCCGGTCAGCATGACGCGGCGGAACGTGCCGCCGCGCATGCCGGGTCGTCGTCACGTCGGAACGTGACTTAGAGAGCGCCAATCGCGGCAGTCAGGGCACCGACGAACGGGTTGGCGAACAGGAACCACATCGCGAAGGCGAGGATGATGAACGGGAAGGATTCCATCAGACCGGCGAAGATGAACATGTTAGTCATCAGCTGCGGACGCATTTCCGGCTGACGAGCGATGCCCTCGAGGGTCTTGGAACAGATCAGGCCCCAGCCGATGGCCGAACCGAGGCCGGCGGCAGCGAGGATCACACCAACGCCAACAGCAGTGTAGGCATAGATCGTGGCGAGCATATCAGGGGTCATAGCGTCTTCTCCTAATCAAGAAAAACAAAGGGTCAAAGGAAACTCTCGATGCCTCAGTGGTCGTCGGTATGCGCCATACCGATGTACACGATCGTCAGCACCATGAAGATGAAGGCCTGCAGCGTGATGATCAGAATGTGGAAGGCGATCCACAGGATGTCGAGCACGACCTGCAGCGGGAACCAGATGAGCAGGCTGGCGCCGATGCTTGCGCCCAGGGTCAGCAGGGCGATCAGCAGGAACACCAGCTCACCGGCGAACATGTTGCCGAACAGACGCAGCGCGAGGCTGATCGGCTTGGCCAGTTCGTCGATCGCGGTCATGACGATGTTGACCGGGATCATGAACTTGCCGAAGGGATGGAACAGGAACATCTTGATGTAACCGCCCAGGCCCTTGACCTTGATGCTGTAGTACACCGTCAGGGCGAACACGAACACGGCCATGGCCAGCGTGGTGTTCAGATCGGTGGTCGGCACGACCTTGAGGTAATCGACACCCAGGCCGGAGGCGATGGCCGGCAGCAGGTCGACCGGGATCAGGTCCATGAAGTTCATGAGCCAGATCCACAGCAGGATGGTCAGCGCCATCGGCCCGAGGATCTTCGGCGCCCGGCTGTTGAACGAGTCCTTGATCTGGTCGTCGACGAACTCGAGCACCGCCTCCGCCGCATTCTGCAGACCGCCCGGCGTCTCGGCACGCAGGCCGCGACCGATGCGCATCGCGACGAACACGAGCAGGGCGCCGAGCAGGACACTGAAGAAGATCGTGTCGATGTTCAGCTGCCAGAACCCCTCGCCGACGTGGAGGTTGGTCAGGTGATGCTGGATATATTCAACCGGGCCGCCGCCCGCGTTTTCGGTAGCCACTTGCACACTCCTCAAGACTTGAAAATCAGTTGTCGTTTTCCGTGGCGGGCCGGCCCGAGTCCTGGCCGCGTGCGGCCAGGACCCCGGCCACCATGGCGAGCACGAAAGCACCCACCATGAAGCGCGCGTCCAGCCCAAACAGCCCCAGGCCGGCCGCCATCAGAACGAGCAGCGATACGAATCGCGTCGCTGCCCCGAGATACATCGTGTTCATGCTCTGCTGGGGCGCCTCCACGGCGAGCTCCGTGGCTCGAGCCATGGTGCGCCTCAGCATCCAGGCGAGGAGCATCGCCACGGCGACGCCGGCGACCGCCGAGACGGCCGCGTGTGGCGAATACAGCAGCGAGGCGCCACCGACCACCAGCAGGATGGCCAACTGCACCTGGACCACTCGCCGGCCACGGCGGCCGATCGCCTCCGCCATGCGACTCATGAGCGATCCGAATCCTCGCGATCGCCGACCAGCAGAGCGCGGCGAGCGTTCATCAGCCCGCCGACAAAGCCGAGCGCCCCGACCGCCAGCATGAAGATGGGCAGCGTACCCAGCCAGCTGTCGACGCCGTAGCCGATCAGCAGCCCTGCAATGACACTGGCCGCCATGCGGTTGCCGGCGCCGACGTGGAGCAGCCCCTTGAAACGCGAGTTCCAGTAGCTGCCGTGCATCCCGTCTGGCGACTTCTTGTTCGGATCAGACATGACAGGGCCCAAAAATTGGCGGTCAGTGTAGCGAGTCGGGCTCCGGACGACAACACTTTATGCCTTGTCCGGCTAATGATTCCTCAGTCCCGCTCCGCTCCGAGTCGGGAGACAATCCCGTCGAGCTGCTCGAGGCTGTCGAAGGAGAGGGTGACTCGACCACGGCCCTTGCGATTGGCCTGGATGGCGACGGGCACACCCAGCGCGTCGGCCAGGCGGCGTTCCAGCGCCCGCGTGTCGGGATCCTCCTCCGCCTCGCTCGGCTCGGCCCGCCGCTGCAGGTGGTGGCTGACCATCGATTCCACCTGTCGCACCGTCAGGGTGCGCTTGACCACCCGCTCGGCCAACGGCACCTGCTCCTTCTTAGGCAGGGCGGCCAGACTCCGGGCGTGGCCGGCCTCGATGGTCCGTTCGCGCAGCATCTTCCGCACCGGCGCGGCGAGATCCAGCAGCCGCAGTGCATTGGTGACGGCCGGGCGGGAAATACCCAGGACATCGGCCACCTGCTGGTGGGTCAGGGAGAACTCCTGCACCAGGCGCTGCATGGCCTTGGCCTGCTCGATGGCATCGAGATCCTCGCGCTGGAGGTTCTCGATCAGCGCCATCGCGGCGGCCTGGTTGTCGTCGATCTCGCGGATCACCGCGGGGATCCGGGTCAGACCGGCCTTCTGCGCCGCGCGCCAGCGACGTTCTCCGGCAATCAGTTCGTACTCGCCGGAACGCCGGCGGACCACCACCGGCTGGATCACGCCCTGGGCGCGTATCGAATCGGCCAGCTCGGTCAGCGCGGCGTCGTCGAATCGCGTGCGCGGCTGGAACGGGTTGGGGTTGATCAGGTCGACCGCCAGCTCACGCAGCTGCGCACCTTCCTCCTCGGGACGGTCCGCGGTGCCCAGCAGCGCGTCCAGCCCTCGTCCCAGTCCTTTGCGTTTCGTGCTCATTGCAGGGGTCCCCCAACTCGATTGCCGTGCGCCCGTCACTGGCGCAGGGCTGCCGGCCGTCCCAGCCGACCGCGCTTGCGCGCCCGCTTGACCAGCTCGCGGGCCACGTCGGAATGGGCCTCGGCCCCCGTGGAGGTCTTGTCGTAGAACATCGCGGGCAGACCGTGACTCGGCGCCTCGGCCAGCCGGACGTTGCGCGGCACCAGCGCATCGAACACCCGCTCGCCGAAATGCGCGCGCAGCTGGTCGCTGACATCCTGCGCCAGCCGGTTGCGGGCATCATACAGGGTGCGCAGCACCCCGGCGACGCCCAGGTCCGGATTGAGCGCCAGACGCACCTGCTCGATGGTGTCGAGCAGGGCGGAGAGCCCTTCGAGGGCGAAATACTCGCACTGCACCGGGATGAGCACGTCGTCGGCCGCAGCCAAGCTGTTGATGGTCAGGGTGTTCAGTGCCGGCGGGCAGTCGATCAGGACGAAGTCGTACTCGGGCGTCAGCGGCGCGAGAGCCTGGCGCAGCTTGGTCTCACGGCCGATGCGGGTGACCAGCTGGAACTCCGCACCGGCCAGGTCGATGGTCGCCGGCAGCAGGTCGTAGCCGCCGGGGTCGGTCTCGAGCAGCACCTCGCCGGCCGACAACTCGTCGAGGAGCACCTGACCCACGTGACGCTGCACGCCGTTCTTCTCGAAGCCGGAGCTGACCGTGGCGTTGCCCTGCGGGTCCATGTCGACCAGCAGCACGCTGCGACCGAAGGATTGCAGCGCGGCGGCAAGGTTGACCGCCGTGGTGGTCTTGCCCACGCCACCCTTCTGGTTGGTGATCGCCAGCGTCCAGCTCATGTCGCCTCCGTCCGTCGCAGTTCCAGCAGGTGGCGCTCGGCATCGAGCCCCGGCACGTCGAGCCGATGGCGGGCGACGATGGCGAAGCCGGCCGGCACGCCGGCGAGCTCGTCTTCATCCAGCCGGCCCTTCATCGCGAACAGCCGGCCATGCTCGGCCAAAAGCGGCGCGGCGAGTCGCACGAAATCCGCCAGCGAGGCGAAGGCCCGGGAAATGATGCAGGGATAGCCGGTCTCCGGTTCGATGCGCTCGACCCGTTCGCGGCGCACCTCGACGTTGGGCAGCTCGAGTGCCCGCCGGGCGGCCGCGGCGAACCGCGTCATCTTGAGATTGGAATCCACCAGGGTGACCTCGCTGTCGGGGCGGCTGATCGCGAGAATCATACCCGGTATGCCCGGACCACTGCCAATGTCGAGCAGACGAGGGCAGGCAGGCAGATGCGGCAGCACTGCCAGCGAATCGAGCAGATGCCGGACGACCATTGCCTCCGGGTCGCGCACGGCGGTGAGGTTGTAGGCCCGGTTCCAGCGGGCGAGCAGCTCGAGGTAGTCGATCAGCCGCTCCCCGGCTTCTTTCGGCAGGGCGATGCCCAGCCGATCGAGCCCTTCGGTCAGTCGCCGTTCCAGGCGAGCCCGCTGCTCCGCGCCGAGTGCGTCAGCCATGCGCCGGTTACGCCGAGCGGGGCAGGTGGCCGTGGCGCTTGAGGTGCACCAGCAGCAGGGAGACCGCCGCGGGGGTGACCCCGGGGGTACGTGCGGCCTGCCCGACGGTGGCCGGGCGCTGGGAGGCCAGCTTGTCGCGCACCTCGTTGGACAGCCCCGAGATCTCCGCGTAATCGAGATCCTCGGGAATCCGCTCCTGCTCGAGCTTGAGCGAGCGGGCCACCTCGTCACGCTGCCGGTCGATGTAGCCGGCATACTTGGCCTCGATCTCGAGTTGCTCGATCACCGCCGGCGCCGGCATGGCCTCGGGGGCCAGCTCGTCGACCGCGGCGATGGCCGCGTAATCCAGCTCCGGGCGACGCAGCAGGTCCAGCGCGGTGACGTTGCGCGAGACGGACCCCTCGAGCTTCTCCGCCGCCGGGTGACCGGGATGCACCCAGATATCGCCCAGTCGGCCACGCTCGTTCTCGATGGCCTCCATCTTCTCGTTGAATGCCCGCCAGCGGCGCTCGTCGACCAGGCCTAGCTCGCGGCCGATGGGGGTCAGGCGCTGGTCGGCGTTGTCCTCCCGCAGCATCAAGCGGTATTCGGCCCGGCTGGTGAACATGCGGTAGGGCTCGAGCGTGCCCTGCGTGGTCAGATCGTCGACCAGCACGCCCAGATACGCCTGGTCGCGGCGCAGGGTGAGCGGCTCGTGACCGAGCACGGCGGCCGCGGCATTGGCGCCTGCCATCAACCCCTGGGCGCCGGCCTCCTCGTAGCCGGTGGTGCCGTTGATCTGGCCGGCGAAGTACAGGCCCTCGATCGCGCGGGTCTCCAGCGTGGGCTTGAGGCCCCTCGGGTCGAAGAAGTCGTACTCGATGGCGTAACCCGGGCGGGTGATGTGGGCGTTCTCGAAGCCGCGGATCGAGCGCACCAGCTCCAGCTGGATATCGAAGGGCAGGCTGGTGGAGATGCCGTTGGGGTAGACCTCGTGGGTATCCAG
This sequence comes from Pseudomonadota bacterium, assembly GCA_051746865.1. Taxonomy (GTDB): domain Bacteria; phylum Pseudomonadota; class Gammaproteobacteria; order Halothiobacillales; family Halothiobacillaceae; genus Guyparkeria. The sequence continues at coordinate 7,211 of JBNJFM010000022.1, read as the reverse complement.
CCCCTCGGGCTCGACGAAAATCTGATGGGACGATTTATCGGCGAAACGGTGGATCTTGTCCTCGATCGACGGACAGTAGCGCGGGCCGACACCCTCGATTTCGCCGGTGAACATCGGCGAGCGATCCAGCCCGCCGCGGATGATCTCGTGCGTGCGCTCGTTGGTATGCGTAATGAAGCACTCGACCTGCTGCGGGTGCTCCTCGCGCGAGCCGAGAAAGGAGAACACCGGCGTGGGCGAATCGCCCGGCTGCCCCTGCATCACCGAGAAATCCAGCGAGCGGGCATCCAGCCGCGGCGGCGTGCCGGTCTTCAGACGCTCGACGCCCAGGTCGAGCGACCGCAGGGTCTCGGCCAGCCGTTTGGCCGGCGGGTCGCCGGCACGACCGCCCTCGGAGCGCTCCATCCCGACGTGGATCTGCCCGGCAAGAAAGGTGCCCGCGGTGAGCACCACCTGCTCGCCGGAAAACTCGATGCCGCCGGCGGTGCGCACACCCGTGACGCGATCGCCATCGAGGATCAGGTCGTCGACCGCCTCCTGGAAGAGAGTCAGATTGGGCTGGTTTTCCAGCATCTGACGGATGGCGGCCTTGTAGCGCACCCGGTCGGCCTGAGCACGAGTCGCGCGCACGGCCGGGCCCTTGCGGGCGTTGAGCGTGCGGAACTGGATGCCACCGAGATCGGCGGCATGCGCCATCGCGCCGCCGAGCGCGTCGATCTCCTTGACCAGGTGGCCCTTGCCGATCCCGCCGATGGCCGGGTTGCAGCTCATCTGGCCCAGGGTCTCGATATTGTGGGTGACCAGCAGGGTCTCCACACCCATGCGCGCGGCGGCCAGCGCCGCCTCGGTGCCGGCATGGCCGCCGCCGATGACGATCACGGAGAATCGATCTGGATAGCGCATGGAAACCTCCTGCCGCTGGTACGGCTAACAACCCGGCCCGAAATGTTCGCGGACGGCCGTTCCGGGGAACACGGCAGTATAACGGAAACCGCTGCCAAATCCAGCAGTTACCCTGTGCCCGCAAGGATCACGGCAGCCTCGGCGGCTTGGCTACGTCCTGCCAAAATGGCGAGGGTGATTTCGCACGCCTATTGGAATGGACCGACCCGAGACGGGTTTGGTGCCTGGCGAGCGAAATAGCCACCCAGCCTGAAAGATGTTGGTGGTCACTCGAAGCCTCAGTCGCCCGCGACGAATTCGTCCCCTTCGGCACCCACTTCTCCGACCACCGAAACATCACCCCGTTCCCACGCCCGCCGCAGCCGCGGAACCCCGCCGCGCAGGGCGTGGGCATGGAAGCCGGCGCGCTGCATGCGCTCGGCGAGCACCGGGGCATTCGCCCCACGCAGGCAATAGAGCAGGTAATGGCGATCGGTGGGAAAGTCGCGGAAGCGCCGCGCGAACTCGTCGGGCGGGATATTGACCGCCCCGGGCAGGTGCCAGTCCCGGTAGCGCCGGGGCGGCTGGCAGTCGATCACCTCGGCATCCGCCGGAATCGCGTCAACCAGCACACCCGGCTCGGCCAGCGCGGCGCGGTCCATGTCGAGGAGATCGATCTCGCGGGCCTCAAGGACGGCCTGTTCGAGCAGCGCGGCATCGAGCTTCGACTCCTCGGCCTCGATGCGCCCGCGGCGACTGGAGACCAGCGGCTTGCTGTTCGACAGCGCACAGAATTCCGGCACGCCCTCGCAGAGATCGTAGGTGCCGATCCGTCGGGCCACCGACAGGATCTCGGCCTTGTCGAAACCGATCAGCGGCCGGAGCACGGGAAGATCGCTGGCCGAATCGATGCTGTTGAGATTGGAAAGCGTCTGCGAGGAGACCTGCGAGAGCGCCTCGCCGGTGACCAGTGCCTGGGCGCGGCGCTCGCGGGCGATCGCCTCGGCGGCTCGGTACATCAGCCGCTTGAGCACCACCTGCCACACTTCGCCGGGCAGGCGCTTGCGCATGTCGGCCACCACCGGCAGGAAATCGACCACGAACAGGCGCGGCCGATCGCCATGCGCCCAGTCGCTTGCCAGCCGATGCGCGACATTGAGCACCATGTTCTCGTGGGTCGCCCCGCCGAGATTGCAGAACACGTGGTCGACGCCCACGCCCCGGCGCATGGTGTACCAGGCCGCCACCGCCGAATCGAATCCCCCGGACATCAGATTCACGGCACGGTCCTGCACGCCCAGCGGCATCCCGCCCGGCCCGGCGAATCGGCGGCCGAACAGCCAGGCTCCCTGCTCGGTCAGGTCGATGCGCAACTCGACATCCGGAGCGTCGAGATTCACCCGGCCGGGGCCATTGAGAACCGCACCCACCTGGCGCTCGACCTCGCGCTGCGAGAGCTTCACGCCACCATGACGCTTGCAGCGCACGGCGTAGGTCCGTCCGCGGACGACATCGGTGAAATGCGTTCGGGCGGCCTCCTGCAGCGAGCGCAGATCCGCATCGCGCACCACCAGGTCCACCGGCGAGAACGAGGCCACGCCGAAAACCCGTGCCAGGGCCTTCCCGGCGGCCTCGATCTCGACGGTATGCAGCAGCAGACGTCCCTGGTCGACGCGGAGATTGTGGGGAATTTCCCCCAGCGCGGCGCGGATATTGCCCATCAGGGTGTTGCGAAAGCGCCGGCGGGTGGGTGCCGACTTGAGCTGCATCTCCGGGGCGGGCCGGACGATGATCAGGTCGGGCTGGTCGGTAATGATATCGGGCATGTGAACACGAAAAACGGGTTTGCACCCGGACCCCGAGACGGGTTCCGGGTCGATGGTTTCAGGGCAGGAAGGCCGTCGGCGCGGCCGCTTCAGACGTCGTCGAGCGCCTCGCGCAGAAAGCCCGGCATCTCGAGCAGGCCGCGGTGCAGGGCGGTGCTGTAGTAGCGCGTCTCGATCTCGTCGGCCAGCGGCCGAATCTCGTCGAGGCGGCCGGACTTCTTCGCCAGCGTGCCGGTAATCGACCCCCCTGGATAGACCGGCTGGGGAAACAGCAGCGAACGGCGCTCGGCAAAACCGGCATCCTTCATCGCGCGGTGGTAATCGACCATCAGCGGCATGTGGTAGAACGGCGACTCGCTCTGGCCGACCATGATGCCGTCGGCGCGCAGCACGCGGTGGCAGTCGGCGAGGAAGTCCGGGCCGAACAGGCCCGTGCCGGGGCCAATCGGGTCGGTGGAATCGACGATGATCACATCACAGCTGCCTGCCGGGGCGTTCTCCATCCAGACCACGCCGTCCTCGAAGCGCAGGTCCACGCGCGGGTCGTCGTTGCGCGCTGTCAGCTCGGGGAAGAAGCGCTCGGCGGCGCGGGTGACCGCCTGGTCGATGTCGATCTGCACCACGGACTCGACTTCCCGGTGCCGGAGTACCTCGGAAAGGGTGCCGCAGTCGCCGCCGCCGATGATGACCACGTCACGCGGCGCGGCGTGGGTCTGCAGGGCCGGGTGCGACATCATCTCGTGGTAGACGAAGTTCTCCCGCGAGGAGAGCATGATCACGCCGTCGAGCAGCATCAGGTTGCCCCAGTGCTCGGTGCGCCAGACCTCCAGGTGCTGGTAGGGCGTCTGTTCGTCGAGGAGTTTTTCCGTCACGCGGATGCCGAAGCGCGCACCCATTTCCTCGACTGTCTCGTAGACCCACTCGTCGCTGGCCGACATCGACTGCTCTCCCACGGTGATACTCTCGTCCGCCCCCTCGGGGGCGCCATGAAGCCTTTAATTGTGACAGAATAACATCCGCCCGCCTCGTCCAGACTCTCCGCCCGCCGGCCACGTCACGCCGGCCGGGCCGGGGCCGGGCTATCCAAGAAAACACCAACAGATAACGGAACAACCCATCCGATGAAAACCTGGCAGGAATCCCGTCTCACCATCTTTTTCATAACCCTTGGACTCGCCGTGATCGGCGCTTTGGCCATCGGCCAGATCTACGACTTTTCCGACCAGCGGCTGCTGCAGTTTCTCGCCTCGGCGGCCGTCATTCTCGTCATTTCCCTGCTCGCCGCTCGCCTGACTCCCCGGTCGGCCAAGCCCGGACTGCGCCCCAAGGAGGTCGCCGTGGAGCACGCCCCGGTGCGCGAGACCGGCACCGTCAAGTGGTTCAACGTCGACAAGGGCTTCGGCTTCATCATCCGCGAGAACGGCGAGGATCTCTTCGTGCATTTCCGCGCCGTGAGTGACGGCAATTCCTCGCGCCTGACCGAAGGTCAGACCGTCGAATACCAGATTGGCCAGGGCCGCAAGGGGCCCCAGGCGGAAGAGGTCGTCATCCTGGACTGACCTCCCCTTCGGGCCGCAGCGGCTCGCAGCATTCCGGCAGGGTCTCGCGAATCGACTGCGCCAGCACTTCCACCGCCCGGGGACGAGAGAAGCGCTTTCGCCAGGCCAGAGCGATGTCCCGGGTGGGCTCCTCGCGGGAGAACGGCAGGTAGCGGATCAGCGCCTGCGCACCGTCGTCGTGCGGCCGGGTCGAAGCGCAGGGCAGTACCGTGATCCCGGCCCCCGTCGCCACCATCATGCGCATGGTCTCGAGCGACCCGCCTTCCAGCGTCCGCTGCAACCGTCCGAGGCTCCGCCCGTCGGCGCACTGCGGGCAGACACCCAGCACCTGGTCACGAAAGCAGTGCCCCTCGCCGAGCAGCAGCAGGTCATGTTCGACCAGTTCGTCCGGGTCGATGCTGTCCCGCCTGGCCAGCGGATGCTCGACCGGCACGGCCACCGTGAAGGGCTCGCGGTAGACCGGCTCGATATTGATCGACGGGGCGGCGAAGGGCAGGGACAGCGCCACCACGTCCAGCTCGCCGTGCTCGAGCCGGTCTACCAGGTCGGCGGTCAGCCCCTCGCTGATCTCGACCGGCATCCTCGGGGCGAGCTCGTGCAACCGTCCGATCAGCCGCGGCAGCAGATACGGCCCCACGGTGTGGATCAGCCCCACCCGCAACGGCGCGGCCAGCGGGTCCCGACGGGCGTGGGCCAGGGTTTCCAGCCGCTCCACCTCGGCGAGCACCCGTTCGGCCTGCTCGATGATGTCGCGCCCCTCGGGCGTGATCTGCACCTCCGAGCGGCTGGCGCGCTCGAAGATCTGCACCCCCAGCGACTCCTCCAGCCGCTTGATGCCCACGCTCAGGGTGGGCTGGCTGACGAAGCAGCGCGCCGCGGCACGGCCGAAATGCCGCTCCTTGGCCACGGCCACCACGTAACGGAGTTCGGTCAATGAAGCCATAGGTCGAAACACTTCCAGTTGCACCGGGACAGGGGGCGGGCCATACTCGGACGGACCGGACGAAAAGGGTATCACCGACGCATCGGCACCCGTCCCGCCCGTTTTCTTGAAAAGCGGCGTTAAGGGATTAACAATGGTCGAACATCATTTTCTGATACAAGGAGTCAGGCCGTGAGCGACAACATCGTCTACGTGAACGACGCGGATTTCGACGCCCAGGTCGTCAACAGCGACACCCCCGTACTGGTGGATTTCTGGGCCGAGTGGTGCGGTCCCTGCAAGATGATCGCGCCGATCCTCGACGAGGTGGCTGACGAGTACGCGGGCAAGATCAAGATCGCCAAGGTCAACATCGACGAGAACCCCGAGACCCCTCGCCAGCACGGCATCCGCGGCATCCCGACCCTGATGCTGTTCAAGGGCGGCAAGGTCGAGGGCACCAAGGTCGGCGCTGTCTCCAAGTCCCAGCTGACCGACTTCATCGACTCGGCGCTCTGAACGGACCAGCAAACCGGCCGCGTTCGCCGGGCAGCATGGCCCCATTCGTGCCTGCCCGGGCGCCCGCGCGCATTTATTTGGCACGCGACCGGTTATATGCCACACTCCCGCCAACCTGAGTGGACGACGCATCCCTTCTGTCGTCCGGTCGCATCTCGGCGACCAACCGTTTCCGCAGTATCGAACACCCCGTTGATCACCAATCCGTGGCCCGCCGCGGCCCCCACGACGAATCCATCCGAATGAACCTGACCGAACTCAAGAGCAAGCCCGTTCCGGAACTCATGGATCTGGCCCAGTCCATGGGGCTGGACAACCTCGCCAGGACCCGCAAGCAGGACGTGATCTTCGCCCTGCTCAAGGCGCATGCCAAGACCGGAGAATCGATCCACGGAGACGGCGTGCTGGAAATCCTCTCGGACGGATTCGGCTTTTTGCGCAGCGCGGACGGCTCCTATCTCGCCGGACCGGCAGACATTTACGTCTCGCCCTCGCAGATACGCCGCTTCAACCTGCAGACCGGCGACACCATCTCCGGCACGATCCGCCCGCCGAAAGACAACGAACGCTACTTCGCGCTCCTGAAGATCGAGAAGATCAACTTCGAGAAGCCCGAGGCGTCCAAGAGCAAGATTCTGTTCGAGAACCTCACCCCGCTGCATGCCGAGAAGCGCATGCGCATGGAGCGCGGCAACGGCTCGACCGAGGATCTGACCGCGCGGATCATCGACATCGTCTCGCCGATCGGCAAGGGCCAGCGCGGCCTGATCGTCGCCCCGCCGAAGGCCGGCAAGACACTGCTGCTGCAGAACATCGCCCAGAGCATCACCAACAACTACCCCGAGTGCGACCTGATCGTGCTGCTGATCGACGAGCGCCCGGAGGAAGTCACCGAGATGCAGCGCACCGTGCGCGGCGAAGTGGTCGCCTCGACCTTCGACGAGCCGGCCCCGCGCCACGTGCAGGTCGCCGAGATGGTGATCGAGAAGGCCAAGCGCCTGGTCGAGCACAAGCGTGACGTGGTGATCCTGCTCGACTCAATCACCCGCCTGGCACGCGCCTACAACACCGTGGTGCCGTCCTCGGGCAAGGTGCTCACCGGGGGCGTGGACGCCAACGCGCTGCACCGGCCCAAGCGCTTCTTCGGCGCGGCGCGCAACGTCGAGGAAGGCGGCAGCCTGACCATACTGGCCACCGCGCTGGTGGACACCGGCTCGAAGATGGACGAAGTGATCTACGAGGAGTTCAAGGGCACCGGCAACATGGAGCTCCACCTCGACCGTCGCATCGCGGAAAAGCGTGTCTACCCGGCAATCAACATCAACCGCTCCGGCACCCGCCGCGAGGAACTGCTCACCGACCCGGAAGAGCTGCAGAAGATGTGGATCCTCCGCAAGTTCCTCCACCCGATGGGCGAGCTCGAGGCCGTGGAATTCCTGCTCGACAAGCTCCAGCAGACCAAGACCAACAACGAGTTCTACGACTCGATGCGCCGCGGCTGAC
>JBNJFM010000021.1:22876-34121 GCA_051746865.1 Pseudomonadota bacterium | reverse complement strand
GGCAGGCCGCGCCCGGCGGCGGCCTGCCTGTGCCTGGGCGCCCCGGTCGATAGCGACGCCATGCATCGCGGTTTCCCGGGGCGCGGACCGACACGACAATTCTTGGGGGAATGTTCTTGGATAGCACGGCCTCAGACGCGACGCCCGCGCTCCCGACCAACACGGCGCTCCTGGCTCTGGAAGACGGGAGCGTTTTTTACGGCACGTCGATCGGTGCCAGCGGGGAATCGGTGGGCGAGGTGGTCTTCAACACCGCCATGACGGGCTACCAGGAGATCCTCACCGATCCGTCCTATCGCCGGCAGATCGTCACGTTGACCTACCCGCACATCGGCAATGTCGGCACCAACCCCGAGGATGCCGAATCCGATGGTGTACACATCGCCGGCTTGGTGATCCGTGACGCCGGGGAGATGAGCAGCTGGCGCGGGGAGCAGTCCCTGCCGGCGTACTGCCGGGATCACGGCGTGGTCGCCATCTCCGATATCGACACGCGCGAGCTGACGCGCCGCCTGCGCGACAAGGGCTCGATGAACGGCTGCGTCATCGCCGGAGACCAGCTCGACGCGGCCCGCGCGCTGGAAAAGGCGCGCGGCTTCGCCGGGCTGGCCGGCATGGACCTGATCCCCGAGGTGGGCACCCGTGAGAAGCGCGAGTGGACCGCGGGTTCGTGGTGGCTTCGTGACGAGGAGCCGGCCGAGGCGACCCGTCACGTGGTCGCCTACGATTACGGCTTCAAGCAGAACATCCTGCGCAAGCTTGCCGACCGCGGTTGCCGCATCACGCTGTTCCCGGCGGACGCCCCGGCGCAGGATCTCCTGGCGATGAACCCGGACGGTATCCTGGTCGGCAACGGACCGGGTGACCCGGCGGCCTGCACCAAGGCCATCGAGGACATCCGCGTATTCCTCGAATCAGGTATTCCGCTGTTCGGCATCTGCCTGGGGCATCAGCTGCTCGCGCTGGCCAGCGGCGCGAAGACCAGCAAGATGAAGTTCGGTCACCACGGGGCCAACCACCCGGTGCAGGACATCGAGAGCAAGCGCGTGCTGATCTCCAGTCAGAACCACGGTTTTGCGGTCGAGGAGGACAGCCTGCCGGAGAACGTCCAGGCCACGCATCGCTCGTTGTTCGACGGCAGCCTGCAGGGTATCCGGCGCATCGACTGCCCGGCCTTCAGCTTCCAGGGCCATCCGGAGGCCAGTCCGGGCCCCCAGGATCTCGATGTCCTGTTCGACCGGTTCGTCGAGAGCATCGACGACGCCCGCCGCTGAACCCATCTACCGAGAACATTGACTGTCCAGCCACGGCTGGCAGGTGAGTCGAGCATGCCAAAGAGAAACGATATCCAGAGTGTACTGATCATCGGGGCCGGCCCCATCGTCATCGGCCAGGCCTGCGAGTTCGACTATTCCGGCGCGCAGGCCTGCAAGGCGCTGCGCGAGGAAGGGTTGCGGGTCATCCTGATCAACTCGAACCCGGCCACCATCATGACTGACCCGGAGATGGCCGATGCTACCTACATCGAGCCGATCACCTGGGAGGCGGTCAGCGCCATCATCGAGAAGGAACGTCCGGATGCGGTGTTGCCCACCATGGGCGGCCAGACCGCACTAAACTGCGCCCTGGACCTGCACCGCCACGGTGTGCTCGAACGCTTCGGCTGCGAGCTGATCGGGGCGAGCGAGGACGCCATCGACATGGCCGAGGACCGCGAGCGGTTCAAGCAGGCGATGGCCGAGATCGGACTGTCCACGCCGGCCTCGACGGTGGTGCATACCTTCGACGCGGCCATTGCCGCCCAGGTCGAGGTGGGCTTTCCGGCCATCATCCGCCCTTCGTTCACCATGGGCGGCACGGGTGGCGGCATCGCCTACAACCGCGAGGAGTACGAGGAACTCGTGCGCCGCGGCCTGGACCTGTCGCCGACCAACGAACTGCTGATCGAGCAGTCGGTTCTCGGTTGGAAGGAATACGAGATGGAGGTCGTGCGCGACAAGAACGACAACTCCATCATCATCTGCTCGATCGAGAACCTCGATCCGATGGGCGTGCACACCGGCGACTCGATCACCGTGGCCCCGGCACAGACCCTTACCGACAAGGAATACCAGATCATGCGCAACGCCTCGCTCGCGGTGCTGCGCAAGATCGGCGTGGAGACCGGCGGCTCGAACGTGCAGTTCGCGACCAACCCGGAAAACGGCGACATGATCGTGATCGAGATGAACCCGCGGGTGTCGCGTTCCTCGGCGCTGGCCTCCAAGGCCACCGGCTTCCCGATCGCCAAGGTAGCGGCCAAGCTCGCCATCGGCTACACGCTCGACGAGCTGCAGAACGACATCACCGGCGGGGCGACGCCGGCGTCCTTCGAGCCGACCATCGACTACGTGGTCACCAAGATCCCGCGTTTCACCTTCGAGAAGTTTCCGGTGGCCAATGACCGCCTGACCACGCAGATGAAATCCGTGGGCGAAGTGATGGCCATCGGCCGGACCTTCCCGGAATCCCTGCAGAAAGGGCTGCGAGGGCTGGAGATCGGGCGCGACGGCCTGGACGAAGTGCTCGAGGGCAGCCTCTCGGACGACGATGTCGAGGACAAGCTGGTACGCGAACTGCACTCGCCGGGTGCCGATCGTATCTGGTACGTCGCCGAGGCATTCCGCCGCGGCTTCGACATCGAGCGTGTCTACCAGCTTTCCTTCATCGATCATTGGTTCCTGCGCCAGATCCACCACCTGGTGAAGACGGAGGAATCCCTGCGCGGCACCGATCTCAAGACCATCAGCTCGGCGCGGATGTACCAGCTCAAGCGCCTGGGCTTTTCCGATGCACGCCTGGCCAAGCTTCTCGACGAGACCGAGAGTACCGTGCGGACCCATCGGCATGCGCTGGGCGTGCGACCGGTCTACAAGCGGGTGGACACCTGTGCCGCGGAGTTCCCGACGTCCACGGCGTACATGTACTCGACCTACGAGCCGTTCTGCGAGGCGGAACCGACCAACCGAGACAAGATCATGATCCTCGGCGGTGGGCCCAACCGGATCGGCCAGGGGATCGAGTTCGACTACTGCTGCGTGCATGCCGCGCTGGCGCTGCGCGACGACGGCTACGAGACCATCATGGTCAACTGCAACCCGGAGACGGTCTCAACCGACTACGACATCTCCGACCGTTTGTACTTCGAGTCGCTGACCCTCGAGGACGTGCTTGAGATCATCGAGGTGGAGAAGCCGCGGGGCGTGGTGGTGCAGTTCGGCGGCCAGACGCCGCTCAAGCTCGCCCGTGACCTGGAGAAGGCCGGAGCGCCGATCATCGGCACCACGCCGGATGCCATCGACCGCGCCGAGGATCGCGAGCGCTTTCAGGACATGATCCACAAGCTGGATCTCAAGCAGCCACCCAACCGCACGGCGAAGTCCGCCGACCAGGCGATCCACCTGGCCGCAGAGATCGGCTATCCGCTGGTGGTGCGTCCGTCCTACGTGCTCGGCGGCCGGGCGATGGAGATCGTCCACGACGAGGAGGCGCTCAAGCGCTATATCCGTGACGCGGTCAAGGTTTCCAATGAGTCGCCCGTGCTGCTCGACCGCTTCCTCGACGATGCCACCGAGATGGACATCGACGCGGTATGCGACGGCGAAAACGTCGTCATTGGCGGGTTGATGGAACACATCGAGATGGCCGGCGTGCACTCGGGCGACTCGGCCTGCTCGCTGCCGCCGTACACGGTGTCGCAGGAGGTCCAGGACCGGGTGCGCGAGCAGATCAAGGCGATGGCGCGCGAGCTCAACGTTGTCGGCCTGATGAACACCCAGGTGGCCATCCAGGGCGACGAGATCTACATCATCGAGGTCAACCCGCGCGCCTCGCGCACGGTGCCGTTCGTCTCCAAGGCGGTGGGCATTCCGCTGGCCAAGGTCGCCGCGCGGACCATGGCCGGGATCGGCCTCGAGCGTCAGGGTATCCTTGACGAGCGCATTCCGCCGTTCTACTCGGTCAAGGAAGCCGTATTCCCGTTCATCAAGTTCGCCGGCGTCGACCCGCTGCTCGGCCCGGAGATGAAATCCACCGGCGAGGTGATGGGCATCGGTCGCGAGTTCGGCGAGGCCTTCGCCAAGGCCCAGGCCGGCGCGGCCAATTCGCTGCCGCTGTCGGGCACCGCCTTCGTCTCGGTGAAGAAGGGCGACTACAAGGGTGTCGAGCCCGTCGCCCGCGCTCTGGTGGAGTGGGGATTCGACCTGGTGGCCACCCGCGGGACGGCGAAGTTCCTCAGCGATTGCGGGCTGTCCGTGACCCCGGTGAACAAGGTGACCGAGGGGCGGCCCAACGTGGTCGACATGATCAAGAACAAGGAGATCGCGCTGATCGTCAACACGACCTCCAATAGCCAGCAATCGCGCAGCGATTCCTACGAGATTCGCCGGGAGGCCCTGCATTACCGGATCCCGTACTTCACCACGCTGGCCGGTGCCGAGGCCATGGCGCTGGCACTGAAGTACCTGCACCAGCCGGTTTCCGTGAATCGTCTACAGGACCTGCACCAGGAGTGTGTGGCATGAATCAGACACCGATGACGGCCGCCGGGGCGGCCAAGCTCGAGGAAGAACTCAAGCGTCTGCGCAGCGAGGAGCGCCCGCGGATCATCGAGGCCATCGCCGAGGCCCGCGAGCTGGGCGATCTCAAGGAGAACGCCGAGTATCACGCCGCGCGCGAGGAGCAGGGCTTCATCGAAGGCCGAATCAAGGAGATCGAGGCGAAACTCTCGCATGCGCAGATCATCGACGTGACGCGCATGCCGCCGGGCGACAAGGTGATCTTCGGCGCGACGGTCGAACTGCTGGACCTGGATACCGACGAGGAAACCCGCTACAAGATCGTCGGTGACGACGAGGCGGACATCAAGCAGAACCTGATCTCGATCCATTCCCCCATCGCCCGTGCCCTGATCGGCAAGTCGGTGGGCGACGAGGTGGAATTCAACGCCCCGGGCGGCAGCACCCGGACGTTCGAGATCGTCGAGGTCGAGTACATCGCCTGAAAAGGCCTCTCCACCGATTTCCTCAAACCACATGACCAGCCCACGGAAAACGCATGCTTGACGCGCGAGTTCTTCGCCAGGAAACCGACCAGGTCGCCGAAAGGCTGGCCAAACGCGGCTTCGACTTCGACCGGGAGCGCTTCGAGGCGCTCGAGTCCGAGCGCAAGACCCTCCAGGTCGAGACCGAGACCCTGCAGGCGGAGCGCAATGCCGAGTCGAAGAAGATCGGCAAGGCCAAGGCCGCCGGCGAGGACATCCAGCCGCTGATCGCCGCGGTGGGCGAGCTGGGGGACCGGCTCGACACGGCCAAGGCCCGGCTGGGCGAGATCGCCGAGGAACTCGACGCCTTTCTCGCGGGCATCCCCAACCTGCCGGACGATGACGTTCCGGTGGGCGAGTCCGAGGACGACAACGTCGAGGTGCACGCGGTCGGCGAGATACCGCGCTTCGCATTCGAGCCGCGCGACCATGTCGACCTGGGCGCGGGGCTGGCCGGCATGGACTTCGAGAAGGCCGTTCGCCTGACCGGGGCACGGTTCGCGACGATGTCCGGCGGGGTGGCGCGGCTGCATCGTGCACTGGCGCAGTTCATGCTGGACCTGCACGTCGACAAGCACGGTTACCAGGAAGTGCAGGTGCCGTTCATCGTGCATGCGGATGCGTTGTTCGGGACCGGTCAGCTGCCGAAGTTCGCCGAGGATCTGTTCCGGCTGGAGGGCGAGCATCCCTGGTACCTGATCCCCACCGCCGAGGTGCCGGTCACCAACCTGGTTCGCGACGAGATCGTCGAGCGCGATGCGCTCCCGCTGAAGATGGTGGCGCACACGCCGTGCTTCCGTTCCGAGGCCGGTTCGGCAGGGCGCGATACCCGCGGGCTGATCCGGCAGCACCAGTTCGAGAAGGTCGAACTGGTCCAGGTTGTCCCGGCCGGCGAGTCCGAACGGGCACTCGAGGAATTGACCGGCCACGCCGAAGCGGTACTCAACGCCCTCGACCTGCCGTTTCGTCGGCTGGTGCTGTGCACCGGCGACATGGGCTTCTCGGCCGCCAAGACCTACGATCTGGAGGTCTGGTTGCCGGGACAGGAGCGCTATCGCGAGATCTCGTCGTGCTCGAACACCCGGGATTTCCAGGCCCGGCGCATGCATGCGCGAACCCGCAGCCCGGAGGGCAAGCCGGAGCCCGTACACACGCTCAACGGCTCGGGGCTCGCCGTGGGCCGGACGCTGGTCGCCGTGCTGGAGAACTACCAGTGCGAGAACGGTGACGTGATCGTGCCCGAGGTGTTGCGGCCGTACATGGGCGGGCTCGAGCGACTCGAGGCGCATTCATGAGTCGCATTTCCGCGTCCGACCCGACGTTCGTTCGCGTCAGAGAGATCATCCTGCGCACCCTGGATCTTCCGGGGCCGGCCCAGCGATTCTCTCCCGACAGTGGCCTGTTCGGCGAAATGCCCGAGCTGGACTCGATGGGCGTGGTGCTGTTGCTCACGGCCCTGGAGGACGCCTACGATATCCAGCTGGGCGACGACGAGATCGACGCGGAGTGGTTCGCCACCTTCGGTTCGATAGCCGAGTTCATGGCCCGCCGAACCGGTGAGTTGCCGAACGAAGAGAGCGACTGACCACCACACACGCGGCACCCGCCGCGCCGTCGGTATAACCGTCCTGCAGTCAGACACAAAAACGCCCCCGTTCGGGGGCGTTTTCCGTTGCGTCATCCGCCGAGCGGGAGAAGGATCACTCGCCAGTGATCTTGTGGTATTTCTCCATCAGCTGGTCTTCGCTTTCCTCGTTGTCCGGATCGGTGATGATGCAGTCGACCGGGCAGACCTCGACGCACTGCGGCTCGTCGTAGTGACCGACGCACTCGGTGCAGAGGGAGGGCTCGATCTCGTAGATCTCGTCACCCTGGGAAATGGCGCCGTTCGGGCACTCCGGTTCGCAGACATCGCAGTTGATGCACTCGTCGGTAATCAGCAGGGACATGCAGAATCCTCCCCTAGGAAATCAGTCTGAAATTTTGGCGTAAGGATAACAGTTCAGCGCGGTTTTGGCGCGTTCGTCGGCCGATTCGAGAACAAATTTCTCAATGCTGCTCGGCCAGTGCCCGGACCACGGCCGGAGGCACGAAATCGGCGACATCTCCCCCGAGACGTGCGAGTTCCCGGACGATGCTCGACGAGACGAATCCCAGGTCTTCCGCCGGCGAGAGAAACACGGTTTCCAGTTCCTGATTCAGCCGCCGGTTGATCGCGGCGAGCTGAATCTCGTACTCGAAGTCGCTCACCGCACGCAGGCCGCGGACCAGCGCGGTCGCCTGTCGCTGGCGCGCGAAGTCGACCAGCAGCCCCTCGAATTGCTCGACACGGATGTTGTCCCCTTTCGACTCGAATGCCTCGATGGCCAGTTCGCGCCGCTTGGCGAGCGGGAAGAGTGTGCTCTTGCCCGAGTCTCCCGCCACGGCGACGATCACTTGGTCGAAAAGCCGGGCCGCTCGTAGCGCCAGGTCTACGTGGCCATAGGTAATGGGATCGAAGGTGCCCGGGTACACGGCAATGCGTGGTGACTGGGACATCATGCTACCCCGCGTGGTTCATGACAGGATCATGTGAATGCCCAGCCCCATCAGCACCAGCGAGAAAATGCGCTTGAGCGCCAGGGCCGGCAGTATCTGCGCCAGTTTGGCACCGATGGGGGCAAACAGCACGGAAAACACCACGATTCCGGCCAGCGCCGGCAGATAGACGTAGCCGGCACTCAACTCCGGCAGGCCTTGTGCCGACCAGCCGGTGACGATGTATCCGACCGAACCGAACAATGCCGTGGGCAATCCGAGCGATGCGCTGGTGGCGATCGCGTTCCGGGCAGTGATGTTGCAGTAGAGGAAGAAGGGCGTAGTCATGGCACCACCACCCATCCCCATGATCGATGCAATCGCGCCGAATGTCGCGCTCACACCGGTCAACGGCATGATGCCGGGCAATTGTCGGCTGGCCGGCGGCGTTTTCCCGAAAGCCATTTGCAGCGCGACGGCGATCTCCAAGATGCCGAAGACGATCTTGAGAATCCCGCCCGGCAGGTAGTGAGCCACCATCGATCCGAGGACGGCACCGATCACCATACCGGGGGCGAACCGGGCGAAGACACCCCACAGCACCCCGCCATGGCGGTGGTGGCTGTAGACCGAGGTGACCGACGCGAACACGATCGCCGCCAGGGACGTGCCAATGGCAATGTGGACCAGATGCGGGCCGGTGATGCCGATGGTCGGGAAGATCATCAGCAGAACGGGGACCATGATCAGCCCGCCCCCGATACCGAGCAACCCCGCAGCCAGCCCGCCGACCATGCCAAGTATGGCGAACAGCAGATATTCCACTGGTGTGCTCCCTCAGGTCGACGGAATCGTCAGCGCTTTTTCGGCGGCAAGAGATCCGTGATCGTGCCTTCGGCCATCTCGGCGGCGAAACCGAGCGTCTCCGACAGGGTGGGGTGCGGATGGATGGTCAGGCCGATGTCGGCCATGTCCGCGCCCATCTCCACGGCCAGCATGGCCTCGGCGATCAGTTCACCCGCATTGGGACCAACAATGCCGGCACCCAGCAGACGGTGAGTGTCCTTGCAGAACAGTGCCTTGGTCATGCCTTCATCGCGGCCGAGACTTAGCGAGCGACCTGAGGCGGCCCAGGGGAAGGCGCCTTTCTCGTATTCCACGCCCTCGGCTTTCAGTTCGTCCTCGGTCTTGCCGGCCCAGGCCACTTCGGGATCGGTGTAGGCGACACTGGGGATCCCCATGGGCGTGAAGGCCGAAGGCAGACCACAGATCACCTCGGCGGCCACCTTGCCTTCGTGCACCGCCTTGTGGGCCAACATCGGCTGGCCGACGACGTCGCCGATGGCATGGATGTGCTCGACGTTGGTCCGCATGCGCTCGTCGGCGGCAATGAAGCCCCGTTCGTCGACGGCCACGCCGGCTTGCTCGGCGTCGATCTTCTTGCCGTTGGGCGCGCGACCGACGGCGACCAGAATGCGATCGTAGACAGCCGTTTCCGGCGTGTTCTTTCCCTCGAATGTCACGTGAAGGCCATCGTCCTTCGCCTCGACATTGGTGACCTTCGCGCCCAGGAAGACGTCCTGGTAGCGCTTCTTGAGGATCTTGAGGAGCGGACGGGTGAGATCCTTGTCCGCGCCCGGGATGATGGTATCGGCCAGCTCGACGATGGAGATCTCCGCCCCAAGCGAATCGTAGACCTGCGCCATCTCCAGCCCGATGATGCCGCCGCCGATCACCAGCATCCGGCCCGGGATTTCCTCGAGCTCCAGCGCATCGGTGGAATCCATCACCCGCGGGTCGTCGTGCGGGATGAACGGCAGCTTCACCGGCTGCGAGCCAGCGGCGATGATCGAATGCTCGAAACGCACCAGCGTCACGTTGCCTTCCTCGTCGGTCACGCTGATGTGATGCGGATCGACGAAGCGGCCGTAACCGCGCACGATCTCGACCTTGCGCTGCTTGGCCAACGCCTCGAGGCCGCCGGTGAGTTTCTTGACGGTCTTTTCCTTGAAGCCTCGCAGCTTGTCGAGATCGATCTTCGGCTCGGCGAAGGTCACGCCGTGGTCGCCCATCGCGCGGGTCTCATTGAGAACCTCGGAGACGTGCAGCAGGGCCTTGGAGGGGATGCAGCCGACGTTCAGGCACACGCCGCCGATGACCGGGAAGCGCTCGATCAGCACCACCTTCTTGCCCAGGTCCGCGGCGCGGAAGGCGGCGGTGTAGCCGCCGGGGCCCGAGCCGAGCACACAAACCTCGCAGTCGACGTCGGCCTTCTCGCTGGTCGGCGCGGCTGCCGTCGGAGCGGGAGCGACGGATTCGCCGCTGGCCCCGGCGTCTTCCTTCGACTCTTCCGCGGCTTTTTCGGCGGGTGCGGTCTGGGCTCCGGCCGACGGTTCGTACTTGGCGATGGGTGTGCCCGTGCTGACCTTGTCGCCCATGCCGACCAGCATCTCGGTGATGGTGCCGGCGGCGGGGGCGGGGATCTCCATGGTGGCCTTGTCGGACTCCAGGGTGATCAGCGAGTCCTCGGCCTCGACGGTGTCGCCGGCCTCGACGAGCACCTCGATGATCTCGACTTCGTCGGCGTTGCCGATATCCGGCAGATTGATGGTCTCGATGGTCATCCGGCGCTCCTTACAGCATCAGTTCGCGAAGGTCGGTGAGCGTGCGCGAGAGCGTGGTCATGAACCGCGCGCCCTCGGCCCCGTCGATCACGCGGTGATCGTAGGAAAGCGCCAGCGGCAGCATCAGCCTTGGGACGAATTCCGAGCCGTCCCACACCGGCTGCATGCTCGCCTTGGAGACACCCAGGATGCCCACTTCCGGTCCGTTGACGATCGGGGTGAACTGCGTGCCGCCGATCCCCCCGAGGCTGGAAACGGAGAAGCTTCCGCCGGTCAGATCCTCGCCGGTCAGCTTGCCGTCACGCGCTCGCGCCGAGATCTCCATCAGCTCCTCGGAGAGCTCGAAGACACCCTTCTTGTCCACGTCGCGTACCACCGGCACGATCAGGCCGTTGGGGGTGTCCACGGCCACGCCGAGGTTGATGTATTTCTTGAGGATCAGATTCTCGCCGTCGGGGGCGAGCGAGGCGTTCATGTTGGGGAATTCGCGCAGCACATGGGCCAGCGCCTTGAGCACGAACACCAGCGGGGTCATCTTGATGCCCTGCTTTTCCGCGCGCGGTTTCAGCGACTTGCGGAAGGATTCGAGCTCGGTGATGTCCGCCTCGTCGAACTGCGTGACGTGAGGGATGTTGAGCCAGGCAGTCGACAGGTGCTTCCCGGAGAGTTTCTTGATCCGCGAGAGCGGACGCTCCTCGATCTCGCCGAACTGGGAGAAGTCGATCTCCGGCAGGGGCGGGATGCCCGCCCCGGTGGCGGCGCCACCCTTGGCCACGCCTTCCATTACCTTCTTGATGGCGCCCTCGACGTCCTCCTGAAGGATGCGTCCCTTGGGGCCGGTGCCGGTGACGTTGGTCAGGTCCACGCCCAGCTTGCGGGCGAACAGGCGTACCGAGGGACTGGCGTGGAACTTCGCCCCGGCGCCCTGACGATTGACCGGAGCCTGTGCCGGCGGCGCGGCCGGTTCTGGTGTCTTTTCCTCGGGCGGGGCGGGGGCCGGCTCTTCGGGTTCGGCGGGGGCCGG
>JBNJFM010000021.1:0-22776 GCA_051746865.1 Pseudomonadota bacterium | reverse complement strand
GGCGGGGGCCGGCTCTTCGGGTTCGGCGGGGGCCGGTTCGGTTTCCTGTTTCGGCGCCTCTTCGCTCGAGCCCTCCACCGGGGCTTCGCTTTCCTCCTCGGCGTCGATCTCGGCGATTAGATCCCCCTGGTTGATGGTGTCGTCCACCTTGACCAGGACCTTCGTGATCTCCCCGGTGTAGGGAGAGGGGATCTCCATCGTCGCCTTGTCGGATTCGAGGGTGATCAGCGAGTCTTCCTTCTCGACTCGATCACCGGGCGAGACCAGTACCTCGATGACGGGCGTGTTCTCGTAGTTGCCGATGTCGGGGAGGGTGATCGACTTGATGGCCATCAGCCTGTCTCCATGCGTGTTGCGTGCGAGCCCGCCGGAATGGGCGGGCATCGTGTCGAATGGGGTCCGTCGCCCCGGCCAATGCCTCGTCGGTTGCCGGGGATGCTCGGAATATGGGATTACCGCTCGATCGGCGGGGCGCAGTCCGGATCGATGCCGTACTTCTCGATGGCCTCGGTGACCTTCGAGGCCGGTACGCTGCCCTCGTCAGCCAGTGCCTTGAGTGCGGCGACCACGATGTGGGCGGCATCAACCTCGAAGAACCGGCGCAGTGCGGCACGGGTGTCGGAACGACCGTAGCCATCGGTGCCGAGGACGGTGTAGGAGCCGGGCACGAAGCCGCGGATCTGGTCGGGGTAGGCCTGGATGTAGTCGGTTGCGGCGATCACCGGGCCGCCACGTTCTTCAAGGGCGGTCGTGATGTACGGGGTCTTCGCCTCGCCGTCCGGATGCAGGCGGTTGTGCCGCTCGCAGGCCTGACCTTCGCGGGCCAGCTCGGTGAAACTGGTCGCTGACCAGACGTCGGCGGCAACCTTCCACTCGTCCTCGAGCATTGCCGCGGCGGCCTCGGCTTCGCGCAGGATGGTGCCGGAACCCATCAGCTGGACGCGGTTCTTGAGCTTCTTCTTGCTCTCCCGCAGGCGATAGGCGCCCTTGAGAACCCCTTCCTCGATGCCCTCGGGCATCGCCGGATGGTGATAGTTCTCGTTCATCGCTGTGATGTAGTAGTAGCAGTCCTGCTTCTCCTCGAACATGGCTTTCAGGCCATCACGGATGATGATCGCCATCTCGTAGCCGTAGGTCGGATCAAAGACACGACAGCTGGGCACGGCCGAGAACATCATGATGTTGTGGCCATCATTGTGCTGCAGGCCTTCGCCCTCGAGCGTGGTCCGTCCCGCGGTCGCCCCGATCAGGAAACCGCGCGCCCGGATGTCGCCGGCCAGCCAGGCGAGATCGCCGATGCGCTGGTAGCCGAACATCGAGTAGTAGATGTAGAAGGGCACCATCGCCTCGCCGTAGTTGGCGTAGGCGGTCGCCGCAGCCAGCCAGGAGGACATGGAACCGGCCTCGTTGATGCCTTCCTGCAGTACCTGACCGTTGGCTGCCTGCTTGTACCAGGCGACCTGGTCGGAATCCACCGGCTCGTAGAGCTGCCCGGCCGGGTCGTAGATGCCCACCTGGCGGAACAGTCCCTCGAGACCGAAGGTGCGCGCCTCGTCGGGAATGATCGGCACCACTCGTTTGCCCAGCTTCTTGTCGCGCAGGATCATCGCCAGGATCCGGCCGAAGAGCATGGTCGAGGACATCTCGCGATCGCCGGTGCCCTTGAGGATCATGTCGAAGGCCGACAGGTCCGGGGCGGGCAGGGGCTCGGCACGGTCGACGCGGGAGGGGAGGGGGCCGCCGAGCTCCTGGCGACGCTCGTTCATGTACTTGATCAGCTCATGGCTGTCGTCCGGCTTGTAGAACGGAACGTTCTTCTCGAGCTGTTCGTCGGAGATCGGCAGGCCAAAGCGGTCGCGGAAGTACTTGAGGCCCTCGTTGTCCAGCTTCTTCTGCTGGTGCGCGGACATCGCGCCCTCGCCGAACGGCCCCATGCCGTAGCCCTTGACCGTCTTGGCGATGATGACGGTCGGCTGGTCCTTGCACTCGTTGGCCGCCTTGTAGGCCGCGTACATCTTGCGCGGGCTGTGGCCGCCGCGCGTCAGGGCGAAGATCTCGTCGTCGGTCATGTTCTTGACCAGCTCGGCGGTCTCCGGATACTTGCCGAAGAAGTGCTCGCGCACGTAGGCGCCACCCTTGGCCTTGAACGCTTGGTACTCGCCGTCGACGGTTTCCATCATCAGCTGCTTGAGCTTGCCGGACTTGTCGCGCGCCAGCAGCTCGTCCCAGCCCGGCCCCCAGATCACCTTGATGACGTTCCAGCCGGCACCACGGAAGCTGCCTTCGAGTTCCTGGATGATCTTGCCGTTGCCGCGCACCGGCCCGTCGAGGCGCTGGAGGTTCGCATTGATGACGAACACCAGGTTGTCGAGCTTCTCGCGCACGGCCAGACCGATCGCGCCCATGGATTCGGGCTCGTCCATCTCGCCATCGCCGAGGAAGGCGTAGACCTTGCGGCTGCCCACCTTGCCGAAGCCGCGGGCCTCCATGTACTTCATGAAGCGCGCCTGGTAGATCGCCATCAGGGGACCGAGGCCCATCGAGACGGTCGGGAACTGCCAGAAATCCGGCATCAGCCAGGGGTGGGGATAGGAGCTCAGTGCCTTCTCGTTGGCGGCTTCCTGGCGGAAGTTGAGCATGTGTTCTTCGCTGATCCGGCCCTCGAGGTAGGCCCGTGCGTACATGCCCGGGGAAACGTGGCCCTGGAAGAAGATCAGGTCGGAGCCCTCGGGATGGTCATGGCCCTTGAAGAAGTGGTTCAGGCCCACCTCGTACATGGTCGAGCTGGACTGATAGGAAGCGATATGCCCGCCGACGGCATTTTCCTTGTTCGCCCGCACGACGATCGCCATGGCATTCCAGCGGATCAGGGCCCGCAGACGCTGTTCGATCTGCCGATCGCCGGGGTATTGCGCTTCGTTTTCCGGCGGGATGGAGTTGATATAGGGAGTCGTGGCGGCATAAGGGGTGTCGATGCCGTGCTGACGGGCCATCTCGATCATGCTGCCGATCAAGTGGCGGGCCTTTTCGGTCCCCTCGAAACTGACCACGGCCTCCAGGGCGTCGAGCCACTCCCGGGTTTCCTGCGGATCCTGATCGATGTAATCGGTCACAAGCACTCCTCAAAAGCTGTCGTTTGATGCATCCGTTCCTGCCCGAAATCGCTCCAGCGCAGGGCTCAGCCGGCCGCATCGGACCAAAATATGGGCCACATTATGCGTGATTCCGCTGATATTTCCTATGATGAAAATGCCATGCGGGCGGGACTCCGAGCCCGAAAGGCGTCCTCGCATGCGGTCTGACAAGGTTGCCACCAGGCCGCTGGAACAGGGCAGGGGGCGCCCTGGCACGGGTCTGCGGGCCCGGATTGCCCCGGAATGGCCCGACCGCTCTGTGCAGGGGGCGTTGTGTCTATATAATGGCGCGAATCACGTCTTAGCAATCCATTCGCGACATTCAAATCGTTTCAGGAGTTCTGATGAGCAACCCCTCCGCCCCCAAGAAGCTCGGCAAGGTGGTACTGGCCTATTCCGGTGGTCTGGACACCTCGGTGATCCTCAAGTGGCTGGAAGAGACCTATGACTGCGAGGTGGTCACGTTCACCGCGGACCTGGGGCAGGGCGAGGAGCTCGACCCGGCGCGCGAGAAGGCCGAGAAGATGGGCGTCAAGGAAATCTATATCGACGACCTGCGCGAGACCTTCGTGCGGGACTACGTCTTCCCGATGTTCCGGGCCAACGCCATCTACGAGGGCGAGTACCTGCTGGGCACCTCGATCGCCCGCCCGCTGATCGCCAAGCGTCTGGTGGACATCGCCCGCGAGACCGGCGCGGATGCCGTCGCCCACGGCGCGACCGGCAAGGGCAACGACCAGGTGCGCTTCGAGCTCAATGCCTACGCGCTCGATCCGGAGATCCAGGTGATCGCCCCTTGGCGCGAGTGGGATCTCAACTCCCGCGAGAAGCTGATGAACTACGCCGAGAGCCGCGAGATTCCGGTGGATTTCGCCGCCGCAGGCAAGAAGTCGCCGTACTCCATGGATGCCAACCTGCTGCACATCTCCTACGAGGGCGGCAACCTCGAGGATCCGTGGTGGGAGCCGGAAGAGGAGATGTGGCGCTGGTCGGTCAGCCCGGAGCGCGCCCCCGACGAAGCCACGGAAATCGTGATCGGTTTCGAGAAGGGCGATCCGGTCTCCATAGACGGCGAGAAGCTTTCTCCGGCCGAACTGTTGCTCAAGCTCAACCAGCTGGGCGGTGCCAACGGCATCGGCCGTCTCGACATGGTCGAGAACCGCTACGTGGGCATGAAGTCGCGCGGCTGCTACGAGACGCCGGGCGGCACCATCATGCTTAAGGCGCGCCGGGCGCTGGAGTCTCTGACGCTCGACCGTGGCGAGGCACACATGAAGGACGAGCTGATGCCGAAATACGCCGAACTGGTGTACAACGGCTACTGGTTCGCCCCGGAGCGCGAGATGCTGCAGAAGGCGATCGACGCTACCCAGGAGAACGTCAACGGCGACGTCCGCCTGCGCCTGTACAAGGGCAACGTGATCGTGGCGGGCCGCCAGTCGGACAACAGCCTGTTCGATCCGGCCATCGCCACCTTCGAGGACGATGCCGGCGCCTACGATCAGCGTGACGCCGAGGGCTTCATCAAGCTCAATGCCCTTCGGCTGCGCATCAGTGCCAAGGCGGGCCGCCGGAGCTGAACGAGGCCGGGCAGGATGGGTATTCGGCAGACAGCGACCGAATAGGATAGGTCGACTCATATTCAATCCGGGAGGGAAGGCAAGGGAATGCTGACATTCACACGGACACTTCGCCGTGCCCTCCGCGGACGAATCGGGCCGCTGCCGGCGAGCATGATCCTGGGGGTTGCCCTGCTTTTCCTCGTTCCCGGCCGGGGCGTGGCCGCACCGGTCGATGTCACCATCGGCGTGCTGGCCTATACCGGCAAGCCGGGAACGCTCGCCCGCTGGCAGACCCTTGCCCACTACCTCACCGAACGCAATCCCGGCTATCGGTTCGAAGTCGAACCACTGTTCCTCGGCGAGATGCAACGCGCCTTCGCTGCCGGGCGGCTGGATTTCGTGCTGACCCAGCCACTGCAGTTCTCCGAGCTGTCTCGCATGGGTGATATCTGGCCGCTTGCTTCCCTGGTGCGCCGCGATTCGGGCCAGCCGGTCGAGCGCCTCGGCTCGGTGGTCTTCGCTCCACAAGACGAGGGCATCGAGCGCCTGGAGGACCTCGCTGGCCGACGGGTCGCGGGGGTAGGGCCCCAGGCGCTGGGTGGATGGCTGCTCGGCATGCAGGCGCTGGAGAACGCAGATGTGGCGGCGGGGAAGGAGATCACGCCCATCTTCACCGGCATGCCGATGAATACCGTGGTCGACGCCGTGCTCGACGGGCGTGCGGACGCCGGCGTGGTGCGGGCAAAATACCTGCGGTGGTACCTCCGGGAATTCCCCGACAGCCGGCTGGCTCCGGTGGGCGAGGCAAGCCGCTCTGACTTCCCCTATGCCACCAATACGCCATTGGCCCCGGAGTGGCCCTTCGCGGCCACGGGCACGGCACCGGAAGACCTCGTGACCGACGTGGCCCGGCAATTGATGGCGCTCAAGCCGGATTCGCCGGCATTGACCAGTGCGGGCATCGCCGGCTGGCAGACTCCGCTGGATTACTCGGTGGTGCATCGTCTGCGGGACCGCTGGCTTCCGGAACCGCTGTCACTCTCCAATCTGGCGGAGAAATACTGGGCGGTATTACTCGCCGTGTTTCTGTTCGTCGCGGGTCTGTTCCACTGGCAGGGGCGACGCGCCGCCCGGCGTCTGCATCGGCAGGAAGACCGGCTGCGGCGTGCGTTCTCGGGTCTGCACACGGGAGCGGTGCTACTCGACCCGGTCGGGAACATTCTGCTGGCCAATCCGGCGATCGCGCACTTTGCGCGTTCGGTGGCCAATGACCATCGTTCGCTCGTCGGTCACCATTTCTGCGGGGCCTTTGCCCTGCGGCTCGAGCAGGGGGGCGACGACTGTGTCCTTGAGGACCTCGTAGGGGTGGCACGGGACAAGGACGCCGAATCGATCGAGGGTGTGGTCGAGCGTGACGGGCAACGTCTCGACGTCAACATTCGTGTCAAGCGCCTCGAGGGTGAGCAGTCGGGGCAGTTGCTCGTTTCCATGCTGGACGTGACGGACCTGCGTTCGGCGCATGCGTTGCTCAGTTACCGGGCATCGCATGACCGTCTGACCGGCCTGCTCAACCGGGGTGCCTTCGAGGAGTTCCTCGACCGGAACGGTGATGATGGCCGGGCAGTGCGCTTGACCGGCCCAGCCTGCCTGATCTGGCTCGACCTGGACGAGTTTCGGCTTCTCAACGAGATCGGCTCGCGGCAGTTCGGCGATCGGGTGCTCTCGGCACTGGCCGGGCACCTCTCTCTCGAGCTGCCGTCCGATGCCATGATTGCCCGCGTCGGGGTCGACGAGTTCGCCATGTGGATGCCGCTCTCCAGTCGCGACGACTGCCCGGGAGTGGGGCGTCGGGTGCTTGCCTCGGTGCATTCATTCCAGATGCTCGGTGAGCACAGCCATCTGCGCCTGAAGGCCAGCGTCGGTGTGACGCGGCTGGACGAGAAGGAGGTGTTCGCCTCCCGCCGTCTCAACGACGCCGAGCGCGCCTGCCAGAGCGCTCATCGACAGGGTGGCGACCGCGTGGTGCAGTTCTCGGGAAGCGACACCGAACTGCTCGAACGCCGGGAGCAGGTGGATCGATATAACCGTCTGCGCTCGGCGATTGCCAACGATCGGCTGCTACAGGTCGCCCAGCGCATCTCGCCGGTCACTCTGGACGACCACTGCCATCACGAGCTGCTGTTGAGAATCGTGGGCGAGGACGGCGTTCCGGTATTCCCGCACGAATTCATCGAGATCGCCGAGAAGCACCAGGCGATGGTGGAGGTGGATCGCTGGGTGATTCGAAACAGTTGCAAATGGGTCGCGTCACTGGAGGAGACGGCGTCCTCGTTGAGCGTCAACCTATCCGCCCATTCGGTCCAGGACCCCGGCATGATCGCGTTCATCCGCGATGCGTTGCAGGAGACCGGCGCGGACCCCCGCCGCCTGATTTTCGAGATCACGGAGACGGCAGCCATCCGCAACCTCGAGCAGGCCGAGCGACTGATCGCGGCCCTGCGGCGGTTGGGTTGCCGCTTCTCGCTGGACGACTTCGGCAGCGGGTATCTCTCCTTCGACTTCCTTCGCCGGCTCCAACCGGATTACGTGAAGATAGACGGACAGCTGATCCGCGACATGCCCGACGATCCGGTCGCGGCCGTGATCGTGTCGGCCATAGTCGAAGTCAGCCAGGTGATGTCTGCGCGGACGGTGGCCGAGTGGATCGAGACCGAGGAACAGTTGCGGCGGGTGCGTGATCTGGGCGTCGACTATGTCCAGGGGTACCTGATCCACCGCCCCGAGCCCCTGGAAAAGGCCTGGAGTCGGCCAGACTTCCGCTGTCTCCAGCAGGAATCGCTATCAGGTCCGGCTTGAGCGATCTCGATGTGAACCACTTCAGATCCTGTGCGGATAAGCGGCAAGAAGCCGCCGAGGTTGCCGCGACGGAGATTGATTTCTAGACTTGCCGCCCCTTGAACCACGAGACAGGAGTGATCCGCATGCGCATTCTTCACACGATGATCCGCGTCAGTAACCTGGAAAAGTCCCTCGACTTCTATACCAATGTGCTGGGCATGAAGCTGCTGCGCCAGCAGGACTATCCGGCAGGCGAATTCACGCTCGCCTTCGTGGGCTACGGCGAGGAGAGCGAGACTGCCGTGCTCGAGCTCACCTATAACTGGGGCGATCATCAGTACGATCTCGGCGACGGCTACGGACACATCGCGATCGAGGTCGACGATGTCTACGCGGCGGCCGACCGCATCCGCGAGAAGGGCGGCGAGATTCTGCGCGAACCGGGTCCGATGAACGCCGGGAGTACCATCATCGCGTTCGTGGCCGACCCGGATGGATACGCGATCGAGCTGATCGGGGCGAAGTAGAGGGAAGATCCGGCGCAAGTCAAGCCTTGACATGACGATTTTCCACACTCCAGGGGCGCAATTTCGATTGCGCCTTTCTTTTGTGTGCAACGGCCCCGGTAACAACAGGTATGGCGTATAAGTCGTTGTTATATTGTTGGTCGCGCGGGGCGCGCCATCACTGGTTAATATTTCACCAGAACTGTCCCGGCCCTTGTAATCCATGCGCCTCGCGTCCTGATCCACAGGGTTATCCACAGCAATTGTGAAGAACTCCTCGGGGCCGCCGAGCGGGCCGGATGCTGCATTTCCAGGTCGAGGGATTTCAGAATCGGCCCGGGGAGCGGAGAGCCCCGACACAAATCGAAGACAGTCGAAATCAGGGCTGATCCACTGCCGGCCGTGACGCCTCCGATCGGGGAAAATGGAACCGCTGAATCGGACGCTGTCAAGGGTTGACAGCATCGATTTTCCACATTCCTGGCGAGGAGCGCCGGGGGCCGGCACAAGCGGCACGATGAATCATGGGCTTACGCCAATAGCCGCCGTAAGGTGCTGTTTTTCTGTGGTTTGGTTCGGGCTGTCATGGATTGGTCAAGAATTGGCCAGTTCCGTCCCGAGCCTTGCGGACAAGGGGGTTAGCAGTCTCTTCCACACCTTTATCCACAGGTTCTGTGAAAAACTGCAAGGGGCAGGAGAAGGGGCTCGAATACCAGTTTCCCTTGTACCGACAAGGCGATCCGGGGCGCTTTTTGGATGATGTTGTCATCGGGCCGTCATCCCGCGATGGCAGCCTGACTTTATTCGATTTAGCATATGTGAAACGTCGTGGTCGCTTCGTGACGACAGCGGCGGAGAAAGACAGGGAGATTGGCCCATGGGCATTCGGGTTGGCATCAATGGCTTCGGCCGCATCGGCAGACTGGCGTTTCGCGCGCTCAACGATCGACCGGAGCTCGGTCTTGAGGTGGTCCACGTCAACGAGACGTCCGCGGACGCGGCCTGCATGGCGCACCTGACCGAGTTCGATTCCGTCCATGGCCGCTGGAACCGTGAACTGGAGGGTGAAGGGGAGCGGTTGCTTCTCGATGGTCGGGAAATACGGTTTACCTGCGCCGAGACGGTCGAGGCAATTGGCTGGGCGGCCAGCGATGTTGACGTGGTTATCGAATCGACCGGACGCCGGCGTGATTACGAGGAGATCACGCCGCACCTGGAACAGGGCGTGGAGCGGGTGGTGGTCGCGGCACCGGTCAAGCATAAGGATGTGCTCAATGTCGTGATGGGCGTCAACGACGAGCTGTTCGATCCGGTCATGCACCGAGTGGTGACGGCGGCCTCCTGCACGACGAACTGCCTCGCGCCTGTGGTCAAGGTCCTGCACGAGGGGCTGGGCATCCGGCGGGGCACCATGACGACCATGCATGATCTCACCAACACCCAGGTGGTGGTCGACAAGGGTGACAAGGACTGGCGTCGTGCGCGGGCTTCGTCGATGTCGCTATCGCCGACGACTACCGGCTCGGCCAAGGCCATCGGCGCGATCTTCCCCGAGCTCGACGGGCGGCTCAATGGTCTGGCCGTCCGGGTGCCGTTGCTCAATGCGTCACTCACTGACTTCGTCTTCACTCCCGAACGGAAAACCAGCGCCGCGGAGGTCAACGAGCTGTTGCGCGCCGGGGCGGAGGGGCCGCTGAAGGGCGTTCTGGGTTACGAGACGCGTCCGCTGGTATCGGTGGATTACACCAACGATCCGCGTTCCTCGATTATCGACGCCCCTTCGACGATGGTCATCGACGATGAGTTGGTGAAGGTGCTCGCCTGGTACGACAACGAGTGGGGTTACGCGCAGCGGCTCGTAGAGCTGGTTTCCCGGGTCGGTCAGGTGTAAGCGGAGCGGATCGATGAGCACGGCATTGCGTCACTACCTGACGATCACCGGCAACTACTGGCTGTTCACTCTGACCGACGGGGCGATCCGCATGCTGGTGGTGCTGCACTTCTACCAGCTGGGCTACTCGCCGTTCGCCATCGCGATGCTGTTCCTCTTCTACGAATTCTTCGGCATCGTGACCAATTTCGTCGGTGGCTGGCTCGGTGCCCGTGTCGGCCTGAACCGGACCATGCAACTGGGCACCGGCCTTCAGATCCTCGCGTTGCTGATGCTTACGGTCCCGGATCCCTGCCTGACCGTAGCCTGGGTCATGGCCGCCCAGGCTTTGTCCGGCATCGCCAAGGATCTCAACAAGATGTCGGCCAAGGCCGGCGTGAAGATGGTCGCGCGCGAGGGCAATGCCCAGCTGTTTCGCTGGGTGGCGTGGATCACCGGTTCGAAGAACGCGCTCAAGGGTGCCGGTTTCTTTCTCGGCAGCG
Source organism: Pseudomonadota bacterium (assembly GCA_051746865.1). Lineage (GTDB taxonomy): Bacteria > Pseudomonadota > Gammaproteobacteria > Halothiobacillales > Halothiobacillaceae > Guyparkeria. The sequence goes on along the minus strand of JBNJFM010000021.1, from coordinate 12,363 downwards.
TGCTGCTGGCCTGGCTGGGCTTTCAGGGCGCGATGGGTGCCCTGGCGGCAATGCTGGTGCTCGGATTCGCGATGACCCTGACGCTTCCGGCCGGCCTAGGGGCCATCAAGGGGAAGAGGAGTCTAGGCCAAGTATTCTCTCGCGAGCCGCTGATCAACTGGTTGGCCGCGGCCAGGGTCTTCCTGTTCGCGGCCCGAGATGTCTGGTTCGTCGTCGCCCTCCCGGTATTCCTGGTCTCGATCGGTTGGGATTTCCACTGGGTGGGGGCCTATCTCGCCCTGTGGGTAATCGGTTACGGCGTGGTCCAGTCGCTCGCGCCGCGCCTCGTCGGGGGATATCAGCAGGCCCGGGAGGACGAGGGTCCCGGGGGGCGCGCCGCGGCGGCATGGAGTTTCGCCCTGGTGATCCCCCTGGTCGCGATCCTCGTCGCCCTCGCGGCCGGCATGACGGCGGGGTGGATCATCACCCTCGGGCTGGCCTTCTTCGGCGTGGTGTTCGCGATCAACTCGGCGACGCATTCCTACCTGATTCTGCGCTATTCGGCCGAGGACAAGGCGTCGATGAATGTCGGCTTCTACTATGCCGCCAACGCCACCGGTCGCCTGGCGGGCACCGTGCTTTCGGGGCTGAGCTACCAGTGGATCGGCATCACCGGCAGCATCGGTTTTGCCCTGGCTTTCGTGATCCTCGCCGGGCTGCTGAGCCTGCGGTTGATCCCGCTGGAATCCCGCCAGGCTGAAATGCCATGAGGACGTGACGTCCCTTGCAGGGCCTCTATACTCTTCGAAACGTGGTATTCGACAAGGGAGTAATGATGGCGTTGTCGACGGAAGAGCGCGAAGAGGGGTTCGAAAAGGCCCTGGACCTGATGCGTCGCTGTGCGACCGATGCGGGATTCCTGGCCTCACCCAGCAATCACGACAACTATCGCCGAATCTGGGGACGGGATGGCGTGATCCTGGGGCTGGCCGCCTTGATGACCGGCGAGGAATCCCTCATCGCCGCCACCCGCAAGACGCTGTTCACCCTCGCTCATTACCAGGGTCCGCACGGCGAGATTCCCAGCAACGTGGACACGACCACCGAGCGAATCAGTTACGGCGGGACCACCGGCCGAGTGGACGCCGATCTCTGGTTCGTGATCGGCTGTGCCGAGTACTGGATTGCCACTGGCGATGACCAGTTCCTGGAAGACATGCTTACTGTGCTCGAGAAAGTGCGTTTCTTGCTAGGTGCCTGGGAATTCAACAACCGGGGGTTGATCTACGTGCCCCAGACGGGGGATTGGGCGGATGAGTATGTCCAGTCGGGCTACATCCTTTATGACCAGTTGCTGTATCTGCAGGCATTGCGCTCGTTCTGCCGGATACACAGCGCGGTGCACGGATCGGCGGATCACCAGCTCTGTGACCGGACCACGCGGCTTTTCCACCTGATCCGGGGCAACTACTGGTTCAACGGGAGCGAGCCCGCCGACGTCTATCACGAGGTGCTCTACGAGAAGGGTCGCAAGGCCGCGCCACGACGTTCCGACCGGTACTGGATGCCGTTCTTCGCCCCCACCGGCTACGGCTACCGATTCGATGCCCTAGCCAATGTGCTGGCCAACGTCCTGAACGTGGCCGACGAGTCGCAGAGCGAGCAGGTGGATCGCTACATCCGGGAAATCACGCCCGACGAGATCTGCCTGCTGCCGGCCTTCCACCCGATCATCGACCCGGTCGACCGTGACTGGGAAAACCTGCAGATGGTGTTCTCGTACAGCTTCAAGAATCGGCCATACGAGTTTCATAACGGGGGGCTCTGGCCCATGATCACCGGTTTCTACGTGGCGGATCTCGTGCGGCGGGGGCACCAGGTCAAGGCGCATCGCTATCTCGACGGGATTCATGCCGCCAACACCCTGGCCTCGGAAGAAGAACGCTGGTCTTTCCCCGAATTCGTTCACGGCAAGACATTCGCTCCCGGTGGGAATCACAACCAGGGCTGGAGTGCGGCGGCGGCCGTGATCGGCCATCAAGCGATCAAAGGCAAGCCCCTGTTCCGGATCGACGAGAATGACTGAGCCACTGCTGATCTGCACCGATCTTGACCGCACCCTGATCCCCAACGGGCCTCAGCCCGAGTCGGCCGAGGCCCGCCCACTGTTCCGGCGCCTTGTCGATCGCCCGGAGGTCTGTCTCGCCTACGTCAGCGGCCGTGACGAAGGCTTGTTGCGCCAGGCCATCGAGGAGTTCTCGCTTCCGCTTCCCGATTGGGCCATCGGCGACGTCGGCACCACCATCTACCGGGTGGAAGGCGATGACTGGCAGCCCTGGGCTGCTTGGAGCCGGGCTATCGCCCCGGACTGGAAAGGGCGGGACCGGAAAGCCCTGGCGGAGATGCTCGGGGACATCCACGAGCTGGAGATGCAGGAGCCGGCCAAGCAGAACACCTTCAAGCTTAGCTACTACGCACCCTCGTCAATCGATGGCGTTGCGCTTGCCGAGCGCGTACGCAAGCGGCTGGAAGCCTACGGCATACGAGCGGGCGTGATCTGGAGCGTGGACGAGGTCAACGACATCGGCTTGCTCGACGTTTTGCCCGCTGGGGCGACGAAGGTTCACGCCGTCCGTTTTCTCAAAGAGCACCTGGGAATCCCCGAGCGACGGACCGTCTTTTCCGGAGATAGCGGTAACGATCTGGCGGTATTGACCAGCGGTCTGCAGTCCATCGTGGTGGCCAATGCCCGTGAAGAGATCAAGAGTGCCGCGCGCACTGCACTGGACGCCCGGGGGCAGGGTGAGCGTCTTTATGTCGCCCGTGGCGGCTTCCTGGGCATGAACGGCCATTACGCGGCAGGTATCCTCGAGGGAGTGGCGCACTTCATCCCGGAGGTGTCGGACTGGCTTGTCTCGGAATCTTAAGTCATGTCTGCCGGACCTCGGCCACCACGGCCATGAAGGCCTCGGCCAGCGGATTGGCCGCGCGGCCGAACGGTTCGATACGACCGAGGCGCCGAACGGGCGGTGAGCAGGCCGGGCATGCGAGTGGCACCAGATCTTGGCGGAGAAAGGTTTCCGGGAGTAGCGCCCAGCCAACCCCGGTGGCAGCGAGCACCGCGATGGAGTCGAGCTGGTTGATCTCGATGGTTGCCGGCGGGCTGAGTCGGCAGTCGTCCAACCAGCGGTCGATGGCCGCCCTCGTGCTGGTCGCCCGCGCCGGCAGGATCAATGGCAGGCGCCGGCCGTGCCGGAGGACGTCGTCGTCGGGAGCGGCGTCGCGATGACGTCGGGCGATCATCGGCACCATGGTTTCCTCCTGCAGCGGGTGGGTCACGACTCCGTCGGCAACGCGGGGTGGCAAGGTGGCGTAGGCGAGGGCGGCCTCGCCGTTTCGCACCGCTTCGATCGCCCGTTCGGAGTCATGGAAGCTCAGATCGAGGAGGACATCCGGGAAACGGGCGGAAAAACGCTCGAGCGCCGCGGGCAGCAGGTGCAGCCCACAGTAGTGGCTGAGCGCGAGCGAGAGCCGCCCGGCACCCGCCTCAGAGCCGGAGGCCGCGACGGTGACGATGTCGTCGAGGCTGCGTTGCATTGCCCGGATCGCGGGGAGCAGCCGCTCTCCCTGATAGGTCAGGACGACCCGCTGGCCCAGCCGGTCGAACAGGGGCAGGCCGAGCCGCTGCTCGAGCAGGGCAACCCGCTTGGAGATGGCCGGTTGACTGACGTGCAACCGGGCCGCGGCCCCGGAGAAGGAGCCGGATTCCGCCACGGCAAGGAATGTCAGTAACTGCTGGGTATCGAGTTGTGCCGGATTCATGTCGTTTCCCTGTCGGTTCCTGTCCCTTCCATGGTGGCCTATAACTTATAGGAATGCATTCGATCATCATTTTCCATTTTGGTTATTGGTCCAGCTCCCCTAGGATGACCGCATGAAGACGACGGCGCTGAACGTGCTGGGCCTGCCACTACAGCCGTGCTCGACGGACCCGCTTACCGGGTTCTACCGGGACGGGCGCTGCCGGGTGGCGGACGAGGATCCCGGTACACACGGCGTCTGTGCCGAGGTGGACGAGGCCTTTCTGCACTACACCGCCTCGAGGGGAAACGAACTGCGCCGGCCCATGCCCGGCCACGGTTTCCCCGGCCTTCAGGCAGGCGATCGCTGGTGCCTGTGTGCACTGCGATGGCGCGAGGCGTTCGAGGCGGGGGTGGCGCCGCCGGTGGTGCTGGCTTCCACGCACCATGCCGTGCTCAAGGTGCTGCAACTGCGCGACCTGATCGAGCACGCGGTCGACCCGCCGGCGTCGGGCCTCGATGATGGTTTCTTCGATTTCTGATCCAGGCAACGTGATCCAGGGCAATCCCATGGCAGGAAAGACACTCTACGAAAAACTCTTCGACGCGCATGTCGTCCATGAACAGGACGACGGTACCGCGTTGTTGTATATCGATCGCCACCTCGTCCACGAGGTGACCAGCCCACAGGCCTTCGAGGGACTGCGCCTGGCCGGCCGCAAGCCGTGGCGCACCGGAGCGATGCTGGCCGTGCCGGACCACAACGTGCCGACCACCAATCGTGCCGGCGGCATCAGTGATCCGGTCTCGAGGACGCAGGTCAGTACGCTCGACGAGAACTGCCGGGAGTTTGGTGTCCAGGAGTTCCCCATGGCGGACATGCGCCAGGGGATCGTCCACATAATCGGCCCGGAAGAGGGCTTCACGCTGCCCGGAGCGACGGTGGTCTGCGGTGACTCGCACACCTCCACACACGGGGCGGTCGGGGCGCTGGCCTTCGGCATCGGAACCTCCGAGGTCGAGCACGTCATGGCCACGCAGACGCTGTTGCAGAAACGCGCCAAGACCCTGCAGGTACGTGTCGAGGGTGAACTCGGCAAAGGGGTGACGGCCAAGGACATCGTGCTCGCGATCATCCACGAGATCGGCACCGCCGGCGGCACCGGCTACGCGATCGAGTTCGCCGGCTCGGCGATCGAGGCGCTCTCCATCGAGGGGCGCATGACCGTCTGCAACATGTCGATCGAGGCCGGGGCGCGGGCCGGCATGGTCGCGGTCGACGAGAAGACCGTCGAGTACTTCCGCGACAAGCCGTTCGCTCCCGAGGGCGAGATGTTCGAGCGCGCCGCCGAGTACTGGCGCACGCTCAAGTCCGATCCCGACGCGCATTTCGACAAGGTGGTCACGCTGGACGCCGCGGAGATCGAGCCGCAGGTCACCTGGGGCACCTCGCCGGAGATGGTGGTGCCGGTGGGCGACAAGGTGCCCGATCCGGACGCCGAATGGGATCCGGTCAAGGCCGACGGCATGCGTCATGCACTGGAATACATGGGGCTCAACGCCAACACGCCGATCACCGACATCCAGATCGACAAGGTCTTCATCGGTTCGTGTACCAACGCGCGCATCGAGGACCTGCGTGCCGCGGCCGCGGCCATCAAGGGCGGACACGTGGCCGACAACGTCACGCTGGCCATGGTGGTGCCGGGCTCGGGTCTCGTGCGCGAGCAGGCCGAGAAGGAAGGGCTGGACAAGATCTTTCTCGAGGCCGGTTTCGAATGGCGTGAACCGGGCTGCTCGATGTGCCTGGCGATGAACGCCGACCGGCTCGAGCCGGGCGAGCGCTGTGCCTCGACATCCAACCGGAACTTCGAGGGCCGGCAGGGGCAGGGCGGTCGTACGCACCTGGTCAGCCCGGCGATGGCCGCCGCGGCCGCCATCGCCGGTCACTTCGTCGACGTTCGCAAGGTCTAAAGGAGGCACGCACATGCAGGCATTCACCACCCACAAGGGCATCGTCGCGCCCCTGGACCGCTCGAACGTGGACACCGACGCGATCATCCCCAAGCAGTACTTGAAGTCGGTCAAGCGCACCGGCTTCGGCCCGACGGCCTTCGACGACTGGCGCTATCTCGACCCGGGCGAGCCCGGCATGGATCACAGTCAGCGGCGCAAGAACCCGGATTTCGTTCTCAACCGGGAGCCCTTCGATCGAGCGACCATCCTTTTGGCACGGGAGAACTTTGGCTGCGGCTCCTCGCGCGAACACGCCGTCTGGGCACTGACCGACTTCGGTTTCCGCGCGGTGATCGCCCCGTCTTTCGCCGACATCTTCTTCAACAACAGCTTCAAGAATGGGTTGCTTCCCATTGCGCTGAAAGAGGAAGAGGTCGACGAGCTCTTCAAGGCGGTCGCCGACCAGCCGGGGCTGGAGCTCGAGATCGACCTGCCCAACCAGACGGTCACGGCACCGGACGGCAAGCAATACACGTTCGAGATCGACAGCTTCCGCAAACACTGCCTGGTCGAAGGCCTCGACGATATTGCGCTGACCCTGCAGCAAGCGGACAAGATCAAGGCGTACGAGACCGCCCAGATGGAAAAGACGCCGTGGCTATTCAACGACATGCGCGGCAACGTCGGTGGGTGAAGACTCAACAACTGACTAAAGAAAGGAAACGCAACACCGTGAGCCAGAAGAACATTCTCGTCCTGCCGGGCGACGGCATCGGTCCGGAAATCACCGAACAGGCAGTCAACGTGCTCGAGGCCGTCTGCGCGGGTACCGATCTGGAGCTGTCGTTCACCCATGGCCTGATCGGCGGGGCGGCCTATGACGCCGAGGGGGAGCCTTTCCCCGAAATCACCCGCAAGCAGTCGGCCGAGGCCGACGCCGTACTGCTGGGGGCCGTCGGCAGCCCGCAATACGACGAGCTCGAGCGTGCCCTGCGCCCGGAGCGCGGCCTGCTGGCGATCCGCAAGACCCTGGGGCTGTTCGCGAACCTTCGTCCGGCGCTTCTCTACGACGCCCTGGCCGACGCCTCGTCGCTCAAGCCCGAGGTGGTCTCGGGCCTCGACATCATGATCGTCCGGGAACTGACCGGCGGCGTCTATTTCGGCCAGCCGCGCGGCATTCGCGAGGTCGACGGCCAGCGCGAAGGCTTCAACACCATGCATTACAACGAGGGCGAGATCGAGCGCATCGGGCGGGTCGCCTTCGAGGCCGCCCAGAAACGCGGCAAGCGCCTGTGCTCGGTCGACAAGGCCAACGTGCTCGAGACATCCGAGTTGTGGCGAGAGGTGATGAACCGTCTCTCGACCGAGTATCCGGACGTCGAGTTGTCGCACATGTACGTCGACAACGCCGCGATGCAGCTGGTGCGTGCCCCGAAGCAGTTCGACGTCATCGTCACCGAGAACCTGTTCGGCGATATCCTCTCCGACCAGGCCTCGATGCTGTCGGGGTCGATCGGCATGCTGCCGTCGGCTTCGCTCAACGAGAAGGGGCAGGGTCTCTACGAGCCCAGCCACGGCTCGGCTCCGGACATTGCGGGGCAGGGCGTGGCCAACCCGATGGCGACCATCCTTTCGGCGGCGATGCTGCTGCGCTACTCCTTCGGTCGCGGCGATCTGGCCGAGCGCATCGAGAATGCCTGTGTCAGGGTACTCGACCAGGGCCTGCGCACCCCGGACATCATGCAGCCGGGCAAGACCGCGGCCTCGACCGAGGAAATCGGCGAGGCGGTCGTTGCGGCTCTGGGCAGCTGAAAGCACACGTCCCGGCCGGCGGATGCGAGTCTACTGTGACTGCGCTACCCTAAAGGGCAGGCCGCCGTGAGACGCGGGCGGGCTCGTGCGACGATCGTCGCTCGCTGCCGATAGAACAAAGACGATTCAGACGAAGGCGGGCAGACGGTCCGCTTTTGCCAGAACATTTTCATCCCAAGGAGCAATCTTCATGAGCAAGACGGTCGACGTTGCTGTCGTCGGTGCCACCGGTGCCGTCGGCGAGACCATGCTGTCCATTCTCGCCGAGCGCAATTTCCCGGTCGGCAAGGTCTACGCCCTGGCATCGGAGCGTTCCGCCGGCAAGAAGGTTCCGTTCGGCGATTCGTTTCTGACGGTCGAGGATCTGGCCACCTTCGATTTCTCCAAGGCTCAGGTTGGCCTGTTCTCGCCCGGCGGCGCGATCTCCCGAGAATTCGCGCCGAAGGCCGCCGCGGCTGGTTGCGTCGTCATCGACAACACCTCCGAGTTCCGTTACGACGACGATGTCCCGCTGATCGTCCCGGAAGTCAATGCCCACGCAATCGCGGGGTATACCCAGCGCAACATCATTGCCAATCCGAACTGCTCGACCATCCAGATGCTGGTCGCCCTCAAGCCGATCCGCGACGCGGTGGGTATCGAGCGCATCAACGTGGCGACCTACCAGGCCGTGTCCGGTTCCGGCAAGGAGGCGATCGAGGAGTTGGCCACGCAGAGCGCACGCAAGCTCAACGGCCAGGATGCCGACGCCGTGGTCTATCCGAAGCAGATCGCGTTCAACGCGCTTCCGCAGATCGATGTCTTCCAGGACAACGGCTACACCAAGGAAGAGATGAAGATGGTCTGGGAGACGCAGAAGATCTTCGAGGACGAGTCGATTCTCGTGAACCCGACCGCCGTTCGTGTGCCCGTGTTCTTTGGCCACTCCGAGGCCGTGCACATCGAGACGCGCGACAAGCTCACCGCCGAGCAGGCTTGGGAACTGTTCGAGAAGGCCGACGGCATTGAGGTGCTGGACACCCGGAGCGATGGTGGCTATCCGACCGCGGTGACTGAGGGTGCGGGTAACGATCCGGTCTATGTAGGACGCATCCGGGAAGACATCTCGCACGAACGCGGCCTGAACCTCTGGGTTGTCGCAGACAATGTCCGCAAGGGCGCAGCATTGAACAGCGTACAGATCGCCGAATGTCTGGTGCGCGATTATCTCTGATCTGTGGCACAATCGACTGCACACAGGGCTATGGGAAGGCGCCGGCAACGACGATCGCAACAAGATGATCGTGTCGGCAGGAGCAAGGAGTCATTGACATGCGGAAGTTGAGTTTGGTGGTAGCGGGTATCCTGGGTGCAGGCACCCCGTTGATCAGCCAGGCCGCCACCCTGGGCGAGGCCCGGGTGCAGTCCAACCTGACCGAACCACTCAAGGTCGAGGTGCCCCTGGCCCGCTCGTCCAACGAGCCACTCGACGAGATCAAGGTCCAGCTGGCGCCGCCGGCCTTCTACGAACAGGCGGGCGTCCCGCTGGCCAGCGTGCCGTCGAACCTGATCTTCAACATCGAATCGCGCGCCGGGCGTGACTACGTGGTCATCCGTTCCCGCCGCGCGATCCGGGATCCCATCCTCAGCATCCTGCTGGAAGTCAGCTCCCCCGATGGGCGGATGGTCCGCGAGTACAACCTGCTTCTCGACCCTCCGGGCGCCGGTGCGCCTCCGGCCGAGGCCGGGGGTGTTGCGCCGTCGGCCCGAACGGACACGGCGGCCACCCGTACGGCCCGATCGACCTGGGAACGTGTCGAGCCGGCGACGGACGTCGAACTCGAGGACTCGTACACGGTCCAGCGGGGAGACACGCTCTCCCAGATCGCGGCGCAATACGCGTCGCCCGGAGAAGACATCCGCCCGCTGATGCAGGCAATCATCGATGCCAACCCGGACGCTTTCGTCAACGGCAACGGCAATGCCCTGATGGCCGAGGCCGAGCTCAGGGTACCTTCCTCCCCGGCGGATTCCACCCAGGAGCAGGCCCAGGCAGAGGGGCCGGCCGATCAGGGTCCGGCACTGGAGTTGCTGGATCCGGAGTCTGGAGAAGAGGGTGCTTCGGCGGGGGAGGCCGAAGCACGGCCCCATGCGGACATCTCCGGCCTGACCCGGGGCGCACCGCTGCCGGCCATCGATACCACGGTCGCGGCCGACGAGACGGCAGGGGAGTCCCCGACGGCGCTGGATCTGGAAGAGCTGGAATCGGTCAAGGCCGAGAACGAGGCCCTGACCGAGCAATTGCAGTCGCTCACCGACCAAATCGATTCGGTCAAGTTGTCGATCGACGAACGTGAAGCCCGCATCAGCGAGCTTCAGCAGGAAATCGAGAAGACGCGTACGGAGAACGCCGAACTGCAGGAATTGCAGGGCAATTTCTGGATCCAGTGGGGCAAGTATCTGGTTGGAGGTCTGGGCGCCGTCGTCCTGGCCCTGCTGATTGCGCTGGGCCTGCGGCGCAGCCGCAAGGAGCCCGAGCCGATGCCTGCACCGCAGCCCGCGTCAACGCCGTCGCCGGACTCCGGCTTGGGGGCTGGGGCGGCTGCCGGTGGCGCAACTATGGCGACGGTCGCTGCAGACGAGAAGGCCGCCGAAGGGGAAACCGAGCAGCAGACCGGGGCTTTCGGAAGCGAGCAGGACCCACTCGATCCGCGCACGGCACTCGACGAGGCGCGGATGCTGGAGTCGTTCAACCTCACCCAGCAGGCCACTGACCTCCTTGAGGACAGCCTGGCCGAGCATCCGGATCACGAGGGCCTGCGCGAGGCATTGACTCGCCTGCGTAACGGCGAGGACGTGGGTACCGAGGAGAGCGTGGGCTCTGCCGATACCGAAGAGAGCGCGATCAGCGACTCGGAAGGATCGGGCGAGGCATATGAGTCACCGGATATGACCGAGCCCGATGAGTTGGCCGAACCGTCGACCGAAGAAACGCTGGAGGTTCCGGAAACGCAGGCGGAGTCCCTGTCCCTGCCGGACGAGGAAGCCGCAGAGCTCCCGACCGCCGAGGAGCCGACTGAGCCCGAACAGCCGGCAGCCCCAGCGTCCGGTGCCGGGACCATCGCCTGGGACGAGGATCTCGACAATGTTCTGGCCACTCCGGAAGGTGAATCGGATTCTGAGCAGCGTGAGTCGGATTCCGACCTGATGGAGTTCGAGGATTCGTATGCCTTGGAGACCCCGGCCGAGGATCGTGAAGGGGAGCCCCTTCCTTCTGAGGAGATCGATTTCTCACTGCCGGAACTCGACGAGTCGGCCGAGGCGGCATCGAGCGAATCCGAAGAGCCGGCCCCGACCTGGTCCGAAAAGGAGGGGCAGGGCGAGACGGCAGAGTCCGAGGATCTGGCGGAACTTGACCTGGCTGAGTTCTCTCCCGAGGAAACCGCGGAGACGGAGACCGAAGTGAGCGAGTCAGAAGAGCCCGCCTCTCCGGAACCGGCCCAAGAGAGCACGGAAGAAGCGGTGGACACTCGTGTCAGCCTCGCGGAGGCCTTCCTCGATGTGGGCGATCGCGAGAGCTTCGAGATGATCGAGTCCGAGTTGCAGGAAGAGGGCGCCACGGATGCGCTTGAGCGGCTCGAGGAGCTCAAGAAACGCTACGAGTGAGGTAGCACGGCAAGCGATGGCGCTAACATGAAAAGGCCCGCTCTTCATTACGAAGGCGGGCCTTTTCTCTGCGCCGGAGGCAAGGAGGTATGCGTCTGCGTCAGAACCGGGACCGGCGATGGCAAGATGCCGGTGAAAGGGCGTCCCAGCTTCTCGGCGAGCGGTTGCCGGGAAAATGGGATCTCGGTGACTTTTGCGCGTTCGCTATCTGATGCGGCAGGGGGTCGCCATGCCTCGGCTCCCGACGGTTCTGGCCGGCCGAAACGCAAGAAGGCCGGTGATTCGCGGAATCACCGGCCTTCTGCCAGACTTGTTTTGGTGCCCAGGAGAGGACTCGAACCTCCACGGATCTCTCCACTAGTACCTGAAACTAGCGCGTCTACCAGTTCCGCCACCTGGGCAACGCGGCGCATATTAGGAATCTCGAGAGGTGCTGTCAACAGTGAACGAAAAAAAAATCACGGCACAATGCTGTCTGCTGGCCGATCCCGAGGCGCGCGAGGCGCTAACGGGTTTCGACAAACCACTGATTGCCTGCGAAAAAGCCAGGCCGGGCGATGCGCGGATCACGGTGGTGATGGTCGACGAAAAAGATTTGGCCGATCCGGACGAGGTCGCGCTTCGACTGCTGGACGATCCCGCGGTGGCCGGGACCGAATTGCCCGAAGGGGCGCTCATCGACGTGATCATAGCGACGGAACACTGGCTGCCCGAAGTTTCGCGGCTCCTGGCCAGCCTGAGGGATCGCGGCAATCGGCCGGTGGTGGTTTATCTGGACGAGACGGTCGATGACCGTCTGAAGATGATCGCGCTCGGCTATCGTGCAGCATCCGGGGACGAACCGGTGTATCTGTTCGACATCCACGACTACAAGCAGACACCCGACTGGCTCAATCCGCGCAACTGGGCCAATCCGGAAATGTGGGACAAGTATCGCTGGTAGGCAGGCACCCGGAAGTACGGTGGCGAGTCGGCACCGGGGAACAGAGGAGAGGACGCAGTATGATGGCAGCGCGGGGTGTCGTCTCGTATCGGCACTGGGTTCTCGTGAGTCCTCCTCGATGAACGCACCGCATTTAACATAATATATATTCCACGAACTATGATGCGTTGCAGGTGAGATAGCCACCAATGCCTAGCGCCCCGCCAGTTCTGCCGCATGTGAACCGTT
>JBNJFM010000020.1:0-35426 GCA_051746865.1 Pseudomonadota bacterium | reverse complement strand
CACTCATAATGCCGGAGTCGGTGGTTCGAATCCACCCATAGCCACCAGCACGATTCCGGGCCACCGGAAACGAAAAGCCCCGTCCTTCTGGACGGGGCTTTTCATTTTTGGGTAGCTCGATCCCCCCCTTCAGGGTCGATAACGACCGCCGCGCAGGAAGACGGACAGCAACAACAGCAGCAAGCCCATCACGCCCATTACCGGCCATGCACCGTAACGGGTCAGCGGCGTGGCGCCCTCCCTGGGAGTGATCGACTCCACCAGCACCCCGCGCTCGCCGGTCGGGAGCGACTTCCTCACCCGGCCCTGCTCGTCGACCATTGCCGATATGCCGGTGTTGGTCACCCGGACCATGGGGCGGCGAAACTCGATGGCACGGGCGCGTGCCATTTGCAGGTGCTGGTGAGGGGAGAAGCTCTCGCCGAACCAGGAGTCGTTCGACACCGTGACCAGCATGTGGGCCTCGGGGAGAGAGGCGCGGATGTCACGCGAGAAGTCCGCCTCGAAGCAGATGGAGGCGCCCAGCGTGATCCCGTTCAGCGACAGGACCGCCTGCTCGGGCCGCCCGGCGCTGAGATCGGACATGGGGACCTCGAACAGCCAGGGCATCTTCTCGATGATTCCCCGCAGGGGAAAGTACTCGCCGAACGGCACGAGATGGCGCTTGCGGTACTCACCCATGCCGTCCGGCAGGCCGACGAGCGCGTTGTAGTAGCGCCCTGCCGCGTCCCGGCTGAAGGTGCCGGTCATCATCCGGAAATCACCCTCCCGCGCCATCTCGTCAAGATCGGCACGAAGTTCCGGCAGGTCTCCGAGGACGCGGGGAACGGCGGTCTCCGGCCAGATGACCAGGTCCACCGGCGGCAGCGACCCGGTCAGGTCACGGTAGATGTCGATGGTGCGCCGGAAGAACTCGGGATCGAACTTCTGCATCTGCGGCACGTTGCCCTGGACCAGCCCGACGCGCAGGGGTTCGCCTGCCGGTCGACTCCATTCCACCGAGGCCAGCGGCAGCGAGGCCACCGGAATAACGGCCAGCGCTATCGCCGGCATTGCCATCTTGGGCATGCGCCGCGGGTAGGCCCAGAGGACACCGGCCAGCCGGACCAGCAGCACGGCCATCACGAGCAGGAGCGCGGTGACGCCGTACTCACCCACCAGCGGTAGCCAGCCGACCAGTGGTCCGTCGACCTGGCTGATGCCGAGGTTGAGCCAGGGGAAACCGCCGAACAGCCAGGCCCGCAGCATCTCGACCAGCACCCAGCTGCTCACGAACGCCACCATCCATGCCGCCCGTCCTCTCTCACGGGCGACGCGTGCCGTCAGCCAAGCCGCACCGGCCGGATAGAAGGCCAGTCCCATGACGAACAGTGCGGTGATCAGCACCGCGGCGGGTGCGACGATGCCGCCGAAGAGCGTGAAGCTCTCGTAGACCCAGCTCACCCCCACGCCAAACTGGCCGAGACCGAACCACCAACCCAGCCGGAAGGCGCGAGCCGGCCGCTGTCCGTGGATCAGTGCAAAAAGAATCGCCGGGGCGAGGACGGCCGCCGGCCAGAAAGTGAAAGGGGCGAACGCCAGGACCAGGGTCGCGCCGGCGACGACGGAGGCTAGGCTGCGCCACCAGGGCGAAAGCCACGTCCCCATAGACATGACCGGAGGGCTACTTGCCCTTGTCCTCGACATCGCCGCCCTCTTCCGTGGTTTCGAAATCCAGCTTGGTCACCAACAGCAGGTGGAGCCGGCGCCGGTCGGCCCCCAATACCTTGAATTCGTACTCGCCCAGCCGGGCGACCTCTCCGCGCCGCGGCAGGTGACCGAGGGTGTTGGATATCAGCCCACCGATCGTGTCGTACTCGTCGTCGGAGAAGTCGGTGCCGAAGGCCTCGTTGAACTCGGCGATGGGGGTCAGCGCTCGCACGGTATGCCGCCGCGGCGCCTGCTGGCGAATATTCACCCGCTCCTCGACGTCGAACTCGTCGTCGATGTCGCCAACAATCTCCTCGAGCACGTCCTCGATGGTCACCAGGCCCGCCACGCCGCCGAACTCGTCGAGTACGACCGCCATGTGCGTGCGCGTCAGACGGAATTCGGCCAGCAACGCGTCCAGCCGCTTGCTCTCGGGGACGAACATCGGCGTGCGCACAAGCGACTGCACGTTGAAGGGCTCCTTGCTGCCGCCCTCCTCCCGGTCGGCGAAGAAGCTCAAAAGCTCCTTGACCAGCAGGATGCCGATTACCTCGTCGCGGTTGGCGCGAATGACCGGATAGCGGGAATGGCCGGTCTCGATGGCGATCGAGAGGATGTCGGACAGCGAGGCGTCATCCTCCACCACGTCCATCTGGCCGCGGGGGACCATCACGTCGCGCACACGCAGCTCGTGGAAGTCCAGCACCGAGTCGATCAGTCCGCCGGTCGAGGCGGGGAATACCTCGGACTCGGCTGAATCGCGGACGACCTGCTTCATCTGGTCGACCGTCTCGATGCGGCAGGGACAGAAACGGCTTTTCAGCCGTTGCCAGAATGACTCGCGTCTCGAGTCCGAACTGGGAGGTTCGTCTTCCATTGTAGGCAGTTACTGATAGGTGAGTGAACGATAAACGATGACCCCGGGGGAAGACGCCCGCTCACGCGTACGTCGTCGGCCGGGGCATTCAGGCATAGGGGTCGGAATAGCCCAGCGTCCGCATAACGCGGATCTCGATGGTTTCCATCTGCTCGGCCTGTTCGTCGGTGAGGTGATCATAGCCCAACAGGTGCAGAATCCCATGCACCACCATGTGCGCGTGATGGGCCCTTGTCAGCTTGCCCTGCTCACGGGCCTCGGACTCGACCACCTCGTTGCAGATCACGAGATCGCCGAGGTAGGGAGGTTCGCCGGTCGCCACGGCGGCCGGCAAGCCCGGCTCCTCGGTGGACGGAAACGAGAGTACGTTGGTCGGACGGTCCTTGCCGCGGAACTGGTCGTTGAGCTCACGGCTTTCCGGTGCCTCGACATACCGGATGGTGACCTCGGCCCCGTCGGGGATCTTGATGGCGGCGCCATGGAGTGTTTCGGCCGCCCAGCCGGCCAGGGTCTGACGCGAGGGGCAGCGACCAGCCGTCGCCCGTTGACGATCCACCACGATGTGGGTGCTCATCCGCTGCCGCCGCCCCGCTTCTCGTAGGCGTCGATGATGCGCTTGACCAGTGGGTGGCGTACCACGTCCCGGCTCTGGAAGAAGGTGAACTCCACGCCCTCCACGTCGCTGAGCATCTCGATCGAGTGACGCAGGCCGGAAGTGACCCCCTTGGGCAGGTCTATCTGGGTGATGTCGCCGGTGACCACCGCGGTCGTGCCGAAACCGATACGCGTGAGGAACATCTTCATCTGCTCGATGGTGGTGTTCTGCGCCTCGTCGAGGATGACGAACGACTCGTTGAGCGTCCGCCCGCGCATGAACGCCAGCGGGGCGACCTCGATCACGTTGCGCTCGATCAGGCGATTGACCTTGTCGAAGCCCATCATTTCGTAGAGTGCGTCGTACATCGGCCGCAGATACGGATCGATCTTCTGCGCGAGATCGCCGGGCAGAAAACCGAGCTTCTCGCCCGCTTCCACCGCGGGCCGCACCAGCACGATCCGCTGGACCTGGCCGCGCTCGAAGGCATCGATGGCGCTGGCAACGGCGAGATAGGTCTTGCCGGTGCCCGCCGGGCCGATGCCGAAATTGAGATCGAAGCGACTGATCGCGCGGAGATACTGCACCTGACGGTTGCCGCGTCCGCGGACGATGCCGCGCAGGGTCTTGATCAGCACCTCGTCGCCCGGCGGGGGCGGCTCGTCCTCCCGGGCGGACTCCTGCAGGCCGAGGTTCACCCGCTCGGGATCGATGATCTGCGTCGCGCTGGCCTTGTACAGGTCGGCCAGCAACGTTTCGACCTGCTCGGCCACGGCCGACGGGCCGATCACGGCGAACAGATTGCCGCGGTGATTGATCTCCACGCCCAGCCTACGTTCGATCATGCGCAGGTGCTCGTCGAACGTGCCCGCGAGGTTAGCCAACCGTTCGTTGTCGGCCGGCTCAAGGGCGAATTCGAGGCGTTCGGCGCCAGTGTCGGTCATGAAAACTCCTCAGGCCGCCACGAGGTTGCGTGCCTTGGCACGCTCGCGGTCTGTGGGGTGAATGTCGACGAATTCGCCACGCAGCGAGTTGGGATTGACCTGGGTGATCTTCAGATCGACGAACAGGCCCACCAAACCCGGACGACCACGGAAGATCACGCTACGGTTATTCTCGGTCTTGCCCATCAGCTCGTTGGGGTCCTTCTTTGAGGGACCCTGTACCAGCACGGTCTGAGTCGTGCCCAGCATGGACTCGGAGATCTCGCGCTCGAATTCGTTGATGCGCGACTGCAAGCGGGCCAGGCGCTCCTTCTTGACCGCTTCCGGCTGGTCGTCCGGCAGGTTGGATGCCGGCGTGCCCGGGCGTGCGCTGTAGATGAAGGAGAACGAGTGATCGAAACCGATTTCCTCGATCAGCTTCATGGTCTGCTCGAAGTCGTGCTCGGTCTCGCCGGGAAAGCCGACGATGAAGTCCGAGGAGATCGAGATGCCGGGACGCGCCTCGCGCAGGCGCCGGATCTTCGACTTGTATTCCATAACCATGTGCCCGCGCTTCATCAGGGCCAGTACACGGTCGGAACCCGACTGGACCGGCAGGTGCAGGAAGCTCGCCAGCTCCGGCACGTTGCGGTAGGCCTCGACCAATCGGTCGGTGAACTCCACCGGATGCGAGGTGGTGAACCGGATTCGGTCGATGCCGTCGATCTGGGCGACGACCTCGATCAGCAGCGCCAGATCGGCGATCTGCCCGTCGTGCATCGGACCCTGGTAGGCATTGACGTTCTGCCCCAGCAGGTTGACCTCTCGCACGCCCTGCTCGGCGAGATCCGCCACCTCGGCGACCACGTCGTCGAAGGGGCGGGAGATTTCCTCGCCACGGGTGTAGGGCACGACGCAGAAGGTGCAGTACTTCGAGCAACCCTCCATGATCGAGACGAACGCCACCGGCCCTTCGGCACGCGGGTCCGGCAGGTTGTCGAATTTCTCGATCTCGGGGAAGGAGATGTCGACCACAGGCGTTCGCTCGGCCTCGACCACAGCAACCATCTCGGGGAGGCGGTGCAGGGTCTGCGGACCGAAGACGATGTCAACGTACGGAGCGCGCTCGCGGATGGCCTCCCCTTCCTGGCTGGCCACGCAACCGCCCACGCCGATGACCAGGTCCGGGTTCTTCTCCTTGAGCGGCCGCCACTGGCCCAGCTGAGAGAACACCTTCTCCTGTGCCTTCTCGCGGATCGAACAGGTGTTGAGCAGGATCACGTCGGCCTCGGCCGGATCCTCGACCGGTGTGAAGCCGCTGGACACGCCGAGCACGTCGGCCATCTTGGCCGAATCGTACTCGTTCATCTGGCAGCCCCAGGTCTTGATGAACAGGCGCTTGGCCGGCCCGTTGGATGTCTGCGTGCGGGCAGTGCTGGTCACGTCAACGAATTCCTCGTCATTCCGGCGTTGGAAAAGGCAGCGAAAGATAGCAGATTTTCCCGCCAAACCGAAGTCGGGACAAGGGGTTAAGCCCTTCCCTGCCCGCCCGGCTGCACCGTTGTCCAGCTTAGGGGGCGAGCAGGGGTTAAACGGCTTGAAAAAACCGTACCGGTTTAGTACTTTTATGCCTAATAACCGACCATGGCGGTAAGGGTATCGGGAGATCCCCGACAACCGCCGCCACGGCAACGAACGCGTTGGAGGCCACATGCTGAAGATCAGCCGGCTGAGCGACTACGCCATCGTGCTGCTTACCGCCCTGGCGGGCGACGCAAAGTCCGGCACCGGGCAGCGCCGGGCGAACGCGCGTGCCCTGGCCGAGGAGACCGGAATCAGCATGCCTACCGTCGGCAAGCTACTCAAGCTGCTGCACGGGGAAGGCATCGTGTACTCCCGCCAGGGGCGGGCCGGCGGGTACTTCCTCGCCCGTCCCGCGGAGGCGATCAGCCTGGCGGAGATCATCGAGGCCATCGACGGTCCGATTGCCATGACCGACTGCTTCCGACCGGACCACGACTGCGCCATGCAGGGCGACTGCGCGGTCCGGCCGCACTGGGAGGCAATCAATCGCGGGGTGCACGCCCTGCTCGACGCCACCACGCTGGCCGACATGAGCCGGCCGGTGGCCAAGGGCGAGACATCCCAGGTGCCGGTCTGGTACGAGCGTTCGGAGTCCGGGACGCAGATCGCCGACCGGCAGGAACGGCGGTCACGAACGACCGCATCGTGACGAATTCCGGGCCGGGGGCAGCATACCGCCGGTCGAGACACTTCTTGAGCAGGTAAGACTGACATGACCGAAACCCACGAACTCGAGAAACTCGTCAAGCGCGAGTACAAGTACGGTTTCACGACCGACATCGAGCAGGAGATCATCCCGCCGGGCCTCGACGAGGACGTGGTCCGCATGATCTCGGCGAAGAAGAACGAGCCGGCTTTCATGCTCGAGTGGCGCCTGGAGGCCTTCCGCCAGTGGCAGAAGATGGAAGAGCCGGAGTGGGCGCACGTCCACTACCCCAAGATCGACTACCAGGCACTCTCCTATTACGCCGCGCCGAAGTCCCAGGAAGAGCTCGACGCCGAAGCGCCCGAGTCGCTGGACGAGGTCGACCCCAAGCTCCTTGAGACCTACGAGAAGCTCGGCATCCCCCTGCACGAGCGGGCTGTCCTCGCCGGCGTGAAGGGCGCGAACGTGGCGGTTGACGCGGTCTTCGACTCGGTGTCGGTCACCACCACCTTCAAGGAAAAGCTCGCCGAGGCCGGCGTGATCTTCTGTTCGTTCTCCGAGGCGGTCGAGAACCATCCCGAACTGGTGAAGAAGTACCTGGGCACCGTCGTACCGCAGGGCGACAACTTCTTCGCCGCGCTCAACGCGGCGGTGTTCTCCGACGGCTCGTTCGTCTACGTCCCGAAGGGCGTGAAGTGCCCGATGGAGCTGTCGACCTACTTCCGAATCAATGCGCGCAACACCGGCCAGTTCGAGCGCACGCTGATCGTCGCCGAGGAAGGCGCCTCGGTCAGCTACCTCGAGGGCTGCACCGCCCCGCAGCGTGACGAGAACCAGCTGCACGCGGCCGTGGTCGAGCTCGTGGCGCTGGACGATGCCGAGATCAAGTACTCCACCGTCCAGAACTGGTACCCGGGCGACGAGGAAGGCAAGGGCGGCATCTACAACTTCGTCACCAAGCGCGGCGAGTGCCGCGGCGACCGCTCCAAGATCACCTGGACCCAGGTCGAAGCCGGCTCGGCCATCACCTGGAAGTACCCCAGCTGCATCCTCAAGGGCAACGACTCGGTCGGCGAATTCTATTCCGTGGCCGTGTCCAACAACTACCAGCAGATCGATTCGGGCACCAAGATGATCCACCTCGGCGAGCGGACCCGCTCGACGATCGTCTCCAAGGGTATCTCGGCGGGACGCTCGGAAAACGCCTACCGTGGCTTGGTGCACATCGGCAAGACCGCCAGGGACGCCCGCAACTTCACCCAGTGCGACTCCCTGCTGATCGGCGATCGCTGCGGCGCGCACACCTTCCCGTACGTGGAGACCAAGAACGCCAGCGCCCAACTCGAGCACGAGGCGACCACCTCCAAGGTCAGCGACGACCAGATGTTCTACCTGCGCTCGCGCGGCCTGGCCGAGGAAGACGCCATGAACATGGTCGTCAGCGGTTTCTGCAAGGACGTGTTCAACGAATTGCCCATGGAGTTCGCCGTCGAGGCGCAGGCCCTTCTGGCCGTTTCGCTCGAAGGCTCCGTGGGCTAAGACCCAATAGACAACGGGTTACCAGAACAAGTTAAAGAGGCTTTCAATCATGGCACTTCTCGAAATCAAGAACCTGCATGCCGAAATCGATGGCAAGGAGATCCTCAAGGGCATCGACCTGACCATCAACGCCGGCGAGGTCCACGCCATCATGGGGCCGAACGGCTCGGGCAAGAGCACGCTCTGCCACGTGCTGGGCGGGCGCGAAGGCTACGAGGTCACGCAGGGCACCATCACCTTCGACGGCCACGATCTCCTGGAGATGGAGACCGAGGAACGCGCGGTGGCCGGCATGCTGCTCGGCTTCCAGCACCCGGTCGAGATCCCGGGCGTGAAGAACATCTATCTGCTCAAGGAAGCGCTCAACGCCAAGCGCGAAGCGCAGGGTCTCGACGAGGTCGACACCTTCACCTTCATGAAACAGGTGCGCGAGCTGATCGCCAGCATGAACATGGACGATGCCTTCCTGCACCGCGGCGTGAACGCAGGCTTTTCCGGCGGCGAAAAAAAACGCAACGAAATCCTGCAGATGCTGCTGCTCGAGCCCAAGCTAGCCCTGCTCGACGAGACCGATTCGGGACTGGACATCGACGCGCTCAAGGTGGTCTCCGAGGGCATCAACCGCATGCGTGGCGAGGAGCGCGGCATCATTCTGGTTACGCACTACCAGCGCCTGCTCAACTACGTCGAGCCGGACTTCGTCCACGTGCTCTACAAGGGCAAGATCATCAAGTCCGGTGACAAGACCCTCGCCCACCGCCTGGAAGCCGAGGGTTACCAGGAGATTCTCGAGGAGGCATCGTGATGCGAAAGGCGCTTCCCGACTGGCTCAAGACGGCCATGCCGGAATC
Organism: Pseudomonadota bacterium; assembly: GCA_051746865.1. Classification (GTDB taxonomy): domain Bacteria; phylum Pseudomonadota; class Gammaproteobacteria; order Halothiobacillales; family Halothiobacillaceae; genus Guyparkeria. Next base: position 26,722 of record JBNJFM010000020.1, on the reverse strand, counting down.
GGCCGTGGCACCCGACACGATCGCCCGCACCGCACGCGAGCAGGCCGAAGCCCTCGGCCTGCCCGGCCTGCGTGACGAGGAATGGCGCTGGACCAACCTGCGCCCCATCCAGCGCGGCAACTTTGCCGCCGCCGAGGGCGTGGGCGGTGACATCGAGCCGGCCAACCGGCTGCCGTTCGAGGACCCGATCCGCCTGCGCTTCATCGACGGCATCTTCCAGGGCGTGCCCGACGACCTGCCCGAGGGATTGACCATCGTCGCACTGGCCGACGCGGACGACTCGGCACGGGAGGCGGCCTTTTCGCCCGTACCGGCACCGGCTGTCGACAACCCCAACGACGTGCTTGTGACCCTGAACACCGCCATGGCCCGCGAAGGGGTGGTGATCGACGTGGCGCCCAATGCCGTGATCGAGCGCCCGATGGTGATCGAGTGGCTGGACGGCGCGACCGAGTCGGCCATGAGCCACCCGCGAGTACTGGTCCGCCTGGGCGAAAGTGCGACGGCCACCGTCGTCGAGCACATCGAGGCGGTGGGCGACAAGCCGTCCTGGCGTAACAGCGTGATCGTCTCGACGATCGCCGCCAACGCCGCCCTGACCCATATCGCACTGGGCCTTGACGGCGACCAGCGCCTCGCCACCGAGCGCAGCTTTGCCGAGCTGGCACGAGACGCCCGCTACCACAGCTACAACGTCCAGCTGGGCGGCAAGGTGATCCGCCGCGAGTACGACATCCACGTGGGCGGCTCCGGCGCGCACACGGACCTGATCGGTCTGATGATGCCGCGTGACAAGCAGGTGCTCGACACCCACACGCGCATCACGCATGCGGCCGCCGACACCACCAGCAACGAGCACTACCGCTCGATCGCCGACGATGCCGGCCGCGGGGTGTTCAAGGGCCGCATTCTGATCGAGCAGGATGCCCAGCGGATCGAGGCATACCAGTCGAGCAACAACCTGATCCTGTCGGACAACGCCGAGATCGACGCCAAGCCCGAGCTCGAGATCTACGCCGACGACGTCAGCTGTTCACACGGCGCGACCATCGGCCGACTCGACGAGGAGTCACTGTTCTACCTGCGCACCCGGGGCGTGCCGGTGGCCGAGGCCCGCGCACTGCTGATCGCCGGTTTCGCCCAGGAGGTGATCGACGAGATCCCGATGGACGACCTGCGCGAGTGGCTCACCGAGCGCGTCGGGGCCGTGCTGGCCGACCGCACCGGGATGAACGCGCGCTGATGAGCGAGCAAACGCAACAGTCCGATCGCCGTGTCGAGGCGTTTTCCCCTGAGGCGATCCGTGCGCAGTTTCCCGCACTCGATCAGGCAGTGCACGGCAAGCCGCTGGTGTACCTGGACAATGCCGCGACCACGCAGAAACCCCGGAAGGTGATCGACACCATCCGCGATTTCTACGAGCGCGACAACGCCAACATCCACCGTGGTGTGCACACGCTTTCCGCCCGGGCCAGCGAGCGCTTCGAGGGAGCGCGTGCGCGGATCGCCCGCTCACTGAATGCCGACCATGAGCGCGAGATCGTGTTCGTCCGCGGCGTGACCGAGGCGATCAACCTGCTGGCGCACTCGCTGTCCGCCGACTGGTCGGCCGGCGACGAGGTGATCGTCAGCGAACTCGAGCACCACGCCAATATCGTGCCGTGGCTGATGCTCAAGGAGCGAAAAGGCATCGAGATCAAGGTGATCCCGGCGAACGATCAGGGAGAGCTGGAGATCGACGCCCTGCCCGATCTGATCAGCGATCGCACCCGGCTGGTGGCCGTGAACCACGTCTCCAACGCGCTGGGCACGGTCAATCCGGTCGCGCGCATCAGCAAGATCGCCCGAGAACGCGGCGTGCCTGTTCTGGTGGACGGCGCACAAGGGCTGCCGCACGGCCCCGTGGACGTGCAGGCGCTGGGTTGCGACTTCTATGCCTGCTCCAGCCACAAGGTCTTCGGTCCAAGCGGCGTCGGAGCCCTGTACGCGCGCGGCGACTGGTTCGAACGCCTGCCGCCGTTCCTCGGTGGCGGCGACATGATCGAGGAGGTGCGGTTCGACGGCATCCGGTTCGCACCGCCGCCGTCCAAGTTCGAGGCCGGTACACCCAATATCGAGGGAGCCATCGGTTTCGCGGCGGCTCTGGAATGGGCCGAGGGGCTGGACTGGCTGGCCGTCGAGCGCCACGAGCAGGCACTGCTTGCGCGGATGACCGACGGGCTGTCGAACATCGAGGGGCTCACCATTGTCGGTGAGGCCCGGCACAAGGTGCCGGTGGTTTCCTTCCTGATCGAAGGTGCGCACCCCCACGACATCGGTACCCTGCTCGACTCGATGGGCATTGCCGTGCGCACCGGCCATCACTGCGCGATGCCCCTGATGCAGCGTTTCGGAGCCCTGACCGGCACGGCGCGGGCATCGGCGGCCTTCTACAACACTTTTGACGACATCGACCGGTTCGTGCACGCCACCAAGCGCGTTCGCGACATGCTGGTCTGAGACGCAAACAGGCAAACGGAGAGAATGCGCGTGGAACCAATGGAACGCATCCGCTTGAAGCGCGACGTGGTCTGCACCATGGTGCCCTCGGGCCAGAAGGTCCTGGCTTCCAAGGATACGCCCGTGGAACTGATGCAGGCCTTGGGCGGCAGCTTCACCATCAAGGCGCGCGGCCACATGCTGCGGGTGGAGGGCAAGGATGCAGACGCGCTCGGCAAGGAGCCGCCCCCGCAGCCGGAGCTGCCGGAGAATGCCTCCGACAAGGAAGTCGAGGAGATGGTCTGGGAGCAGCTGCGTGGCGTGTTCGATCCGGAAATCCCGATCAATATCGTGGACCTGGGCCTGGTCTACAACGTCAAGGTGGAAAGCCTCCCCGTCTCCGGTCGGCGCGTCGAGGTCGACATGACCCTGACCGCGCCGGGTTGCGGCATGGGCGGGGTGATCGCCTCGGATGCCCATCAACGGATCATGGAAATCCCCACCGTCGAGGAGGCCGCCGTCGAGCTGGTGTTCGACCCGCCCTGGAGCAAGGAGATGATGTCGGAAGAGGCCCGCCTGGCCACCGGCATGTTCTAGGCCGCTTCCTCCGGATGATCACCTTTTATATCAACACCATATGAGCTAAACCGTGAGCGACTCCCTCGACGAAAACTGGATCCGCGTCTGCGAGACACGCGAACTCGCCCCCGGCGAACACCGTGTCGTGGAGGGACCGGACGACGACATCCTGGTGGTCAACGCCGACGGGGTGATCCTCGCCGTGATTGACGAGTGCAGCCACCAGGAGCTGCCGATCTCGGACGGACCCATCGACGGAGACATCATCACCTGCCCGTGGCACAACGCCGAGTTCTGCCTGCGCGATGGCGAGGCACTCTCGGCACCGGCCTACGAGCCGATCGACTGCTACGATGTGCGGGTCGAGAACGATACGATCTACGTCTCCAGCCAGCCCCGTGAGGCCGGCTGAGACCAATGAAGCCGGAGGTAGGTTCATGACCGCCGAAGTACACAGCGCCCAACCCGTCAGCGATACCGCCAAGCCAGTCGACCCCGAACGGGTCGAAGCGGCTCGTGCCCGAGCGACGGCCCTGCCGGCCGACCAGCAACTCTCCATGACCGAGGCGGCCCGTGGCCACCTCGAGCGCACCTTCGCCGGTGACGAGTCGGCACTCGGCCTGCGACTGGGCATCAAGAAGTCCGGCTGCTCGGGTTTCGCCTACGTCATGGACGCCGCCCGCGAGATCCACGACGACGATCTCTGGTTCGACTGCGACGGCATGCCCATCATCACCGACGAGGCCAGTTTTTCCGCCATTCGCGGCTCGACGCTGGACTACGTGGTCGAAGGGCTCACGCGCATGCTGCACGTGGACAACCCCAACGTCGAGGACAGTTGTGGTTGCGGTGAAAGCTTCACCGTTCGCGACGAGGATTGATTCCGCACCCACCGTTTCCCGGAGGTTCCGCCCCATGGCCGACAAGGCGCCCACGATCGACGCCGAAATCCAGGCACTGAAGGACGAATTCGACTTCCTCGGTGACTGGACCGAGCGCTACCAGTACATCATGGACATGGGGCGGCAGATGCCCGCCTTCCCGCCGGAAAAGCAGGACGAGGAACACAAGTTCCACGGCTGCCAGTCGCAGGTCTGGTTCGACTACGAGTGGGACGGTGACCGGCTGAAGCTGTACGGCACCAGCGACGCGATGATCGTCAACGGTCTGATCGCCCTGCTCTTCCGCATCTATTCCGACCGCACGGCCGAGGATATCCTGGCCACCGACGACACGTTCATCGACGAACTCGGTCTCGGTGCCCACCTGTCCGCCAACCGGGCCACCGGTCTGGTGAACATGGTCGAGAAGATCCGCAGCCTGGCCACCGAAAAGGCAGGCTGATTCCGCCCAGTCAGGGCCCCTCGAAAGACCCGCAGCCTTCCGACATCTCCACCAGCGCCTGAACCATTCCCTGGTGGGCCGGGTTGGCCTGGAACTCGCGCTGGTGGTAGAGCATCATCGCCGCCTCCGGGCAGAGCCCCTCCTCCACCGGGATGCGGACGAGCTCCTCGTGTTGCCTGACGAGATACTCCGGCAGCCAGCCGAACCCGAGCCCCGAGCGGATCAGCTCCTCGGCGGTGTGCACGTGATCGACGGTGATGCGCTGGGCGGCCCCCAGCCACCCGGCATTCCGACTGCGTTCCGGGTGGGAGTCGCGCATGACCACCTGGCGGAACTGACGCAGCTGCGCCTCGGGCAGCACCTCGCCCTCGGCGAGCGACGCCGCCCGCTCGACCAGCGGATGGGTCGGCCCGGTGCAGGGGACGAAACGCATGCGGCCGAAACGCTTGCCGACATGGTCGGCCACCGGCTCCAGTCCCAGGTAGAGACCCACGTCCCCCTTCTGGAACATTGCCGGGCCACCGCCCAGCACGGTCTCGTGCAGTTCGATCCGCGTATGCGGGTACTCGGTCGAGAACCGTTCCAGTGCCCGCATCAGGCGATCGTGCGGATAGACCTGGTCGACCGCGAGCCGGATCACCGACGTCCCGCCGTCGCGAAACTGCTCGATCACCCCCTCGACGCCCTCCAGCTCCCGGATCAATGGCCGCATGTGCTCGAGCAGGATGCTGCCCGTCTCGGTGAGCTGGATGCGCCGCGCGCGGGTTTCGACCAGCGTCACCCCGATGCGCCGTTCCAGCTGCTTGATCGCGTGGCTGATGGTCGATGGTGTGCGGTGCAGCCGCTCGGATGCCGGCTTGAGCCCGCCGTGATCGATCACGGTCTCCAGCCAGTGCCAGGTGCGAAAGTCTTCCATGCGCTGTTTCCCGTAGATTCCATCGCCCGGTCCGCTCCGGACCGGTCCGACTATAACCAAAACGTCGTCAGGGTGTGGACCGTCCATCCCCGCCGGCGTTCCACGCGACAGCTTGCGTCGCGTTTACCCGCCATCCTTCCTTCACCTACACTGACACGCCTCGACCCATGCCGACAGGAAAGGACGCCTTGCACCAGCCCGACTCCCCGCACACGGACCTACAGCCCGGCTTCATCGTCCTGCAGGGTAACCGGCTAGAGAATCTGCGCGATCTGCTGGTCCAATGGCTCAAGCGCTACCCGCTCGCGCCGCTGGAGAACGAAAGCGTGCTGGTTCAGAGCAACGGCATGGCGCAGTGGCTGCGGCTGGCGCTGGGCCGCTCGCGGGACGACGACGGGCTGGGGGTGGCGACCGCGCTGGACCTGCTGCTCCCCGCGCGGCTGCAATGGCACTGCTACCGGGCGGTACTGGGGTCGGAGGCGGTGCCGCCCGAGGCACCGCTCGACAAGCCGCGCCTGGCCTGGCGACTGTTCCGGCTGCTGAGTGATCCGGCACTCACCGCCGACCCCGTGTTCGAACCGCTGCGCCACTATATCGATACAGACGAGCACCGCGCCTTCCAGCTCGCAGCCCGCCTGGCGGACCAGTTTGACCAGTACCAGGTCTACCGTGCCGACTGGCTGTACCACTGGGCCCGGGACGAGCCCATCCTTCCCGGCCCGGGAGGCGACACGCCCGAGATTCCGGAAGGATCGCGCTGGCAGCCGGCGCTTTGGCGAGCGGTCCTCGCCGATCTCGAACGCCATCCGCCGGAGGACGAGGAGCGCGGCGCCGTCCACGCGACCCACGCCGGCCGGGCCCTGACCCACCGCGCCTTCCTCGAGGCATCCCGCCGGCTGACCGAGCGTCCGGCGGAGTTGCCGCGGCGGATCGTGGTTTTCGGCATCTCGGCCCTGCCGCCGCAGGTACTCGAGGTGCTCGGTGCGGTCTCGCAATGGGTACAGGTGATTTTCTGCCTGCAGAACCCCTGTCGTCATTACTGGGGCGACATCGTCGAGGACCGACACCTGTTCCGATCGGTCTACCGGCGCACCAGCGAGCGCAAGATCGACGCCACGCTCGACGACCACGCAGTGCACCAGCACGCCCACCCCCTGCTCGCCTCCTGGGGGAAGCAGGGACGCGACATCGTCCGCCTGGTCGACGAGTTCGACGAGGCACCCGCGCGGGTGGAAAGTGGCGCGGAGAGCCTCAACATCGACCTGTTCGACGACCCGGACAGCGACCATGTCCTCGGTCGCATCCAGTCCGACCTGCTCGATCTGCGCCCCATGCGCGAAATCGAGGCCGAGCGCCGTCGCCTCGACCCGGCCGACGACTCCCTGCATTTCACCATCGCTCACACGCCCCTGCGCGAGGTGGAGATCCTCCAGGACCAGCTGCTGGCCGCCTTCGATGCCGACCCGGGCCTGCGGCCCCGGGACGTGATCGTGATGGTGCCCGACATGACCGACTACGCCGCGGCCATCGCCGCGGTGTTCGGTCGGATCGAGCGCGATGATTCGCGCTGGCTGCCCTTCGCCATCTCCGACCGCCCCGAGCGCGAGACCCATCCCATGCTCCGCGCGCTCGAGGCGTTGTTGCACCTGCCCGAGAGTCGCCTGACGGCGACCGACGTGATGGATTTGCTGGAGGTGGATGCCCTGCGCGCCCGTTTTGGCATCGCGGCGGACGATCTCGATACCCTGCACCACTGGATCGAGACAGCCGGCATCCGCTGGGGGCTGGACGGCGAGCATCGCGCCGGCTTCGGCCTGCCACCGGGCATCGAGCAGAACAGCTGGCAGTTCGGGATGGATCGCCTGCTCTACGCCCATCTGGGCGGTGCCGATGGCGACTGGCGGGACATCGTCCCGGTCGGCGGGATGGACGGGGGCAGCGCCGCGGTGGTCGGCCCACTGCATGCCCTGATCGGTGCGCTCGACCACTGGCGGCGACGCCTGTCCGAGCTCCACAAACCGGCCGAATGGGTCCAGTGCTTCGAGGAACTGATGGATGCCTTCTTCGCCCCCGAGGCGATCCCGGCGGGCCAGTCCGCGGACAACCCGTTGGCCGAGCGCGAGTCGGCCGTCAGCCTGCGCGACCGCATACTGGAGGCCACGCGTGGCTGGCTCGCGGACTGCCGTTCGGCGGCCTTCGACACCGCGATCGGCATTGAGACGGCCCGCAGCGCCTGGCTGGAACGGCTCGACGAGCATCGGCTCAACCAGCGCTTTCTGGTGGGCGCGGTGAACTTCGCCACGCTGATGCCCATGCGCGCCATTCCCTTCCGGCACGTCTACCTGCTGGGGATGAGCGACGCTGCCTACCCGCGTCGCCAGCCGTCCGCCGACTTCGACCTGATGGCCGGACGCTATCGCCCCGGTGACCGCTCGCGGCGCGAGGACGACCGCTATCTCTTCCTCGAGGCACTGCTCTCCGCCCGCGACCGGCTCTGGATCAGCTGGGTGGGGCGCGACGTGCGCGACAACCACGAACGCCCTGCCTCCGTACTGGTCAACCAGTTGCGGGACCACCTCGATCGCGGCTGGGCGCCACCCGCCGGCAGCGAGCAGACCGACGCCTCCGCGGCCCTGACCACCGAACACCCTCTCCAGCCGTTCAGCCGGGCGTACTTCGATCGGACACGCCCCGGTCTGTTCAGTTACGCCGATGAGTGGTTCCGGGTGTACCAGCCGGAGCAGGTGCAGGCGGTCGACCAGCGGACGCTCGATAACCAGCAGGCCCCGTCGCCCACCCTGTCCGACCTTTCCCTGCTGCTGTCGAAACCCTGGCGGGTCTACCTCGGCCGGCGCCTCGACGTGCGCCCCCGATACGACATCGCGCTGCCCGAGGACGACGAACCCTTCGCCCTCAGCCCGCTGGACGAATCCCGGCTCAGCGGAGCCCTGCTGGACGCCGTGCTCGCACAGATCCGGCGCGAACCTGTCAAGGCGCTGAGCCCGGAAATTCTCGTAGAACGCCTTCCCGGCTGGATCGACTTGGCCCTTGACCGAATCGCCGGTAGCGGGCGGCTGCCCCTGCCACCGTTCGACGAGACCCTGCGCCGGGAGCACGGCGAGGCGCTCGGTCGGCAGCTGTCGACCTGGGCCGCCCTTTCCAATCGCTACCCCGATCCCCAACCCGCCTTCGAGCCGGGGGAGCAACTCGCCAGCGACGGCGAGCCGCCCCTGGCTGGGGAGATCGGCGATATCCGAACCGGTGACGACGGCGCGGTCCGCCTGCGGCTGCACACCGGACGGCTGCACAGCCGCGACAAGCTCAAGTGGCACCGCCTGGTCGGCGAATGGCCGGCCCACGTCGCGGCCCAGCTCGGCGGCCAGCCGGTCACCACCTATCTCATCAGCGAATCGGATGCGCGTGCCGAGGCACCCACCGAGCGCCCGGTGGCGATGGAACCGATCGCGCCGGACACGGCCCGGGAGATCCTCCGTGACCTCGTCGAGCACTGGCATATAGCGGTTCGCGCTCCATTGCCCGCCGAGCCGCGCGCCCAGATCGCCTGGCTGATCGCCAGGAACGAGGATAAGCGCCTGTCCGACGCCCGCCAGGGTTTCGAGGCAGCCGCCGCCTTCGATGCCGATCTCGTCCGGCTGTGGCCGGATTTCCGGTCGATGGTCGACCATCCGGAATTCGCCGGGATCGCCCGAAGCATCTATCTGCCCATCGCCCGGGCCACCCGGGGCGCCCATCGGAAACAACTGCTTGCGGGGGACGCGGAATGAACCAGCTCGATCCGATCACCTTTCCCCTGCAGGCCGGACGCCTGATCGAGGCAAGTGCCGGCACCGGCAAGACCTTCACCATCTCGCTGCTCTACCTGCGGCTGGTCCTGGGGCATCGTCATCCCGAGCACCGCGACGCCCGTCCGCTCACCCCGCCGGAGATCCTGGTGAGTACCTTCACCGAGGCGGCGGTGGAAGAACTGCGCGATCGCATCCGCACACGCCTGCAGCAGGCGGCCTGGCTGTTCGCCGGGACGCTGACGCCCAAGGACGTGGACGAACCGCTGCGCCGGCTTCACGCCGAGTTCGACCCGGACGAACGCGCCCGCGGCGGTTTTCGTCTGCAGCGGGCGGCCGAGTGGATGGACGAAGCGGCGATCTTCACCATTCACGGTTTCTGCCAGCGGATGCTGCGCGAGCACGCCTTCCACAGCCGGGCCCTGTTCGAGCAGGAGCTGATGACCGACCTGGACCCGGTGGTCGGCGAGGCGATCCGGGATTTCTGGCGGACCCACGGCTACCCCCTGGCGCAGGACGACGCGCGACTTGCCCGCCAGTTCGCCCGCATCGTGCCCGCCCCGGGCGCGCTCAAGGACCGGATCCGCGACCTGATCCGGCGCGATGGCAGCCCGGTGGCCGACGGCGACGTGCTGGCCAACCATTCGAACGAGCTGCCCGAGCCGGCCACCTTGCTCGAGCGGCTCGCCGCGGAACAGGACCAGGTGGACAAGGCCGAAAAGGCCGCCCGCGCGGCGTGGCGGGAAGACCCGGCCACGCTTCACGAGCAATGGCACGCCGTTCGGGCGGGGCTGAGCAAGAAAAGCTATCCGGACGCCAAGCAGGAAAACGATTTCGCGGCCTGGCTGGCGCAAATCGATGCCTGGGCCGACGGACAAACCCCGCTCTCGGAAAAGGTTCGTGGAAATCTGGCCTGGCCGAAGACCAACAAGGGCACGAAATCGCCCGAGCACCCGGCACTGGACGCGATCCGCGGCTGGCACGAGCAGGCCGAACGCGTCGAGGAGGAGGCCGAGCAGGTCCGGCCGGCGATCGAGGCCTTCGCCGCGCTGTGGATCCGCGAACGCATCGCCACCCTGCTCGCCTCACGGCGGGCGATGGGCTTCGACGACATGCTGATCCAGATGCGCGATGCGGTCGACGCGCAACGCAATCCCAACGCCGACGGCATGACCGCGGCGATCCGCGCCCAGTACCCGGTCGCCCTGATCGACGAATTCCAGGACACCGACCCGCTGCAGTACGCGATCTTCTCCGCGATCTATCCCCTCGACCAGCGTCCGGCCGGAGACGAACACGCGATCGTGCTGATCGGCGATCCCAAGCAGGCGATCTACAGTTTCCGGGGCGCGGACATCCACAGCTACCTGACCGCCCGGCGGGCTACCGAGGGCCGTCACGCCAGTCTGCCGCGCAATTTCCGCTCCACCGAGGCGATGGTCGGGGCGGTCAACCACCTCTGCACGGTCGCCGACCGGCACCCGCAGGGCGCCTTCCGCTTTCCGGCCGACGGCGAGGCCAACCCGGTGCCCTTCCATCCGGTCGACGCCCAGGGGCGCACGACCCGCCTGGTCGACGACGACCTCGATGGCGAGCTGCCCGCCTTGACCGCCTGGACGACGCCGCCCGGGGAGACCTGGAACGCGACGAGCTACGTCGATGAACTGGCCGTGCGCGCGGCGGGCGAGATCGCCGCCATGCTCAACGCCGGGCAGGCGGGACGATGCGGCTTCGAGAACGCCGAAGGTGAACGCGTCGGCATCCAGCCGCGAGACATCGCCGTGCTGGTTCGTACCGGCACTCAGGGTCGCGCCATGCGCCAGGCGCTCAGTGATTTCGGCGTCCCGGCGGTGTACCTCTCGGAGAAGGCGTCCGTGTTCGAGTCGGCCGAGGCCGCGGACATGCTCGTCTGGCTTGATGCGCTCGCCACGCCGGCACGCAGCGACCGGATTCGCCAGGCGGTGGCCACGGCCAGCCTGGCCCTGCCGCTCGACGAGTTGGAGGCCCTGCTACTCGACGAGGTCGCCTTCGACGAGATCTGTCGGAGGTTCCACGACTGGCACCGGGCCTGGCGCGGTCAGGGAGTGCTTGCGGCCATCATGGGGCTGATGCATCACTTTTCCGTCCCGGCACGACTGCTCGATGGCCCGGAGCGGGAGTCCCGCCGCGGCGAGCGGCGGCTGACCAACCTGCTGCACCTGGCCGAGTGGCTGCAGGAGACCGATCACGACGTCGACGGCGAGACCGCCCTGATTCACCGCCTGCACCTGGCGATGACCGAGGGGGCCGGCCAGCAGGAGATCCGCCTGGAGCAGGACAGCGAGATGGTGCGCATCGTCACCATTCACGGATCCAAGGGCCTGCAGTATCCCGTGGTCTTTCTGCCCTTCGCCGCCCTGATCGGCCGGGACGAATCCAGTGCGGCCAAGGCCAACGGCAAGTCCTCCGGCGCCAGTGAGCCAACCCGTCGCCACCGTCACGGGCAGAATGTCTGGGACATGCGTCCCGACCAGGCCGCCCGCGACCGGGCCGAGCGCGAGTCGATCGCCGAGGAGATCCGCCTGCTCTACGTCGCGCTGACCCGCGCGGAGTTTGCCTGCCGGCTCGGCGCCGGCCCCGTGGCCATCGGCACCAAGGAACCCAATCCCGGCAAGACGGCCTTTGGCCAGTTCCTCGGTTTCGCGCCCGGGGAAAAGGCGAGCAACGAGGCGATTGCCGCGGCGCTGGACGAATGGGCCGCGCACCCGGCGGTCAGCATTGCCCCTGTCCCCGAACGCCGTGACCCGGCCACGCACCGATTCGTGCCACCGGCACCGCCGGCCCTGCACGGTCCCAGACATCCCGGCTTCGGCCCCTTCGAGCCGTGGTGGATCTCGAGCTTCTCGGCCCTGACCGCCTCGACGGGGCACGTGACCCTGCCGGCACCCGAGGAGGCGCGCGAAGAGGTGCGCATGGAATCGCAGGCCGAGGAAACCGCCGCGCGGGCAGGTGGCGGCGCCCTGCCGGACGAGGAGCCCATGACGCCCGAGGGCATCCACGCCCTGCCCCGCGGCGCAAAAATCGGCACCCTGCTCCACGACTTGATCGAGGCGATCGCGAAGGAGGGATTCGACCGGCATGTCGGCCGTCCCGAACGCGTACGCCGGCTGATGGAACGCAGTGCCCACCCCGGTCTGCGGGAGCTCGACGAGGCGCAGCGCGAGGTGGTCGCCCGGTCACTGGACACGCTGCTGGCCGCCCGATGGGAACTGCCGGACGGGGCACCACCCATGGCGCTCCCCGAGCTGACCCGTCACCAGGCGGAAATGGAATTCTGGCTGGCGGTGGAAACCGCCGACACGGCCCGGCTGGACGCGCTGGTGCGCGAACACGTCGCCCCGGACAGGCCCCGGCCGGCGCTTTCCGGCCAGGCGATCAACGGCATGCTCAAGGGCTTCATCGACCTGACCGTGGAGCACGACGGGCGTTACTACCTGATCGACTGGAAATCCAACTGGCTCGGGCCGAACGCCGATGCCTACGGCCCCGAGGCGCTCGAGGAGGCCATGCTCGAACACCGCTACGACCTGCAGTTCGTGCTCTACCTGGTCGCCCTGCACCGTCACCTGGCCGACCGGCTGGAAGGCTACGACTACGACCGCCACATCGGCGGGGCGGTCTATGTCTTCCTGCGCGGCATCCGGGCAGCAGAGGGGGCGCTGGCCGACAATGCGGGTATCTACGCCTGCCGGCCGAGCCGTGAGCTGATCGAGGCCATCGACGCCCTGTTCGCCGGTAACGTCACGGGCAAGGCGGAGGGCGCGGCATGAGCCGTCACCACGCACTGGAGCACCACGAATCGCTCGAAACACTGCTGGACGCCTGGGTCGAGGCCGGCTGGCTGCGCCCCATCGACCGGGCCGTGGCCGCGTTCCTCCGGCGTCACGTACCCGACAGCCCGCCATTGGCCACACTCGCGGCCGTGCTTGCCAGCCACCAGGGCGGTGGCGGGCATGTCTGTCTCGACCTGGTCGAAGTGCTCGAACGGCCGGACCTGACCCTGCGCATGCCGCCCGCCGACCCGTTGCGTCCGGGCCCGGTGGGCGCCCCGGCGCCACGCGAGGTGCTCGATGGCCTGTCGATCGATGACTGGCGGCAGGCATTGCGTGGGCATCCGGCGGTATCGGTCGTTGCCTGGCCGGATGCGGTTGGCGCGAACGAAAGCGGTCGGCCGCTGATCCTGGTCGACGACGAGCGACCGCAGGTCTACCTGCGGCGTTTCTGGCGCATCGAGGAACGCGTCGCCACCGGGTTGGCCCGGCGCACCGGGGGCGACACTCCCGCCTCGCCCGAAACCATCCGGCCGGTGCTCGAGGCACTCTATCCGTCGGCCACACGGCCCGGGGATGGAACCGATTGGCAGAAGGTCGCCTGCGCTCTGGCGATCCGGCAGCCGTTCACCGTGGTCACCGGCGGACCAGGCACCGGCAAGACCACCACGGTGGTCCGCCTGCTGGCCGCCCTGCTCTCGTTGCAGCCCCCCGACGCCAGTCGAGCCTCGCGGATCGCCCTGTGCGCTCCCACGGGCAAGGCCGCCGCGCGGCTGGCCGAGTCAATCGGCGACAAGGTCCGCGAGATCGCGGGCCTCCCGGACACTGGATTCTCCGCGGGTCACTGGTCGGCAATCGCCGCGCAACTGCCCACGGATGTCCGCACCATCCACCGGCTGATCGGCACCCGGCCTCTGGCCGAACGCCCCCGCCATCACCGCGAAAACCCGCTTGATCTCGACATCGTGGTGGTCGACGAGGCCTCCATGGTGGGCCTTGAGCTGATGGCGCAACTGGTCGACGCGTTGCCGGCGCACGCGCGGCTGGTCCTGCTGGGCGACAAGGATCAGCTCGCCTCCGTCGAGGCCGGCGCGGTCCTCGGCGAGCTGTGCCGGGCGGCGGAAACCGGCGGCTATCCTGCCCCGCTGGCCGGGTGGCTGCACGAGGCCTCCGGGGAGATCGTCGGGAGCGCCAAGACATCCGACCCGCTCGCGGCGCACATCGCCATGCTGCGTCACTCGCACCGTTTCGGGCACGACAGCGCCATCGGTCGCCTTGCAAGGGCAGTCAATGCCGGGGCGTCCGACGAGGCGATCGGGGAACTGGATCGCCCGCGGGCCACGATCACGGATCGTGCCGTCCGCTGGCTGGAGACACCCCTGGCCTCACCGGCGCGGGAGTCGGCGCTGGCCGAGCTGGTGCTTGCCGGGATTCGGCCCTGGATCGAGGCCATCCGCTCGGGAGAAGGCTTCGACCCGGATTCAACCGACGACGAAACCCGCCTTGCGGCGATCTTCCGGCAGCACAACGGCTTTCAGCTCCTCTGCGCCCTGCGCCGCGGCCCATCCGGCGTCGAGGGGTTGAACGCGACCATCGAACGGTGGCTCGACCAGGCGGGGCTCATCGACCTCCCCACCGGGCACCGGCCCGGTGGCTGGTATGCGGGGCGCCCGATCATCGTGACCCGGAACGACCCGCAACTCGGGCTGGCCAACGGCGACATGGGCCTGACCGTCCCCATGCGCACCACGGAGGGCGAAACCGTCCTGAGGGTGGTCTTTCCCGCGGCAGCAGATGAAGCGCAGGGACGGGCCTGGCACTGGATCAGTCCCGCGCGGCTGGCGGACGCCGAGACGGCCCATGCCCTGACGGTGCACAAGTCGCAGGGCTCCGAGTTCGATCACGTCGCGCTGGTGCTGCCCGAGCGACCCAATCCCATCCTGACCCGCGAGCTGATCTACACGGGAATCACCCGGGCGCGCTCGCGCTTTACCCTGGTCTCGCCTCCCGGCGGGCGGCGCGCGCCGCCCGCGACCGAGGTGCTCGGACAGGCGATTGCCACCACGACACGTCGTAGCGGCAATCTCCGCCGACGAATGATCGACGCGATGGACCGCCAATGACAGACGGCATTGGCGTCCGGCAGTGCTAGCGATTACGCTAAGGAAACTCCGTACGAACACCATGCCACTCTGGTCTGGCGAGTCGTTCGTGATCAAGGCGCCTCAAAGCCGGCGTGCCGGTGGCCACGTCAAGACGACGCAACACCGAGCACGGGGGACTCGCCAGGCCCCGCAGGGCGCACCTTGAGTCGGACATCTGCGGCGTTGTCGTCCTTGAAAAGGGAATCACCCTTCCGCGGCGGGCGAACGCCTTGCAGCTGCCCGACTCAAGGTGCGCAGAGCGGTATGGCGTTCGTACAGAGTTTCCCTATCTCGTTTCAGGGCACGGACCAGAGCATCATGCGCTTGACCCAGGATGACCGCGGACGAAAGTTCGTCATTCGCGGATTCGACGAATACCACGTGCTGGTGAACGACCAGCGCCTCGAGGCGACCTTCCTGCTCACGCCGGAAGAGCTGCACGCCGAGGTACCGGTCGACGACCTCCCGGCGCTGTCCGAGCAAGGCGAATCGCTGCTTACCCGGGACGACCCGGAAGTGGTGATCGTCGGTACCGGTGCGCGCACCCGCATGGGGCCGGCCGCTCTCTCGGCCGCCCTGATGCGCAAGGGCGTCGGCATCGAGTACATGGACACCGCCGCGGCACTACGCACCTACACCGTGCTGGCCTCGGAGCTTCGGCGCGTCAGTCTGCTGGTCCTGTTCTGAGCCCGCCTGACCTCAAACCGACACCGGACCCCGAATGACCGACACCCTGATCCCCGGCAAGGACGCCCCGCTGGAAGACACCATCGAGCGCGTTCAGAACCGCCTGCGCGAGGCCGGCTTCCACATCGAGGCAAGCGGCTGGCGCAATCCGCTACCCAACTGCTGGTCCGTGCACATCAAGGACCGCGATTGTCCGGCCCTGTTCACCAATGGCAAGGGGGCGACTCGCGACGCCGCGCTCGCCTCCGCGCTGGGCGAGTTCGTCGAGCGGCTGGCCTCGCAGTATTTCTTCGCCGATTTCCACTGGAATTGCGCAGTGGCAAGCATCGACGGCCACACCCTGCACGACCCGGCCGAGCGCCGCTTCCGGCTCGGGTCGCCGGGACAGCGCCCCGAGGGGCTGCTCGACGACACGCTCTGGTGCTTCTACCAGGGCGACGCGCTCGAAGAGTCCGCGCAATGGGGCGATCTCAACGGCGGTGACGGCAGCGACATCTGCGCCCTGCCCTTCGTGCGGCAACGGGACGACCGGACGATCTTCTTCCCGGTCAACGTGGTGGGCAACCTCTACGTCTCCAATGGCCTGTCGGCGGGCAACACCCTGGCCGAGACCCACACCCAGGGACTTTCCGAGGTCTTCGAACGGCACGTGAAGGAGCGGGTGATCACCGAGGGGATCGCCCTGCCGGAGATTCCCGACGAGATCATGGACCGGTTCCCGGAGAGTGCCGCCGCGCTGGAGGCACTCAACCGGGAGGGTTTCACGGCGCGCGCCTTCGACTCCTCGCTGGGCGGACGGTACCCGGTGATCTGCGTACTGCTCTACGACCCGGAAACCGGCGGCGTGTTCGCCTCCTTCGGCGCGCACCCGCGCTTCGAGATCGCCCTGGAGCGGACCCTGACCGAGCTCGTCCAGGGTCGCGACCTCGAGGATCTGCACGCCTTTCCGCCGCCGACCGCCAACGCCGAACTGGCCGCCGACCCGGACAACATCGAACTGCACTTCATCGACTCCTCGGGCATCCTTCCCTGGACGATGCTGCGCGACAAGCCCGACCACCCCTTCACGCCCTGGGGCATGGAACCGGTCGACGACGACACCGACTGGCACCGGCGCAACGTCGAATTCGAACAGGCCCTGGTGGATGCCATCCACACACTGGGTCACGACGTCTACATCGCCGACTACCTGCACCTGGGGTTGCCGGCCTGCCGGATCCTCGTGCCCGGCATGTCCGAGATCTATCCGGTCGACGAGCTGTTCGAGCGCAACAACAACCAGGGCCTGGTCCTGCTTCCCTGGCTGGAGAATCTCGATCGCCTGACGCCCGAGGAAAGCGCGGGACTGGCCGAAGCCATCGAGGAGCTCTCCCTTGACCCGCTCACCCCGGTGACCGACGTGATCGGCCTGTGCGCCGGTCCCGACTCCGTCTGGGCCGGAGCGCGTATCGGCGAGCTGGAGATCCTCGCGCGCCTGCACGCCGGAGCCGCCTTCCCCCGGGATGCCGACGAGATCGCCATGGACCTCGACTGGCTGGCAAGCGTGCCGCCACTGCCCGACGGAAGATTGCACCTCTACCGTGCCGCCCGTACCTTCCGGCAGATCGAAGGGGAAGGCGGCCTGTCGCCCGAGTCGGTTACCGGCGCCCTTTCCGCCCTGTTCGGTGAACAACGCCTCGACCAGGCGCGGGCGCTGCTCTCCGGACAGAGGGGGTATGTGCCCTTCACCGCCCTGGCACCGGGCTTTGCCAACGAGCCCCGCCATGCCGCCATGGTCGAGGCCTATCGGCGTGCCTATCAACTCAAGCTCGACGGAACGACATGACGCGTATCACGGCCGATACCCCGCAACGAATCATCGACGAGACCTCCAAGGTGGTCGTGGGCCAGCGCCCGGCCATCCGGCGGGCGCTGGCCTGCATACTCGCCGGCGGGCACCTGCTGATCGAGGACCTGCCCGGACTTGGCAAGACCACGCTCGCACACACGCTCGCCTCGGCGCTGGGGCTGACCTTCAAGCGGTTGCAGTTCACGGCGGACATGCTCCCGGCAGACGTGGTGGGCAGCTCGATCTATAGTCCCACGCAGGGCGAGGGAGGCGGCTTTCGCTTCATCCCCGGCCCCGTGTTCGCGCAGATGCTGCTGGCCGACGAGATCAACCGCGCCCCCCCAAAGGTGCAAAGCGCCCTGCTAGAGGCCATGGAGGAGCGCCAGGTGTCGGTCGACGGCAAGCGCTACGCGCTGCCCGAGGTGTTCTTCGTCATCGCCACGCAGAACCCGCTCGAACAGGCCGGTACCTACCCGCTGCCCGAGTCGCAGCTCGACCGCTTCGCCATGGTCATCCGCCTGGGCTATCCGGATGCCGATACCGAACGCCAGATGCTGCTCTCCGGCGGTGGCCGCGCCCACCTCGGCGATGTCACGCAAGTGGTGGACGCCACCGGGCTGATGGCGCTGCGCCGGAAGGCCGCCGGCATCCATGTCTCCGACCGGCTCGCCGGCTATGTACAGCGGCTGCTGGCGGCCAGCCGGCAGACCCCGGAATTCAGCGTGGGCCTGTCGCCCCGGGCCGGGCTTACGCTGATCTCGCTCGCCCGGGCCTGGGCGTTGATCGAGCAGCGCGACCACGTCCTGCCCGACGACGTTCAGGCGGTCCTCGCGGACCTGGTCAATCACCGGGTGGGGCTCGACGACCACGACGGACGCGACGCCGCCGAAATCCTGCTCGACCGCGTCCCGGCACCCTAGAGTCCCGGGCATGGAAACGCTTCGCCCAACCTCGTCGCGCCCCCGTATCCGTCTCGTCCCGTTGCGCCGCGGGCTGGGCATGGGTCTAGTGGCGGTCGCGATGCTCGCTGCGGCAGTCAATTACGGCAATAACCTGATCTTCTTTCTCGCCTTCATGCTGCTCGCCCTGATGGTCAACAGCATCTGGCAGGCACGCCGGCTGATCCGCCCCGTGCGCGTTTCCACTCAGGGTCCTGCCATGCGGGCGGCGGGGGAACCCGGGACCTGGGTGGTGGAACTCGAATCGCCGGTCGCGGTTCCGGCCCTGCAACTGGCCACGGCCACCGGCGAGACCGACCCCGTTCTGGTCTCGCTGCCCGCCGGCGGCATGACGCGTGCGGAAATCACCCTGCCACCAGCCCCGCGTGGCTATCTGCCACTCCCGCCGCTGATGCTGCGCACGCACTATCCACTGGGCCTGTGGCTGGCCGAACGCGCGGTCGAGCCGGACATCGGCCAGTGGGTTCATCCCGCCCCGGTGGAGGGCCCCGCGCCGCTGACCGTCGAGGAGGAGCCGGAATCCGGTACGCGTGCCACCGAGGAAGGCGATCCCACCCGGCTGCGCGCCTACCAGCCCGGTGACCCGGTCCGGCACATCGTGTTCCGCCACTACGCCAAGACCGGCCGGCTGGTCAGTCGCCGACCCGAGGGCGAGCCGGTCGGCGCCGAGCCCGTGTCGATCGACTACGAGCAGTTCCACGGCTCCCGCGAACAGCGACTCTCGAGGATGACCGCGTTGCTGTTCCGTCACGTTCGGGAAGGACGTCCCTGGCGGCTGTTACTGCCCGGCCACCCGCCGGTGACGGGCAGCGCGGCCCCCGGGGCCGGTGACAGCGCGAGACGGCAGGCCCTGCAACTGCTGGCCCGCTTCGGTCGGCAGCGGGATGCCGAGGGGTACGACGCGGCGCCCGGCTGGGACGAGAGCCTGTGGGGAGCGGGATGAACACGATCGTCCCCCGCCTCGATCCCCTCCTCTGGCTGGTGCTGGTCGGCGCCGTCGGCCTCCTTGCCCCCCACCTGCCCCTTCCTGCTCTCGGCATGGCCGCCGCGGCGTTTGCCTGGCGTGGATTGCACGAGGCCAGGGGCTGGCCGCTACCACATCGTCTGCTACTGGTGCTGCTGGCCTTCGGCGGCGGCACCTTCGTGCTGTTCCACTTCCATGCGCTGTGGGGACGGGATGCGGGCGTTAGCCTGCTGGTGATCGCCGCGGGCCTGAAGCTTCTGGAAACCCGCGACGCACGCGACCATTTCGGCGTGCTGCTGCTGTCATTATTCCTGCTGGTGTCGGTGCTGCTCTTCGACCAGTCGATCTGGATCTTCGTGCTGGTCGAGGTGCTTTTCTGGTTGCTGGTTGGTGCCTGGATCGGGGTCAGTCAGCCGGTCGCCCCGCCCATCGCCATGCGGCTGCGCAATGGCGGCACGCTGCTGGCCGCCGGTCTGCCCTTCGCCCTGATCCTGTTCATGCTGTTCCCGCGGCCGCCCGGTGGCCTGTGGGGAGCCCAGCAGCCCGGCGGCAGCGCCCAGACTGGCCTGTCGGAACAGCTCCGGCCGGGGGACTTCGATTCGCTCAGCCGCAACCCGTCCCCGGCATTCCGGGTTCGCTTCGAGGACGAGGTGCTGCCGCCCGACCAGCGCTACTGGCGGGTGTACGTGATGAGTCGGCTGGACCCGGAATCCCCCGAAGGCTGGATCGCCGATGCCCGTTCGGGCAGTCCGCGTCTCGACTGGGCCGACGACTCGGTCATCGGATACGAAGTCACGCTGGAACCCAGCGGCACACGTGTCCTGCCGAGCGTACCGGCGCCGGTGGAAACCCCCGGGCGCAGCCGGGTCGACGGCCAGTTGGTCCTCGAGCGTGCCGTGCCGATAGAGAACCGGTTGCGCTACGAGCTCGCCTCGGCACTCGACTACCGACTTGACCCCACCGGCCTTTCACCCGCGGAGCGAGAGCGCAACCTGCGCACGGCCGATCTCAACCCCCTGCTCGCCGACCTGGCCGCCGACTGGCTGGACCATCCGCCGGCCGAGCGGGTCGAGAAGGCATTGCAGTACTTCCGCGACAACGACTTTCTCTACACCCTCAGTCCCGGCCGGCGCGAGGGTGCCGACCGGGCCGACGGTTTCCTGTTCGGTACCCGGCAGGGCTACTGCACCGATTATGCCGACGCCTTCGCGCGGATGATGCGGGCCGCGGGCGTCCCCGCGCGCATCGTCTCCGGCTATCAGGGCGGCGAGATGAACGACGAGTTCCTGGTCGTGCGCCAGTCGGACGCCCACGCCTGGACCGAGGTGTGGCTGGAAAACGAGGGCTGGCATCGCGTCGATCCGACCACCACGGTCGCCCCGGAACGAATCGAAACCGGCGTGGCGGAAGCAACGGCGAACGATCCGACTCTCTCCGGCGTAATCCGGCGTGACGAGAACGACTGGGGGCGGGGTGCCCGACGACTTCTCGAGCGTTTCGACAATCGCTGGAACCAGTACGTGCTCGGCTACGACAGCCGGATACAACTCGACCTGATCGGCAACCTGGGACTCGCGGGGATGTCGACCGTCGCGCTCGCCCTGCTCGCCCCGGTGGTCGCGGTGATCGCCTGGCTGGCCGTCCTCTGGTGGCTCGGCCGGCGAGCCGATCGCCGGGCGGCCGGTTCGGCCACCGACTACCTGTGGCAGCGACTGGAATCGCGACTGGCACGCCTCGGCCTTGCAAGAGCGCCGCGCGAGAGCGAGCGGGCCTATCTCGAGCGGGTTGCCCGGATTCTGCCCGGCGAGGCCGAGGACCTGCGCCGGGTCGCCACTCTGTTACAGGCGCGACGCTACGGGCGGCATCCCACCGCGCGGCAGGAGGACC
This sequence comes from Pseudomonadota bacterium, assembly GCA_051746865.1. Lineage (GTDB taxonomy): Bacteria > Pseudomonadota > Gammaproteobacteria > Halothiobacillales > Halothiobacillaceae > Guyparkeria. The sequence goes on along the minus strand of JBNJFM010000020.1, from coordinate 5,324 downwards.
TGTTGCAGACACGCATCCGGGGCCTGCTGCGGCGACTGTGGCTCCGCCGGCGTCGGCCGGGTTGATCGCATTCGGGACCGTGTTGACTCGTGTTATAAGATAACACTATCAGTCAGGTGACACCGCGGCACCGGTCACTCACCTCAACGGTAAATCAGGGAGTAGCCCCATGTTCGTATCCTCGTTTACACACGTGTCCCGTCCGTTTCGTGGCCCGGCGGCGTCATGGGCGGTTCGGGCCCTGCTTCTCGCGGCCCTGCTCGGACTTGCCTCCGGTGTCCGGGCCGCCGGGCCGATGACGGTGGCCGTCTCGATCCCGCCCCAGGCCTGGATCGTCGAGACCATCGGTGGCGAGCATGTCGAGGTCGAGGTGATGCTCCCACCGGGGGCGGCCCCGGCCACCTACGAGCCCCGGCCCCGGCAGATGGAGAACCTGGGACGGGCGTCGCTCTATTTCGCCATCGGCGCGCCGTTCGAGAAGGGTTGGCTACCGCGATTTCGCTCGACCAACGAAACGATGCGCGTGGTCGATACCATCGAGCGCGTCGCCCGCCGCCCGATGATCCGCCACCATGATGATGACGACGGCGACGGACACGACGAGACCGGCGCCGGCGTCGACCCGCATGTCTGGCTCGCTCCGCCGCTGGTGCGATTGCAGGCACAGACGGTCCGCGATGCCCTGATCGAGGCCGATCCGGCCCATGCCGCGGCCTACCAGGCCGGCTTTCGGCGTGCCGCCGCGGAGATCAACGGCGTGGACGGCGAAATCCTGAACGTACTGGCGGACGTGCCGACCGAACGACGCCGTTTCATGGTCTTCCACCCCGCGTTCGGCTACTTCGCCGAGGCCTACGGCCTGGAACAGATGACCATCGAGATCGAGGGAAAGGAGCCGGGACCCCGGGAACTGCGCGGCGTGATCGAGACCGCGCGGGACAAGGGTGTCGACGTGATCTTCATCGAACCGCAGTTCCCGCAGCGTGCGGCGCGGACACTGGCCGATGAAATCGGCGCCGGCGTGGACACGCTCGACCCGCTGGAACGCGACTGGCCGGCCGGGATGCGGGCGATTGCCGCCACGCTCAAGGCCAGTCTCGGCGACTCGTCCACCGAACGGCCATGAACGACAAGGCCATTCCCGACCGGGCGGTGATCGAGGTCTCGAACCTCGCCTTCGGCTTTGACCGGGAGCCGGTGCTGGAATCGGTCGACTTCCGTATCCGCGAAGGGGCGTTCACGGTCATCGTCGGCCCCAATGGCGGGGGCAAAACCACCCTGCTGCACCTGATACTCGGGCTCTACCAGCCTGATCGCGGCCGGGTCCGGATCTTCGGCGACAAGCCCGGCCGGCATCCGGAGCGCATCGGCTACGTCCCCCAGCACGGCAACCTCGCCCCGGGGTTCCCCGCCACCGTCGAGCAGGTCGTTTTGATGGGCCTGCCGCACGGGCGACGCCACGGGCCGGGGTTCTGGCGAGACGAGCGCGACCGCGCGGACGAAGCCATGCGTCGTGCCGGGATCAGTGAGCTGGCCCAGCGCTCCTACGGGGCACTGTCCGGCGGGCAGCGTCAGCGCGTTCTCATCGCCCGGGCGTTGATCACCGAACCCGAGCTGCTGCTCCTCGACGAGCCGTTCTCCAACATCGACCCCTACGGTCGGGCCTGCATCCACGAGACCCTCGAGGATCTGGGCGCGGGCCTGACGCGCGTGATGGTCAGTCACGACCTGGGGATCACCCGGCAGTCGGTCACCCAGGTGCTGGCGGTCAACCGCCTGGTACTCTCGGGCGAGGGGCCGCAGGTCACCGACGAGATGCTGGAACTGATGTACGGCCGGCACGGCGAGCAGTGTCCGATGCACGAGCACCTGATGGTCGGCTACGGGGAGCGGAGTTGATGATCGATCTGGAACTGTTCTCCCACGCATTCGTCCAGCGGGCGCTGATTGCCGCCGTGCTGATCAGCATCGCCGCGGGGATCGTCGGTGCGCTGGTGGTGGTCAACCGGCTGGTGTTCATGACCGGCGGTATTGCCCACACGGCTTACGGCGGTGTCGGCACGGCCATCTACACCGGTTGGCCGGTATTGCCGGTCACCGGCGTGTTCACTGCCCTGGCAGCCCTGTTGCTGGGCGTGCTCAGCCTGCGTCGACGGGAACGCACGGACACGCTCATCGGGGTAATCTGGGCCGGCGGCATGGCCTTCGGGCTGATCATGGTCGACCTGTCCCCCGGCTACCAGGCCGGGCTGATGACCTACCTGTTCGGCAGCATCCTCGCGGTCTCCAGCCAGGATCTGTGGATCATGGCAGTGATCGACCTGGTGATCGTCTCCGCCGCGATGTACTACTACCGCGATATCCTGTCGTTCTCCTTCGACCCGGTCTTCGCCCGGACACGGGGCATCCCAGTGACCGGGCTGTACCTGATGCTGCTAATCCTGGTGGCGGAGACCGTCGTGATGATGATCCAGGTCGTCGGCCTGCTGCTGGTCATCGCCCTGCTCACCCTGCCTCCCTACCTAGCGCAGCGGTTCACGCGCACACTCGGGGGCATGATGGTCGCCTCCGGCCTGTTCGCCCTGCTCTTTTCCGTGTCCGGACTGTGGGTGAGCTACCGCTTCGACATCGGTTCCGGCCCGGCGATCATCGCCACGGCCTGCGTGATCTATCTGCTCGTCGCCGGCGGCAGTGCCGCGATCAGACGAGTCAGGGCCGCCTGACGAAATCGTTTCCGTCCGGTCTCGGCAGAAAGCAATCCCCCAAACGGGCGAGTTGACTTACGTCACTACCTGGACGAACTTCCATTTCATGGGACTCCGGCTGCCGCCCCGACGGTCGAAGTCCCCTTCACGAGTCATGGAAGGAACGAATCATGCGTCTACTCACCCTGCTCTCCCTGCTTTTCCTTACCACGCCGATCCTCGCCGGTGGCCAGGCCACGATCCGCTCGGGCGGCTCCCAGGACGTGACCATCGCCTGGGACGCTGACCGGATCCGGCTCGACATGCCGGACCAGGACGCCTACATGCTGGTGCTTGACGGCAAGGGCTATTCGGTTTCCCGTGCCCAAGGGCGCCTGATCGTCATGGATCTCTCGTCGGTTCCGCAGATGCCTCAGGGTTCCGGAGGACAGAACCCAACGCCCGAAACGGTCGCCCACATCACCCGGCTGGAGAACACGGGCAAGGAGGAAACCATCGCCGGCATCGAGGGCGAGGTCTACGAGATGGCCTGGGTCGACGGCCAGGGCAATGCCCACGAAGGTGATGCCGTGCTCACCGACGACAAGCTTGTCCGCGAGATGCAGGAGGCCTTCTGGGCGTTCAGCCGTGCCATCTCGAAGCAGGACGAGGCCATCGGTACCCGCCTGCGTGACGAGGGGCTCGCGACCCTGCGGGTCAAACAGGACTTCGTGGTCGAGGAGATCCGGGCCGAGACCCGGCCGGCCGAGGCCTTCGAACTGCCTGCCGAACCCATGGACATGCAGCAGATGATGCGCGGCCTGGGCCGCTGATCCCGCCGCTGCCGCGGCCCCTGCGCGACCGAGGAGTGCCATCCGATGAAATGGACCCGTCTGCTCGTCAGCCTTGTCTTCCTGCTCGCCGTGATCCCGGCGCAGGCCGCCCAGAACCTGCTGTTCATCATGGACGCCTCCGGCAGCATGTGGGGCCAGGTCGAGGGTCAGTCCAAGATCGCGGTGGCACGCGAGGTGATGACCGATCTGGTCGCCGAACTGCCCGACGACGCCCGTGCCGGACTGGTTGCCTACGGGCACAACCGCAAGGGGGATTGCTCGGACATCGAGACGCTCCGGCCGTTGGGACCGCTGGATCGCCAGGGCCTCATCGGGCAGATCGAGGGGCTGAACCCCAAGGGAAAGACCCCGATCACCGCCACCGTCCGGCATGTGGTTCAGGAACTGAGAACGCTTGAGGAGCCGACCAGCGTGGTGCTGGTCTCCGACGGACTGGAATCCTGTGGCGGCGACCCCTGTGCCGCCGTCAGGGAGGCCCGCGAGGCAGGAATCGACTTTCGCATGCATGTGGTGGGTTTCGATCTCGGCGAGGCTGACACCGCCCAGCTCCAGTGCATGGCCGAGGCCGCCGACGGTCGCTACTACGAAGCGGCCAACGCCACCGAGCTCGCCGAGGCGCTTCAGGAAGCGGTGCAGGTAAGCCCGGGCTTGCGACTCGAAGTGACCGCCAACGGCAACCCCACCTCGGCACGGGTCTTCGCCCATCGCGCCGGTGAAGGCGACGTCCACGCACGGTTCGAGATCGCCGGTCATGCCGAGGGCAATCCCCGTCTCCTGGAACTGCCGGCGGGACGTTACGACATCCGCGTCGCGGCCACCGAGATCGCCGGTGCGCCGGAAAAGCGTTTCGACGACCTGGTGATCCCGGAAAAGGGCGAAACAAGCCGCCAGGTGGACTTTTCCGACGGCCGGCTCGTTCTGCGCGTCACCAGCAACGGCGAGCCCCTCGAGGCCCGAAGCTACGTCTACGATGCCCGGACCGATAAGGAGGTCGACCGAGACCGGACCGACGATGCCGGCGAGGCCCTGTACCGCCTCGGTCCGGGCACCTATCGCGTGAAGGTTCTTCCCGACGGCATCGACGCGCCCGAACGTCTGATCGAGAATGTCCAAATCAACATCGGCGAGACGGTAACCCGCACGGTTGGTTACGCCTCCGGTCGTGCTGAGATCACTGTCACGGCCAACGGCGACCCCCTCGAGGCACGCACCTACATCATCGATGCTCGCACCGAGAAGGAAGCCGCCCGCGCGCGCACCGACGACCAGGGCGTCGCCGGCTACGACATCCCCACCGGCACCTATTTCATCCGGGTGAATCCCGACGGCATCGACGCCCCGGAGCGGGAGATCGAGGACGTGGTGATCACCGCCGGGGAAACCACCGAGGTCGCCACCGACTACGCCTCGGGCCGTGCCGAGATCACCGTCACGGCCAACGGCGAGCCCCTCGAGGCACGCACCTACATCATCGATGCCCGCACCGAGAAGGAAGCCGCCCGGGCGCGCACCGACGACCAGGGCGTCGCCGGCTACGACATCCCCACCGGCACCTATTTCATCCGGGTGAATCCCGACGGCATCGACGCCCCGGAGCGGGAGATCGAGGACGTGGTGATCACCGCCGGGGAAACCACCGAGGTCGCCACCGACTACGCCTCGGGCCGTGCCGAGATCACCGTCACGGCCAACGGCGAGCCCCTCGAGGCACGCACCTACATCATCGATGCCCGCACCGAGAAGGAAGCCGCCCGGGCGCGCACCAACGACCAGGGCGTCGCCGGTT
>JBNJFM010000019.1:0-36118 GCA_051746865.1 Pseudomonadota bacterium | reverse complement strand
CTGCTTGATGGGGCCGGGACAGGCGTCGGCGTCGACCCAGATTTGCATGTCATTTCCCGTGATTTTGCTGGGTAGAGCGCATCGTGCCCAGCGGTCTTTGCGGCAACCGGTTTGGCGGGGAGTTTCGCACGCCTATGGTTGTTAATGGGCATGAGGACATTGATTTGGGCTAGATGGAACGGGTTTCACGCGCCGGTTCCACAAGTGGCAAGGATTTGCGGCAGTGCCTGGCGCGCGAGTCGATCAGAACCACCAGCACACAACAGGCGTACGAAACCTCATCCACATCACACACTTCGTAACGAAAGGTAGCCGGGTTGCTATGATGCGCTGATGATGGACCACCCCTTCGACGTGATAATCATCGGCGCCGGCGCCGCCGGTCTGATGTGCGCCGCCACCGCCGGCTATCGTGGCCGCCGCGTACTGGTGGTCGACCATGCCCGCAAGGCCGGCCAGAAGATACTGATGTCCGGTGGCGGACGCTGCAATTTCACCAACCTCAACAGTACGCCGGCACAGTTCCTCTCGGACAACCCGAAGTTCTGCATCTCCGCGCTCAAGCGCTACCCGCCGCAGGCGTTTCTCGAGCTGGTCGAGCGGCACGGCATCGAGCACGAGGAGAAGGCCCCTGGCCAGCTTTTCTGCGTCGGTCGCGCCCGCGAGATCGTCGACATGCTCCTGACCGAGTGCGACTGGGCCGGCGCCGAGATATGCCTGCGCACCCCCGTCGAAGGGATCGACCACCGCGACGGGCGCTACATCGTCACCACCGACCGCGGCGCATTCACCGCCGAAAAGCTGGTGATCGCCACCGGCGGGCTATCGATACCCACCATGGGAGCCACACCGTTCGGCTACCGCGTCGCCGAAGGGTTCGGCATCCCCGTGCTGCCCACGCGTGCCGGACTGGTGCCCTTCACCCTGCATCCCGAACTCAAGGAACGTCTCGCACCGCTGGCCGGGATCAGCCTGCCGGTAAGCGTCTCCTGCCGCGGCATGCACTTTGCCGAACCGATGCTGTTCACGCACCGGGGCCTGTCCGGCCCGGCGATGCTGCAGATCTCGAGTTTCTGGAAGCCGGGGGACGCACTGGTTATCGACCTGCTGCCAGGCCGGGACGTGGCCACGGAACTGCGCGAACGCCGCCAGCGCCATCCCAACGCTACCCTGCGCCGCTACCTGGGCGAACACCTGCCAAGGCGACTGGCCCAGACGCTGGCCGACTGGCACGGCAAGAACGCCCCTTTGCAGCAGTACGCCAATGCGGAAGTCGAACAGGTTGCCACCGCGCTGACGCGCTGGGAGGTGGTCCCCTCCGGTACGGAGGGCTACCGCACCGCGGAGGTCACCCTAGGTGGCGTGGATACCCGCGAGCTGTCCTCGCAGACCATGGAGGCCCACCGGCAGCCGGGATTGCACTTCATCGGCGAGGTGGTCGACGTCACCGGGCATCTGGGCGGGCACAACTTCCAGTGGGCCTGGGCCTCGGCCGTCGCCGCCGGGCAGGCCGTCTAGGGAAGGTCTGCGTGAATGCCATGCCACTCTGGCTTGGCGAGTCGTTCGTGATCAAGGCGCGATGTCGCCAACGTGCCGGTGGCCACGTCAAGACATCGCAACGCGGAGCACGGGCGACTCGCCAAGCCCCGCAGGGCGTGCCTTGAGCCGGGCATCTGCTGCGTTGTCGTCCTTGGAAAGGGAATCACCCTTCCACGGCGGACGAACGCCTTGCATCTGCCCGGCTCAAGGCGCGCAAAGCGGTATGGCATTCGCGCAGACCTTCCCTAGACTCGAACAAGGGCAAACTGTCGGCCACCGACCGGACAACCACGCCACAGGAATGACATGGACGACCTCACCAGCCAGCTCATTCATGACAATCTCACCCTCTGGCACTTGGCCATCGCCCTGCTGTTGGGGGCACTGATCGGCCTGGAGCGCGGCTGGTCGAAGCGCAAGGAGGAAGCCGGGTCGCGGATTGCCGGCCTGCGCACCCACGCGCTGGTGGGCCTGCTCGGCGGGCTCGCCGCCCTGCTCTCCACCACGCTGACCAGCTGGGCCTTCCCCACCCTGCTGGTGGCGGTGACGGCCATCGCGCTGGTCGCCTGGCGCACCCGTGCCGAGACGGTGCGCAACTACAGCATCACCGACAGCATCGGACTGCTGATCACCTTCTGCATTGGCGCGATCGCCGTGGCGGTGGACCTGGTGGTCGCCACCGCCACCGCGGTGGTCACCGCGATGATCCTGGACAACAAGGAGGAGATCCACGCTCTGCTGCAGAAGCTCGAGGCGCGCGAACTGGACGCGGCCTTCAAGCTGCTGCTGATCACCGTGGTGATGCTCCCCATCCTGCCCAACCAGGGTTACGGCCCGGAAGGGGTGCTCAACCCCTACCAGATCTGGTGGATGGTGGTGCTGATCGCATCGATCTCGTTTGTCGGCTACTTCGCCATCCGCGTCGGTGGCGCGGAGAAGGGCATCCTGTTCACCAGCCTGTTCGCGGGGCTGAGTTCATCGACGGCCCTGACGTTGCACTTCGCCCGGCAATCACGCACGACGGCAAACCTGTCTCCGCTGCTGGCCGTGGGCATCCTGATCGCCTGCGGCACGATGTTCCCCCGGGTGCTGCTGGTGGCCACCATGATCCACCCACCGATGTTCGCCGGCCTGCTGATCCCCGTGCTGGTCATGACCGTGTTGCTCTACGTGCCGGCGTTCCTGATGTGGCGCAAGGCCCGCCGGGGCATCGACGTGACGCAGCCGGAACTCAAGCAGAACCCGTTGGACCTGACCTCCGCCCTGCTGTTCGGCGTGTTGCTGACGATCATCATGCTCGCCGGCGAATGGCTGAGAAACTGGCTGGGCGAGGCCGGCATCTACCTGCTCGCCGCTTCCTCGGGCGTGGCCGACGTGGACGCGATCAACCTTTCGCTCACCCGCATGGCGGAGGAGACGATTACCGTGCAGACCGCCGTGATGGGCATCATCATCGCCTCGGCGGTCAACAACCTCGTCAAAACCGGCATCGCCGCGGTGATCGGCACACGCACCCTCGGCCTCTGGGTGGCCGGACCGATGATCGTCTCGCTGGCCGCCGGGCTGCTCACCGCCTGGCTGATCTGAGGGTATACAAGCATGACAATGCGACTCGCCTTCCCTGTTGCCGCCGCCCTCGCCCTGACCGGCTGCGGGTCGGAATACCCGGAGCCGGTCGACTCCACCCTGCTCGAGTCGGAGCTGCCGACGCGGAACCTAGACGTCTATCCCGATCGCGACACGCCCCGGGGGATGGAACACCCCTGCTATGGCGCCGACCGATGCCTCGTCGCCTACGTCGCTCCCTGGTGTCCAGCCTGCAAGAAGAGCATTCCGCTCATCAACCGGATCGGAAAGAGACTGGCATCGGATCCAAAGGCCGGTCTGGTGGTGGTCATGGGCACCCTGGGCGGTGCCTGGGACGGACACGAACGACTGGCCGAGCGCATCGACCCGCCCCTGTTCGTCGACCGTGAAGGTACCTACTGGCTCTCGGTCGCCGAGCACACCACCGGCACCCCGGCGTGGATCAGCCACGACGGCGATGCGCAGGTGATCGGCACGCTGGTCGGCGGCTGGGGGCAGCCCTCCGGGCGCCACGTCGAGATGGTGTTCGAGCGTAGCGGGCTGTTCCGCGCCATGGAGTAACACGTCTTCCCGAGAGCCGGCGGTCCGCCTCTCAGTGCGTATTCCCCAGTCGAACGGCCACCCGCCGGGCAAGCGGGGGCGCATCCGCAGGCATGGCAACTTTGCCCGTCGGGAGGCGCCGATCAGCCTTTCGGCCCCCGCCCCCCGACTTCCGCTTTCTTCGAGCTGTCCGCTTCAGGCTCCGAAACCGTCGCCTTTCGATCCCACCAGGCCAGCATCGCCGGGGTGAACAGGAGGGTCAGCGGGGTGGCCACCAGCAGCCCGCCGGCGATCGCGGTGGCCAGCTGGACCCAGTACTGCGTGGACGGCGCGCCGATGGAGAACTCCCGGCCAATGAAGTCGATGGTCAGGGCGAAGATCATGGGGGTCAGGCCCAGAATGGTGGTCACCGTGGTCAGCAACACGGGACGCAGGCGCTGTGCCCCGGTACGCAGGGCGGCCTCCGCCGCGTCGATGCCGTCACGCCGCAACTGATTGTAGGTGTCGATCAGGACGATGTTGTTGTTGACCACGATCCCGGCCAGGGCGATCACGCCGATGCCACTCATCACCACGGAAAACGCCTCGTCGCGCACCAGCAAGCCCATCAGCACGCCGCTGGTGGAGAACACGATCGCGGTAAGCACCAGCAGCGCCTGGTAGAAGCTGTTGAACTGGGTGACCAGGATCAACACCATCAGTACGATCGCCATGGCGAAGGCCAACGCCAAAAAGCGTCCTGCCTCGGCCTGGTCCTCCTGCTGGCCGCGGACGGACAGCGTGACATCCTCCGGCAGCGGGTTGTCCGCCAGCCATTCCTCCAGCGCAGCCATGCGCTCGTCGACCAGCCGGCCGGCACCCACGTCGGCCTTGACGGACAGCGTGCGCCGACCGTCGATCCGGTGGATGATGCCGGTCTTCGGCGCGGGCACGAACTCGACGAAGTTCTGCACCGGCACCAGCCCCGCCTGGGTGGGCACCCGCAGGTTCACCAGCTGAGCGATATTGCGTTCGTCGAAGGGAAAGCGCACGCGGATGTCGACCTCCTCGTCGGCATCCTCGGGGCGGTAGCCTCCCAGCGCCAGCCCGCGGGTGAGCATCTGCACGGCCCGGCCGAGGAGATTGACGTCCGCACCGAAGCGCGCCGCCTCGCGGTGGTCGACCTCCAGGCGCATCTCCACGCCCGGCAGCGGACGGTCGTCCTCGATGTCGACGAAACCGCCCACCTCATCCATGCCAAGCCGCAGGTGTTCGACGCCCGCCACCAGCGGCTCCACCCCGCCACCCTGGTCATCGGCGGAGACCTGCAACACCACCGGCTTGCCCTGTCTTGGCCCGCCGGACTCGGTCAGGAATTGCAGCCGCACCCCGGGGATGTCCGCCATCTCGGCCCGCAGTTCGGCGAGGATCTCGTCGGCCGGCGGACGCTGCTGCCAGTCGACCAGGTCGAGCTGGATCACGCCGATCACGTCCTCGGCGTAGTCCTGGCCCAACCGGGCCTGCTGCGAGGCGATGCTGCGGGCGTAGACGGTCTTGAAAGCGGGGTGATCGTAGAGCCGGGACTCGACGTCACGCACCAGATCGTCGACCTCCCACACGGAGAGATCCCCGCGCGCCTGGACCTGGATCTGCGCGAAGCGTGGCTCGACCTCGGGGAAGAAATCCACACCGCGCCCCAGCTCGCCGTAGGCGACGTAGAGGGCGGCGGTGAACAGGGCCACCCCGGCTAGGGTCTGTCCCGGGTGGGCGATCGCCCAGCGCAGCCCGGCGACGTAGCGTGCCGTTCCCCCGGAGAGCTCGTCGAAACGTCCGGCCTCGGCCGCCCGGATGTGGCGGACTTGATCCGGACGGCTCGCGCCCTGCCCGCGCGATATCATCGCGGCCAGCACCGGGATGAACACCAGCGCCATGGCCAGCGACATCAGCAGGGTGACGAGCACCGTGGCCGGCAGGTAGAACATGAACTCGCCCACCAGTCCGGGCCAGAAGACGAGGGGCAGGAACACCGCCAGCGTGGTGGCCACGGAAGCGGTAATCGGCCAGGCCATGCGCCGGGCGGCGTCCAGGTAGGACATTCGCCCCCGGTCCTCGGCGAGATAGCGGTCGGCCTGCTCGATCACCACGATCGCGCCGTCGACCAGCATGCCCACCACCAGGATCAGGGCGAACAGCACCACGATGTTCAGGGTAAAGCCCATCAGGTAGAGGACCAGTACCCCGCCGAGAAAGGCGCCGGGGATGGCCAGCCCCACCAGCCAGGACGATCGCCCGCCCAAGGCGAAGACGATGGTGAGCATCACCAGCAGGATGGCAGTGAGGACGTTGTTCTCCAGGTCCCCGAGCAGGTTGTCGATGTCCTCGGCACTGTCCTGCAGGTAGCGGACCTGGATGCCACCCGGCCATTCGGCCTGGGCCTGCTCGATCACCTCGCGGGCGTCGGCCACCGTATCGAGGATATTCGCCCCGGCCCGCTTGCGGATCTCCAGCGAGACGGCGGGCTCGCCGTCGATACGGACAAAGCCTTCCGGGTCCTTGAAGGTGCGGCGCGCCTCGGCCACCTCCTGGAAGGTCACCACGGTGCCATCATGGACGATCACCGGGAGCTCGAGCACGTCGGTGACCGACTCGATCACCCCCGGCACCTTGATGTTCAACCGCCCGGCCCCGGAATCCAAGGCACCGGCGGCCACCAGCTGGTTGTTGCGCTCGATCGCGGTGACCAGCTGGTCGAATGGCAGGCGGTAGGTTTCCAGCGTGCGCGGATCGACCAGCACCTCGAGCAGATCCTCTCGATCGCCGCCGATCTCTACCTCGAGCACGCCGGGCAGCGCCTCGATCCGGTCGCGCAGGTCGCGAGCGCGCTGCACCAGGGTGCGCTCGGGCGCCGAGCCCGACAGCGTGGCGATCAGCACTGGGAACATCGACAGGTCGACCTCGTTGACCACCGGCTCCTCGACGCCCGGCGGGAGATCGGGGCGGACCAGGTCCACCTCCTCGCGCACGTCTGCCAGTGCCCGGCGACTGTCGTAGCCTGGATCGAAGTCCAACCGGACCAGGGCAAAGCCTTCCCCGGCACTGGCCTGCATCTCGTCGAGGCCCTCCAGTCCTGCCAGCTCCCGTTCCAGGGGACGGACCAGCAGCCGTTCGCTGTCCTCGGGCGAGATGCCCGGATAGGCGACCGTGACGAAGAAGATCGGCACGTCGACGTCCGGCGCGGCCTCCTTGGTGATCTGCACGTACGCCGTCCCGCCGGCGGCCAGCAGGGCCAGCAGCACCAGCAGGACGCTGCGCGACCGGGAAAAGAGCGCGGCGAGCAGGGCATTCACGAGGATTCATCCTCCTCGCCGCCCGCCTGGATGCGATCCCCGTCACGCACGAATCCCTGACCCAGCGAGATCAGTCGCACCTCGTCGGGCAGGCCGGTCACCCAGATCATCTCGGCGGTGGCCCGCACCGGCGTGATCGGCATGAAACGGGCCCGCATGACCCCGTCAGTCGTCTCGGCGACCTTGACGCCCAGCTCGCCCTGTTCGTTCTGCGAGATCAGGGCCGGGGAGATCGCATGCGCGCGGACCGTTTCCACGGGGATCTCCACGGTGACGCTGGTGCCGGCCGGCAGGTCGCGATCCGGATTGGCCACGCGGACGCGGGCGAGAAAGGTACGGGTCTCGTCGTCGGCGGTGGCCGAGACGTAGGTTACCGGCCCGCGGCGAATCTCGCCGTCGAGAAAGGTCACGCGCGCCTCCAGCCCCTCGACCACTTCGTTCACCCGATGCTGGGGCACCTGCACCACGGCGCGCAGGGGATCGTTCTCGACGATCTCGGCCACCGGCTCGCCGGCCGCGACCACGTCGCCGCGACGGGCGATCTGCCGGTTGAGCACCCCGCCGATCGGTGCCTCGATGCCGGTGCGCTCGATGTCCATCTCGATCGAGGCCACCCTCGCCCGGGCCGACTCGAGCTGGGCACGGGCCCGTTCGGTCGCCAGCCGCGCCTGGAAGCCCTGGTCCGCCAGGCGCACCGCGGCATCGTAGTCGCCCTGCGCTTGGCGTTCGGCGGCCTTCGCCTCGGTCAGGCGCGCCTGGCGGTCGTCCATTTCCAGGCGGGCGATCAGCTGGCCGGCTTCGACCACCTCGCCCTCCGACACCGGGGTTTCGGCGACCTCCCCGCCCGTCTTGGCACGAACCCGCACGACCTGTTCGGGCTCGACGTGACCCTGCAGCGTGACCAGCCGCTCGACCGGCTCGGCCCGGCTCTGGGCCAGCCCAACCGTGACCGAGGCGGAACGCTCTGGCGGCCCGTCATCGGCCGGCTCGGGATCGCCGGTGATCACCCAGGCGAACAGCAGCAGTGCGACCAGGACGATCCCCAGCCGGCCGGCATTGCGTGACATCCATTGTTTCATCGTCATTCAGTTCCTGCGGAAAACGCCATCCGAAAGGGCGCGGAAGATGATTCTCCCATCATGATACTGCTCACACGGCACTCAGCCCCAGGAACCGGCGAACCGACGAGCGATACCCTTGTAGATCTCCATCAGGGCATAGGAGGCCACCCCGATGGCGACCACGAGGAGGCCATCGGCGAGCCCCACGGCCTCGGTCTCGAACACGGCCTGCAGCACGGGCAGGTAGGTAATGGCGGACTGGGCGAGTATCACGACGACCACCGCCAACCAGACCGGGCGGGTGGCGCGAATCGCGTCACGGGACAACGAGGAACCGTGGATGTTGCGGATGAAGAACAGCTGGAAGATCTCCATCACGACCAGCGCGTTCATCGCCATGGTTCGCGCCAGCTCCAGAGAGTATCCCCGCTCGATGGCGCAGTCGTACACGCCGAATACCCCGACGAGAAACACCAGCCCGACAAAGACGATATAAATCAACCATCCGCCGGTCAGTATCGGCTCGTCGATGGGGCGCGGCGGGCGGCGCATGGTGTTCGCCTCGGGCGGCTCGAAGGCGAGCGCCAGACCCAGTGTCGTGGCGGTGATCAGGTTGATCCAGAGGATCTGGATGGGGGTGATGGGCAGGGTCATGCCAAGCAGCAACGCCACGATGATGGTCAGGGCCTCGCCGGCATTGGTGGGCAGCGTCCAGCTGATCACCTTCTTGATGTTGTCGTAGACCGTGCGCCCCTCGCGGATGCCGGCGACGATCGAGGCGAAGTTGTCGTCGGCCAGCACCAGGTCGGCGACCTCCTTGGCCGCCTCGCTGCCCCGCTGCCCCATGGCGATGCCGGCATCCGCCCGCTTGAGCGCCGGGGCATCGTTCACGCCGTCGCCGGTCATCGCCACGCTGTGCCCGCGTGCCTGCAGGCACTCGACCAGCCGCAGCTTGTGCTCGGGACTGGTGCGGGCGTAGACGTCGATCCCGGTAACCCGTTCGCTCAGTTCGTCGTCCGAGAGCCGTTCGATATCCGCCCCGGTGAGTACTTCCGACGGGTTCTCCAGCCCGATCTGTTCGGCGATGGCCCTCGCCGTGCCGGCATGATCGCCGGTGATCATCTTCACGCGAATGCCCGCCTGCCGGCATTCGCCGACGGCATCCGACACCTCCGGGCGCGGCGGGTCGGACAGCCCCACCAATCCGAGGAAGATCAGGCCGCCATCGACGTCGCTGCGTTCGAGCACCGTGTGCTCCGGGTCGACCGGCAAAAAGGCCAGCGCCAGTACCCGATGCCCCCGCAAGGCCAGATCATGGGCGCGGTCACGCCATTGATCGGCATCCAGCGAACGCGTTGTCTCGCCATCCCCCGATCGCTCCCGATCGCTCATCCCGAGCAGCTGCTCGGGTGCCCCCTTGACGAAGATGCGGCCATGGCCCTCGTGGTCATGGTCGAGCGTGGCCATAAAGCGATGCTCGGCATCGAAGGGAATGGCGTCACTCCGGGTCCAGTGGTCGCGCTCCGCGTCCATGTCCAGCCCGGCCCGGGCAGCGAATGCCACCAGGGCGGCCTCCATGGGATCGCCCTCCACGCGCCACTTGCCTGCCTTCTCTTCGAGACTGGCGTCGTTGCACAGCAACCCCGCCCGGGCCAGTCCGGCGAGTGTCCGGGCGGCCGCCCCGTCGACCGGCTTGTCCCCGCGGAACACCTGACCGACCGGAGAATAGCCCTCCCCGGACACGCCGAACTCCTCGTCGCCGGTCATGGCCGCGGTCACGGCCATCTCGTTGCGGGTCAGCGTGCCGGTCTTGTCGGTGCAGATCACGGACACCGAGCCGACGGTCTCGATCGCCGGCAGGCGACGGACGATGGCATGCCGGCGGGCCATCGCCTGCACACCGACCGCCAGCGTGATGGTGAGTACCGCCGGCAGCCCCTCGGGAATGGCCGCCACCGACAGGCCCACCACGGCGAGGAACAGCTCCTCGAAGGCCATCCCGCGCCACCAGGTTCCCAGCGCCAGGATCAGGGCCGCCAGGATGAGGATGAAGGCGGTGAGCCAGCGACCGAAACGATCCATCTGCCGGGTCAGTGGCGTGGTCAGCGTCTCGACATCGGCGAGCATGCCGGATATGCGGCCGATCTCGGTCGACGCGCCGGTGGCCACCACGACGCCCCGACCCTGCCCGCGGGTGACCAGCGTGCCGCTGAACGCCATGGACTGGCGGTCGCCCAGGGACGCGTCGGCCTTTACCGGCTCGGAGCGCTTCTCCACCGCCATCGATTCGCCGGTGAGCACCGCCTCCTGGATCCGCAGGTCATGGCAGGACAGCAAACGCAGGTCCGCCGGCACGCGGTCGCCCGGCTCGAGCAGGACGATGTCCCCGGGCACCAGATCCTCGGCGGCCACCGCCTGGCGGCGGCCATCCCGGATCACGCCGGCCTTCAGCGCCAGCATCTTCCGGATGGCCGCCATCGCCTGCTCGGCACGCCCCTCCTGGATGAAGCCGATCACCGCATTGGCCACCACCACCGCCACGATCACGGCGGTATCGACCCAGTGCGCCATCAGGGCGGTGATGGCCGCCGAACCCATCAGCACGTAGATAAGGATGTTGTGGAACTGGCGCAGCAGGCGTCGCCAGGCACCCGGCCGGGCCGCCTCCGGCAGCCGGTTGGGTCCGTGCTCGGCCAGACGCGCCTCGACCGCGTCGCTCGCCAGCCCCTTGCTGTGGGAGTCAAACGCCTCGAGGACCGCATCGGTCTGTTGAGAGTGCCAGTCGCCGGCAGATCTGGAATCGTCCGTCATGTCCCCGTGCCGCATCCGTCTCGTTTTGCGAGATTGCAAATGACCACGGTCCGCCGCCGGGAGATTCCCCGTCACGGTATCCGCGTGGCTGTCCCTGCAAGCTTAGGAGATTCCGACGGCGATCGTGGCTGCGTCGCCCGGATTGTCAGCCGGCCGCCGCCTCGTCCATCGCCCGGTTGGCCAGTTCGTCGGCACGCTCGTTTTCCGGGTGGCCGGCATGGCCCTTCACCCAGTGCCAGTGGACGTCGTGCCGGCCGGTCGCCGCATCGAGGCGGCGCCACAACTCGGCGTTCTTCACCGGCTTCTTCTGGCTGGTCTTCCAGCCGTTGCGGCGCCAGTTGCGGATCCACTGGGTGATTCCCTGGCGGACGTACTGCGAATCGGTGGTGATGTGCACCTCGCAGGGTTCCTTGAGCGTCTCCAGCGCGGTGATCGCCGCCATCAGTTCCATGCGGTTGTTGGTGGTCTCGGCCTCGGACCCGGAGAGCTCGCGTTCGTGCGGACCGAATCGCAACACCACACCCCAGCCGCCGGGGCCGGGATTGCCACGGCATCCGCCGTCGGTCCAGACATGCACCACCTTGCGCGGGCCCGATTCGTTTTCCATCCCGTTATCCCGTTTTTCCGTCTTTCTTCGTCTTGCCGGCCACCCGGCGCATGCCCGCCACCTGACCGGGCACCGGCCTGCCGACCAGCGACGACAGGCGGAAAGCGGGCTTCGGTCGACTGGGCATGGACACCCGCCGGGTGGCATCGATCAGGTACAGGCCGTGCAGGAACCAGGCCCATTCGGCACTCCAGCGCCGCACGCGCTCGCAACGGGCATACATCCCGGCGCGACACCACGGCGCGATGCCCCCGATCGGCTCGATCGCCTCGATGTGGTAGCCCAGCAGCCGCAGCCAGTCGACCACCCGCCAGGCGGGATGATGCGTGCCGCCACCCAGCGGGGCGTGACAACCCGGCCAGAATCGCGACCGCAGGTGCAGCAGGCTGGCCGGATTGACGCCCACCAGCATCAGCCTGCCCTCGGGGCGCAGCGTACGATCGATCTCGCGCAGGATCTCGTGCGGGTTGCGCCGGTCCTCCAGCAGGTGCAGGGCGATGACCAGGTCGACCGCCTCGCTCTCGATCGGCAGGGCATCGGGCTCGACCGGCAGCAATGCCCCACCGCCGCCCGGTCGCCCGGCGAGATGAACGTGCCCGATCCGCAAGCGCCGCCCCCAGTCGAAGCGACCATCGAGTTCGTCGGCGGCCTCGCCCAACACCAGCGCATGGTAACCGAATGCCGTCTGCGCCCGCTCGGCCAGTGCCTCGATCAGATCGGCGGCCACCAGCCGGCCGGTCGGACTCCGGTACCAGTCGGCCGCGGCGATACTGGCGGCGTGTCGGTCTGGCATGTCCGGTCGACTCAAGGCGTCCTCCTGGGTAACGGCCCGCATGCCGGGCCCGGGATCGCGTGGCCTGAATTCAGCTCGCCTCGCTCTCCGCCGGCGTCCAGCGGATCACCCGGCGACTGACCCAGAGGAGAGCCAGCGCCAGCAGGCTGGCCACCGTCATCGCGGCGAAGGCGATACCGGCTCCCACTGTACCCCAGAGCAAGCCGGCGAGGTACAGCCCCAGCGCCGCCCCGCCGCCGTAGCTCGCCGCCGAGAGGATCGCCTGCCCGCGGGCGTGCGATCGGCCGGGAAACTGGTGGTCGATCACCCAGATGCCCACGGCATGGGTCATGCCGAAGCTCGCCGCGTGGAGCAGCTGGGCGAACAGCAGCCAGGCGAGCACGTCGGCCTGGTAGCCGATCAGCAGCCAGCGCAACGCCATCAGCGCGACGGCCGTCAGCATCAGGCCCAGCGGCGCAAAGCGATTGCGAATCCCCGGCAGCAGGAAGAACAGCACGATCTCGGCGACCACGCCCAGCGCCCATAGCAGCCCGATGGCCGTGGCCGAATAGCCCAGATCCGCCAGGTGCACGGAAAAGAAGGCGTAATAGACGCCGTGGGACAGGTTGATCAAGAACGAGCCGGCGAAGAAACCGAGGATGGCGGGTTCCTTCAGCCGCGCGCGAATGGATACGGGGACGGCGCCGTCATGACGCGGCACCCCCGGTTCCGGCACGCGCAAAAGCACGGCGACGAGCACGACCAGCGTGGCCGCCATCATCCACGGCACCCAACCGAGGCCCACGCGGTCGATCAGCGCCCCCAGGCCCACCGAGGCGACGATGAAACCGATCGACCCCCAGGCCCGCAGTGCCGGGTAGCGCTGCGGCTCGGGGCCGGTCAACCGCAGGGCGGCGACGTCCATCTGCGAGAGCAGCGGCTGCCAGAAGAAACCGAAGGCTAGCAGCAGCGCCATCCAGCCAAGCAGGCCGGCATCGATGCCACCCAGAAGGCCCAGCCCGACGGCCAGCAGTGCGGAAATGCCCGCGGCCATCGCCAGCCAGGCGATGACCCGCCCGCTGTGATCGACCAGCCAGCCCAGCAGCGGCGGGGCGACGAGCTTGGCGGCCATCACCATCGCCAGCATGGCGCCGACGGTGTCCGGCCCGAAGCCCTGCTCGATCAGGTAGGGGCTGAAATACGGCAGGTAGATGCCCAGCCCCAGGAAGAAGGCGAAGTAGCCCAGCCGGATCGGGTTAAGTCCCGGCAGCCGGGTGGTGGCCGTTCCTCGCCGCTCAGGGCTCATTCGCCGGCGGCGGGACGACCGGCCGGGATCACCGGCGTATCGGTGGCGAGATCACCGCACTGACCGCGCTGGCGCAGGGCATGATCCATCAGGGTGAGCGCCAGCATCGCCTCGGCGATCGGCGTGGCGCGGATGCCCACGCAGGGATCGTGGCGACCGGTGGTGACCACCTCGGTGGCCTCGCCGCTTATATCCACGCTCTGGCCGGGAAGGCGGATGCTGGAGGTGGGCTTCAATGCGAGATGCGCGACGACGTCCTGGCCGCTGGAGATGCCGCCGAGCACGCCGCCGGCGTGATTGGAGAGAAAGCCGTTCGGCGTGATCTCGTCGCGGAACTCGGTGCCGCGGGCGGCGACGCAGTCGAAGCCGTCCCCGATCTCCACGCCCTTGACCGCGTTGATGCCCATCAGCGCATGCGCGATGTCGGCATCCAGCCGATCGAAGACCGGCTCACCCCAGCCCGGCGGGCAGCCTTCGGCCCGCACGGTCACCTTCGCGCCGACCGAGTCGCCGGAACGGCGCAGGTCGTCCATGAAGGTCTCCAGCTCGGACACCTGCGCGGCACAGGGCCAGAAGAACGGATTCTCGCCGACCTCCTGCCAGTCGAAGCAGTCATCGTTGAGCGCGATGGGACCAAGCTGCGAAAGGTGCCCCCGCACGACCACACCATGGGTTTCGGCGAGCCATTTCTTGGCGATCGCGCCGGCCGCCACCCGCATGGCGGTCTCGCGGGCCGACGAGCGCCCGCCGCCACGGTAGTCGCGCCGACCGTACTTCTGCCGGTAGCTGTAGTCGGCGTGGCCGGGGCGGAACTGCTCTGAGATCTTCGAGTAGTCCTTGGAGCGCTGGTCGACGTTCTCGATCAGCAACCCGATGGGCGTGCCGGTGGTCTCGCCCTCGAACACCCCGGAAAGGATGCGCACCCGGTCGGGCTCGCGGCGCTGGGTGGTGTGCCGGGACGTGCCGGGGCGACGACGGTCGAGGTCGGCCTGCAGGTCCTGCTCGGAGAGATTCAGACCCGGCGGGCAGCCGTCGACAATCGCGCCGAGTGCCGCGCCGTGCGACTCGCCGAAGGTGGTGACACGAAACAGCGTGCCGAAGGTGTTGCCTGCCATGGAACCGAACCTGATCGAAAGAATGATTAGCACGTCGACCGGATGGCGGCGCCTGCGGCCGCCACCCGGCATGGTAAAATCGCCGCCCCGTCAACGACGGGAGAGCCTGACAGTATACCTGCCCGTTCCGGGCACTGCCCACGACCAGCCGCCATGCCACTCGACCTGATCTCCGCCATCGACCGCCACGCCGTCGACCGCCCGGACGCCCGCGCCTTGGGCGACCGCCACGGCTGGCTGGATTACGGCACGCTCGCCGGGCGGATCGCCGGAGCCCGCCGTGAGCTGGCCGCGCTGGGCCTGGCCGGCGGCGACCGCGTGGTCCTCTGGGCGGGCAAGAACGTCGACACGGTCGTCTGGATGCTCGCCATGCTGGCATCCGACATCGTGCCGGCACCGGCCCACCCGGCCCTGCGCCCCGAACAGATCGAACACCAGTGCCGCCAGTGCGGTGCCCGCGGCCTGATCCTGGACGCCCCGAGACACCGGCAGTGGAATCCGGAAAGCGCGGACGACGGCTGGTGCTGGATCCCGGTGGACGGCGGGCCGGTACTCGTGGAACCAGATGCCGTCGCCGACGTCTCCCTGCCGGGAAGGGGCGAGCGCCGCGAGGACCGGCTGGCGATGCTGTTCTTCACCTCGGGAAGCACAGGACTGCCCAAGGGCGTGATGGTCAGCGAAGGCAATCTCGATAACGGCACCCGCATCGTCGCCGACTACCTGGGCCTCGACCAGACGGACGTGGTCGCCGCCATCCTGCCGCTAGCCTTCGACTACGGCTTCTCGCAGCTGATCACCGGGTTGGCGCGGGGGGCGGCGGTCTATCTTGACGACTACCTGCTGCCGGCCGACCTCAAGCGTCCGCTGTTGCGCGAGCAGGCTACCGTCCTTGCCGGCACGCCCGGCCTGCTGATCCCGCTGGCCGGGCAATCCTGGCTGGCCGAGGCCCCGGCCCTGCGGGTGGTGACAAACTCCGGCGGTCACCTGCCGGTCGAAGCGGTGCGTCAGCTACGCGAGGCGCGGCCGGCCACCCTTCTGTACCTGATGTACGGCCTGACCGAGGGCTTCCGCGCGACTTTCCTGCCGCCCGGGGAGGTCGACGCGTCTCCGGATTCCATCGGCTATCCCCTGCCCGAAACCCCGATCGGGCTGGTGGATGCCGACGGGCGGTTGCTGGAAGGGCCCGCGACCGGCGAACTGGTCCAGGGCGGCCCGCTGGTCGCGCTCGGCTACATCAACGACGCACAGGCCACGGCGCAACGCTTTCGTGCCCCACCGCCCGGCTGGGTGGACAGAACAGATTCCCGCGTCGTGTTCAGCGGGGATCGCGTCCACCGTGATGCGGACGGGCGGCTGTATTTCGCCGGACGCATCGACGAGCAGATCAAGGTAGCGGGTTTCCGCATCAGTCCGGAGGAGGTCGAGTCGGTGGCCTTGTCCGCCCCCGGCGTCACCGAGGCGGTGGCCCTGGGCCGTCCCGATCCGGGCAGCGGCAACCAGCGACTGGTTCTGCATGTCGCGCCCGACTCGGTCGACGTCGATCAACTGCGTCACCATCTACGCCGGCATCTGGCACCGTACCAGCAGCCGGCGGAGATCCACCGCCACGCGAGCCTGCCGCGTTCCGACAACGGCAAGCTCGATCGCCGCCAACTGCGGGAAGACTGAAAAACATGGCCCGAACCGAAAGAGACACACCACGAGACGGTCGCCAGCTGATCGAGGACATGCTGGGGCCGTTGGCCGACTGCTGGGGCACCACAGGGGCGCTGTCGATCGACGGCCAGCCGCTATCGGCCCGGGTGCCGACCACGCCGGCCTATGTCTACAACCGCCGCTGCCTGGATGCCGCGGTGGCCCAGCTGCGGACCGCTCTGCCGGCCGGGATCGGCGTCCATTACGCCATCAAGGCCAATCCCTTCCCACCGCTCGTGCGTCACCTGGCCGGGCTGGTCGACGGCTTCGACTGCGCCTCGAAGGAAGAGATGCGACTGGCCGCCGACGTGGCGAGCCCCGAGCAGCAACTGTCGATTGCCGGCCCAGCCAAGTCGCGCGCCGAGCATCGCTTCGCGATCGAGCGGGGCGTCACGATCAACGCGGAATCGGCCGGAGAGCTCGAGCGGATCGCCAGCGAGGCTCGGACCTGCGGGCGACGCGCCCGCGTGGCCCTGCGGGTAAACCCGCCGTTCACGCTCAAGGGCTCGGGAATGCACATGGGCGGCGGGCCACGACCTTTCGGCATCGACAGCGAGGTCATCCCCGAGATCCTCGATCGGCGCGACCGGCTGGCCGATGCAGGTATCGATCTGGTCGGCCTGCACCTGTTCGCCGGCTCGCAGAGCCTCGATCACGAGGCCATCGCCGCGGCGCTGGCCGCCTGGACCGATCTGCTGCGCGACTGGCAGCAACGAACCGGCTACACGCCGGGTGAATTGATCATCGGCCCCGGACTGGGCGTGGCCTACCACCCGGGCGATCGGCCGCTGGACCTAAAAGAACTCACACCGGCCTTCGACCGACTCGACCGGGAGATCCGTGGCCTTGGAGACGCCGGCGGCATCGACATCGATGCCCGCCTGGAGCTGGGACGCGTTCTGGTGGCCGCGGCGGGCGTGTATCTGGTACGGGTGGTCGACCGCAAGGTCTCGCGAGGTACGACCTACCTGCTCTGCGATGGCGGCATGCACCACCACCTGGCCCTGTCGGGCAACCTCGGCGCGGTGCTGCGCCGCAACTGGCCGCTGGTGGCCGCCGACCGGCTGGAGGCACCGGCCGACAAGTCCGTGGATCTCGCCGGCCCGCTGTGCACGCCGCTGGACGTGCTGGGAAAGAAACAGCCCCTGCCGACCCTGCAGCCCGGCGACCTCGTGGCGGTATTGCAGTCCGGGGCCTACGGGGCCAGCGCCTCGCCTGCCGGCTTTCTCTCCCGCGACCCGGCAATCGAATACCTGGTCTGAGCCGGTCGCTCAGCCCTGCCCCTCGCGGGCAGCCAGTGCACGACGCACCGGCGCGAAACTGCGCCGGTGGACGGGCGAGGGCCCGTGCTCGACCAGCGCGGCCAGGTGGGCAGCAGTAGGGTAGCCCTTGTGCCGGGCCAGCCCGTACTGCGGATAGCGGTCATCCAGTGCCACGATCTGCCGGTCACGGCTGACCTTGGCGAGAATCGAGGCCGCAGCGATCGCGGGGTCCGAGGCATCCCCGCCGACGATCGCGCGCGCGAGCAGCGGCAGCTCCGGGCAGCGATTGCCGTCGATGTGCGCCCGTTCGATCGAATGACCCTGCTCGACGAGATCCAGCACCGCCCGGCGCATGGCGAGCATGGAGGCATGCAGGATGTTGAGCTCGTCGATCTCGGCGACAGAGGCCTCGGCGATCGCCCAACCGGCCGCCCGCTCGCGAATCTCGTCGAACAGCGCCTCGCGCCGGCGTTCGGTGAGTTTCTTGGAGTCGTCGAGCGAGTCGATGCGGTTCGCGGGGTCGAGGATCACCGCAGCGGCGACCACGGGCCCGGCGAGCGGGCCGCGGCCGGCCTCGTCCACGCCGCAGTAGACGCCGCCGACGTCCAGATCGTCAAAAAGGTCCGCTTGCGGCATACTCCGGCCCATCCGCTGTTTCATTGGTCACTTATCCCGAGGGTCCGTTGCACTCGCCAGTCCACACCACCTCCCCACGCATCATGCTCGCCGCGGGCGAGGCCTCCGGCGACATGTACGCCGCCGAGCTGGTCGCCGCGCTCGAGCATCGGCTGCCCGACGTGCAGACCTTCGGGCTGGGCGGCGCCCACGCGCGGGCGGCCGGCATGGAGACGATCGTCGACTTGGATCGCGTCTCGGTCATGGGGCTGGTGGAGGTGTTACGCCACTACCCCGACCTGCGCCGGGCCATGAACGAGATGGTCGAAGCCCTCGATCGCCGTCGGCCCGACCTGTTGATCGCGATCGACTTCCAGGAATTCAACCAGCGCCTCGCCCGAGCGGCCCGAAAACGTGGCATCCCGGTGCTGTTCTTCGTCGCCCCGCAGGTCTGGGCCTGGCGCCCGGGCCGGGCGAAACATTTTCATGAAATCGCCGACCACCTGGCGGTGCTGTTCGACTTCGAGGTGCCCCTGTTCGAGCACCACGGCCTGCCGACCACGCACGTCGGCCACCCGCTGATCGACCTGATCGACCGCGAGGCCCCCACCCAATCGACCGCGCGCCGCGAACTCGGACTCGACCCCGATGCCCCGGTCATCGGACTGCTGCCCGGCAGCCGTCACGGCGAGATCGAACGGCTGCTGCCGGTATTCATCGCGGCCGCCGAGCGCCTGCTGGCCACGGACGGCGAGCGGCGCTTCCTGCTGCCTCGCGCCGACTCGATCGACACCGAGTGGCTGCGCGCACGCATCGACGAAACCGCCCCATCCATGGCACTGCGCGAGCATCTCAAGGTGGTCGACAGCGGCTCGCGGAGCGTGATGGCGGCGGCCGACGCCCTGCTGGTCGCCAGCGGCACCGCCTCACTGGAGGCCGCACTGATCGGCACGCCCATGGTGATCGCCTACCGAACCAGCCCGCTCACCCACGCCATCGCCCGGCGGCTGATGCGTATCGAACACGTCGGCCTGCCCAACATCGTCCTCGGCCGCGACCTGGTGCCGGAACGCATCCAGCACGATGCCACCCCCGAGCGCCTCGCGGCGGACGTGGAAACCGTACTCGGCACCGAGGGGGCTTCTCGGCAGAAGGCGGCTCTGGGCGAGGTCCGCGAGCGACTGGGCGACGGCGGAACCTTCGAGCGGCTCGCGGACCTCGCCGCCGACATGGTCGCCGAATGCCGCGACTGACGCGCGGCGTGACTCAGCCTTCGCCGGTGAGCCGGCGCGGGTCGAGCAATTCGGCGAGTGTCGCCTCGTCCAGGTCGGTCATTTCACGGGCCACGTCGATCACCGGCCGACCCTCCGCGTATGCCCGCTTGGCGATGGCCGCACCGGCCTCGTAGCCGATTACCGGATTGAGCGCCGTGACCAGGATGGGATTGGCGGCCAGATCGCGTTCGATCCGCTCGCGATTGACGGTGAACCCGACAAGCGCCTTGTCGGCCAGCAGGCGACCGGCATTGGCCGAGAGGCCGATCATCCGGTCGAGGTTGCTGGCGATCAGCGGCAGCATGACGTTGAGTTCGAAGTTGCCGGACTGCGCGGCCAGCGCGACGGCATGGTCCAGCCCCTGAACCTGCACGGCCACCATCGCCACGGCCTCGGGGATCACCGGGTTGACCTTGCCCGGCATGATCGAGCTGCCCGGCTGTAGCGCCGGCAGCTGGATCTCGCCCAGGCCGGCCAGCGGGCCGCTGTTCATCCAGCGCAGATCGTTGGCCAGCTTGTGCAGGAACACCGCCAGCCCGCGCAATGCCGACGAGAGTGCCAGCGAGTCATCCTGCGTACTCAGCCCCGCCGGCAGGCTGGGCAGGGACGAGAACGGCAGGTCGCGTTCTCCCGTCTTGTTGAGCGCCGCGATGGCCGCCTCGGCAAAGCCGGCCGGGGCATTCAGTCCGGTTCCCACTGCCGTGCCGCCCAGCGGCAGGGCCAGGTTGCGCTCTCGCGCCTGCTCGATGCCGATCCGGATGCCCCGCAATTGCTCGACATACCCCTCGATCACCTGGTCGAAGCGGATCGGGGTGGCGTCCATCAGGTGAGTGCGGCCGGTCTTGACCACGTCGCCAAGCTCGCGCGCCCGACCCAGCAGCACCGTTTCCAGATGTGCCAGCGCCGGCAGCAGATCCCTTTCCACGCGCTCGACCGCCATCAGGCGAATGGCGGTGGGCACCACGTCGTTGGAGCTCTGGCTCATGTTGACGTGGTCGTTGGGATGGACGTCCGCCCGGTCACCGGCCGCTCTGGCGATGACCTCGTTGACGTTCATGTTGCTGCTGGTGCCCGAACCGGTCTGGAAAACGTCCACGGGGAAGGCATCGATCCCTTCACCGCGCGCGAGCCGGGCGATCAGATCCTCGGCAACGGTCTCGATCGCGGCGGCCCGATCGGCGTCGAGAGAGCCCACCTCCCGGTTGCCCCGGGCACAGGCGGCCTTGATCCGGCACAGGGCCGCGATAAAGGCGGAGGGCATGCTCTCGCCGCTGACGGGAAAATTGTCGACGGCACGCTGGGTCTGCGCGCCATAGGGGGCGTCGGCGGGCAGGCGCACCTCGCCGAGACTGTCACGTTCGATACGCTCGGGGGTTTCTCGACTCATGGCGTCAATCCCGGCAAAAACGGATGATGGGGTGGGCTTGCGCGGCGCCACGGCCGCGGGATGATTCAGCGCGTGATGCCGCGCTCGCTGCCGCGGATGAACTCGAGCATCTGCGCCAGCGCCGGTTCGGTCTCGGCGGCCTGCTCGAACTCGGTCCAGACCAGATCGTCGCCCTGCCGCTTGACCAGCTGACGGAAGCAGCGGTTGAGCAGGCTGATGGTCTCCGCGGAAAAGCCGCGACGTTTCAGGCCTTCCTTGTTCAGGCCGATCGCCCGGGCACGGGCGCCGTCGGCCATCACGTAGGGCACGACGTCCTTGGAGATCTTGGAAAACCCGCCAATGAAGGCATGCGCCCCGACGTGACAGAACTGGTGTGCCACGGCGAAGCCGCCAAAGATGGCATGATCGCCGACCTCGACGTGGCCGGCCAGCGAGGCGGCATTGGCCAGGATGACGTGATCACCCACCAGGCAGTCGTGGGCGACGTGGGCGTAGGCCATCATCAGTATGTCCGAACCCAGCCGGGTCAATGCGCCTCCGCCGGCCGTACCACGATGGATCGTGGAGAACTCGCGGATACGGTTGCGGTCCCCGATCTCCACGGCACTGCGCTCGCCGGCGAATTTCAGGTCCTGCGGCACTTCGCCGATCACCGCGTGACTGAAGATGTGATTGTCCGCCCCGATGCGGCACGGCCCCTTGATCACCGAATGGGCATCGATGACAGTGTTCGCACCGATCTCCACCTCGCCCTCGATGATCACGTAGGGGCCGACGGTGACGCTTTCGTCCAATCGGGCCTCGTCGCTGATGATCGCGGTGGGGTGAATCACTCGGTCACTTCCTTGGCCACACACTTGATGGTCGCCTTGGCGGCGATTTCGTCGCCTACCCGCGCCTCGCAGTTGAAGATGCCCATGCCGCGGGCCATGCGCTTGATCTCGACCCGGATGGTCAGCTGGTCGCCCGGCTCGACCATGCGCCGGAAGGTGACGTCGTCCAGGCCGACCAGCATGTAAAGGGCGTTTTCCTTCGGCCCGCCCCCGTTGCTGCGGAAAGCCAGCACGCCGGTCGCCTGGGCCATCGCCTCGGTGACCAGCACGCCGGGCATGATCGGGCGGACCGGAAAGTGGCCCTGGAAGAACGGCTCGTTGAAGGTGACGTTCTTGACTGCCACCAGATATTCGTTGGCCTTCCAGTCGATCACCCGGTCGATCAGCAGAAACGGGTATCGGTGCGGCAGGAGCTCCATGATCTCCTGCACGTTCATGGTGTTGTCTTCGCTCACGAGTCGTCCTCATGCCTCGGCGTCTCGCCGAGCTGTTTTTCCAGTTGTCGCACTCGCCGGGCCAGCCGGTCGAGCTGCTTGAAGCGGGCCGCGTTCCGATGCCAGCGCTCGTTCGTATCCAGCGGCGTGCCGGCCGAGTACACCCCGGGCCGGTGGATCGACCGCGTGACCATCGACATGCCGGTGATGTGCACGTTGTCCGCCAAGCTCAGGTGCCCCGCCAATCCGACGCCGCCGCCCAGCGTGCAGTGGCGTCCGACCACGCTGGAGCCGGCCAGCCCCGCGCACCCGGCGATGGCCGAGTGCTCCCCGATCCGCACGTTGTGCGCGATCTGGATCAGGTTGTCCAGTTTCACGCCGTCCTCGATCACGGTGTCGTCCAGCGCGCCGCGATCGATGGTGGTGTTCGCACCGATGTCGACATCATCGCCGATCACGACCCGGCCGATCTGCGGCACGCGACGCCATCCGCCGCCTTCGGGCACCAGGCCGAAACCGTCGGAACCGATGACCACACCCGGCTGGATCACGCAACGCGCGCCGATCACGCTGTCGTCGAGTACCGTCACCTGGCCCACCAGCCGAGTACCCTCGCCGACAGACACGTCCTCGCCGATCCGGCAACCCGGACCAACGACCGCGCCGGCACCGATCCGGCTGTTCGCCCCCACGGAGACGTGCGGGCCGATGCTCGCTGCCGGATCGACATGGGCGCTCACATCGATCACCGCACTGTCGTGGACACCCGGCCGCGATTCCGACGTCGGGTATAACCGTTCGAGCACCCGCGCGAAGGCCACGCGGGGATTGTCAACCAGCAGGAGTGCGGTGTCCCCAGGCAGCATCGAGCGCCCCGCCTCGTTGGTGACTACCAACCCGGCGGCCGTCCGAGCCGCGATATCGGCCGCCCGTCGATCTCCGTCGCAGTAGGCCACGTCGCCACTCCCGGCGGATGCCAACGAGGCACCCCCGGTGATGACGCGATCCCCCGCGAGCGGCGCCTCCACATCCAGTAGCGCCGCCAGATCGGCGATGCTTGCGCTGGTGGCTCGACTGCGGACACTCACGGCGACAGGCAGGGACGCTTCAGCGCCCCATCGTCTCCAGGCGTTCCAGCACGTCGCCGGTGATCTCGACACGATCGGCCGAATAGACCACGCCTTCGGACAGGACCAGGTCGTAGCCCTGGTCGCGGGCGACCTCCCGGATCGCGTCGAGCACCAGGCGCTGGAGCTTGCCCAGTTCCTCGTTCTTGCGCAGGTTCAGGTCGTCGCGGAAGTTGTTCTGCTCGCGCTGCAAATCGCGCAGCTTACGGTTGAGCTCCCGCTCCAGGTCGGCGCGGTCGTTCTCGGCCATGGTCACGCCCTCGCGGTTGAGGCGGTTCTCCAGGGCCTGCACATCCTCGCGCATGCGACGCAGCTCCTCCTCGCGCGAGGAGAACTCCTGCTCCAGCTGCTGCTTGGCCTTCTCGGCCTGCGGCGCCTTTTCCAGCAGAACGGAGGAATTGACGAAACCGATCTTGATCTCCGCTGCCTGGCCGATCATCGGCACGAACAGCAGGAGAGAAAGAAGGGCGAATCGTTTAACCAAGGCAATCACGCTGTCGTCTCCTGAAGGTCGCCTCCCCGAAGGGGCGGCCGATTCGTGAATATACGCAAGCCGGGGCGGCATTATGCCACAGCCCACCGGGTCAAGGGCGCTCAGAACGACGCGCCGATGGAGAACTGGAAGGCCTGGGTGCGGTCGCCCGGCTCGTCATTGAGCGGCTGCGCGTAGCTGAAGATCAGCGGACCGACCGGCGAGATCCAGCTCAGGGCCACACCGGCCGACTGACGCAGGGAATCGGCCTCGAAGTCTTCCACGTCGCGGTAGGCGTTGCCCATGTCCCAGAATAGCGCCATCCGCACCTGGTCGCGCTGGTCGGTGAGGAACGGCAGGGGCGAGACCAGCTCCAGACCGCCATTGAGCTTGAACGTGCCCCCCATCGGGTCGTCGTTGGAATCCTTCGGGCCCAGCGAGTAGTCCTCGTAACCGCGGACCGAGCGAATGCCGCCGGTGAAATAGTTCAGGAACGGCGGCAGACCGTCGTAGTAATCGCTTTCACCGCTGTAATCGTTGCGAGTGTCACCGTAAGCCTTGACCTGCCCGACGTTGCCGTGGGCGCGCAGGGTGAAGTTCTCAGTCAGCGGCTGGTAGAACTCGCCTTCGTACTCGCCCTTGACGTAGGTCAGGTCGCTACCCGGGACGGCCACCGTGGCCGAAAGGCGATGCATCTGGCCGTCGGTGGGAAACAGCGACCGATTGCGAGTGTCATAGCGCCACGACGGGCGGACGCTGAAGGTGTAGAACTGCTCGCCGTCGAAGCCCGGGCCGGGCTCATCCCCGTCCACCGACTCGCCGGTCACCCAGCTGGGCGAGTAACTGGTCCCCTTGATCTCCTGGCTCTCGAAGCGGAAGTCGATCTGGCCGAAGGTGTTCTCCGAGAACGGCGCGCCGAAATTGATGTTGCCGCCGTAGGAGTCGACCAGGTAACGCGACAGGGACAGCTCGGTACCGTCCTGCTTCTGGTAGAACAGACCGAAGCCCTGGCTGATGCCGTTGACCGTGAAATACGGATTGCGGTAGTTGAACTGGTAGTACTCCCGGTAGGAGCTGCGCTCGACGTTCAGCCCCACCGACTTGCCGGTACCGAGGAAGTTGGGCTGATTGAGCCCGACGTTGAACAGCACGCCTTCGGCCTGGGAGTAGCCGACGCCGGCGGTCAACGAGCCGGAGAGCTGCTCGGTGATGTCGTACTCCACGTCCACCTGGTCGGGCGCATCGGGCACGGGGCTGACGTTCTGCTCGACCTTCTGCACCGACGGCAGCCGCTGGAGACGCTGCTTGGAACGGTCGAGCTTGTCGCCCGCGTACCAGCTGCCCTCCATCTGGCGCATCTCGCGCCGATAGACGACCTCGTCGGTATTGAAGTTGCCCTTGAACTCGATCTCGCGCACGCTCACGCGCCGCCCCGGTTGCAGGTTGAAGTCGACGACCACGGTCTTGTCGGCCTCGTCGATCTGCGGCTGCGGCTCCACGCGGGCGAAGGCGTAGCCGTAGTCACCCATGCGACGGCCGATGGCGTCCGACGTATCGACCACCTGGCGACGGTTGAAGTACTCGTCAGTCTCGACCTGAGTGAGCTCCTCGAGCGTTTCCTCGTTGAGCAGCATGTTGCCACTGTAGGTCACGTCGGTGACCTTGTAGCGGTCGCCCTCGGTGATGTTGACCACCACCTCGATGTCGCGCTTGTCCGGGGTGATGGTCACCTGGGTGGAGTCCACCTGGAACTGTAGGTAACCCCGATCGAGATAGAAGGAACGCAACCGCTCCAGGTCGGCGGAGAGCTTCTGGCGGGAGTACTGGTCGCGTTTCGACCAGAAGGCCCACCATGATTTCGGCCCCATCTCGAACAGATCGATCAGCTCGTCCTCGTCGTAGTCCTCGTTACCGATGATGCGCACGCGACGCACCGAGGCCGGCTTGCCCTCGTAGATATCGATGCGGACGAAGACCCGGTTGTCGTCGAGCTCCTCGACCTCCGTCTCGATCTCAACGCCGTACTGACCCAGGCTGTAATAGACCCGCTGCAGTTCGGTCTGCATCTTGTCCAGCGCACGCTGGTCGAGCACCCGTCCCTGCACCAGGCCGATCGACTCCAGTGCCTCCTGGAGCTGCTCGGTCTCGACCTTGTCGTTGCCGTTAACCTCGAGCGCGGTGATGGTCGGACGTTCCTCGAGGCGGACCAGCAGGGCATTGTCCGGGGACCGCCCCACTTCAACGTTCTCGAAAAAGCCGGTGTCGTAGAGGGCCTCCACCACGCGGGTGCTGTCCGCCGCCTGGAAGTCGTCACCGACCTCGTAGGGAATGTAGGTGAACACGGTGCCCGGGGAGATCGTCCTCAGCCCCTCGACCCGGATGTCGGTGATTTCGAACGCCTGTGCCAGCGAGGGGAGCACCAGCAGGGCGCCAAGCGCAAGTACCGCGGAGAAACGTCGTGTGATGGTCATGCCGAAAGGGCTTTCCTGGGTCAGGCGGATGAAGGAACGAAAACCGGCCATGCAGAGCCGTCCATGGTCGGGGAAGAACAAAACCCGGCTATTGTGAACCAACACGCGCTAGTGCATCAACCGAGCGATGTCGTTGTAGAACACCACTGCCATCAGCGCCATGAGGGCCATCAGCCCGATGCGGGCGTAGATCTCCTCGAAGGTGGCGCCCGGCGGACGACCGGTAACCGCCTCGATGAGGTAGAGCAGCAGATGCCCGCCATCGAGCATGGGCACCGGCATCAGGTTGAGGATGGCCAGTGACAGGCTCACCAGGGCGAGAAAGCCGAGAAAGGTGGACAGGCCGAGCAGCAGGCTCTTGCCGGCATACTCGGCAATGGCGACCGGTCCGGAGAGGTTGGCGACGCTGGCCTCGCCAGTGAGCAGCCGCTGGAAGACCGTGAATGTCAGTGCGGTCATCTCCCAGCTGCGTTCCAGCGACAACCCCAGCGCCTCGACGGGCCCTGCCCGGTCGACCCGGAACATCGCGTTCGCCGCCTCGGGGTCGTGCGGGCGCGAGGCCAGAGACACGCCCAGTCGCCCGATCGTCTCGCCGTCAACCTCCTCGGCGCGCGGGGTGACTGTCACCTCGCGCCTGACGCCGTCGGCGTCCTCCAGCGTCAGGCGGACCGGCTGACCGGCGCTTTCGCCGATCCAGTCGATCAGTTCGCGCGGGTACTCGTAGGTACGCCCGTCCAGCGCCACGATCCGTTCGCCCGCGGACAAACCGGCCGCCTCGGCGGGCGACCTTCCCGAGACCGCGGCGATCTCGGCCACGGAAGGCGGTTGCCAGAGCACCAGTCCCAGCTTGGTCAGCACGTCCGGGGGTGGCTTGCCGATCGAACCGCCCAGCGGATCGAGATCCGACAGGTCCAGCCGGGTGGACATCGAACGACCGTCGCGATCGAAGCGCAGCTCCAGCGTCTCGCGGTCGATGCCACCATTGAGGATTCGCAGCTGCAGATCACTAAGCGTGCGCACCTCGTGCCCGCCCACCGAAGTGATCACGTCCCCGGCCTGCAGCCCCGCCTCGGCCAGGGGCGTCTCGGCCTGGATCTCACCGAGCTTGGGCATGACTCCCTGCGTGCCCACCAGAAACATCAGCCACCAGAAGAACAGGGCCAGCACGATGTTGGCCGCCGGTCCGGCGGCGACCACCAGGGTCCGTTTCCACAGGGGCTGCCGATTGAAGGCCCGGTGGCGCTCGGCCGGATCGACCTCCCCCTCGCGCTCGTCCAGCATCTTCACGTAGCCACCCAGCGGCAGCACACCGACGCGATACTCGATCCGGTCCGGTCCCCGGCGCCTGGAAAAGAGCGTCTTGCCGAACCCCAGCGAATAGGTCAGCACCTTCACGCCCAGGCGACGCGCCACCCAGAAATGGCCGTACTCGTGGAACGCCACCAGAATGCCGATGGTGATCAGAAAGCCGAGCAGGCTCATGAAGACATCCATTCGGGTCAGCCTCTCTCGCGGCCACGACACCAGCGGTCGGCGCGTTCACGCACCTCCGCGTCCAGGCCCAGCACCGCCTCGATCGATTCGGGCGCGGCCAGCCGGCCGGCTTGCGACATGTCATTCAGCGCCGCCTCGATGGCGCGGGAAATCTCGGTGAACGCCAGCCGCCGATCGAGAAAGGCCTCCACCGCGATCTCGTTGGCCGCGTTGATCACCAGCGGTGCGGACCCTCCCAGACGCAGGGCATCAAATGCCAGCTCCAGGGCGGGAAAGCGCTCGACGTCGGGCCGCTCGAAATGCAAACCGCCCAATGCATGGAAGTCCAGCGGGCGAACGCCCGAGCTGATGCGCTCCGGCCAGGCCAGCGCATGCGCGATGGGCGTACGCATGTCCGGCTCGCCCAGTTCGGCGAGCACCGAGCCGTCGACGAATCGCACCATCGAATGGATCACCGACTCGGGGTGCACCACCACCTCGATGCGCTCGGGCTCCACCCGGAACAGGCGGGCCGCCTCGATGACCTCCAGCCCCTTGTTCATCATCGTGGCCGAGTCGACCGAGATCTTGCGCCCCATCGACCAGTTGGGATGAGCGCAGGCCGCCTCGGGGGTGATGCTGGCGAAGTCCTCGATGGGCCGGTCGCGGAACGGACCTCCCGAGGCGGTCAGGACGATCGACTCGACCTCGGCAGGGTTGCTGCAGCCGTCTCCGGGTGCCGCGGGCAGGCACTGGAAGATCGCATTGTGTTCGCTGTCGATCGGCAGGAGCTCGGCCCCACGACGAAAGGCCACGTCGGTCATCAGATCGCCCGCGGCCACCAGCGATTCCTTGTTGGCGAGCAGGACCCGCCGCCCGGCATTCAGGGCGTTCCAGGTCGACTGCAAGCCGGCGATGCCAACGATCGCGGCGACCACCAGATCGATGTCGGCTTCCGCGGCCAGCGCATCGACCGCCGCCTGCCCGACCACCAGTGTCGGGCGCTGCGCGCGGGGAAGTTCCGCGAGCCGGGACTCGAGTTGTGCGGCGCGTTCGCCGTCGACCAGGCCGACCACGGCCGGGGCGAATTGTCTGACCTGCTCGATCAGCGCATCCACGCGCCGGTGCGCTACCAGCACCTCCACGCGGAACCGCTCCGGATGGCGCGCAAGCACCTCAAGCGTGGACCGCCCGATACTGCCCGTCGAACCGAAGATGCCGACCCGTCTCATCCGCCCCCCAGAAGCTGCATGTGCCACAGGGCCAGCGCCCACAACGGCATGGCGGCGAACTGACCGTCCAGCCGGTCGAGAAAGCCGCCGTGACCGGGCAGAATGCGACCGCTGTCCTTCACCCCCGCCTCCCGCTTGAGACGCGATTCCTCAAGATCCCCGCCGACCGAAGCCAGCGCCACTGCCACGCACCACGCGGCCAGCAGCCAGGACGGCGTGGCGGCGAACAGCGGGAGCACCGCACCCACGGCCGCAAGCACGCCGACGCCGGCGAGCCCGCCGAGCACACCCTCGATGGATTTTCCGGGGCTGATCATGGGCGCGAGCTTGTGCCGACCGAACGCCCGTCCGGCGAAATACGCCAGCGAATCGGCCACGACCACCACCAGCACGCCGAACACCAACAGC
Organism: Pseudomonadota bacterium; assembly: GCA_051746865.1. Lineage (GTDB taxonomy): Bacteria > Pseudomonadota > Gammaproteobacteria > Halothiobacillales > Halothiobacillaceae > Guyparkeria. The sequence continues at coordinate 6,771 of JBNJFM010000019.1, read as the reverse complement.
CACTCGCCGTCAGGCGCGGCATGAATCTCGACCAGCGCCAGCCAGAACAGCGGTAGGATCACCAGACCGACCGCCCGGCGGTGCCAGAAGGCCCGCACCGGCGGGCGCGTCGTGCGATAACGAATGTGGGTGGCGAACAGGAACAGCCAGGCCGCGGCCGCCACCCCCAGTAGCCACGCCAGCTGATCCGTCGGCCAGAACTGTTGCCAGCCGACGGCGATCAGCACCGTGGCGACCACCCAAGGCCAGATGCGGCACGGCTCCAGGCCGCAAAGGCGAAACCATTCCACCGCCGACCAGGCGAGCACCGCCAGCGTGATGCCGGCGAAGATACGTTCCGGGGCGAACAGCACCACCGCCAGGGCGACCAGCCCCGAGATGGTGCCGGTGAGCAGGCGCAACGGGGTGCCGGTCATGTCGACGCCCCCTCGCCCACGCGACCGAAGCGGCGGTTGCGGCCGGCGAACCAGCGCACGGCCTCCTCGAAGCGGGACTCGTCGAACTGCGGCCAGAGCACGTCACTGAAGAACAGCTCGGCGTAGGCGGACTGCCAGAGGAGGAAGTTGCTCAGCCGGCGCTCGCCGCCGGTGCGAATGAACAGGTCCACCGGCGGCTGACCCGCCGTGGACAGCCCCCCTTCGAATTCGGAGCGGAGCGCCTCGGGGTCGTCGAGCGGCAGAGGGGCGTCCGCATGACGTTCCGCCAAACGCCGGGCGGCCTGCAGGATATCCCACTGGCCACCGTAGCTAAGCGCGATCTGCAGGTAGAGGCGGTCGTTGCCGGCCGTGCGCTGCTCGGCCGCCTCCATCAGTCGCACCACCTCGGGATCGAGCCGGTCACGACCGCCGATGAAGCCGAGCCGGACGCCGTTCTCGTCGAGTTCGTCGAGCTCCTTCTCGAGTGCGTTGACGAACAGTTTCATCAATGCGTCGATCTCGTCGACCGGACGCGACCAGTTCTCGGAGGAGAAGGCGAAGAGAGTGAGGATGGGAATCTCGAGCCGCATCGCCGCCCGGATGGCGGCACGCACCGATTTGCGGCCGCGCTGGTGCCCGATCGTGCGCGGCAGGTGCCGGGCACGCGCCCAGCGACCGTTGCCGTCCATGACGATCGCCACGTGCCGAGGCCGGCGTTCCGGGTCGATCGCCGACGCCGGTTCGTTTGAGGACGCCCGGCTCACTACGGCCTAGACTTCCATCAGCTCTTTTTCTTTCTGGGCGACGATCGCGTCGACTTCCGCCACGCGCTCGTCGGTCAGCTTCTGGATGGTGTCCTGACCACGACGCTCCTCGTCCTCGGAGATTTCCTTCTCCTTGAGAAAGGCCTTGAAGTCGTTGTTCGCGTCCCGGCGGATGTTGCGAATGGCGATCTTGGCGTTCTCGCCCTCGTGGCGAACCACCTTGCCCAGTTCGCGGCGACGCTCTTCGGTCAGCGGCGGCATCGGCACGCGGATGACGGTACCAGCGCTCGCCGGGTTGAGCCCAAGATCGGAGGTCATGATGGCTTTCTCGATCTTGCCAACCATGTCCTTCTCCCACGGCGTGACCGTCAGGGTGCGCGCGTCCTCGGTGGACAGCTTGGCCACCTGGGAAAGCGGTACCTCGCTGCCGTAGTACTCCACGTGAATATGGTCGAGGACGCTCGCGTGCGCCCGACCGGTACGGATTTTGGACAGTTCGCTCTTGAGCGCATCGATGCTCTTGTTCATGCGCGTGCGAGCATCTTTGATCACGTCGTCAATCATTCTTCACGTTCTCCGCTGTCACCAGGGTTCCCACCGACTCGCCGCTGACGGCCCGAACCAGATTGCCCGGCTCGTTGATGTCCACGACCATCAGCGGCATTTCCTGATCGCGACACATCACGATCGCGGTGGCGTCCATGACGCCCAGCCGCTGGTCGAGCACGGCATTGTACGTCAAATGCTCGTAACGTTCCGCATTCGCATCCAGCGTCGGATCGGCACTGTAGACCCCGTCAACCTTGGTCGCCTTGATCATCAGATCGGCGTCGATCTCGGCTGCGCGCAGGCTGGCACCCGAATCGGTGGTGAAGAACGGATTGCCGGTCCCGCCGACCAGCACGACCACGCGTCCCTTCTCCAGGTGGCGAATCGCCCGCCGCCGGATATAGTCTTCGCAGACAGCATGGATGGACACCGCCGACATCACCCGCACCTGCAACCCGCGCCGCTCGAGCACGTCCTGCATCGCCAGTCCGTTCATAACGGTGGCGAGCATGCCCATCTGGTCGCCGGTGACCCGGTCCATGCCTGCACCGGCCAGCCCCTCGCCGCGGAAGATGTTACCTCCGCCGACAACCACGGCGACCTCGACGCCGCGATCCTTGAGCGCCTGGATGTCGTCACCCAGCCGGTTGATCACTGCCGGATCGATCCCGAACGACCGGTCACCCATCAGGGCCTCGCCACTTAGCTTGAGCAGGACACGTCGGTAACGGGGGGAGCCGGCAGCTTGCATAGGGATTCACCTGTGGCTTGTGTGCTTGCGATCGATGGTGTGGGCCGTCTGGTCACGGCACCTTGCGGAATCTCCGCCAGCCCCGGGGTCGTTCCAGGCCTGCTGGAGATTCCATGACTCAAAAAAAAGCCGGGACGAACCCGGCTTTGGTCGAGGGCGTTCAGCCCCCCTTGACCTGGGCCATTACTTCTTCGGCGAAGTCGGCCTCTTCCTTCTCGATGCCCTCGCCCACTTCCATGCGCTCGAAGCGGACGACCTTGGCACCTTCCTTCTCGAGGAGCTTGCCGACGGTCATGTCCGGATCCTTGACGAACGGCTGGCCAACCAGGGTGATCTCGCCGAGGAACTTGCGGATGCGGCCGGTGATCATCTTCTCGACGATCTCCGGCGGCTTGCCGGACTCGGCCGCCTGGGCGCGGAAGATCTCGCGCTCCTTCTCCAGAGTGTCCTCGTCAACCTCGGACTCGTCCACGCACATCGGCTGGGTCGCGGCCACGTGCATGGCGAGATCGCGGGCCAGCTCCTCGCTGCCGCCCTCGAGCTCGACCAGTACGCCGATGCGCTCGCCGTGGCGATAGGCACCGATGACGCCGCTGGTGGACATGCGCACGAAACGACGGATCTGGATGTTCTCGCCCAGCTTGGCGACCAGCGCCTTGCGGCGATCCTCGGCCGCTTCGCCGTCGACCGACATGGTCGCGACCGCGTCGAGGTCGGCCGGATCGTCCTCGAGGATCCGCTCGGCCAGCCCCTGGGCGAAGCCGGAGAAGTCGTCCCCCTTGGAGACGAAGTCCGTCTCGGAGTTGACCTCGACCATGGCCGCGGCCTTGCGGTCGTCGGTGATCGCGATGGCGACCTGACCTTCGGCGGCGACACGGTCGGCCTTCTTGTCGGCCTTCGCCAGGCCGCTCTTGCGCATGTGCTCGATGGCCGCCTCGATGTCGCCGTCGGTCTCGACCAGCGCCTTCTTGCATTCCATCATGCCGGAGCCGGTGCGCTCACGGAGTTCTTTGACCAGAGAGGCAGTGATTGCCATGACCTGTCTTCTCCCGAATTCTGTCTGACTGGTAGAAAAGCAACGGGCCTGACGACCCGTTGCTCGCAATACGGGGTCGACGCCCCCGAAGGGACGCCGACCGGGGCGGACCTTACTTGGCCGCCTCTTCCTCTTCGGACACCTCGACGAAGTCCGATTCGGTGACGCTCGAGGCACCCTTGGCCTCCAGCACCGCGTCGGCGGCGGCGCTGGTGTAGAGCTGGATGGCGCGGATCGCGTCGTCGTTGCCCGGGATGACGTAGTCGACGCCGTCGGTGCTGTTGTTGGTATCGACCACCGCGACCACCGGGATGCCGAGCTTCTTGGCTTCCTTGATCGCGATGTCCTCGTGACCCACGTCGATGACGAACAGCGCGTCCGGCAGCCGCTCCATGTCCTGGATGCCGCCGATGGAGCGCTCGAGCTTGGCGCGCTCGCGGGTCAGCTCGAGGGCTTCCTTCTTCACCAGCTTGGCGAAGGTGCCGTCCTCTTCCATCTGCTTGAGCGCCTTGAGGCGACGGATGGAGGAGCGCACGGTGCGGAAGTTGGTCATCATGCCGCCGAGCCAGCGGTGGTTGACATAGGGCATGCCGCAGCGCTTGGCCTCGGCCTCGACGATGTCGCGAGCGGAGCGCTTGGTGCCGACGAACATGATCTTGCCGCCGTTTCCAGTCAGCTTGCCGACGTAGTTGAGCGCATCCTCGAACATCGGCAGCGTCTTTTCGAGGTTGACGATGTGGATCCGGTTGCGCTGGCCGAAGATGTAGGGCGCCATGCCCGGATTCCAGTACCGAGTCTGGTGACCGAAGTGGACACCGGCCTCGATCATCTGACGCATCGTGATTTTGGACATTTTCAAGTACCTGATTCTATTGGGTTGAGCCTCCGCCCGATCTGGCAACGCAACCCCGGCCGAACCGATGGGCACCCAGCGCTGCCATGACGATGGACGTGTGGAATTTCGGGCCTCGTCTCAAAGAGATGGCCCGGCGCGCGGAGTATACGCGACTCGACGATCGAAGGGAACCGAAGAGACCCGACGAACCACCCGTGCGGTCAACCGGCAGCCCGGGCCCGCACGGCCTCGGCGAGTGCCTCGGCCTCGGCGCGAACTTCGTCGGCGGACTCGCCCTCGACCATCACCCGGATCAGCGGCTCGGTGCCCGACGGGCGGAGAAGCACCCGACCCCGGCCGTCGAGCCGCGCCTCGGTCCGACGCACTGCCTCGACGATCATCGGATCCTCGAGGGAGACGGGGTGCTCGATGCGCACGTTGATCAGCTCCTGGGGGAGAATCTCCATCGGCGCGAGCAGTTCCTGCAGGGAGCGGCCCCGCCGCGCCATCTCGGCAAGCACCTGAAGCGCGGCGATGATGCCGTCACCGGTGGTATGGCGGTCCAGACAGAGCAGGTGGCCGGACGATTCTCCACCCAGCAGCCAGCCCTCGCGCTTGAGCGCCTCGTGCACGTAACGGTCACCGACCTTCGCTCGCAGGAATGGCCGATCCAGCGCCGCGACCGCCCGCTCGAGGCCAAGGTTGCTCATCAGCGTACCCACCACCCCGCCGGGGTAGCCCTGCTCGATGCGTCCGGCCGCGATCACGTACAACAGTTCGTCGCCGTCGCGCACGCGACCCTCGGCGTCAACCATGACCACGCGATCGCCGTCACCGTCGAAGGCCACACCCAAATCGGCCCCGTGACTCCGAACCGCCTCACGCAGAGCGCCCGGATGCGTCGAGCCGACACCCTCGTTGATGTTGAAGCCGTCCGGTGCCGCACCGATGGCCTCGACCTCCGCGCCCAGCTCGGCAAACACCCGCGGAGCGACCTGATAGGTCGCTCCGTGGGCACAATCGACCACGATACGCAGCCCACTGAGCATCATGCCCGCCGGCACCGTGCTCTTGCAGAACTCGATGTAACGCCCCGGCGCATCCTCGATGCGTTCGGCCTTGCCCAGCTGGCGATTGTCGATCACCTCGAGCGGCTGATCGATCATCGCCTGGATCTCGTCCTCGATCGCGTCGGGCAGTTTCTCGCCATGCGCGGAGAAGAACTTCACGCCATTGTCGGCGTAGGGATTGTGGGAGGCGCTGATGACCACCCCGGCCGAGGCCCGCAACGTGCGGGTGAGATAGGCAATGGCGGGCGTGGGCATGGGACCGAGCAGGCGCACATCCACGCCGGCGGCGGCGAAGCCCGCCTCCAGCGCGGACTCGAACATGTAGCCCGAGACCCGGGTGTCCTTGCCAATCAGGACCCGGCGCCGGCCATGGTCACCCAGCACCCGACCGGCCGCCCAACCGAGCTTCAACACGAACTCCGGGGTCATTGGCCATTGCCCGACGGCCCCGCGCACACCATCCGTTCCAAATACCCTCGTCACCAGTCCACACTCTCGCCTGTCGAATGCCGGGTTCATGATGTCGACCCGACGCCACAATGAAAAGCGCCGGCTCACAGGCCGGCGCCGGGAAAATCCGTCACCCCGAGCCGAATGGCCGGGGGAGGCCGACCCGTGGCGGGCCGACCGGACAGCACGACGGCCGTCGATTACTCGGCGTCTTCCTCGCCGATGGTGGCGACGTAAGCCGCCAGGTTGTTGATGTCCGCGTCGGACAGGTGGGTCGCCTGCGGGATCATCGCGTAGGAGTACTGCCCCATCTCGGTGCCCTTGCGGTACACCTTCAGCAGGGAGGCGACCTGGGAGGCGGCCATGCCTTTGAGTTTGGGCGCATTCAGCAGGTGACCACCTTCGCCCTGCTCGCCGTGGCACATGGCGCAGTTACTGTAGAGCGCCTCGCCGCGCACCAAGTCCGCCTGGGCCAGCGCGTCGGACGTCTCGGCCGCCGCTTCGGCATCGGCCCCGTCGTCGGCCGCACCCGCATCACCCGCGCCGCCGAATTCCTCGGCAATGTAGGCCGCGAGGTTGGCAATATCCTCGTCGGAGAGACCGGATGCGTTCGGCGCCATGGTCCCGTAGCGGCCACCCAGGCCCACGCTCTTGAGATACTCCTGGTCCCCTTCACGGTAGGCGGTCAGTTTCTTGGCTACTTCTTCCTCGCCCAGGCCGGTCATCTTCGGGAAGGCCCCGCCCTGACCGCCGCCGTCGGCACCGTGGCAGGCGGCGCAAGTGGCGTACTTTTCCTTGCCGGCCGCTGCGTCACCGGCAGCATGAGCCATCAGCGGCGCGACGAGCGCTCCACTGGCGGCAAGGGCGATGAGTGAACGACGCATCTGTTTCATGATTTCT
>JBNJFM010000018.1:0-42075 GCA_051746865.1 Pseudomonadota bacterium | reverse complement strand
CGGCTCGATGAAGTCGGAGAAGACCGGCAGCAGGTGGTACTTGTAGTCCTGCACCTTGCCGTTGCGCACGTCGAAGTCCAGCACGCCCAGGTACTTGGCATTCGAACCGGCGTTGCAGACCAGGGTCTGGCCGCTGCTGTTCTTGACCACGGTCGGGGTCGGGACTGCGTCGTGGGTGTGACCGCCCATGATGGCATCGATGCCGGTGACACGGCTGGCCATCTTGAGATCCACGTCCATGCCGTTGTGCGACAGCACGACGACCACCTCGGCGCCTTCGGCGCGGGCGGCGTCGACCGCCTGCTGCATCTCCTCGTCCTTGATGCCGAAGGTCCAGCCCTCGGTCATCCAGCGCGGGTTGGCGATCGGGGTGTAGGGGAAGGCCTGGCCGACGACGGCAACCTTGACGCCGTTCTGCTCGCGGATGGCGTACGGCTTGAACACGCGCTCCATGAAGTCGAAGTCGCGGATGTTCTGTGCGACGAACTGGCAGTCGGTAGCCGACTCGAGGTCATTGATGCCCTCGACCATGCGATCCTTCGTGTAGGTCGCTTCCCAGTGCGAGGTGAAGAAGTCCGGCTTGGCAATCTTCATCGCGTCGATCTGGCTCTGGGCGTCGGTCCACAGGGCCAGGGCGTTGCCCTGCCAGTTGTCGCCGCCGTCGAGGAGGAAGGCGCCCGGGCGCTGGTCGCGCATGTGCTTGATCAGGGTGACCAGGTGCGCGTAACCGCCGACCTTGCCGTACTTCTTCGCCGCCTCGGCGAAGTCGATGCAGGTGAAGGCGTGGGCGGCCGGGGTGTTCGGCTCGAGACCGAAGTAGTCGAGGAACTTGTCGCCGACCAAGTGGGGCGGGTTGCCTTTCATCGAGCCGATGCCGAGGTTGATCGACGGCTCGCGGAAGTGGACCGGCTTGAGCTGAGCGTGCATGTCGGTCATGTGCAGGATCGACACGTTGCCGAAGCGCGGGACTTCGTACATGTTGCTCGAGGCGTTGTTCGCCTTGACCGAGCTGGCGACGCGCTGCGTGCCGGTGCCGGCCTGCGCGGTCTCGAGGTTGATGCCGGCGGCCGAGGCCACGGCCAGCATCTGCAGAAATTCGCGACGCGAAAGACTCATAGGAAACTCCCCTTATGTCTTCGGTTTTGAGTCCGTCCCCGTCCCGGCGCTTGAAAGCCTGGAGGGGGCTCCTTGGGATAGCTATCGTCACCCGTCCAGTGCGCGTCAGGCAAATGGATGGCGGGGCAACAAAACCCGGCCATTTAATCACATTGAAAGGGGTCGAGATAGAAAAAATACTTATGCCCGACCAGTGCTGGTGCGGCCTGCGGCCCCGGCCTTGGCTCGATGCCGGGTGGATTCCACCCGACGGCTGTTGTGACTCGTCGAAAGCCAGCCGGTGACAGGCCAGGATAATTCCGGGTGGCTGCAGACATAAAAAAAGCAGGCCGAAGCCTGCTTTTTCTTTCCGCCGGTAACGAGGTTACTTGCGGGTGTTCGGCCCGTTGAGCTCGAGACCGTTGTCCACGTAGGACATGAAGAACTCGAGGTCACGCAGGTACTCCGAGTACTGTGCCGGCGGGATGGCGCCGGTGTCCCGTACGCAGCCGTACATGCGCTTGTGCAGGGTGAACATGCTGCCCTTGCTGTAGCGGAAGACCGGCATCTGGGTGGTGTTGCCCACGTTCATGTGCAGGTGCTCGGCGCGGGCGTACTGGCCGCCGTGGTACTGGTGGCAGTCGGCGCAGGAGTTGTCCAGACGGCCGGTGCGACGGAACCAGGCTTCCTTGCCGCGATTGAAGGCCTTCTTGGCGCCTTCGCTGTCGATGTTGACCTGGTTGGTCATGCCGTTCGACTCGCTGGCGAGGTAGGCCAGCACGTTGGCCAGCTTCTTGTAGTTGTTCTTCGGATCCCAGACCTTTTCCGGGTCTTCGCCGGCGTTCTTCTGGCAGTTGATGATGTCCAGGCCGAGGCTGTGGACTTCACCGTCCTTCTCGTTGAAGTACGGATACTTGGCGCGCAGGCCCTTGGCCTCGCCCAGGCAGGAGGAGAGCGGCTTGCCGTTCGGCAGGCGATACTCTTCCCACAGCTCCTGGCCGGCCGCCACGTATTGCTCGGTCTCAGGGAAGATGGTCATCTCTTCCCACTGGGCGCGCGCATCGTCATCGATGGCATAGACGCCCATGTTGTAGTTCTCGAACGGGACGTCCGGGTAGCGCTCAGCGTAGAAGTCCACCATCATCTGGCGAAACTCCTCCGGATCGGAGGGGTTGGCCGGGTCGGCCGCGTAGGCACCACCGGTGGCCAGTACGCTGGCGGCGATCATGCTAGAGATCAGGCGTTTCATTGATGATTCTCCTAATGGTATTCGGGGTATTGGCGTTCGTTTCCTGACGAGTCGTTACAGCGTGTGGATGTACTCGACAATGAGGTCGATTTCCTCATCGCTCAGGATCTTGTGTGCCCCGAACGGCGGCATGATGGTCTGATCGCCGAATTTGTCGCGCGGGTCGTAGATGACCGCCCTGAGATCGTCACGATCCGGATAGCGTGCCTTCATGGCGATCAGTGCCGGGCCCATGTTGCCGGCGAGCTTGCCGCCCTTGATCTGGTGGCAGGCCAGGCAGTTGCCCGCACTGCGGCCGAAGGCGAGTTCCTTGCCCTTCTGCTGGTCTTCGGTCAGACCGTCTTCCGCCAGGACGGCGCCGGAGAAACTCATGCCGGCCGCCAGCAGTGCGGCGGTGCCTGCCGTGGTGATCACGGATGTGAACTTCTTCATTCTTATCCTCCTCTGCGGTCGCTTGTCAGCGCCGAGATGCCTTGGTGAGTTGTCTCATTCATCGAATCGACGCCCTTCACTTTAGTGACCTGAACACTCGAGACAATAAAAAATAATTTATGGCGACATGACGCGCTTATTATTAGCGTTTGATGAAATTCGGGAAACGCGCGAACAGCGCCATGGCGCCATTCCCCAGCGGAATATTCGGGAATTGGACCGGTTTTCGCCAGGCTGTTCATTTCCCGGGGGTTGTTGTGTGATTTTCGGCGCAGAAAACGCGGCAGGAGGGGGATCTTCCGAGGCGGATCTGCAAAAGACGATCAAATTTCAGTCATCCGATTGCTGATCCGCCCGGCGCTCGATCTCCTCGAGAATGGATTCGATCCGCAACCGGGCCCGGGGTCGGTCGGCCGTGTAGGTGTAGGCGGTTTCGAGCTCCTGGTGGGCGGCGACGAGGTTGCCCTGCAGCAGGAAGTAGCGGCCGAGCTGTTCGTGGTGCTCGAGCGGCAGGTTTCTGGCGTTGGCGGCCTCGGCGAGTGCCAGGGCGGCCTGGGGGTCGTCGGGTGCGGTCTCCATCGCGCGTTTCGCTTCGCGATAGGCGGTGTCGGCCTCGCCACGATCCAGCATCCAGCGCACACGAATGCGCATGAGATTGGCGTTGTCGGGGTACAGCGCGATCAGTTCGTCCAGGATGCCGTCGGCCTCGTCGTGACGGCCCTGTTCGTTGAGTGCGCGGGCGAGCGGCAGGGCATACCAGAGATTCCCCGGGCGTGCCGCGTGGAGCGGGGCAAGGATTTCGGCCGCCCGGGCTGGCTGGCCCCGGCGCTGGGCGAGGATCGCGTCGCGATACCGACGCGCGTCGGGATCGTCCAGTGACAGGTCGGTCTCGTCGGTGATGGCGGCCAGGCGGGCCCGTGCGAGGCGGAACGCGAGACTGTCGCGCTCGTACTCCGATGGGGCGACGGCCTGGAGGCGGTCGCGGATGGCGCTGATCCGCTCGGCGGTCATCGGGTGGGTGCGCAGGAACTCGAACTGTCGCCCCCCCGCGGCACCGGAGCGGCGCTGGAGCTTCTCGAAGAAGCTGATCATGCCCTCCGGGTCGATGCCGGCATTGGTCAGGGTGTCGAGCGCGATGCGGTCGGCCTCGCGTTCGTGCATGCGCGAGTAGTTGAGCGACTGTTGCGCGGCCCCGGCGATCCCGGCCGTGGCCACCGCGGCACCGAGCTGGGGGTCGACCGCCCCGAGCAGGATGCCGGCGATGAACCCGGCCACCGCGGTCAGGTTGTTGCCGGCCTGGGCGGCGACGCGCTGGGCGATGTGTCGCTGGCTGGCGTGCGCCAGCTCATGCGCGATCACTCCGGCGAGTTCGCTCTCGTTTTCCGCAGTGAGCATCAGTCCCGAGAACACCGCGATGTACCCGCCCGGCACCGTAAAGGCGTTGATGGTGGGATTGTCGACCATCACCAGGTTGGGCGCGAAGGGCGCGTCGGGTGTCGACGAGACCAGCCGGATGCCCAGGTCGTGCAGGTAGGCGTCGAGCAGGGCGTCGTCGATCATGCCGCCGCGCTCGCGCAGGCGGGTGAACACTTCGGCGCCGATCTGTCGCTCGTCGGCCGGGGAAAGCACGGTATCCACCGGGTTGCCGAGATCGGGGAGGCGATCGGCGGATGCGACTGCCGTCTGAATCGGCAGGAGGCAGAGCAGCAGGAGGAGGACTCGGCTCATTCGGGTCGCTGGCTGGGTATCTGACATGTGAGTAGTGTTACTGCGCCGGGGGTTCCGGCCACGGCATCGGGCTGCTGGGTGGGCTGCGGCATGTGGACCGGTGGAAGACCCACCGCTAAACTGCGCCGTTCATGCCCATGGAACCACTACGGAGAGGATTATGGCAGGTTACGGAGTCATCAGTGCGGATGAACTCAAGGACAGGCTGGGCGAGGTCGAGCTTTTCGACGTGCGCAGCCCGGCGGAAACCGATCGGGGCGTGATCGAGGGGGCGAAACTGGTGCCCCTTCACCTGGTGCCGCTGAACGTCGATCGGTTCCGCAGCGATCGCGACGTGGTGATCTACTGCCGCAGCGGGGCGCGCTCCGCCCAGGCCTGCCAGTTTCTGGCCGCGCAGGGTGTCGAGCGCCTCTACAATCTCGAGGGCGGCATTATCCACTGGGCCGGCGCCGGGCTGTCGCTGGTCGAGCCGGAACAGTGAACGCCGCGACGGAATCGGGGGGTGTCGAGATGAGCGAGACGTCCGTCATCGAGGTGGATGCCAAAGGGCTTTCCTGCCCCATGCCGCTGCTCAAGGCGCGCAAGGCCGTGGCGACGGCCGGGCCCGGCGAACGAGTGGTGGTGTGGGCCACCGACCGGGGAGCCGAGGCTGACTTCCGTGCCTACTGCGAGCGGGCCGGGCATCGGCTCGTATCCATCGAGCAGCAGAGTGACGTGCTCAGAATCGAGATCGAGCCTTCGGGCTGAGAGCACCCCATGACCGCACTCCGGGAATGAGCCCCGGCCCGGGAAAGCGTGCCTCCTTGTGCGCAATGCCTTGATCTGGCGTATGGTTGGAATTGTCGACAAAAACAATCAACCAACGACATCGACAAGAGCACACCAAGGAGTAAGCACGACTATGGGGAAGAATCGAGCGATTCGCCTGATGGGCGCCGGGCTGTTCTGCCTGGGACTGTTGTTTTCCGGGCTGGTACGCGCCGAGTACCAGCCTTTTGTCGAAGGCACCCCGGTCGAGGGTGCTGTGGATACCGCGGCGGCCACGGCCAGCGGGCAGTTGTCGGCGGCGGGCTTCGAGGTCATCGGAGACTACGCCCCGGCCAACGATGTGCGCGTGCTGGTGGTGACCAGTGATGCATTGCTGGAAACCGCCGCGCAAAGTCCGCGCGGGGGGTACGGGGCGGTCCTGAGTGTCGCCCTGGAGCAGGATGGTGACACCGTCCGGATTTCCTACCAGGACCCGCGCTACGTGGCCCACGGTTACCGGCTGGAGGATGACAACGAGTCGGTGTTCCAGTCGGTGGCCGGGGCCCTGGGCGCGACGGGCTATTTCGGTGCCGAACCGATTTCCGTGGCCAACCTGCGGACCTACCAGTACGCCTTCGGGCTGGAGACCTTCCGGGACGCGGTGGACCTCGGCGAGGTGGGTTCCTTCGAACGCGGGCGTGCGCGCATTGCCGAGCGGGCCGCCGGCGGCGATCTGGGTACCGATCTGGTCTATCAGTTGCGCATCCCGGGCAAGGAGCAGATGCTCTTCGGTGTGGCCATGCAGACCGACGATGCCGACACCAACGGCGCAGGTCTGGTGAAGGCCGTGGACAAGGACGCGCCGCGTGGCTATGCCTTCCTGCCGTATCCGGTTCTGCTGGACGGCTCTTCGGCCGAGACACTGAACCTGCGCTTTCGCATGGCCCTGTTCTTCCCGGACTTGCCGATGATGGGAGACGACGCTTCTTTCTTCAAGCTGCGCTCGGCGCCGGATGCCATCAACGCGCTGCTGCGCGAGGTGGTCGACGGTCGCGTCTTCGACGACGAGCCGGTCGGCGGATTCGGCACTTTCTGACGCCCCGAACCGGGACGCGTGCCGGTCGGTTGTGCCGGCCGGCCGGCTGATTGCCGTCCATGATGGTGAAATCAGTCAGATAACGCGTTATATTGTCCCGTCTACGATTGAGACCGCCGGCCCCATCGGGCCCACCTGCGGTTGATGGCAGCCTGTCTGGCCGGTGACGATCTCGCCGGGCCGGCGGGCTGCCGTCGTCATGGGCTGCGTCGATCGCGTTGCACCCCCTTCAATGGTTTCCCGGGGAGACCTCTGTACGACCGCCCGGCTCGCGCCGGGTGCGGGGACGGTTTCCCCGACGTCGCGTGGTCGGTGGGCCGGCGGAATAGCCCCGCCGTCACACGGCCACAATATTTATACGATATGAACGCGTTTAATCGAGGTGAGTACGCTCGTGGAATTGTCCGGCGGTGAAATCCTGGTTGAGTGCCTCAAGGCCGAGGGTGTCGAGACGGTCTTCGGCTATCCCGGTGGGGCGGTCCTGCACATCTACGATGCTCTGTATCAGCAGGAACACGTGAATCACGTGCTGGTGCGCCACGAGCAGGGCGCCGTGCACATGGCCGATGGCTACGCCCGGTCTACCGGGCGGCCGGGCGTGGTGCTGGTCACCTCCGGCCCGGGGGCGACCAATGCCGTGACCGGTATCGCCACCGCGCACATGGATTCCATTCCGCTGGTGGTGTTCACCGGCCAGGTCCACAGCGCGCTGATCGGCAACGACGCCTTCCAGGAAGTCGACAACGTCGGCATCACCCGCCCCTGCGTGAAACACAACTTCATGGTCAAGGATGTGCGCGACATGGCCGAGACCATCAAGAAGGCCTTCTACGTCGCCACCACTGGGCGTCCGGGGCCGGTCGTGGTCGACATCCCCAAGGATGTCACCGATCCGAAGGTCAAGGTGCCGTTCGAGTACCCGGAAAAGGTCGCGATGCGCTCCTACCAGCCGACCGAAAAGGGGCATTCCGGGCAGATCCGCAAGGCGGTCGACCTGATCGTTAATGCCGAACGCCCCATGATCTACACCGGCGGGGGCGTCATCCTGGGGCGGGCGGCCGACGAGTTGACGCACTTCACGCGCAAGCTCGGCTACCCGATCACCCAGACGCTGATGGGGCTGGGCGCCTACCCGGCGGAAGACAGGCAGTTCCTGGGCATGCTGGGCATGCACGGCACCTACGAGGCCAACATGGGCATGCACCACTGCGATGTCCTGATCGCCATCGGTGCGCGCTTCGATGACCGGGTGACCGGCGATCTGTCCAAGTTCTGTCCGCACGCCAAGATCGTCCACGTCGACATCGACCCCTCGTCGATTTCCAAGAACGTGGTTGTCGACGTGCCCATCGTCGGCGCGGTCAAGTCGGTGCTCACCGAGATGATCGAGCTGGTCGAGCAGGCCGGCGGCGCGAAGAAGACCAGCGAACTCGAGTCCTGGTGGGACCAGATCGAGCAGTGGCGCGGCATGAAATGCCTCGACTACAAGTGGTCCGAGGACGTCATCAAGCCGCAGTACGTGGTGCAGAAGCTCTGGGAGGTCACCGGCGGGGATGCCTTCGTCACCTCCGACGTCGGCCAGCACCAGATGTGGGCGGCGCAGTACTACGGCTTCAACAAGCCGTACCGCTGGATCAACTCCGGCGGGCTGGGCACCATGGGCTTCGGCCTGCCGGCCGCGCTGGGTGCCAAGTGGGCACACCCGGACGAGGAGGTGGCCTGCGTCACCGGCGAGGGCAGCATCCAGATGTGCACCCAGGAGCTCTCCACGGCGCTGCAGTACCATCTGCCGGTCAAGATCGTGAGCCTGAACAACGGCTATCTCGGCATGGTCCGGCAGTGGCAGGAATTCTTCTACTCCGGCCGCTACGCGATGAGCTACATGGAATCCCTGCCGGACTTCGTCAAGCTTGCCGAAGCCTACGGTCACGTCGGCATGCGCATCGAGAAGCCGTCGGACGTCGAGGGTGCGCTGCGCGAGGCGTTCGCCATGAAGGACCGACTGGTCTTCATGGACTTCCAGACCGACCCGGAAGAGAACGTCTACCCGATGGTCCCCGCCGGCGCGGGCCTCAACGAAATGATCCTGGTGTGAGGGCGTCCCTGTCATGAGACATATCATCTCGATCCTGATGGAAAACGAGGCCGGGGCGCTCTCGCGGGTCGCCGGCCTGTTCTCGGCGCGCGGTTACAACATCGAATCGCTGTGCGTGGCGCCGACCCACGACGAATCCCTCTCGCGCCTGACGCTGGTGACCAGTGGCGACGAGCAGGTGATCGAGCAGATCGTCAAGCAGCTCAACAAGCTGATCGACGTGGTCAAGGTCCAGGACATGGCCGATACCGCGCACATCGAGCGCGAGCTGATGCTGATCAAGCTTCAGGCCCATGATGCGGTGCGCCAGGAGGTCTTCCGCCTCGCCGAGATCTTCCGCGGGCAGATCATCGACGTGAGCGAGTCCAGCTACACCGTCCAGCTGGTCGGCCCGGGCAGCAAGCTCGACGCCTTCATCGATGCGCTGGGCTCGATCCCGGTGGTGGAGATCGTCCGCTCCGGCGCCCTGGGCATCTCCCGCGGGCCGCGCGGCATGCTGATCCCCGAGGTCTGAACCTCGCCGATTTCCCTTTTCCTATCCAAATACCATTCGACTGGAGACACGACTCATGCAGGTTTACTACGACAAGGATTGCGACCTCTCCCTGATTCAGGGCAAGAAGGTGGCCATCATCGGTTACGGCTCGCAGGGCCACGCCCACGCGCTGAACCTCAAGGAATCCGGCGTCGAGGTCGCGATCGGCCTGCGTGCCGGTTCCGGCTCGCAGAAGAAGGCCGAGGGCGAGGGCCTGACGGTCAAGACCATCGAGGAGGCCTCCGCCTGGGCCGACGTGGTCATGGTGCTGGCCCCGGACGAGAACCACGCCGAGATCTACGCCGAGCAGATCGAACCGAACCTGCGTGAAGGCGCGACGCTCGCGTTCGCCCACGGCTTCTCCGTGCTCTACAACCAGGTCACCCCGCGGAAAGACCTCGACGTGATCATGATCGCGCCGAAGGCCCCGGGTCACACCGTGCGCTCCGAGTTCGCCCGTGGCGGCGGCATCCCGGACCTGATCGCGATCCACCAGGACGCCTCGGGCAAGGCCAAGGACATCGCGCTGTCCTACGCCTCCGGCATCGGCGGCGGCCGCACCGGCATCATCGAGACCACCTTCAAGGACGAGACCGAGACCGATCTGTTCGGCGAGCAGGCCGTGCTTTGCGGCGGCACCGTCGAGCTGGTCCGCGCCGGCTTCGAGACCCTGACCGAGGCGGGCTACCCGGAAGAGATGGCCTACTTCGAGTGCCTGCACGAGCTCAAGTTGATCGTCGACCTCATGTATGAGGGTGGCATCGCCAACATGAACTACTCGATCTCCAACAACGCCGAGTACGGTGAGTACGTCACCGGCCCGAAGGTGATCAACGAGGAGTCCCGTGCCGCGATGCGCGAGGCGCTGGCCAACATCCAGAACGGCGAGTACGCCAAGCGCTTTATCAACGAGGGGGCACTGAACTACCCTTCAATGACGGCCCGCCGTCGCCAGGACGCCATGCATCCGATCGAGCAGGTCGGTGAGCGCCTGCGCGGCATGATGCCGTGGATCAGCGCCAACAAGATCGTCGACAAGTCCCGCAACTGATAGCGGGGCCCGGCGAGCGGAATACCGGGGAGGCAACCGATGGATCACGAAACGCAGACCGAGCAGCAGCCGGCCCACCGGCAGGATGAGCATCGGCGACGCAAGGCGATCTATCTGTTGCCCAACCTGTTCACGACCGGCGCCCTGTTCGCCGGTTTTTTCGCGATCGTGACGGCCGTCCAAGGCGAGTTCGCCCAGGCGGCCGTCGCCGTTTTCATCGCCATGATTCTCGATGGCGTGGATGGTCGCGTGGCGCGCATGACCGGCACCGAGTCGGAGTTCGGTGTGCAGTACGACTCGCTCTCCGACGTGATCGCCTTCGGCATTGCCCCGGCGCTGATCGTGTATCTCTGGAGCCTGCAGGGGATGGGCGATCGCTGGGGCATGCTCGGCGCGTTCGTCTTCGCCGCGGCGGCCGCCATCCGGCTGGCGCGCTTCAACGTGCAGGTCGAGACGGTCGACAAGGGCTACTTCGTGGGGCTGGCCTCGCCGGCGGCCGCGGCGGTCCTGATGGGGATGGTGTGGTTCTTCGATGCGCACGACATCGGCTTCGAGCAGCAGCAGGGCTGGGTGTGGGTGATCACCATCACGACCGGTCTGCTGATGGTCTCGAGTTTCCCGTATTTCAGCGGCAAGCGTCTCTCGCCGCGGTTGCGGGTGTCGTTTCTCAGCGTGCCCGTGCTGATCGTGCTGTTCGTGGTCGCATTGAAGGACTTTGCCCTGACCGTGTGGGTGCTGGCCGCCGGCTACGCCCTGTCGGCGCCGCTGTGGGTCCTGGTACGGAGCCTGCGGCGACGGCTGGGCGGCCGCGGTCGGGCATCTTGAATTGCGGTCTTCCTGACGGTAACTTGAAGGGATGATCCGCGTTCACGATGCAACCCGCCTGACCCGCCTCGCCACTCCCGTGGCGTTCGGGTTGCGCCGTGCCCGCTCGCTATCGCTGCTGCGACTGCCCCGCCGGGGCGATTGACTCGATGCCTGGCGAGGCGACTCACGCGACCGTTCCGTTTCCCGTTCTAGACCGTTCCGGCCCCGTATTGACGGCCGGGACGAGCAATCGAGGTTCTTGCCATGAGCAGCAGTGACCCGTTGGTCATTTTCGATACCACCCTCCGCGACGGCGAGCAGAGCCCCGGCGCGTCCATGACGCGCGACGAGAAGCTCCGCATCGCCCGGCAGCTCGAGCGTCTCGGCGTCGACGTGATCGAGGCCGGATTCGCTGCGGCGAGCGAGGGTGACTTCAACGCCATCCGCACCATCGCCGAGCACGTCGAGCAGTCCACTGTCTGCTCGCTGGCGCGCGCCGGCGAGAAGGACGTGCGTCGTGCCGGCGAGGCGATCGCCCCGGCGCCGAGGCGCCGCATCCACACCTTCATTGCCACCAGCCCGATCCACATGGAGAAAAAGCTCCGCATGACCCCCGACGAGGTGGTCGGGCATGCGGAGAACGCCATCCGGATCGCGCGCGAGTACACCGACGACGTGGAGTTCTCCGCCGAGGATGCGGTGCGATCGGACATGGATTTCCTGGTGCGGGTCTTCGAGGCGGCCATCCGCGCCGGGGCGACCACCCTCAACGTGCCGGATACGGTGGGCTATGCCACCCCGGATCAGTGGGCCGAGCAGATGGCCACTCTGATCGAGCGCGTCGAGGGATCGGAAAGCGTGGTCTGGTCGACCCATTGCCACAACGACCTCGGGCTGGCCGTGGCCAACTCGCTCGCGGCCGTGCGTTCGGGATTCCGCCAGGTCGAGTGCACCATCAACGGCCTGGGCGAACGGGCGGGCAACGCCGCGCTCGAGGAGATCGTGATGGCCACCCGCACCCGGCAGGACGTCTACGGGGTGTCGACGCGCATCGACACCACCCAGATCGTGCCCACCTCCAAGCTGGTCTCCACCATCACCGGCTACCCGGTTCAGCCGAACAAGGCGATCGTCGGGGCCAACGCCTTCGCCCACGAGTCAGGCATCCACCAGGACGGCGTGCTCAAGCATCGCGAGACCTACGAGATCATGCGCGCCGAGGACGTCGGCTGGTCGACCAACCGCCTGTCGCTGGGCAAGCTCTCCGGGCGCAACGCCTTCAAGAGCCGTCTGGCCGACCTGGGTGTGGAACTCGAAAGCGAGGAGGCGCTCAACGACGCTTTCCGTCGCTTCAAGGAGCTGGCCGACAAGAAGCGCGAGATCTTCGACGAGGACATCCAGGCGCTGGTCTCGGAGATCTATGACGAGCAGGAGGAGGCCTTCCGCTTGGTCTCCCTGCATGTCTGCTCCGAGACCGGCGAGACACCCGAGGCGACCGTTACCGCCTCGATTCGCGGCGAGGAGATGACCGCCACGGCCACTGGCGCCGGCCCGGTCGACGCCGCGCTGGCCGCGATCGAGAAGATCGTGACTTCCGGAGCGAACCTGCAGCTCTACTCGGTGAACAACATCACCAGCGGCACCGACGCGCAGGGTGAGGTCAACGTGCGCCTCGAGCGTGCCGGGCGCATCGTCACCGGGCAGGGCGCGGACACCGACATCGTGACCGCCTCGGCCAAGGCGTATCTGAACGCCGTCGAACGTCTTGAGCATCCCCCGAAGCGCGCCCACCCGCAGATGGGTGACGTCTGAGCCGGGGCGGTCGCTGAGGATGGCACTGCGAATGGATGCCCGGAGCGCCCTCGACTGGCTCGGCATCGAAAGCTACCGGCCGAGTGGCCGGGTTCGCCCCGTAGTCCCTCCCCAGACGGGCGGGGAGGCCTCCGTCGAGGCCGATCCGCAGGCCCGGGAGGCGCCGGGAACGGTCGAAGTGGAAGAGAAGGGCGTGGAGCCGCGAGTCGAGCAGCCGGTCGGAGAGATGCCGGTCGAATCGGCACCGCCACAGACCGATGAGCCGGCCGAGGACGCGGTGCTGCTCGCCGCGCAATCGACCCACCGTGGCCTCGGTGAGGCGATCGCGCGTGCCGGGCGGCTGTCGTGCCGGGATGCCGTCGATCCGAACGGCGAAGGTGTCCGGCTCGCCGGTCGCCTGTGGTCCTTCGATGAGCTCGTCGGCAATGCCGGGGCAAGGCGTCGCCTGTGGAAGGCCCTGGTGACGCGACCGAGGTCCTGGGACTGAGATGGCGGCGCGTCCCGATTCCGAACCGTCCGCCCCGGGCGGGCCGACTTGTGACTGGGCGGCACTGGCGGGCGAGGACCTGCCGGAGATCGTCGCCATCGAGGAGGCCGCGCATCCGTATCCCTGGAGCGAGGCGATATTCGAGGACTGCCTGCGGGCGGGCTACCGCCTGGACGGTGCCTTCGACCGCGGACGCCTGCTCGGCTACTCGGTGGTGATGGCCGTGCTTGACGAGTGGCACCTGCTCAATCTCTGCGTCGATCCGGCCAGCCAGCGACGCGGGGTGGGGCGTTATCTTCTCGACCGGCTGCTGGGTGCCGCCCGGGACGATCGGGTGAGCAGCGTGATCCTGGAGGTGCGGGCCGGCAATCGTGCCGCGATCGCGCTGTACGAGTCGGCTGGCTTTGCGGATATCGGCCATCGAAAGGCGTATTATCCGGCCCCGGACGGCCGGGAGGACGCACGCGTCATGCGGCGTCTTCTGTGACCTTCGAACCCTTGATCGCCCCGTCTGCGTTGGGGCGACGCTGC
This sequence comes from Pseudomonadota bacterium, assembly GCA_051746865.1. Classification (GTDB taxonomy): domain Bacteria; phylum Pseudomonadota; class Gammaproteobacteria; order Halothiobacillales; family Halothiobacillaceae; genus Guyparkeria. Next base: position 28,410 of record JBNJFM010000018.1, on the reverse strand, counting down.
CAAGTGATTCCATGACTGCCACGACACCAGAAAACGACTATTCCAGCCGCCGGACGTTCGCGATCATCTCGCACCCGGACGCGGGCAAGACCACCATGACCGAGAAGCTGCTCCTGTTCGGCGGCGCGATCCAGCTCGCCGGCACGGTCAAGGGCCGCAAATCCGGTCGCCATGCCACCTCCGACTGGATGGCGATGGAGAAGGAACGCGGGATCTCGGTGACCTCGTCGGTGATGCAGTTCCCCTACCGCGAGCGCATCGTCAACCTGCTCGACACCCCGGGCCACGAGGACTTCTCCGAGGACACCTACCGCGTGCTCACCGCGGTGGATTCCGCGCTGATGGTCATCGACGCGGCCAAGGGCGTCGAGGCGCGCACCATCAAGCTCATGGACGTCTGCCGCCTGCGCACCACGCCGATCATGACCTTCGTCAACAAGCTCGACCGCGAAGGGCGTGACCCGCTCGAGCTGCTCGACGAGGTCGAGACAGTCCTGAACATCCGTTGCGCGCCGGTGACCTGGCCGATCGGCAGCGGCAAGCGCTTCCGCGGCATCTACCACATCGCCCGGGACACCACCTATCTCTACGGGACGGCCGACGGCACACGCGATCAGGCGGTCGAGGCGATCGAGGGGCTGGACAATCCCGACCTCGACGAGCGGATCGGCGGCCAGGCCGACGAATTGCGCGAGGAGATCGAGCTGGTGGCCGGCGCGGCCGACGAGTTCGATCTCGACGCCTATCTCGCCGGCGAGCAGACGCCGGTGTACTTCGGCTCGGCGATGAACAACTTCGGTGTGCAGTCGCTGCTCGACGATTTCGTCGAGGTCGCCCCGTCGCCCCAGCCGCGCGAGGCGACCACCCGCACCGTCGAACCGTCGGAGAACAAGTTCACCGGCTTCGTCTTCAAGATCCAGGCGAACATGGACCCGCAGCACCGCGACCGCATCGCGTTCCTGCGCATCTGCTCGGGCGAGTTCCGCCGCGGCATGAAATCGCACCACGTGCGCTTGGGGCGCGACGTGAAGATCCCGGATGCGCTGACCTTCATGTCCTCCGACCGGGTGCGTCTGGAGACCGCCCAGGCCGGCGACATCATCGGCATCCACAACCACGGCACGGTGCGCATCGGGGATACCTTCACCGAGGGTGAGAAACTGGCCTTCACCGGTATCCCGAACTTCGCCCCGGAACTGTTCCGCCGCGCGCAGCTCAAGGATCCGCTCAAGTCCAAGCAGTTGTTGAAGGGGCTTACCCAGCTCTGCGAGGAGGGCGCGACCCAGCTCTACCGGCCGCTGACCAACAACGACCTGATCCTGGGTGCGGTGGGCGTGCTGCAGTTCGACGTGGTCGCCCAGCGCCTCAAGGACGAGTACAAGGTCGACTGCCGGTTCGAGGCGGTCAACGTCAATACCGCCCGCTGGGTGGAGTGCGACGATCCCAAGCGCTTCGAGGAGTTCAAGAACAAGAACCAGTCGAACCTGGCCATCGACCACGCCGGCGAGCTGGTCTACATCGCGCCGACACGGGTCAACCTGCAGATGGCGCAGGAGCGCTGGCCGGAGGTGCGTTTCCTCGCCACGCGCGAGCACGGCGACTACAGCACGGAGTGATCGCCCCGTGGAGGGGCGTCAGTCCTCGCTGTCCTCGAGCGTGCGTTCGACCAGCTGGTCGAATCGCGCCGGGTTGATGTACTGGAACAGCTCCTTGTCCTCGGGCTCCATGGTGATGGCCAGCCCCTTGGCGGGGTAGAGCCAGAGCCGGGCGACCGGTTCGTCCTCGTCGCGATCCCCGCGCGGCAGTTTCCGGATCTCGGCGGGCTCGCCGAAGCGGCGCCGGATCAGTTCTTCCTCGTAATCGGCGCTGGGTGCGTAGCTGATCGATCGGATCGGCTTGTCCTGTGCTTCCAGCAGCGCCTCGTCCGACATCGACAGCTTGCGCGCCCCGCTGGGCGTCGGGTCCGCGATGGTCGACTCGTCAGCCCAGCGCTGCAGCGTGGCCTCGTCAACGTCCGCGACCAGTATCACCCGGGCGGTCAGCGGGCCCACGCTCATGCGGCCGAAATAGGCCTCCAGCGTCAACGGCTCGTCCGGCTTGGCGAACATTGCCAGGTCGGCCTTCTGGTCGTATAGCCGCTTGAAGTCCAGCAGGGTCGATTCTCCCAGGGTCACGCCGAAGACTTGCACGTGGTCGCGCTCGTTCACCTCCATGTCCCAGGGCAGGAACGGATGGTCGGGTGGGGTCCGGTCGCAACCGGTCGCCATGGCGGCGAGGAGTGTCAGGGCGAGCAGACGGGGGATCAGGCGTAGGGTCGTGCACGAGAACATGGAGTCGTACCGGTTTGGCTGGTGGGGGCGGACCGATTTAATCAGCGTCGAATCGGCCGGGCAAGCCCGGCGCGCCGTGAGTGTCGCGAGGTGGCAAGGGGGCGTGTGGGCCTTTCCTTGCCCCGACGGCGGGTTGAAGGTATGTTCCATGATAACCACCAAGTCCAATAAAAATGGAGTCAAGGGAATGCCGTCAGCAATCCAGGGAGCATTGCGAACGACCCGTCCGACGGGTCCGGTCAATGGGCGTGAGGGAATCCGGGGCGTGGCCCGGCGGCTCGCGGGGATCACCGGTCTGGTGCTGGTCGCCGGTCTGCTCTGGCCGTCGTTCGGCGCGGCGGAGGATTTCCCGCTGCGGGCCGAATACGGTCCGGCCGGGGTCGATCCGATCGAGACCGGGGAGCTGGCCGCGAATCTGGATCGCTACACGATCGTCGACGCCCGCTCGCCCTACGAGTACGAGACCCTGCACATCGAGGGGGCTCATTCGATTCCCTTGGCTTCCAGCGAGTTTTCCGAAAAGGTGAGTGCGCTGGCCGAGGAGACGGGCAAGACGCTGGTGTTCTACTGCAACGGCGTGACCTGCGCCGTCTCCTACAAGGCGACGCTCAAGGCGCACAGCGCGGGCGTGGAAGACGCGCTGGTCTACGACGCCGGAATCTTCTCCTGGGCCAAGGCTAACCCGGACCGGTCCGTGCTCCTCGGAGAGACCCTGGGTGACCCGGCCAAGCTGATCAGCAGTGGCCAGTTCCAGGCGCATCTGCTCGAGGAGGATCCCTTCTTCGCGCGCATCGATCGCAGCGAGAACCCGATCATCGTCGACATCCGCAACCGCGACCAGCGTGCCGGAATCTCCCTGTTCCAGATGCGCGATCGTCACGTGCCGCTGTCCACCGACAACAGTGAACTCGACGAGCTCATCCTGCTGGCCAAGACCGAGGAACGGCCGATGTTCTTCGTCGACGCCACCGGCAAGCAGGTCCGCTGGCTGCAGTACTACCTCGAGAACAAGCAGGTCCCCGAGTACTGGTTCCTCAAGGGCGGCGTGTCCCGCATCTACGAGAACATGGGAATCTGACCCCCGGTCTGCAGCAGTTCCCAGGGCCCGTGGTCCGGATCGCCCCGCGAGGGTGGTCCGCCTCGGGCCTTTCGTTTGTCGGGCGCTTTACCGGTCGGCAATACGCTCGGCCCACTCGCGCACCCAGCCTTCCAGCAGTCGGGCGATCGATGGTTCCGTCCTCTGGGCTGCAAGCCCCAGTGCCCGCGCGGCCTCGCGCAGGTTCTCCGCTGCCCGGCGATTGTCCAGCGCGGGTGCGTGATTGGTCTTGCTGAGCTTGCGTCCGTCCGGACCCACCAGTATCGGCAGATGCAGGTAGGACGGTGGCCGATACCCCAGGGCCTCGGCCAGTTCCGCGTGCAGCGGGGTCAGCGGTGCGAGGTCCTCGCCGCGCACCACGTGGGTGATGGCCATGTCCGCGTCATCGACCACGTTGGCGAGATGGTATGCGATCGGCCCGTCGGCCCGGCGCAGGACCGGGTCGCCCACTTCCACGACCAGGTCCTGGCGAAGCTCGCCCAGACGGCGATCCTCGACCCGTCGCTCCCGCGAGATCACGCGAAAGCGCAGGGCGTGACGTTCCTCGGCAGGGACGGTTTCTTCCCGGCAGAATCCCGGGTAGACCGGGCCGATCGCCCCGATTACCTGCCCATGATCTTCCGCCCACTGCCTGAGGCGAGCACGGGTGCAGCGGCAACGGTAGAGCCGCCCCATGCCCTCGAGCCGGATCAGGGCCTCCTCGTGACGTCGCCGGCGTTGGCTCTGGAGCAGCACTTCGGCGTCGGGTACCAGGTGATGGGCCTGCAACTGGGCGAGTATTTCCTCGATCGTTTCCGGCCGGCTTCTCGCCCGGTCGGTATCGTCGATACGCACCGACCATCGCCCCCCGTGCGCCCGGGCGTCGAGATAGCTGCCCAGCGCGGCCACCAGTGACCCTGCATGCAGCGGGCCACTTGGCGTGGGGGCGAATCGGCCGTGATAGGGGTTCGTTTCGTCTCGGGTCATGCCATCATGTCGCTTGTGCCGACTCCTGGGTGCCTCCTGTGGTTGTCGGGGCATTGCCGCAGAACTCAACCGCTATCCTGCACACGGTTTCCATCATGTCCATCCAGCGCGCTGCAAATCCGTCATTTCCGTGGCTCCGGTTGTCCTTGCTGATCGGATTGCTGTTCCTGACGACGATCACCGCCCGGGCGGACGGGGTGCAAATGCCCGTACCGGAAGGGCTGGAGGAGGCACTGTCGGCCATCGAGTACGGTGACGAGTCGGAATTCCGACGGATGCTCGAGCGGGTGTCCGAAGCGCCGGCGAGTACCCAGACCCGTCTTTTCCTGGAGGCCCGCTGGCTGATCGACCGGGTGGATGTCGAGCCCGCCGCCGTCGCCGCCATGTTGCGGGAGCATCCGGATGCGCCGCTGGGCAAACGCCTCAAGCGTCGGTACCTCGACCATCTGGCCGAACAGGAGGCCTGGGGCGAGTACCGCCTCGTGTTCGATCGAGCCCCGGATCTCTCTCCCGGTACGCGCCGTCAGTGCGCCTACTGGACGGCCACGCTGGTGCTGGACGAAACGCTGGAGGACGCCGCGGTCGAGAAGGTGCTGGAGACCTGGCAGCGGGGTCGCAGCCAGCCGTCGGCCTGCGATCCGGTATTCGAATGGCTGGAGGATGGTGGTTATCTCGACGAGTCGCTCTACCGCGCACGTATCCGTAACGCGATCAGCGAGGGGGCAGACGGACTGGCACGCTACCTGGTCCGGCAGGGCCCGACGGGGCTGGCGGACTGGCGCGACCGCTGGCTGGCCCTGCGTGATCGCCCGGGCGAGACGCTGCCCGGGCTGATCGAGGCGGGAGCGGATGCCGAGCAGGTCACGCGCGGACTGCTCTGGCTGGCCCGCAAGGATCCGGGGCGGGCCCGCGAACTCCTGGCACGGGCCGACGAGCAGGGGCTCCTCTCGCAGGAGCAGGCCGGCTCGGTTGCCCGCCTGTCCGCGCTCAAGGCGGCCTATCGCTACGAGCCCCAGGCCTATCGCTGGTTGCGCGAGGTGCCGGTGGCCGCGCGGGACGCGGAGGTGTGGACCTGGACGGTGCGCTCGGCCCTGCGCCGGCTCGACTGGGTGCACGTCAAGGAGGCCATCGACGCCATGCCCGCGGAACTGGTCGAGGAACGCGAATGGCGCTACTGGCGGGCGGTCGCCGAGGCGGAGCTGGGCCAGGTGACCGCCGCCCGGCCGGTCTGGAGGGAGCTGGCGGAGACACCGGACTTCCACGGCTTTCTGGCCGCCGAGCGACTGGGCCTGCCCTATGCCTTTCCGGAGGAGAACGGCGCGGCGATTCCCTCACCGGACGAGCAGGCGCTGGCACGCGTCGCCTCGAATCCCTGGCTGGTCCTGGCCTTCGCCCTGCACCGGATCGATCATCCCGAGGACGCCCGGCGGGTGTTCGAGCACGAGTTCAAGCAACTTGCCGAGGCCGACTACCCCGCGCTGGCCGCACTGGCCCATCAGGCCGGGTGGAACGACCGGCTTGCGGTCCTGATCGCCCGCATGGGTCGGGTGCACGATCCTGACTGGTACGCCGCCCGCTTCCCGCTGCCGTACCGGGAACTGGTAGCGCGATTCGCCGAGCAGCAGTCGATCGACCCGGACTGGATCTACTCGATCATGCGCCGGGAAAGCCTGTTCATGCGGGATATCGGCTCGGGGGCCGGGGCTCAGGGGCTGATGCAGCTGATGCCGTCGACCGCCCGCTGGATCAACCGCCAGGCCGGGCTGCACATCAGCCCCCTGACGCTGACCGATCCGGAGGTCAATATCGAACTCGGCGCGGCGTATCTCGCCCACATGGCCGAGCGGTTCGACGGGCGGTATCCTCTGGCCATTGCCGCCTACAACGCCGGCCCGGGGCGGATAGGCGACTGGCTGCCGGCCGTTCCGCTGCCCGGCGATGTCTGGGTGGATACCATTCTCTTCGACGAGACCCGCGCCTACACCCGGGCGGTGCTGGCGGCCATGGTGACCTACCAGTGGCGACGGGAGGGTGAACCCGATCGCCTCGGGCGCCTGTTGCCGGTGGTCCAGCCGGCCGAGTGATCGTACAGACCTGCCTCAGGGAGCCGTCTAGTGTCCTCACCCAGTTTTCTGTTCTTCGACCTCGAGACCACCGGCGCCGATCCGATCTTCGATCGCCCGCTGCAGTTCGCCGCCATCCGTACGGACCTGAACCTGGAGCCGGTCGGCGAACCGGTGGTCTGGTATGCCCGCCCGGAGCTCGACTGCCTGCCGCACCCGGCGGCCGTGATGACCACCGGCGTGCTGCCGGACGACGCTGTGCTCGCCCGGGCGGATAGCGAGGCGAACCTGGCCAATCGCGTCTACCGGCTGGTCAACCGTCCGAACACCTGCGTGGTGGGGTTCAACAACCTGCGATTCGACGCGCCCATGCTGCGGTTCTTGTTCTGGCGGAACCTGCTCGACCCCTACCGGCACGAGTGGGCGGACGGCAACAGCCGTTTCGACGTGCTGGACGCGGCCAGGGCCTACCGGCTTCTGCGCCCGGAGGCGCTCAACTGGCCGGTCAACGAGCAGGGACGGCCGACCCTGCGGCTCGCGGAGCTTTCGGCGGCCAACGGCCTGACTCACGAGAACGCCCACGACGCACTCTCGGACGTGGAGGCCACCATCGATCTGGCTCGTCGGTTGCGGGAGGCAGACCCCGCGCTGTGGAACCGTCTGCTCTCGGCGCGGGACAAGCGCCAGGTCGCCCGGGCGGTCGACGACCCCGACGTCACGCCGTTTCTACACGTCTCGCCGCGCCTGCCGGCGGCGACGGGGTCGGCCTCGCTGTTCTGCTCGCTGGGCCAGGTGGATCGGAATCGCAACCGCCGCGAATGCTGGGATTTGCGCTTCGATCCCGAGCCGTGGATGGACCTCGAGCCCGACGCCTGGGCGCAGCGGCGCTTCGTCAAGAGCCTGCCGGCCGGGGTCGAACGCGACTGGGAGGACCTGCGCCTGCCGATCAAGTCCATCCATCTCAACCGGGTGCCGGTGGTGCTGCCCGAGGCCACGCTCGACCAGCCGGGGGTCGCGCAGCGCATGGTGATCGACCGCGAACTGGCGGGGAAACATGCCGGCTTCGTCCAGCGGCATTTTTCCGCGATGCGCGAACGATTGCAGGAAGCCATCGCCGCCACGGAAGGCGATTTCCCGTCCCGGCCGGCGGAGGAGGCCCTCTACGAGGGTTTCGTGCCGCCGGCGGATCGCTCCGTGCTGGAGAGCTGGTGGGAGCGGGCGCGCGGGATGCGTTCGCGCGACGAGGCGATCGCGCACGCCCGCGAACTGCTGGGGCGCCGCTTCGAGGATGCGCGACTGGATGCGGTGGTCGAGGGGTTCGTGGCGCGCAACCTGCCCGAGGCGCTGGAAGGCCCGGTGCGCGAACGCTGGCGACAGCGTCTCGTGGAGCGCCTGCGGCCCGGTCAGCGAGAGGACGGGGCGAATGACGGCAACCAGCGCCGGGATTTTCCGACCCTGTTCGGCGAAATCGAGCGCCTGCGGCAGTCGGACGGCTGGAGCCCGGAGCAGCGGGCGCTGCTCGAACCCTACGCCCGCTGGCTCGCCGAGCAGGAGCGGGAGGTCGAGTCGCTGGCGGGGTAGGGCCTTGTTCAGACTATTGCGCGATGCGTTGACGGAGCCGCTTCTCAAGGCCCGCAAGGCACCGTGAGCGCGGTGTGGCTCAGCTACATGAGCCAGGGTGTCGGCCACCCGTCCGGACGGCGCCGGGCGGATCAGTCGCAGCGCAGGCTGTCGGAGAAGGCGTCGCGCATCAGGTTGAAGCAGGTCGCGAGGAACAGGCTCTGCAGTTCGACGAACTCGTCGAAGGCCTCGCGCTCGGCCTGCTGGCCGCCCTCCGCGCTGGTGATCAGGGTGTCGGCCGCCATGTGCATCTTCACGTGCAGCTGGTGGACGTTCTCGAATTCGCCTTCGCGACCCGGAGGTGCGCCGTGGGTTTCGAGGAAACGACCGAAGCGGCACTCATGCTCGCTCAGCGTGGGGCGCGGCGTGTCGTACAGCAGCGCGCCCATGATCCGGGAGTACCAGTCGAAGTGCCAGTAGGTGACCTCCTCGAATCCGTCGATGAACGACTGGTAGTCGAAGTTCGTGGCCGGGCTGGTCTGTTCGTCCGGAGATGATGCGTTCATGGGGGCTCGATCGGTTGCGTGTGCCTGAATCCCACCAGTCTAACGATTTGCCCGGTGGGTGTCAGGTCATGGATGGGCGGCCGGATTTCAGCGGGCGAGACAGGCCTCGAGATAGGCGAGATCGACCAGGCCGTTCTCGGGGGTGGGGCCGTCGAAGGTGCGGGCCGGGGCCGAGGGCTCGCCCAGGTCGCTGAGCACCGCGATCGCACCGGAGAAGTCGTCCTCGGCGGTGTAGTCGTTCATGGTCACCACCACGGGAACGCCCGCGTCGCGCGCCGAGCGGACGCCGTTGCCGGAATCCTCCAGGGCGATGACCTCGCCGGCGGCCAGGTTCATCTTTTCCAGCGTCCAGGTGTAGATATCCGGAGCCGGCTTCTTGGCCGGGACGATGTCGCCGGCGGCGATGACCTCGAACCAGTCCAGGCTCTCCTCGCCCAGGGTCGCGCGGAGCAGTCCGTCGACGTTTTCCGGCGTGGTGGTCGTGGTGATGGCCAGGCGGATTCCACGCTCGCGGGCCTCGGCGATCAGGCGTTCGACGCCCGGGCGCAGCGGGATTTCGCCCTTTTTGAGCAGGGCGAGGTAGTGGGCGGTCTTCGCCTTGTGCAGGCCGGCGATCCAGCCGGCCAGATCGTCCGTTTCGGGCAGGGCCGGGTCATGGGTCTCGATGAAATGGCGGATGCGCTCCTTGCCGCCGGTGACGGTCAGCAGTTCGCCGTAGGTCGCCACGTCCCAGTGCCAGTCCAGCCCCGCGTCGCGGAAGGCCAGGTTGAAGGCTACCCGGTGGCCGTCGCGCTCGGTATCGGCAAGGGTGCCGTCCACATCGAAGAGAATCGCTTGTAACATCGGCTCGCTTTCCTTTGGTTACCATGGATCCGGGCGTGCGCGAGGCCGCCTGGAGGAATACGCGGACAAAACGAGCGAGAGTGTACTCAATGCGCAAACGACCGGCCAGTTCCGGCGCCCGCTGGATTGCGGGTGGCTGGCAGCTTCTCAAGACCCGGCCGGGTCTGGTCATCGGCAGCGTGCTGCTGATGTACGTCCTGATGGTCCTGGCCAGCATGATGCCGCTGATCGGCCTCGGGGCCGGCTACCTGCTCTCCCCACTGCTCGCCGGCGGAGTGATCGCGATCTTCGCCCGCATTGCGGAGATCCTGGAGCGCAGCGAGGAGGAGCCGCTCGCCCGCGAGCAGCCGATCGGTTTTGATCTGTTGTTCTCGCAGTTCAATGGGCAGGCGCCCTGGCGGACGCTGGTCGCCCTGGGCGGGGTGACCATCCTGGTCAACCTGGTGGTTTTCATGCTGGTGATCGGGTATCTGGGCACGGCGATGCCGGCCGAGGGCATGGCTGCCCTCAACGAACCGGAATTGACCGACACCGAGCGCATGGAGATCCTGCTGCCGGTGCTGACCTCGTCCTCGGCCATGGGCATCTGGATGGCGGTGACCGTGATCTACACGCTCTTCCTGACGGCGAAGATCTTCGCCGTGCCGCTGATCGTCCTGCGGGACTATCCGCTGAGCGCTGCGCTGATGGCGAGCTTCCGCGGGGTTTGGCGCAACTGGCTGCCGATGCTGATCTTCGGACTGATCTGGATCGGGCTGTTCATGACCGTCCCCCTGACCATGGGGCTGAGCCTGATCCTGCTGATGCCCTGGGCCTGGGCGGCGCTGTATGCCGCCTTCGTCTCCATCTTCCCGGTACCGGTCGACGAGCATCTCGAGGAGCAGGGCCCGGCGGAATAGGCCGAGCCACGAGGCCGCATACAGAAAAGGCAGCGTGTCGCCACGCTGCCTTTCTTCTTTCCGCACCCCCCGGAGGGGCGATCGATCAGTGCTCGTGGCCACCCGGACCGTGCACGTGACCGTGCTCGAGCTCTTCCTCGGAGGCCGGGCGCACATCCTTGACCTCGACATCGAAGTGCAGATTCTCGCCGGCCAGCTCGTGGTTGCCGTCGAGGGTGATCTCGTCACCGTTGACTTCCTTGACCGTCACCACGGTGACGCCGCCCTCGGTCTGCGCCTGGAAGCGCATGCCCGGCTCGATCTCGTCGACACCCTGGAACATGGAGCGCGGCACGGTCTGGATCATCTCCTCGTTGCGCTCGCCGTAGGCTTCGGCCGGCTCGATGCTGACGGTGAAGCTGTCACCGACCGACTTGTCGTCCAGTGCCTTCTCCAGGCCCGGGATGATGTTGTGGTGGCCGTGCAGATAGGCCAGCGGGCCGGAGTTTTCGGAGCTGTCCATGACTTCCCCGGCGTCGTTCTTCAGGGTGTAGTCGATGGAAACGACGTGATCGTTCTGAACTTGCATTAAATTGCCTCGCGTGGACGGCTGTGAGTTGTCTGGGAGTCACCCCCCGTGACCCGACTGCGACTACGGGACGACCGGGAGGTTCCCCGGCAACGCGGGGAACCTCAGCGCGTGCTGAGGTGATAGAAATGGTTGGTGGCGGCGACGAAACCCGAGGGGCTGCCGCAGTCGAAGCGCCGTCCCTTGAACCGATACGCGATCACCTTGCCTTGTTCGGCCTGCTCGCGCAAGGCGTCGGTGATCTGGATTTCCCCGCCCGTGCCCGGCTCGGTTCGACGCAGGATGTCGAAGATGTCCGGAGTGAGGATGTAGCGGCCGATGATGGCCAGATTGCCCGGCGCATCGGCGGCCGCGGGCTTCTCCACCATGTCGGTGACCTGGATGACGTCGTCCTCGATCGCGTTGCCGCCGATCACCCCGTACTTGTGAATGTCCTGCTCGGGGACCTCCTCGACGGCGATCACGCTGCACCGGTAGCGCTCGTAGATGGTGGCCATCTGCGCGAGGATGCCGACCGGCTCGCCCACGCAGAGATCGTCGGCGAGCACCACGCCGAACGGCTCGTGGCCAATCAGTCGTTCGCCGGTGAGGATCGCGTGGCCCAGTCCCAGCATCTCGAGCTGGCGGGTGTAGGAGAAGGTGCAGTTTTCGATCAGCCGGTCGATCGACGCGAGCATCGACTCCTTCTTGGTGCCGCGGATCTGGTGCTCGAGTTCGTAATTGACGTCGAAGTGATCCTCCAGCGCCCGCTTGCCCCGGCCGGTGACCATCGCCATCTGGGTCATGCCGGCCTCGTGGGCCTCCTCGACGCCGTACTGGATCAGCGGCCGGTCGAGGATGGGCAGCATTTCCTTGGGCATGGCCTTGGTGGCCGGCAGGAACCGGGTGCCGTACCCGGCGGCGGGAAACAGACACTTGTCGATCATCGTTTGCACCTCTGTCTTCGAATACATGGAAAGGGATATCCACCGCCCGGCAAACGTGATCGGGCGGGGTTCATGTTCGGCGCGCCTTGAGCAGGCGTCGGCGTCGGATACCGTGCACCCAGGCGGCGAGAAACGCGACGGTGGCCGCGATGGCAATCAGCAGATGCCAGCCGCGATCGGCCGGCTCGGCCCAGGCATCCGTGGATGCCACGAGGAGGTAGAACAGGTCGAACAGTGCCGCCCATACCATGGTCTTGTAATGGCCGCGCCAGAGGCCGGGCACCACCGCCACGGCCGGTGCCAGCAGCAACCAGGTGGTGATCGCGCCGGGACGGATCTCGGCGCTGCCTGCAACCAGCAGCCCTAGGTAGCCGGCGACGATCACGCCCTGCAGCACCGCCATCAGCCGGAGCGGGAACAGTGAGAGGCCTTCGGCGGTCCTTGCCCCGAGCAAGCTCATGCCAGTTGCCGCGTCAGTTCGGCCACGCGGGCGCCGAGCGCCCGGGTCAGCTCCCGTTCGTCGCGGCTGAGCGTGGCGTGATCGTTGGTGGTGTGACTGGCGCCGTAGGGCGTGCCGCCGGTCTGCGTGTGTGCCAGCTCCGGGTGCCGGTACGGAATGCCGGTGAGCAGCATGCCGTGGTGGAGCAGGGGCACGATCATGGAGAGCAGGGTGGTCTCCTGCCCGCCGTGCATGGAGCCGGTCGAGGTGAATACGCCCGCCGGGCGCCCGGTCAGCTCGCCCCGGAACCACAGGCCGCTGCTGTCCTCGAGAAAGCGCTTGACCGCCGAGGCCATGCCGCCGAAGTAGGTGGGGCTGCCCAGCAGCAGGCCGCCGCATTCGCGCAGGTCCGCCAGGCTGACCTCGGGGTCACCCGCTTCGGGTTGTTTGCCGTCGGGGCAGGGAATGCGCCGTAGCCGCGCGCTCATGCCGTCGACGCTTTCCACGCCCCGGGCCGCCTGTCGGGCGAGCCGTTCGGTGTTGCCGCTGCGACTGTAGTAAAGAATGAGAACGTCCACGCCTGTTTTCGGGCTCCGGGTGAGCGGTGGTTGCCGGAGGGTCAGTTTAGCAATAACCTCGATCGCCGGGTGGCCATCCGGGCGCTCGCCGGGAGTGCCCGCCGCCCGGTTTCATGGGGAGAGCGATGCGAATGATCAAGCGATGGGTACATGTCCTGCTGATGGCAGTGATGGTCGTCGGTGCGGCGCAGGCCACGTCGCGCGACACGCCGGTCACCTTCGAGAAGGAGGACATCCACGGCGAGACGCGGAACCTCGCCGATCTGCGCGGGGATCTGGTGTTCGTCAACATCTGGGCCAGCTGGTGCCCGTCCTGCGTCGAGGAGCTGCCGGCACTGCAGGCCTTTTACGAGGCGCACCGGGGCGAAGGGGTCCATGTCTGGGGGCTGTCGATGGACATGTTCCGCGACGCGAAAAACCTGCCGACGTTCGTCGAGCGCTACGATGTGACCTACCCGGTGATCAACGTCACGCCCGAGGAGGCCGGTCGCTTCGGTTACGTCGAGGGCGTGCCGATGACCTTCGTGATCGGACGTGACGGCACGGTCGACGGTGAATATCTGGGTCCGGTCTCGCGCGATGTCCTGGAAACCATGTTGAAATCCCGGCAGGTGGACTAGACTGGTAGCAGGCTATTCGTTGGTCTGACGACCTTGTTTTGGGGGCAGGAGGAATCGAGGATGATGAGAAGTGGATTGAAGGCCAGCGCCGGGTGGGTCGCGTGTGCCCTGCTGGCGATGTCCATGCTGATTGCCGTTCCGGCCGGGGCCCAAGAGCTCGAGGGCTTCTGGGACGATCCCTTCAAGGATCTGCAGGCGGACGTCGAACAGGCGCGCAGCGAGGGCAAGGCCGGGGTGTTCGCTTTCTTCGAGATGGACGAGTGCCCGTTCTGCCACCGCATGAAGACCCAGGTCTTCACCGACCCCGAGGTGCAGGAGTACATCAAGGAGAATTTCGTCACCGTAAGCATCGACATCGAGGGTGACGTGATGATGACCGACCCGCAGGGCGAGCAGCTCAAGGAGAAGGACTTCGCCTTCCAGCGCTACCGCGTGCGGGCCACGCCGGTGATGATCTTCTTCGACACCGAGGGCGAGCCGGCCGTGCGCTACACCGGACCCACCCAGACGCCCGGGGAATTCCTCGAGCTCATGGAGTTCTTCGTCTCCGGTGCCTACAGCGAACCGGGCATGAACTTCTTCAAGTACAAGAAACGGTGATGCCGGCATCCGGTGCGACCGGGTGAGAGGGGATCCAGCCAGGGAGGCAGTGTCGATGGTATCGAGGCGATTGCTCGATCGATCTTTCCTGCGGGGAGCGGCCGGTCGGCGGCGCTCCGTCGTCGCTGCGGTCGCTCTCGCGATGGCGGGCGGCGCGCCGGCCATCGCGGCTGATCTGCCGCCACCTCCCGCCGTGTCCGAGGGAAGGCTGGTCACCCCCGACCCGCTTCCCCAGCCGCTGGACATGGATGACGTGCTCTCCCTGCCGCTCGACAGCCAGTACGGCGTGCTGGCGGCGCGGGCCCGCTACGAGCGCAATGCGGCCGAACGGGTGCTGACGCAGTCGGACAACCGCCCCGAGGTGACGCTGGAGGGGCGCCTGCGCTACGTCGAACCGGGTGACCTGGCCACGGAGAACGACCAGCACGACGACCACCGCGCCGGGCTTTCCATCCGCCAGAAGCTGTTCGACTTCGGTCGGCAGCAGGACCGCGAGGCGGCCGAGGAGGCACGCGTCGAGGGGGCGAGACTGGCCCTGCTCGGCGAGCGCAAGCGCCAGAGGCTTGCCCTGTTGCGGGCCTACTTCGACGTGCTGCTGGCCGATCAGCGCTATCAGGCGCTCAACGAACGGATGGCTATTCTCTTCATTCGCTACGACCGCGCCCAGGACCGTCATGAGCTGGGGCAGACGTCCAATTACGATCTGGCCCGCTTCGAGAGCGACTACCAGCAGGTGCTGCTCGAGCGCGCACGTGCCGACGCTGATCGCCGCATGAGCCGCCGTCGGCTGGCGGAGGTCGCCGGACGACCCGACGAGTTGCCGCGTGAACTGGAGGCGCCCGCCCTCGACGGGTTGTTCGAGCGCGAGGCCCCGGTAGTGGGCGAACTGATCGAGACCGCCCTGGCCGAGGATCTCCAGCTCAACGCGCTGCGCCAGCGCTACCGGGGCAGCGAATCCGACCTGGAGGCCGCCCGCTCGAGCAATTGGCCCAATGTGTATGCCGAGATCAATGCCGACCACTACACACGGGAAGGCGCCACGCGCGACCCCTTCCGTGCGGGTGTCTACCTGGAGTTCCCGCTCTGGCGGGGTGGGGCGCGCAACGGCGAGATCCGGGCGGCACAGGCCGAGCGCATGGCCGTGGTCTCCGAGATGGCCGAGCGCGAGGCCGCCATCCGCCGCTATGCCACCGAGCTGGTGGAGACCATCCGCCTGCAGCAATCGGCAGGGTATTCGCGTATCGAGGCACTTGATAAGTTCGCGGAACTCAACTTCGTCCGCAACCAGACGCTTTACCAGATGGAGAAGGCCACCGATCTCGGGGATGCCATGGCGCAGATGTCACAGGCCAAGCTCGAACGCATGACGATCACCTTCGACCTGGCCACCCGCTGGGCGGAATACGCCCTGCTTACCAATCAGCCGCTCGAGACGGTTCTGCTGGGGCAGCCCGATGCCCCGTCGGGCGAGGATAATGTCACGGAGGAAACCTCATGAGGGATGCGATGCAGCCGTCTACCCGTTCCGTCTCCACCCGCCTGCTGGCCGGTATGCTGCTCGCCGGGCTGGTCACCACCGGCCCGGTCGTCGCCGCGGAGGTTGAGGGGCAACTCGCCTTCGCCGACCGGACGGCCCTGTCGAGTCCGGTTGCCGGCGTGATCGCCGAGGTGCCCGTCCGGGCCGGCGAGGTGGTCGAGGCCGGTTCGCTGCTGGTGGCGCTGGACGATACACCCTTTCGGCACCGGCTCTGGCAGGTAACCGCCGAGTTGCCCGGCCTCAAGCGGGCCGCTGACGAGGCCGAACTGGACGCCGAACGGGTCCAGGCACTCTACGATCGCACCTCGGCCTCCGACTCCGAGCTGGAGGTTGCGCGTATCGCCCGCGACCGCGCCGTGGGTGAACGGGATGCCGCCCGTGCACAGGCCGGCTTGCGCAACTGGGAAAAGGACCAGTCGACGCTCCAGGCGCCGTTCGATGCCCGTGTGCTGGCGGTGAACGCAGCGCCGGGAGAAGTGGTCTCGCCGCGGCTCGCTCCGCCGGTGCTGGTCGAGATTGCCCGCGCCGACCGCCTGCAGGCCCGGGTCACGGTGGATGCCGAGGAGCTGGGCGATCTCTCGCTGGGCGACGAGCTGACCGTCAGCCGTGACGGGGAACGGGTCGTCGGCACGGTGGATGCCATTTCCGTGCTGGATGAAGACGAACGTTTGCGCTACCGGGTGGCTGTCGAGATCGACAGTCGCGATCTCGGCTGGCGCGCGGGACAGGCAGTCACGGTGGATCTGCCGGGCGCCTGAGCGCGTCGCCCTTCCCCGGATGCAAAAACGCGGAAACGGACCATCGTAGTTGGTCCGTTTCCGCGTTCGTCGTTGGCCGCCCGGCCGGGCCGGGGGGGCTGGATCAGGCCAGTTGCGTGTCGACCCAGTCGAGGATCCGGTCGGCGGAAATGTCCTCGCTTTCGGCCGCATCCCGGCGGCGGACTTCGTACTGGCCGGCCTCCAGGCCCCGCGGGCTGACCACCACGCGCAGCGGCACGCCGATCAGTTCCCAGTCGGCGAAGGCCGCACCGGGCCGCAGGCCGCGGTCGTCCAGGATCGCATCGACCCTGCGCGCACGCAGCTCGTCGTAGAGCGCCTCGGCCTTTTCCATCACGGTGGCGTCCTTGTTCGCCCCGATCGGCACGATCGCGAGGGTGAACGGCGCGATCGGCATGGGCCAGCGGATGCCGCGCTCGTCGTTGTTCTGTTCGATGGCCGCCGCGACGATCCGCGAGACACCCACCCCGTAGCAGCCCATCAGCGGCACCAGCGGCTTGCCGTCCTCGCCGAGGACCTCGCAGTTCATCGCCTGGCTGTACTTGTCGCCCAGCTGGAAGACGTGTCCCACTTCGATGCCGCGGCAGATGGCCAGTTCGCCCTGGCCACCCGGTGCCGGGTCGCCGGCGACTGCCTCGCGCAGGTCGGCGGCCACCGGCTCGGGGAGATCCCGGCCCCAGTTGACGCCGGTCAGGTGGTAACCGTCGCGGTTCGCGCCGCAGACGAAATCGGAGAGTGCCGCCGCGGCGTGGTCGACGATGACCGGGATCTCGAGTCCCACCGGGCCGATCGACCCGACCGAAGCGCCGGTCAGTTCCGGGGCGCGCTCCTCGTCGATGAAGGTCAGCGGGTCGGCGACTGCCGGGTGCTTGGCGGCCTTGATCTCGTTGAGGGCGTGATCGCCCCGCAGGACCAGCGCCACGGCCTGGGCCTCGGTGCCGGCCACCAGCAGTGTCTTGACGGTGCGGCTGGCGGAGACGTCGAGCTGGCCGGCCACGTCCTCGATGCTGTGCGCCCCGGGGGTCGCCACCTCGGTCATGCTCTCGGCCGGGGCGGGCGCCGGCGTGTCGGCGGGGAAGGTGGGCGCCATTTCCACGTTGGCCGCGTAGTCGCCCTCCGTGGCGTAGGCGATCTCGTCCTCGCCGGAATCGGCCAGCACATGGAACTCGTGCGAGGCGTTGCCGCCGATCGAGCCGGTGTCGGCGACCACCGCCCGCCAAGCCAGTCCCATGCGGTCGAGAATCCGACCGTAGGTGCCGTACATGATCTCGTAGGTACGCTCCAGGGACTGGCTGTCGGCGTGGAAGGAATAGGCGTCTTTCATGATGAATTCGCGGGCCCGCATCACGCCGAAGCGCGGACGGATCTCGTCACGGAACTTGGTCTGGATCTGGTAGAAGCAGACCGGAAGCTGACGATAGCTCTTGAGCTCGCGGCGGGCGTAGTCCGTGATCACTTCCTCGTGCGTGGGGCCGTAGCAGAACTCGCGCCCATGCCGGTCGGTCAGTCGCAACAGTTCGGGGCCGTACTGTTCCCAGCGTCCCGATTCCTGCCAGAGCTCGGCGGGCTGAACCGCCGGCATCAGCAGCTCGAGTGCGCCGGCGGCATCCATCTCCTCGCGGATGATCGCCTCGACCCGGCGCAACACGCGCAGGCCGATCGGGCTCCAGGTGTAGAGACCGGAGGCGAGCCTTTTCAGCATCCCGGCGCGCAGCATCAACTGGTGGCTGGCGATCTCCGCCTCGGCCGGGGTTTCCTTCATGGTGTTGATGGCGAAATGGCTGGCTCGCATGGATGTCTCGCTTTGCAGGCTGATCGGGTGGATGGAAACGTGCGCGCCGCCGGGAGGCGGCGCGTGGCAGGGTCGGGGTTGCCGTCCTGCCGAATGGGGCGCGGGCGGCGGCCCGCCGTGACGGGTGGGGATTGTACCGGCAGCGCCACGAGGGCGTCGAGTCGCCGGTCGAGGAGGGGAATTCTCGCCCGAAGCCCTATTCGACGCAGGTTTCCTCGATGATCTCGTCGAGGCGGCGGAGGCGCTCGGTGCGTTGCTCCTCGTCCATCGGCCGGTACTTGCCCTCGGCATCCTGAACCATCAGGTTGTTGCCCTGATTGGCGATTGCCTCGCGCTGTGCGCGGGCCTTCTCGCACGCCTCGCGTGCCTTCTCGCGATCGATGACCTTCACCTCGGTGGACGGGTCGGTGGCCTTGTCTTCCGATGCGGTCTCGGACTCGCCTTCGGTCGTGGGCTCCTCCTCGGTCACCGGGGCGGTCGGGGTGGCGTAGGCGGGATCGACCGATTCGGATTCCCGGTCTGCCGGGGGAGTCTGGGTGAACTGGACGTTCCCCTGCTCGTCGACCGACTTGTAGATGGTGGCGGCCATTGCCGGCGAGGCCGCCAGTCCGAGAGCGAGCACAGCAACGAGCGCCGGGCGCAAGCTGGTCCAGAGGGGTTGTGCGATTCCTTGCATGGCAGTACTTCCCGTTGGTTGACTGTAGAGTATGAGTGCGAGCATAAACGGCTTTCCCCGGACAGAAAAGGTCACGGGCGAGAGTCGCAAAGCACAAGTTCGCTTGATACACTATTCGTTATTGCTTATTGCCACCGGAAACGAGACTAGCCAATGGCCGATCGACGCCTTAAGGTTTTCAACACCGTTGCCCGCCTGCTGAGTTTCACCAAGGCGGCCGAGGCACTGCACATGACGCAGCCCGCGGTCACGTTCCAGGTGCGGCAACTGGAAGAGCACTTCGATACCCGCCTGTTCGACCGGACGCACAATCGCGTCACCCTGACCGACGTGGGGCACACGGTCTACGAGATATCCGAACGGATATTCGAGCTCTACGACGAGATGGACCGACGGGTGAAGGAGATGACCGGCGAGATCGGCGGGGCCCTGAATATCGGGGCGAGCATGACCGTCGCGGAGAACATGCTGCCCGCTCTGCTGGGTAATTTCCGGCAGGACCATCCGGACCTCTCGGTCCGTCTCAAGGTCGGCAACACCGAGTCGGTCGTCTCGATGGTGGAGCACAACGTCGTCGACCTGGCCCTGGTCGAGGGCAACGTCACCAACAAGAACCTGCTGGTGGAAACCTGTCGGCAGGACGAGCTGGTGGTGATCATGCCCCCCGAGCACGAGTTGACCGCCTACGCCGACGAGGGTGTGCCGGTCGAGAAGCTGATGGCCTATCCCTTCATCTGTCGAGAGGAGGGCTCCGGCACCCGCGAGGTCGTGATCAATTACATGAACGACCAGGGCATGACCGAAGGCTGGGACGTCTGCATGGAACTCGGCAGCCCCGAGGCGATCAAGGGGGCGGTCGAGG
Source organism: Pseudomonadota bacterium (assembly GCA_051746865.1). Lineage (GTDB taxonomy): Bacteria > Pseudomonadota > Gammaproteobacteria > Halothiobacillales > Halothiobacillaceae > Guyparkeria. The sequence continues at coordinate 8,713 of JBNJFM010000018.1, read as the reverse complement.
CCGGAATGGGCCTCTCGATCATGTCCTCGGCGGGCATCACCAAGGAGGTCAAGCTCGGCCTGCTCGAGGCCGTGCCGCTGGCCCCGCGGCTCTATCGTGACTTCTCCTTCGTCCGTCAGCGGCACAAGTTCCGCCTGCCGGCCATGGAGCAGCTACTCGACTTCGCCCGGGACTATTGCCACGAGAGTACGCCCATGCATGACCTCGAGGTGATCCAGCACACCGCCAACGGCGAGGAAATCTAAAACAGGCGTCACAGCCGGTCTCCGACGCGGTCCGGCACGCCGTTGCCCAAAAGACGAAGACCCGCCAGGGGCGAGCCCCTGGCGGGTCTTTTCGTGTCCGGATCGGGTATTCCGGGTCGAGTCGGCGGGGCGATCAGGGCCTCACGGGGTCTCGGTGCGGGAGAGAGTGAGGGGAAAACAAAAAACCCGACGCAGGTTGGTGCGTCGGGTTTCGGGCCGCCCCGAAGGGCGGCGAGGCTGGCCTAGGGGGCTTAGAAGCCGCCGCTGGCAGCCGACTCCATCATCTTCCACATGGTGTCACGCACGTGCTGTGCGTCCTTCTTGAACTCCGGCGGCATCTCTTTGCCACCATGGACGAACATGTCCATGTTCAGGCTGTACAGCCAGTAGTTGCCTTCCTTGTCCTCGACAACCGCGATACGGCACGGCAGGTAGGCCGAGAAGTACGGGCTGAAGTCGACGGCCTTGCGGGCGATCTGCGGGCTGCAGTACTGATAGATCATCAGATAGCGCTGCTCTTCGCCGGTTTCCAGCTCGAGCTGCTGTGACAGCGGCATGTTGCCCACGTTCATCAGGCCGGTGCCGACGGCCGCCGACTCGATGCTCATCTTGATGTCGTCCGGAGTCAGGCCTTCGGCGACCTTCATCCGCCAGACGGTGGCGGCACCCAGGTCACCGCCGCTGGCGACGAACTTGTCATACATCTCGCCGTAGATGTCCATCGCCTGCGGATCGAGGTTGTCCTTGACAGACATGAACCCGCAGCCGGAAAGCGTGAGGATGGCGACACCGAGAACGGATGCCTTGAATAGATTGCGCATTTCTTGACTCTCTCCCTGTGGAATCATTTTGCTCGTAAGCAGGCTTGATTATCTGCCCATCAGAACATGCTTACAAACTTTATTAATTTACCTCTGATAAAGGGGTCTAATCCGTTCATTCGAAGTTCTGCATGCAAGCGCCCGGAGAAGCCGCCGGATTTCAAAGCACCTCGGCGGCGTGCTCGGCAAGGCGGGAACGTTCGCCGCGGGTCAGGGTGATGTGCGCGCCGTGGGCCCAACCCCGGAAGCGGTCGACAACATACGTCAGGCCCGAGGTGGTCTCGGTGAGATAGGGCGTGTCGATCTGTGCGACGTTGCCCAGGCAGACCATCTTGGTTCCCGGTCCGGCACGGGTGATCAGGGTGCGCATCTGCTTGGCCGTGAGGTTCTGAGCCTCGTCGATGATGACGAACTTCTTCTGGAAGGTCCGCCCGCGCATGAAGTTGAGCGAGCGGATCTTGATGCGCGACTGCAGCAGGTCGTTGGTCGCCGCGCGTTCCCAGGACCCGCCGCCCCCGTCGGTCTCGGCGAGCACCTCGAGGTTGTCCATCAGCGCGCCCATCCAGGGAGTCATCTTCTCCTCCTCGGTGCCGGGGAGAAAGCCGATGTCCTCGCCGACGGGGATGGTCACGCGGGTCATGACGATCTCCGAGAACAGCTTCTGTTCCAGCGTCTGGGTCAGCGCGGCGGCCAGGGTGAGCAGCGTCTTGCCCGTCCCGGCCTGGCCCAGCAGGCTGACGAAGTCGATGTCCGGATCCATCAGGGCGTTGAACGCGAAACTCTGCTCCCGGTTTCTGGCAGTGATACCCCAGACGGAATGGCGTTCCTGCTCGTAGTTCGGGATGCTCTCGAGCACCGCCGACCCGTCGCCCTCCACCTCGCGGACCACCGCCGAGAAGGGTGCCGGTTCGTCGAGGTAGAGAAAGAGGTTGGGATACCACTCGGAGGTGTCCGCGCCGTGCACGCGGTAGAAGACCTGGCCGTCTTCCTGCCAGGATTCGAGCGAATCGCCGTGCGCTTCCCAGAAGTCCGCAGCCAGCGCCTCGTGGCCGGTGTGCAGCAGCGAGACGTCGTCGAGCACCTGGTCGTTGTGGTAGTCCTCGGCCTTGATGCCGATGGCGGTGGCCTTGATTCGCAGGTTGATGTCCTTGGAGACCAGGATGACCTCACGATCGTCCACCTTGTCCTTCAGGGCCAGGGTGATTCCAAGGATCTGGTTGTCGGCCCGGCTGCCCGGCAATTTGATCGGCAGATCGTCGCCTTCCTCGCGCGTCTGCAGGTAGAGACGCCCGCTGGGCGTGCCGGTGTGCTCGTCGGTGTCGTGGAGGGTGCTGTGGATCGCCAGGCCATCGTCGATGGTCGCGATGTCGACGTCGCTGAGCATTTCGTCGAGGAAGCGGCTGACCTGACGCACGTTGCGTGCGGTTTCCGACTGGCCCTTCTTCCCGGCGTCGAGCTCCTCGAGCACGATCATCGGCAGGTAGATGTCGTGCTCCATGAAACGGAACAGGGCGGTGGGGTCGTGCATCAGCACGTTGGTGTCGAGGACGAAGAGGCAACGCTGCTTGCGGTACTGTTCGATCATGGAGTCGGTGATCCCCTGCTGGTGGGTCGGGCGCCGTCGATGGCAGCGATGCAGACTGCCGGGGACGGCATCGTCAGAGTGAGTCGATCGCCTCGAGGACGGCCTCGACATGTCCGGGTACCTTCACCTTGCGCCAGGCCTCACGGACGGTGCCGTCGCCGTCGATGAGAAAAGTGCTGCGTTCGATGCCCTCGAACCGACGGCCGAACATGTTCTTCATCCGCAGCACATTGAAAGCACGACTGACCGAGCGGTCGGTGTCGGCGATCAACGGGAAATCCAGCCCCTGCTTCTCGGCAAAGCGCCGGTGACTGTTCGCGTCGTCATTGGACACGCCCACCACGCTGGCACCCCGGGCCTCGAAGTCGGCCAGGCGTGCCTGGAAGTCGCGGGCCTCGGTGGTGCAGCCCGGCGTGTTGTCGCGCGGGTAGAAGTAGACAACCAGTGTCCTGCCGGAAAAGTCGGCCAGTGAGAGTGTCTCGCCGTCGTGGGTCTGGCCCCGGAAGTCCGGGGCTCGGTCGCCGGGTTGCGGGGTCGGGGTGGGCTTGGCTGAGGTCTGCTTGCTCATGGGCTCCGGGTATAACCGTTGGTCGATGACATCCTGATGACCGGCCGGCCGATTTCCCGCCGGTCTTCCTGCCTTTCAATATAGCAGTCGTGACGCGCTGTCAGGGCGCCCATCAAGCCCCCGCAGCAGGGCCGGTCGAGTCGGCTTGTCACTGGTTGATCTCTGCCGGTACTATGCGAGTTTGGCCCGGCCCCGAACGCAAGGCGCGTCCGGCCCACACTCCCAGCACGAGAGCAGACAAGGCGACATGACGGCGAAGACGATTACCGGCAGCATGGTGGCGCTGGCCACTCCATTGCACGACGACGGCGCGGTGGATTATGTCGGTCTCAAACGCCTGATCGAGTGGCATGTCGAGTCCGGCACGCACGCGATCGTCGCGGTGGGCACCACCGGCGAGTCGGCGACCCTTGACTACGAAGAGCACATCGCCGTGATCCGGGCGGCGGTGGACCTGACCGCCGGGCGCATCCCGGTGATCGCCGGGACCGGCGCCAACTCCACCCGCGAGGCGCTGGCGCTGGCGCGGGGGGCAAGGACGGCCGGGGCGGATGCGCACCTGTCGGTGACCCCCTATTACAACAAGCCCACCCAGGAAGGGCTCCTGCAGCACTTCCGCGCGATTGCCGACGCGGTCGACTTGCCGATGATCCTCTACAACGTTCCCGGGCGCACCGCGGTCGACATGGCGCCCGAGACCACCCTTGCACTGGCGGAGCATCCCAACATCGTCGGCGTCAAGGAGGCGGCGGGCTCGATCGAGCGCATGCGCGACCTGATGGCCCGGCGCCCCGATGGCTTCGCCGTCTACAGCGGCGAGGACAATCTCGGGGCAGCCTGCATGCTGGCCGGCGGCCAGGGCAGCATCTCGGTGACCGCCAACGTCGCGCCGAATCTCATGGCCCGCATGGCCGAGGCGGGGCTTGCCCGCGATGAGGCCGAGACCGAACGGCTCGACGGCCGTCTCGCCGGCCTGCACCGAGAACTGTTCTGCCAGACTAATCCGATTCCGGTCAAATGGGCCCTGCACCGCATGGGCCTGATCGGACCGACCTTGCGCCTGCCGCTCACCCCGCTGGCGGATTTCTGCCACGCCGGTCTGGAGCAGGCGCTCCGTGACGCCGACTGCCTCGAGGGGCAGTGAACCACCCATCAAGCAAGACTCACTGGACAACGACAGGTATGCGATACCCCAACTCTTCCCGGATGCTGACGCTGGCGGCCGTGGCGGCGACAGGCCTGATCAGCGGCTGCTCCAACGTGCCGTTCATCGGCGGTGACGACCGGCAGGCCAACCGTGCCGCCAACCTCGAGGCGCCGCCCGAGTTCACGCGTCCGCCATCGGGCGGTACCGTCTCGTTGCCGGAAATCGCCTCGGCCCGTGCCGAGGCCATGGAGCGCAACGAGTCCGGTGGCGTGCTCGATGCCGGCAGCGACGTCCGCGTCGCCGGCGAGCCGGGGTCACGCTACCTGGTAGTTCAATCCGGTCCGGACAACGTCTGGCCGGCGCTGACGCACTTCCTGCGCAACGAGGGTTACACCGTCAGCCGCCAGGAGCCGGCGGCGGGCATGGTGGAGACCGAATGGACCGGTCTGGCCAGCAACGAGGGCACCGGCTTCTCGATCATGGACTTCCTCAAGGTCGCCACGAACACCCTGTTCAAGCCGGACTTCATCGAGCGGGTACGCCTGCGGATCGAGGAAGGAACGGAAGCCGGCGAGACCCTAGTCTTCGTCACCACGCAGAAGCGCGAGCTAACGGGCGACGAGCCATTGGTGCCGGGTAGTGAGAGCGACACCTTCAAGTACAGCAAGCCGGTGGACGATCCGTCCATGAACGCCGAGACCATGGCGCGCCTGGCCGCCTACCTCTCCGGCGGCAGCGCCGAGGAGGCCCGGCAGATGATCGGGGCGAAGTTCAGCCCGCGCTCGAAGGTCGTCGGCGACGAGGACGACGAGCGCCACATCGTGGTCAGCCAGTCGTACCCGAAGGTCTGGAACCGCGTCGGGCTGGCACTCGACCGGCTGGGCTTCGACCCGGTCTCCCGTGATCGTGACAGCGGCGAGGTCGAGGTACGCCACGACTATCCGCAGTCCCTGTACGAGGGCATCCTCATGCGCGGGGTGAGCATCGACCGTGACGCGGACATGACCCTGCACCTGAGCCTCGAGGTCGAGCCGCGCCGGGACGGTGGCACCGACGTGCGCATCGATCGGATCAACGTTGCTGGGGGCAGTCTGCCGGAAGACCGTGGCGTGGTGCTCGGACGACTGAAGACCGAGCTGGAGTGATGCGCATCCGCCCGGGGCGCCCGGGCGGGTGCCGCAACGAGAAAAGGGGCCCCATGCGGGCCCCTTTTTCTTGTGCTCAAGCCAACGGTCGGGTCAGCGCGCCGGGCGTCGGATTACCGCCCAGGCCGAGTGGTTGTGGATGGACTCGAAGTTCTCCACGCCGATCGTGAAGCCGTTGATGCCCGGGTAGTCGTCCAGGGCGGCGGCGACGTCGCGCACCATGTCCTCGACGAACTTGGGGTTGTCGAAGGCGTATTCGGTGATGTACTTCTCGTCTGGCCGCTTGAGCAGCCCCCACAACGGGCAGGAACCTTGCCCCTCGATTGCGGCGATCAGGTCACGGATCGACAGCTTCGTGTCGCTGATTTCGGTCTCGACGGTGATGTGGGACCGCTGGTTGTGCGCACCGTAAGCGGAAATCTCCTTCGAGCAGGGGCACAGGCTGGTCACCGGGATCAGCAGCCGGAGCATGGTGCGACTGCGCCCGTGCTCGAGATGGCCGCTGAGCGTGACGTCGTAGTCCATCATCGCCGGCTGGCCGCTGACCGGAGCGTCCTTGCGCACGAAGTAGGGAAAGCTGAAGTGCGCCTCGCCGGCGTTGGCGTCCAGTCGTTCCACCATGCCGCGGGTCCAGTCGGCCATCCCGGCAACCGAGAGCGTCAGCGGACCCTCGTTGAGCAGTGCGACGAACCGGGACATGTGCGTGCCCTTGCGATCGGCCGGCAGACCCACGGTCAGGCGACACTCGGCCACGGTGCTCTGTTCCTGCCCTGCGTCGACCAGGGTCACCGGATGACGGATGGCCTTGATGCCCACCTGGTCGATGGCGATATCGCGCGCATCGTGGCTGGACTGGACGTCGGGCATTTCGTGACTGTTCATGAGGCGTATTCAGTGCGTGTGAAGTGGATAAGGCGAATTGATCGCAGCTCGGGCGTGTGACTCTAGCACAGCGCGCGGATCAGGGCCGGTAGGTGACCGCCGAGCGATCGTTCTCCCAGACGGTCACAGCCGAGCAGTGATGGGTCTCGCCGTCGAGACGGCGGGCCAGTTCGGCATGGAAATGCGCGGCGATGTTCTCGGCCGTGGGATTGATGCGGTCGAATGGCGGGATCTCGTTGAGGTAGTGATGGTCGAGCTCCTTGGCCACCTCGCGCGCCCGGGCACGGATCTCCTTGAAATCGACCACCATGCCGACCGAATCGAGCCGGGTGCCGGTGACCTCGACCACCACGCGCCAGTTGTGGCCGTGCAGCCGGGCACAGTTGCCGTCGTAGCCGTGCAGGCGATGCGCGGCGGCGAACTCAGCCTCGGTGGTCAGGGTGTAGGTCGGCCCGTTCTGGCGGTTGGCAAGGTCGTTCATGATGCGGCACCCGCGTCGAGAAAAGCGGCGATGGTATCGGCAAGTGACTGAAAATCAAGCCCGGTATCCGCCAGGCACTCCCGGCGCGTGCCGTGCTCGATGAACCGGTCGTCGATCCCCAGCCGGTGCACCGGTCGGCCGATGCCCGCCTCGGCCAGGCGCGAGACGATCTCCGAGCCGACCCCGCCGATGCGGCTGCCTTCCTCGATCGTCACCACGCCGGCGTGTTCGCCGGCCAGTTGCTCGATCGTCCCGAAGGGCAGGGGCTTGATCCGGGGCAAGGTCAGCAGCGTGAGATCGTGTTCCTCGCAAACCGGCCGCACGGTCTCGGCCGGCGCCCCGGTCGCGATCACCAGCAGGCGACGGGCCGGCTCGCTGCTTCGGCGCAGCAACCGCGGGGCGAGCGGTGCATCGTCGACGGCTGTGCCGCCCAGGTTTTCCGGGCAGCGGTCGCGCGGAAAGCGGATCATGGTGGGACCGTCATGGGCCAGCGCTTCGGCGAAGGCCGTCTCGAGATCGCGTTCGTCCGCCGGTGCGGCCAGGTGGAGGTTGGGCACGCTCGAGCCCAGCACCATGTCGAAGCTGCCCGCATGGGTGGGGCCGTCCGGGCCGACCAGCCCGGCGCGGTCGACCAGGAACACCACCGGCAGGTTCTGCAGGGCGATGTCGTGGATCACCTGGTCCCAGGCACGCTGCAGGAAGGTGGAATAGATCGCCACCACCGGGCGCATGCCCTCGGTGGCCAGCCCGCCGGCGAGCGTGACCGCGTGCTGCTCGGCAATACCGACGTCGTGCAGCCGGTCCGGGAAGCGCTCGCCGAAGTGCTTTAGGCCGGAGCCTTCCACCATCGCCGGGGTGATCGCCACGATCCGCGGATCGGACTCGGCTTGCCGGCAGAGAATGTCGGCGGCCGCCTCGGTCCAGGTGGGTCGGGCGGGCGGCTTGTCGTCGGCACGGTTCGATGTCTTCGCGGTCAGGCCGCTGACCGTGCGCTGCCCGACGCCGTGATAGCGCACCGGATCGCGTTCGGCCTCTTCCAGTCCGTGCCCCTTTTGCGTGACGACATGCAGCAGTCGCGGGCCGGGCTGATCGCGGAGGTTGCCCAGCGTGTCGAGCAGCGTGTCGAGGTCGTGTCCGTCGATCGGGCCGTAGTAGCGAAAGCCCATTTCCTCGAACAGGCTGCTCGCACCGGTCAGCTGGCGCATGCCGTCGCGCAGGCCCGCCCGCGTCGAGCCGAGCAGCTCGCCCAGCGGACCGGCCTGCGCGAGCACGCTTTCGCCGGAATGGCGCAGCTTTTCCACCAGCGGCATGCTGCGCAGGCGGGTCAGGTGCTGGTTGAGCGCACCGACGTTGGGCGAGATGCTCATCTCGTTGTCGTTGAGGATCACCAGCAGGTTGGCGCCATAGTCGCCGGCATGGTTGAGCGCTTCGAACGCCTGCCCGGCCGTCATCGCCCCGTCGCCGATGATGGCCACGGCGTGCCGCTTGGATTCCTGCCGTTCGGCGGCCAGCGCCATTCCCAGCGCGGCACTGATCGACGTGCTCGAGTGGCCGGCGCCGAAGGGGTCGTAGGGGCTTTCTGCGCGGCGGGTAAAGCCGGCCGGCCCACCGCGTTGGCGCAGGCGTCCGATCTCCGCGCGGCGGCCGGTGAGCATCTTGTGCAGGTAGGTCTGATGGCCGACGTCCCAGACCAGCCGGTCCTCGGGGGTGTCGAACACGCGGTGCAGGGCGACGGTCAGCTCGACCACGCCGAGATTGGCCGACAGGTGCCCGCCGGTGGCGTCCACCTGGGCGAGCAGGCCGGCGCGCAGCTCGGCGGCGAGCGCGTGCAGGGACGGC
>JBNJFM010000017.1:30632-43647 GCA_051746865.1 Pseudomonadota bacterium | reverse complement strand
CAGCTACGAGTCGCTGCTGACGACTGTGAAGCCGGACCCGGAGACCACGGATCCCGAACGGCTCGCCGACGGCACCGCCTTCATCGAGATGCGCGGCAATGAGGTCTTCCGCGTGGCGGTCAACACGCTTGGGCGCATCGTCGACCAGACGGTCGAGGCGGCCGGCATGACCCCGGACGACATCGACTGGCTGGTGCCCCACCAGGCCAACATCCGCATCATCCAGGCCACGGCGCGCAAGCTCAACATGTCCATGGACCGCGTGGTCGTGACCGTCGACAAGCACGGCAACACCTCGGCGGCCTCGGTGCCGCTGGCACTGGACGCCGCCGTGCGTGACGGTCGCATCAAGCGGGGCGACGTGCTGCTGATGGAAGCCTTCGGCGGCGGTTTCACCTGGGGATCGGCGCTGGTCCGTTACTGATCGGTCGCCGCGCACGGAGAAAGACGGATGGCGAAGGAAATCGAACGCAAGTTCCTGCTGGCCGACTGGTCTTGGCGCGCGGAGGTCGAGCGTTCCGACCGCATGGTGCAGGGCTACCTCAACGAGGAGGGCGCCGCCTCGGTGCGGGTGCGCCACAACGGCGAGCAGGCCTTCCTCAACATCAAGAGCCGCACGCTCGGCATCTCCCGAGACGAGTTCGAGTACGAGATCCCCATGGGCGATGCCGAGCGGATGCTCGATCACCTGACCTGCGGCCCGGTGATCGACAAGACGCGCCACTTCGTGCGGCGCGACGGGATGCTGTGGGAGATCGACGAGTTTCACGGTGCCAACGATGGGCTGGTGGTGGCCGAGGTGGAGCTCGAATCCGAGGATCAGCCCTTCGAGCGTCCGCCATGGATCGGCGACGAGGTCTCGCATGATCCGCGTTATTACAACGTCTCTCTGGTTAAAAAACCGTACAGTCAATGGTAAATTCCTGACAGGGCGGATGCGGCAGATGTCGCATCCGTCCAAATCCGGCGGACAATGCGGTCCGGCGGAGTAGCTGGTCCGGCGGGATGCGTGCCGGGCCGCGGTGTCAGGGGTCGACGGGGCTGTGAGGAACAGACACGGGGCGTTGCCCGCATCAGGATGAAGGTTTTTGCCGATGATTCGGGTCATGATTGTTGATGATCACACGATGGTTCGCGCCGCGATCGGGCACCTGATCGGCGGCGTCGAAGACATCGAGGTGGTTTCGGAGGCCGACAGCGGGGAGCGTGCGCTCGAACGGCTTCGCGAGGGCGGCACCGACGTCATCCTCTGCGACATCCACATGCCGGGCATGGGCGGTTTTCAGACGCTCAAGCGCGCCCGCCAGTCCCGCCCAGATCTTGGGCTGATCGCGCTGACTGCCGAGGCGGATATCTCGCTCGCCCGCGAGGTGATCGAGAGCGGCGTGCACGCCTACGTCACCAAGGACGCCGAGCCCGAGGAGCTGCTTGCCGCCATCCGCAAGGCCGCCGCCGGGAAGCGCTACATCTCCAGCCGAATCGCCCAGGAGATCGCCCTGCACAACGGCAAGGCCGAGGAGGATCCCTTCGAGGTGCTCTCCGGTCGTGAACAGCAGGTGCTGCGGATGATCCTCGAGGGAAAGAACAATTCCGCCATCTCCGACGCCCTGTGCGTCAGTCCCAAGACCATCAGCACCTACCGCGCCCGCATCCACGAGAAACTCGGCGTGAACACCGACATCGACCTGCTGCGCCTGGCGGTCAAGGCCGGTCGCACCGTGCTGAGCGTCTGATTTCCCTCTGATTCTTTCGCATACATGACCGACTCCTTCGATGCCAAGGCCTTCCTGGCCTCGGTCACCGAGCGGCCCGGCGTCTACCGCATGCTCAATGCCGACGGCGAGATCCTCTATGTCGGCAAGGCCCGCAATCTCAAGAACCGGCTGTCGAGCTACTTTCGCGGCACGCCGTCCTCGATCAAGACCCGTCGGCTGGTCGAGCAGGTCGCCGACGTCGAGATCACCGCGACGCAGACGGAAGCCGAGGCGCTGCTGCTCGAGAGCAACCTGATCAAGGCGCATCGTCCGCGCTACAACGTCCTGCTGCGCGACGACAAGAGCTATCCCTGGATCTTCGTGTCCACCAACGACCGCTTTCCGCGCCTGGCGTACCATCGCGGTTCGCGCAGGCGCCCGGGGCGCTATTTCGGCCCCTACGCCTCGGCCGGAGCGGTGCGGGAGACGCTCAACCTGCTGGAAAAGGTGTTCAAGGTGCGCCAGTGCGAGGACAGCGTTTTCAGCAACCGTTCGCGTCCCTGCCTGCAGTACCAGATCGAGCGCTGCAAGGCGCCCTGCGTCGGTTACGTCTCCGAGGAGGAATACCGCCAGGACGTCGAAGATACGATGGCCTTCCTCTCCGGGCGCAGTCAGAAGCTGATCGACGACCTGGTCGCGCGCATGGAGCGTGCCGCCGAGTCGCTGGACTTCGAGGGGGCGGCAACGCTGCGCGACCAGATCGGCATGCTGCGCGCGGTCAGCCAGCAGCAGGGGATCACCGGTATGTCCGGCGACGCCGACGTCATCGCCCAGGTCAGCGACCAGGGAATGACCGCGGTGGCGGTGGCCACCATCCGTGACGGACGGCACCTCGGCACCCGGCAGTTTTTCCCCGACGTGCCGGTGGATGCCGATCCCGGCGAGGTGATCGCCGCCTTCCTGAGCCTCTATTACAGCGAGCACGACCTGCCGCGACGGATTCTCTGTGACAAACTGCCGGAGGAGGCCGAGTCGCTGACCGAGATCCTTTCCGAGCAGGCCGGTCGCCGGGTGGAACTGCTGGTCCCGCGGCGGGGCAAGGCCCGTGCCTGGCTTAACGACACCCGCGAAAACGCCCGCATCGGCTTGGGCGAGCGACTGGTCAGCCGCCGGGGGCTGGCGCTGCGTTTCTCGGCGCTGTCCGAGTGGCTCGGAATGGAGACGATCGACCGGATCGAGTGCTTCGACATCTCGCATACCCAGGGCGAGGCCACGGTCGCCTCCTGCGTGGTCTTCGGCCCCGAGGGCCCGCGCAAGGACCAGTACCGCCGCTACCACATCGAGGGCGTCGCCCCGGGCGACGACTACGCGGCCATGCACCAGGCCCTCTCGCGTCGCTTCGACCGCGCCGTACGCGAATCCGGCGTGCTGCCGGACGTGCTGCTGATCGACGGCGGCAAGGGGCAGCTGGCCCAGGCGATCGACGTGCTCGCCGAGCGCGATCTCACCGCTCGGGTGCGGGTCATCGGGGTGGCCAAGGGGCCGGCACGCCGGCCGGGCGAGGAGACCCTGATCCAGCCGCTCGCCGGCTCGCCCGGCCTGTATGCCGAGGACGATCTCGACCCGCACGACCCGGCCCTGCACCTGATCCAGCAGGTGCGCGACGAGGCCCATCGATTCGCCATTACCGGCCATCGCGCCCGTCGGCAGAAGGCCCGCACCCAGTCCGATCTCGAGCGCATTCCCGGCGTGGGCGGCAAGCGCCGTCAGGCCCTGTTGAAGCACTTCGGCGGCATCCGCGGCCTCAAGGGCGCCAGCGTCAGCGAACTGGCCAAGGTCCCCGGCATCTCGCCCACGCTCGCCGCTCGCATCCACGAGTGGTTCCACGAGGGCGGGGCCTCCTGATTCCGGGAAGGCGGAAGGTTCCTCTGCTAGGCTTGGCCGCATCCATTCATGCCATCCGGAGAACCCCGCATGCCGCCTGCGCTGGCCGATGTCCTGCCCCGATTCCTGATTGCGCTCGTGGTCCTAGTGGCCGCATCGCTTGCCCCCGCGGCGTACGCCCAGGAAGGGCAGGCCGGGTCGGCACAGGGCGCGGAGGCCGCTGCCTCCGGACCGGGGCGGTACGACGCTCTGGTCGAACTGCTCGATGACCCCGAGCGTCGCGACCGGCTGATCGCCGAGCTCGAGCGCCTGTCGGCCGCCGAGGAAGGAGCGACGGATGAAGGCGCCGGCTCGGTCTCCGAGCCGTCAGGCGCCGGTTCGACGGGGCCCGTTTCCGCCCTGACCAGTTTCGTCTCCGGATCGTTCGCGGAGATGGCCGGCGTGGCCAGCCGGCTGGCGGCCGACATTCCTGCGATCGACTGGAAGGCAGTCGGCGATCTCGCCTGGCGGGTGGGCGCCGTGCTCGTGCTGGCCTACCTGTTGCTGTTCATCGGTCATCGGGCGCTGGCCGGAACTTGGCGGCGACTGGACGCGTACGCCCGGGCCGGTCGCACACGGCACCGCTTGCTGCGCACGGGGCTGGCGGTACTCGGCAGCCTGGTCCTGGATGTGGCCGTGCTCGCGATGGCCTGGCTGGTGGCGCAGGCCGCTTCCTGGGCGCTGGTCGGAGACGAGGGGGGCGCCGCGATGGTGGCCGGCCTTGCGTTGCAGGCGCTGCTGGTGGTCGAGGCGGCCAGACTGCTGGTCGGCGCGGCGTTCGCACCGGCGTCCCCGGGGCTGCGATTGCTTCCGCTATCCGAGCCCGGTGCGCGATTCTGGGCGGGTTGGCTTTTCCTGGTGATCCGGTTTACCGGTTACGGCGGCATCCTGCTGGTGCCGGCGATCGCCGCTGCCGGCCGGTCGGATCTGGCCAGCGCGACAGGCTGGCTGATCGCGTTGCTGGCGCTGGGCTTTACCTGGAGCCGGCTGTGGGTGGCACGACATGGCGTGCGTTCGGCATTGCTTGCCCGGGCCGAGACGGCCCGCCGAGCGCTTGCCGCCTGGAGTCTGCGGAGGCTCGCGGCCAGCTGGCACTGGCTGGCGATGTTCTACGCGCTGGGGGTGTTCGTGGTGGCGATCACCCGGCCGGGCGAAGCGTTGCCGTTCGTGGCCCTGGCGACCTTCAACAGCGCTGTGGTCATCGGGGTCGCCCTGTTCGTTTCGGCCACGCTCGGACAGTGGATCGGTCGGGGCGTGCCACTGCCCACCGACGTGGTGGAGCGCATGCCCACTCTCCAGCACCGGCTCAACACCTACGTGCCCCTGATGCTGCGCGCGATCCGGGTGGTGATCGGGCTGGTGGCGGTCGCCGGCCTGATCTGGGTCTGGCATCTGGGCAATATCTTTGCCTGGCTGGGTTCCGACGAAGGTCGCTGGCTGCTCGCGATCGTGATCGACGTGTCGCTGGTGTTGCTGATCACCGTGGTGGTCTGGCTGCTGGCTACTGGCCTGATCGAGGCGAAGCTCAACAGCAGCAAGGCCATGCCGTCGGCACGCCTGCAAACGCTGCTGGCGCTCTTCCGGAGCGCAATCGCCATCGCGCTGGTCACGATCGCCGCGATGGTCATTCTCGCCGAGCTGGGCATGAATATCGGCCCGCTGCTGGCCGGGGCCGGCGTGCTGGGGCTGGCGATCGGCTTCGGCGCACAGAAGATGGTCCAGGACGTGATCACCGGGGTGTTCATCCAGATCGAAAACTCCATGAACGCCGGCGACATCGTCACGGCGGCCGGCGTGACGGGGACCGCCGAGCGTCTGTCGATCCGTTCAGTAACGCTCCGTGACCTGTCCGGGACGGTGCACGTGATTCCCTTCTCCTCCGTGGACATCGTCTCCAACTACACGCGCGATTTCGCCTATCACAAGGGCGAGTACGGCATCGCCTACCGGGAGAATGTCGACCAGGCGATCGAGCAGCTCAAGCTGGCCTTCGACGAGCTGGTGGCCGACCCGGAGTGGAAGGATCACATCCTCGAGCCGGTTGAGATCCCCGGGGTCACGGGCTTGGGGGACAGTTCGGTGAACATCCGCGTGATGATCAAGACCACCCCGGGCGATCAGTGGTCCGTCGGCCGGGCGTACAACCGCCTGGTCAAGAAGTACTTCGACCAGGTCGGTATCGAGATCCCGTTCCCGCACACCACGCTCTATTTCGGCGTGGACAAGGACGGCACGGCCCCACCGGCGAATCTGCGTGTACTCGACGGCGATCGCCCGGTTGCCGACGAAGGGACGTCGGTTCCCGCTGGCAAGCCGAAACCGCCCCACGAGCGCGTACCGGACCGCGACGATGTCGATCTGCCGGAGGAATGATCCGGTCCTGTTTCCATTCGCTCATTGCAAAAAATGCGCCGACCGGGAAACCGGTCGGCGCATTTTTCGGTCACTCCGGCTGACGGGGGCTTCTAGTCTTCAAACGGGCCGGTAATGGAGAAGGCGCCGCGGATATCGCCTTTCTCGAAGCCGGTGGCCCGGTCTTCCGGGTAGAGCTTCTCGATCTTCGCCAGCAGGTCCGGATCGACGTTCTCGCCGTGGCAGGTCAGGCAGACATCGCCCGTGCCGATGGCCTTCATGTAGCGCAGTTCCTTGCCGTCGTCGGTCTCGACCACTTCGTGCCACTGCATGTCGGCCGGGGAGGTGCCCGCTTCGCGCTGCTGCTCGAAGTCGAGCAGCACGGCGGTCTCCCAGGAAGTGGGCTCGGTGGCGCGCGGCTTGAGGCTGGTCCGGCGCAGGGTGAAGCCGCTCTGCTCGCTCAGGTCGGCGGCGATCTCCGGTGCGCGCTCGTGGCAGACCTCGACCGCGGCCATCGGCCCGCCGGACTTCATGGCGGCCTGCAGTTCGCCCTTGAGCGTCATGCCGAACTGCTTGGCGGCCTGGCGGTATTCCTGGAGCTGATCGTCCACGGCCGAGTTGGCCTGTGCGATCGGGGCGGCCAGGGCCAGCATGGACAGGGTGGCGCCGAACAGATGTGTCTTCATGGCGTTGAGTCCTCTTCCTTTCGGGTTGAATGAATCCTGACAGAACTGCGGGGTTTATAGCCCATCAGTCGAGGTAATTCAAAAGGGCGACGCCCGGGTATTCGATTGAACCATGAAGAGAGCGCTGTCGACCCGGCGAGGAAGGCCGCGCCGGATCAGGTCAGAACGGGTTGTAGGACTTGTCCTGGGTGAACTGCATGTAACCGACGCCGGCGCCCAGTCTCAGCCCGACGCCCACGCGGATGGGGGCGACCACGATCGATTGGCTGCGCAGGTAGTGCATGCCGACGCCCCCGACCAGGAACGCCGAGCCACTGACGCCGGCGAATCGCTGGAAGATCAGGTCCGGTCGCGGGAGGTTGTAGACCAGGATGAACACACGGCCGGCATCCCCGCCGAAGTCCCAGCCGACCGATGGACCCTGCCAGTAGACCTTCTGACGCTCGCCGGTCTTGGCCATGAACTCGCCCATCCCGTAGCGCAGGCCGAAGACGATGGCGCCACCGCCTTCCTCGCCCTTGATGATGGCATTGGGGCGACCGTAGTCGGCGAAGGCGCGGTCGACCAGCTGGGCGATGCCCTCGGCAGATCCGCCAAGGAAGTCCACCGCTTCCTGGGTGGTCTGGTACTGGTCGTAGCCCTCGGTCTGGGTATCCGAGGCTGTGGATGCGGTGGAGCTGGAATTGCTGCCGGTGGTCGCACAACCTGCCAGCCCCAGGCTCAGCACGAGCATCGTCGCCAGCAGGCCTCGACGGGGCAGGGTCCGTGTCAGAGAAAAGATCGAGAAGCCTTTCATGATTCCGGTCGGTCCTTGTCTGGTCGTGAAGAGGTGAGTCCGTGTCTCGGGGTGATGTATGTCCGACTCCCAGTATCGTCGAAAGTTGCCCGGTTGGGCGAACAACGGGTCGGCCGGTTGACAACCCGCTGATTTGTCGGAAGCATACGCGGGCCTGCGCGTGCAGGCACGTCGAATCAACGGGACAACTCCATGAGTATCAAATCCGATCGCTGGATCCGCCGCATGGCCGAGCAGGAGGGCATGATCGAGCCGTTCGAGCCCGGCCAGGTTCGTACCGCCGCCGATGCGGACGGTCGCCCGGAGCCGATGATCTCCTACGGAACGTCGAGCTACGGCTATGACGTGCGCTGCTCGAACCACTTCAAGGTGTTCACCAACATCAACACCACCATCGTGGATCCGAAGGCGTTCGACGAGCGCAGCTTCGTGGACGTCCACTCCGATGTCTGCATTATCCCGCCCAACTCCTTCGCGCTGGCACACACGGTCGAATACTTCCGCATTCCCCGCAACGTGCTCACCATCTGCCTGGGCAAGTCCACTTACGCCCGCTGCGGGATCATCGTCAACGTCACGCCGCTCGAGCCCGAGTGGGAAGGACACGTCACCCTGGAGTTCTCCAACACCACCCCGCTGCCGGCGAGGATTTACGCCAACGAGGGCGTCGCCCAGATGCTCTTCCTGGAGTCCGACGAGGTCTGCGAGACCTCCTACAAGGACCGGGGCGGAAAGTACCAGGGGCAGCGCGGCGTCACCCTGCCCACCGCCTGACAGATCGGGCCGGCCGGTTCGTCAGCCGGCCTGCGCCTCGACCTCATGGAGAGGTAGGATCGGCCAGTCGTGGGACTCGGCATGGCGGCGCAGGACGGGGTCGGGGTTGACCGCGACCGGGTGGTCGACCTGCTCGAGCAGCGGCAGGTCGTTGCGCGAATCCGAGTAGAACCATGTCTCCTCCGGGCGCGCCTGTTGCGCTTCCAGCCACTCCTCCAGCGCCAGGATCTTGCCGTGCTGGAAGGTCGGGGTGCCGGTGTATTGCCCGGTATAACGCCCGCCGCGTCGCTCGGGCTCGGTGGCCAGCAGGTGGGGGATGCCGAATAGCTCGGCGATCGGCGCGGTGACGAAGGCGTTGGTCGCCGTGATCAGCATCAGTGTGTGGCCGGCCCGGCGATGCGATTCCACCAGCTCCAGGGCCGCGGGCGTGATCATTGGCCGGATGTCGGTCTCGATGAACTCCTGTCGCCAGGCCTCGAGATCCTCGGCCCGGTGTTCGGCTAGCGGGGCCAGCGCGAACTGCAGGTACTCGTCGATGTCCAGCGTGCCCTGCTGGTAATGACGCAGGAATTCGTCGTTGTGGCGAGCGTATTCCTCGGCGTCGACGATGCCCCTGCGGGTCAGGAATGCGCCCCAGGCGTGATCGGAATCGCCGTCGAGCAGCGTGTTGTCGAGGTCGAAAATCGCCAGTTTCACGGGAGTCTCTCCTGCATGGCGGCCATCTCCGGGCCGCCGTCTGCCTCAATCGGCCGCGCATGATAACCCAAGTGACTCGTTCGCGAGACGCCGGTCGACATCGTCCCTGTCCCGGGAATGGTCGCTTCATGTGTTCCGGCTTTTGTGAAAGAATCGTTACCAAGTGGGCAATTGCGTCCGGCATCTGGCCGGGCGGTTGCCCCCGCGGGGCCGGACCCCGCCGAATCCGGGCGAACGACTTTTGCATGAGTGGAAACGTGATAGACCGAAGCGGCTTTCGTCCCAATGTCGGGATCATCGTGTGCAACGAGCGCGGCGAGGTGTTCTGGGGCAAGCGCGTCGGTCACCGGTCGTGGCAGTTCCCGCAGGGCGGCATCGACGCGCGCGAGCGCCCGCTCGAGGCGATGTACCGCGAACTGCACGAGGAGACGGGGCTGCAACCCGAGCACGTTTCGGTCATGGCCTGGACCCGGGGCTGGCTGAGGTACCGCCTCCCGCGCAACATGGTGCGCCGGCACGTCGAGCCGGTGTGCATCGGCCAGAAGCAGAAGTGGTTCCTGCTGCGCCTGCGTACCGACGAATCGGCCTTCGATCTCAATGCCACGGCCAAGCCCGAATTCGACGGCTGGGAATGGCGCTCCTTCTGGTCGATACTTCCCGAGGTCATCTACTTCAAGCGCACCGTGTACTTTCAGGCCCTGCATTCCCTGGCACCGTTCGTCCGGGGCGTACCCGCCGAGTGTCCCGCCGAACTGATCCCGGAGCAGGTCGAGCGCCGGCTGGATCGCGGTGCGCGGACAGGAAAAGTCGATGCTCGATGATCTCCGACAGATCGTTACCGAGGTGTCCAAGTCGTCTGACCTGCGGGCGGCACTGGACCTCATCGCGCGCCGGGTCCGCTCGGTACTGGACGCCTCGGTCTGCTCGGTCTACGTCCTTTCCGACGAGGCCACTCCGGACACCGAGGATCGGCTGCTGGTCCTGCAGGCCACCGAGGGCCTGAACAAGGCCAAGGTCGGCCAGGTCTCCCTGGGAATGGAAGAGGGGCTGGTCGGGCTGGTGGCGCGGCGTGCCGAGCTGATCAACCTCGAGGATGCCGCCCGGCATCCGGCCTTCAAATTCGTCACCGACATCGGCGAAGAGTCCTATCACGGCTTCATGGGCGTGCCCATCATTCATCGCGGCGAGGTGCTCGGGGTGCTGGTGGTCCAGGCGCGCGAATGTCGTCGTTTCTCCGAGGACCAGGAGTCCTTCGTGGTCACCCTGGCCACGCAGCTTGCTTCCGCCATTCGGCATGCCCAGGCCTCCGGCGAGCTGATGCGGATGGGCAGCGAGTCGGCCGAGGAGGAACCCACCCGCTTCGATTCCGCCTTTTCCGCTCGCGGTCTGCCCGGTTCGCCCGGCGTGGTCTTCGGTACCGCCGTGGTGGTCGCCGACGGCGAGTCGCTGGAGCTGGTGGAGGATCGCGAGGCCGACGACCCCGACCACGAGCTGGAGGTGCTCGACACGGCCATCGAGGCAGTTCGCCAGGAATTCGAGCAGCTCAAGATCGATTTTTCCCGGGCCTCGGGGAGCGACGACGAGAACCTGCTGTTCGATGCTTTCATTCGCATGCTTTCCGGCGGCTCGCTGGTCGAGGCGATCGAGCGCCACATCCGCGCGGGGCAGTGGGCGCAGGCGGCCCTGCGCGACGCCATCGCGGAACATGCCGCGGTCTTCGAGCAGATGAGCGACGCCTACCTGCGCGAGCGGGCGCAGGACATCCGTGACCTGGGCGCGCGCATCCTGCAGAAACTGCACGCCGAGAGCGAGGGGCCGGAGGTCTGGCCGGAGCAGATCGTGCTGGTGGGCAACGACCTGTCGGCCTCCCACCTGGCCGAGGTGCCCACCGAACGGCTGGTGGGGATCGTTTCCAGTACCGGTTCGGGCTCCTCGCACCTGGCCATCCTCGCCCGGGCGCTGGGCGTGCCCGCGGCGATGGGCGTCTCCGATCTGCCGGTCTCCCGGCTGCGCAACAAGGAAGTGGTGGTCGATGGCTACCGGGGGCTGGTGGTCGTGCGTCCGCGCGGCTCGCTGCGCGAGGAGCTGCTGCGCCTGGCGCGGGAGGAGGCGGAGCTGACCGAGGAGCTCGCCGCCCTGCGCGACGAGCCGGCGCTGACCTCCGACGGCGTGCGGGTGGCCATGCACGTCAATATCGGCCTGCTTTCCGACATGGCGCCCTCGCTGACGGTGGGTGCCGAGGGCATCGGGCTCTATCGCACCGAAGTGCCGTTCCAGATACGCAAGCAGTTTCCGGGCGAGGACGAGCAGGCACACATCTACCGCGAGGCGCTGGAGACATTCGTCGACAAGCCGGTGGTGCTGCGCACGCTGGACGTCGGCGGCGACAAGCCGCTGTCGTACTTCCCGATCCGCGAGGACAACCCGTTTCTCGGCTGGCGGGGCATTCGCCTGGTGCTGGACCATCCGGAGATCTTCCTAACCCAGATTCGCGCGATGCTCAAGGCCTCCGCCGGGCTGAACAATCTGCATATCCTGTTGCCGATGATCTCGGCGGTGGACGAACTGGACCAGTCGCTGGCCTTCATCGCCCAGGCGGTGGACGAGGTCTCCGAGGAGATGGACGACGTTCTTCCGCCGAAGGTCGGCGCGATGATCGAGGTACCGTCGGCCGTCTACCAGGCCGAGGCGCTGGCGAGCCGCTGCGATTTCCTCTCCATCGGCACCAACGACCTGACGCAGTACCTGCTGGCCATCGACCGCAACAACGAACGGGTCGCCTCCCGTTACGACGCCCTGCACCCGGCGGTACTGATGGCGATCCGCGACGTGCGCGCGGCCGCCGCTCGTCAGGATTGCGAGGTGGCCGTCTGCGGCGAACTGGCCGGCGACCCCCTGGGGGCGATCCTGCTGCTGGGCATGGGGATCAATTCCCTGTCCATGAGTGCCGGGTCGCTGCCCCGCATCAAGTGGGTGATCCGGTGCTTTTCCCACGCCGAGGCGAGAGCTCTCCTGGAGCAGGCCATGCGGTGCGAGCGACCGGCGGAGGTGCGCGCCCTGCTCAACCAGGCGCTCGAGGAGCGCGGGCTGGGCGGTCTGCTGCGCGCCGGTCGTTACTGATCCGTCCTTTGCGGGGAAGGCGGTCGAGGCGATTGACTTGCGACCCCGGGATGCCTATCATGGCGCACCTTCGTCACCGGGCGGCTCGAACCGTCTCCGAAGACGAGGCGCGTTTGCGCGAATGCGGCGAACGGAGTGTAGCGCAGTCTGGTAGCGCACCTGGTTTGGGACCAGGTGGTCGGGGGTTCGAATCCCTCCACTCCGACCAGAATGCCGAAAGCTTGCGCCTGTAGCTCAACCGGATAGAGCATCGGCCTTCTAAGCCGAGGGTTGCGGGTTCGAGTCCTGCCGGGCGCGCCACAAGCGCACCTGCTTGATTATGGTGACTGTAGCTCAGTTGGTAGAGCCCCGGATTGTGATTCCGGTTGTCGTGGGTTCGAGTCCCATCAGTCACCCCACCATTGTTTCACGAAAGAGCCCGCCGACTCGGCGGGCTCTTTCGTGCGTGTGCCGGCCACGGCGCTTGTCTGGCCCGGGCCGGGCCTTGCCTTCCCTGCCATGCCGAGACACGGCTTTTTCTTTGCTGAAAGGTCGAGCGGATTGCGCAATTCCTGCATAGGGGCTGCATGGTCGCTGTGCAACAAAGGGCCTGGCAAGATGCCATGCAGATTCTGCGGTCGTCGCGGCCCCGGGGTGATGCGCAGGCCTCCCGGATTTCGGCCGTGGCCTGTTCGACGGTCGCTCTGGGCATGATGGGCAGCGAGAAATGCGAGATTGACAGCTTTCGTTCGACCACCCTGGAAGTCGACTCCGGATTTATATTGATGCCGCGGTCGAAGCTTCAGGACGGCAACCTGCCCCTGAGCATGCTCGCCGATTCGTAGGCGCCGGTGGGCAAGGTGTTCTATGGCAAGAAGACCGCCGCACGATTGGACAAGGCCTAACTGATAATCCAAACGGGTTTGGAATGACGCCTGTCCGACCACGATGCAGACTGACGATTGGGCAGCCGAGAGGTTGAATCCATGAGTAAT
>JBNJFM010000017.1:0-30532 GCA_051746865.1 Pseudomonadota bacterium | reverse complement strand
AAGGCCTAACTGATAATCCAAACGGGTTTGGAATGACGCCTGTCCGACCACGATGCAGACTGACGATTGGGCAGCCGAGAGGTTGAATCCATGAGTAATGTCGCCGATTCCCTGGGCAGCGTAACGTAGCCGGCAAACTTAATGACCGTCGCGCTGGTGGATTCCCAGATCGGCTGATGCTGGGCCAGCAGGGCGGTGGTGGCAGTCGCCGGCAACACCGAAGTGGTGTGCGCCAAGCTCAGGGCCATGCGGTCGCTGGAACTGGATGACACTATCCACGACATCCTGATCACGCTGGGCAAGCAGTACCACATCATCCCTCCGCTGGCGGGGGAAACCCCCTTTTGTGTCGCGAATTGCTTTCGCGCTGTATTTCAGGCCGAAACAATATCGGTTGTTTCTAATCTTTTTCGGCTGCAATGAAAACCGCTGGCCGGAAACGGTGGGTGATGTTTTTCATCGTGCGCAGCAGGGGATAAATGCTCTATTATTATTGACGAACCAAGAGTGGTGATATAAGTTTTTGTCCAGTTCGAATGCCGGGAATACTCCGGTTTTACCGAAAATGCCACATGACGTTTCCGACAGAGGGTGATTTGATGAGCCAGATTGACGTGAAGAATCTTTCCGCCGACGAGCTCAAGAAGCTGGTCGACGATGCGGAAAAGGCGCTGCGCGAGCGCAACCAGGAGCGGGTCATGGAGCTGCGCCGGGAGGCCGAGGCGCTGGCCGCCGAACTCAATACGACGGTGGCCGAGCTGTTCGGGTTGCAGAAGCCCGCGAAGCAGCAGGGCAAGAAGCTCCCGCCGAAGTACATCAACCCGGCAAATCCGCGTCAGACCTGGACCGGCCGGGGCAAGCGTCCCAACTGGCTAGTCGATGAACTGAAAAAGGGCAAGCAGCTCGAGGACTTCCGCGTCTGAACGAGCCGTCCCTTTCCGGGTGCTGAAGCCCCCCGTCATCGAATGACGGGGGTTTTTCATGTCCGGGACGGATGGCCCGGTGCCCGGGCCAAGCGCGACGGTTCTTCGGGCGCGTCCGTCAGTCACCGGCAGGGAGTCGCTCCACGTGGTCGCGCAGCCAGCCCGGCGGTGAATCGAGTCGCTCCAGCAAGTGCCTTGCGGCACGCCCGATGACGCCGTGCTCGTGGTAGAGCCGTTCGTTCTCGACCCACTGGCGCACTTCGTGCTCGGGGATGCCGTGATGGCGGGCGACGCTGATCAGCTGTACCACGCCGTCCCGATGCCACTTGGCCTGAACCGGGGTCTTTTCCTGCTGGGTTTCGGCCACGGCCACGGAGGCCGCCGCGATCAGTGGTGCATCCTCCTGTCGGCGCGATGCCTCGGTCGCCAGCAATCGGGCGGCAAGCGGGCCGGTCACCTCAGCGGGCGCCCCGAGGGCGAGCGCTGCCGTGAAGGCGGTTGACAGTCGTTCCGGGTCGACGGCCGCCTCGTCGACGAGCAGATTGAGTGCCGCATGGTAGTCGCCCGCGGCGACCAGCAACGCCATGCCGTGAGCGCGCTGATCGGCATCCAGCTCGCGCGGCAGACGGGCGAGTGCCAGCTTCCAGAGATCGAGCCGGTCATCCGCCAGGTAGGGCTCGAGAATGCGGCGGGCCTCGTCGGCGCCCCCCTGTTCGGACAGCTGGTCGATCAGGGCCCTGACCGCCTCCACCAGCATGGTGGGCTCCGTGCTGCCTGCGGCAAGCTCCACCGCCCGGGTCAGTGAGGGGATCGCGCGAAAGAGCGCGCCTTCCTGTTGCTGCAGCGTGGCGAGATCCAGGCAGGCCTGGCTGGCCGCTTCCGGCGGGAATTCGCTGAAGACCGCGTGGCTGAGTAACGATTCCAGCCGGCGGATCGCCTCCTTGCGATCACCCAGCGCGGCGCTCGCCAGAGCCCGCGTGTGCATCAGACCCGGATCGTCGTGCCGGGCGAGCAGTTCGTCTGCCATTGCCGCGGCGCGTCGGGGCTGTCCTTCGGCCAGCAGGGCCACGCAGAGACCGTCGGCGATCTCGTATTGCCTCGGGTCGTCGCAGTGGCGAAACCATGCCAGCAGCCACTCGAGCTGTTCCCGGCCGGGCTCACCGGCCAGCCAGTGGTGGTGATACAGCCAGTCGAGGGCCGGGGCGGCCTTTTTGCAGTCGGGGCCGGATCCGCCCGGACCGGCCTGCATGGCGTCCAGCAGTGGAGCGATGGTCTCGGGTGGCTGTTTGTCGGTCATGGGCGTCGTCTCGGGGCATATGGATCGGACGGCCCGAGTCTAACGCGAATTGCGCGGTGGGTGCGGCGGCCTCGACACCGCGTGTGACTCGGTTATACTCCGCCGCCGGAGTTGGCCAGGTTGTCGCGGCGTCCCTTTCCTTCGGGAGAGGGCGTCGAGGAAAGTCCGGGCTCCACAGGGCACGGTGCCAGGTAACGCCTGGGCGGCGCGAGCCGACGGAAAGTGCAGCAGAGAGCAGACCGCCGATGGCCGCAGCGATGCGGCACAGGTAAGGGTGAAAGGGTGCGGTAAGAGCGCACCGCACGCGTGGCAACACGTCGTGGCACGGCAAACCCCACCGGGAGCAAGGCCAAATAGGGGAACGATGGCGTGGCCCGCGCTGTTCCCGGGTAGGCTGCTCGAGCGCAACGGTGACGTTGCGCCCAGATGAATGGCAACCCAAGACAGAACCCGGCTTATCGGCCAACTCCCCCAGACACGAAGACCTCCCGCCGAGCATTGCGTGGCCGAACCCTCGGCCCCGGCGCCGGCCGTTTTTCTCCCACTTTCCCCCACCGACCCGGACTGCGGGCGGCAAAGCCGGTCCTCCGATCCTCGTGCGGTTTGTCACTAACCCGTGGTAACCCACTGTTTTTATCTGGAAACGAGAGGCGGCTTCGTCTGGCGAGTCGTGGCTAACTCCTTGTGGTCAAAAGAAAAATCCGCGCCATTGCTTGATCGGGTTGCGGGGTGGGGCTATAGTGCGCTCAGGTGTAGAAAAGTGGGAAAAAGTGGGAAAAAGTGTTCCGAGGCATCACCAACCTGAATCTTGACGCCAAAGGACGCCTGGCCATGCCGACGCGCCATCGGGAGGCGTTTGCCCGGGACGACAACCAGCTGATTCTCACCATCGACACCCAGGAACACTGCCTCCTCGTCTACCCGCTGGGTACCTGGCTCGAGATCGAAAAGCAGATCGACGCGCTGCCGTCGTTCAACAAGACGGCCAACCGGATCAAGCGGATGCTGATCGGTCACGCGACCCAGCTGGAATTCGATTCCGCCGGGCGGATCGTCATCCCGGCCGCGCTGCGGGCCCACGCGAAGCTGGAGAAGGAGGCCGTCCTGGTCGGGCAGGGCAAGAAGCTCGAGCTGTGGTCACAGCCGCTCTGGGCGGAGATGACCGAGGACTTCCTCGAGCAGTCCGACGAGGACGACGAATTGCCGACGGCACTGGAGACGTTGTCGCTATGACGCAGGATGCAATCCACGACACGGTGCTCAGGGAGGAGGCGGTCTCCGCCCTGGTCACCGACCCGGACGGCGTGTACGTCGACGGCACTTACGGCCGGGGTGGACACAGCCGCGCGATTCTCGCGCGGCTGTCTTCCAATGGCCGTCTGGTCGGTTTCGATCGGGACCGCGAGGCGGCCGAAAACGCCGAACGTCTTGCCGCCGAGGATTCCCGCTTCACCTTCGTCGCCGAACCTTTCTCGCGCTGGGGCGAGGCCCTGGTCGAGCGCGGCGTCGACACTCCGGTCCACGGTGTGATGTTCGATCTCGGTGTTTCCTCGCCGCAGCTCGACCGGGCCGATCGCGGTTTTTCCTTCCGCTTCGACGGCCCGCTGGACATGCGCATGGACCAGTCGCGCGGCATGTCCGCGGCCGACTGGCTGGCGGTGGCCGACGAGGACGAGATCCGCGACGTGATCGCGCGCCTGGGCGAGGAGCGCTTCGCCCGGCGTATCGCCGCCGAGATCGTCTCCCGGCGCTCCGAGCGTCCCCTGTTGCGCACGACCGACCTGGTCGACTGCGTGGTGTCCGCCATTCCGCGGCGCGACCCCAACAAGCATCCGGC
Source organism: Pseudomonadota bacterium (assembly GCA_051746865.1). Taxonomy (GTDB): domain Bacteria; phylum Pseudomonadota; class Gammaproteobacteria; order Halothiobacillales; family Halothiobacillaceae; genus Guyparkeria. Next base: position 26,475 of record JBNJFM010000017.1, on the reverse strand, counting down.
GACCCGGACCTTCCAGGCCATTCGCCTCTACATCAACGAGGAGCTCGACGAGATCACCTCGGCGCTGGACCAGGGGCTCGAGCACCTGCGGCCCGGCGGGCGGCTGGTCGTGATCAGCTTCCACTCGCTGGAAGACCGCATCGTCAAGCGGTTCATCCGCGATCACAGCACGCCGGGCAAGGACTTCTTCGGCAACCCGGTCGGCGAGACCGCCTTCCGGCGCGTCGGCAAGGCCGTCCGCGCCGGTCGGGAAGAGACCGAACACAACCCGCGGGCGCGCAGCGCCATCATGCGGGTGGCGGAGCGGGCGGCATGAAGGCGCTCAACCTTCTTCTCGCCTGCCTGATCGTGGTCAGCGCGCTCGGGGTGGTGCGGCTGGTCGCGGAGGACCGGTACCTGACGCGACAGATAGCGGTTACCCGCGACTCGGTCGAGCGCCTGGAAGGGGAGTACGCCGAACTGCAGCTCGAGGAAGGCACGTTGACCGCCCAGGGGCGGATCGAGCGCATTGCCTCCGACGAGCTGGGCATGGCCGCACCGTCGAACGACCAGATCACGGTGGTGTTCCGATGAAGGGGGCGCGCGAACTCTTCGCGAGCTGGTCCCAGTGGCTGGGCGTGCGCTGGCGGGCCGGGCTGGTGCTGCTGTTCTTCGCACTCGCCGCCGTGACCATGCTCGGCCGCGCCATGCAATTGCAGGTGGCCGAGCGCGATTTCTATGCCGAGCAGGGCGGTGATCGACACGAGCGGGTGCAGGCCATTCCCGCCCACCGCGGCATGGTCACGGACCGCCACGGCGAGCCGCTGGCGATCAGCGTGGGCATGCACGCGGTCTGGGCCGACCCCAGCGTGATCGCGGCCCATCCCGAGGCTCTGCGCGAGCTTGCCCGCCTGCTCGATCAGCCGGCGGAGGAATTGATCCGGCGTGTACAGGAGCGTTCCAGTCGGCGTTTTCTCTACGTGGCGCGCCAGGTCCGCCCCAGCCGGGCCGAGCGCGTGCGCGCGGCCCGGCTGCCCGGCGTGGGGCTGCAACGCGAGTACAAGCGGTTCTATCCGACCGGCGATGTCACCGCCCCGCTGCTGGGTTTTACCAATATCGACGACCAAGGGCAGGCGGGCATCGAGCTGAGTTTCGAGCGAATGCTCTCCGGCGAGGCGGGCAAGCGTCGCATCCTCAAGGATGGTGACGACCGCGAGATCGCCGATCTCGGCGTGATCCGCAAGGCCCGACCCGGCGAGGACCTGGCCCTGTCGATCGACCGGCGGTTGCAGTACCTGGCCTACCGCGAGCTGGTGCGCGCCGTCGAGGAAAACCGTGCCGACTCCGGCGCGGTCGTGCTCATGGACGTGGCCACCGGCGAGGTGCTGGCCATGGCCAGCGCGCCGTCGTTCAACCCCAACAACCGTGCCACCATCGATCCGGAGAAGACCCGCAACCACGCGCTGGTGGACCAGTTCGAGCCGGGGTCCTCGGTCAAGCCGTTCACCATCGCTACCGCGCTGGCCAGCGGCCGCTGGCACGTCGACGACATCATCGATACCGCGCCCGGCTATCGGCGGGTCGGCGGGTACACGATCCACGATCATCGCAACTACGGCGAGCTGGACCTGCGTGGAGTGCTGGAGAAGTCCAGCAACGTCGCCGCCTCCATCCTGGCGGAAGATATCGGTGCAGAACCGTTGTGGCGGGCCTATCGCGGCTTGGGTTTCGGCCAGCTCACGGCGGTGGGCTTTCCCGGCGAGGCGGCCGGTTCCCTGAGCCTGTGGCGAGACTGGCGGGCCTCCGATGTCGCGGCGCACAGCTACGGCTATGGCCTGAGTGTCACCGCCCTGCAGCTGGCGTCCGCCTATGCGGCACTGGGCAACGAGGGACGCCACGTCATGCCCAGTCTGCTGCGCCGGGTAGAGCCGGCCGAGTCGCGGCAAGTGTTCGACCCGGCCATCGCCCGGCGGGTGGTGGAACTGATGCAGGCGGTGGTCTCGCCCACCGGCACCGCGCCGGAGGCGGCCATCGACGGTTATCACGTCGCTGGGAAGACCGGAACCGTTCGCCGGATCGTCGACGGGGGCTACTCGACCGAGGACTACAACACCGTGTTCGCCGGACTGGCGCCGGCCAGTGATCCGCGCCTGGCGGCGGTGGTGGTCGTCAATCGCCCGACCGGCGGCAAGGTCTACGCCGGAGATGTGGCCGCCCCGGTCTTCCACGAGGTGATGAGCGGGGCACTTCGGATGCTCAACATCCGCCCAGATGATCTGGGTGACGTGCCGGCGCGCACCATCGCCGGCGACTCCGACCGGTCGATACCGGTGGAGACGCGCGACAAGGAGGCCGGCTGACATGGCACGCATCGAGATCCCGGAAATCCGTCTGCGCGAGGTCACGTCCCTGAGACACGCCGGGGCCCCCGACGTGTCCGTGTGCGCCATCAGCGACGACAGCCGCGAAGTGGACGGCGCGACGCTGTTCTTTGCCCGGCAGACCCTGTCCGCTCCGGCCGATCGTTTCGTCGCGGACGCCCTCGAGCGCGGCGCCGCGGCGGTGCTGGGGGCGGGGTTGTCCCCGGCGCCCGCGGTGATCGACGTCGACCGTCCGGAAGAGGCGCTGGGAGACATCGTCCGCGGCGCCAACGGCTGGGGGCATGACCTGTTCTCGATCACCGCGGTGACCGGAACCAACGGCAAGACCACGGTCAGTCACCTGATCGCGGGGCTGGCCGGCGCGGAGAACGACCCGGTCGGCGTGATCGGTACGCTGGGCTGGGGGCTGTGGTCTCCACGTGCGAGCTACGAGCCGGCGGGCAACACGACGCCCGGCCTGATCGACAACTGGCGGCTGATCATGGAGATGGTCCGTGCCGGCGCCCGGGAGATCGTGATGGAGGTCTCCTCGCACGCGCTAGCCCAGGGGCGCGTCGAGGGCTTGCCTATCCGCACGGGCGTGTTCACCAATCTCGGTCGCGATCATTTCGACTACCACGGCGACGTGGAGGCCTATCTCGCCGCCAAGGCACACCTGTTCACGCTGCCGACGCTGCGCCAGGCGGTGCTCAACGCCGAACAAGACGCCTCCCGAACGCTCCTCGAGACCATCCGGGCGCGGGAGGATGCGCCGCGCCTGCTCTGCTACGCGCTCGATCACGGGCGGACGCCGGAGACCTGCCGGCCCTGTCTGACCGGGGAGATGCAGACCACGCCGGAAGGACGCATGCGGCTGTCGGTCGATCACGACAGCGACCGCGGGTTGATCGAGACCCGGCTGGCCGGGCGGTTCAATGCCGAAAACCTGCTGGCCGCGCTGGCCGCACGGCTGGTGGTGGGCGAGTCGCTGGAGGATCTGGTGGATCGGGCCACGCGGCTGTCCGCGCCTCCCGGCCGGATGGAGTCCTTCATGCTCGCGGGCGACCGCACCGTGGTTGTCGACTACGCACACAGCCCGGACGCGCTGGAAAACGTGCTTGCCAGCCTGCGCGAGGGCCTGCCCGAGGGAGCTCGCCTGGGTGTGGCCTTCGGTTGCGGCGGCGATCGGGATCGGGGCAAGCGCCCCGAAATGGGGGCGATCGCCGAGCGCCTGGCCGACTGGGTGGTCGTCACCTCCGACAACCCGCGCAGCGAGGACCCCGAAGCGATCATCCGCGAGATTCGCGCCGGGATGGAGGAGCCGGACACAGCGGAAACCATCACCGGGCGTCGGCAAGCGATCCGTCACGCGATCGAACGGCTGGCCGCGGGTGTCGCCGGCGACTGTCTGCTGGTCGCGGGCAAGGGACACGAAACCGGGCAGGAAATCGCCGAACAGGTCCTGCCCTTCGACGACCGCGAGGTCGTTCGGCAGGCCATCGCGGAGGTGTCGACATGATCCGGGGCACCCTCGAACAGATCGCGACCTGGTGCGACGGCAAGCTGCTCGACCCGACGACCGCGAGCGTGGCGGTGCAGGGCGTGGGCACGGACACGCGGGTCGATCTCGGCGGGCGGCTGTTCGTCGCGCTCAAGGGGCCGAACTTCGACGCGCATGGTTTTCTCGACCGGGCGGCGGTGCAGGGTGCCGTCGCCGCGCTGGTGGAAACGCCGGCCGAACAGGTCGACCTGCCGCAGATCGTAGTCGCCGACACCCGCCGGGCGCTCGCGCGGCTGGCCCGCGTGTGGCGCGAGCGTGTCGACCCGGTGGTGATCGCCATCACCGGCAGCAGCGGGAAGACCACGGTCAAGGAAATGCTGGCCGCCATGCTCTGCCGGGTCGGTCCCACCGCGGCGACCCGCGGCAACCTGAACAACGACATCGGGGTTCCGCTGACCTTGCTCGAATGGCCACCGGAGACCCGCTACGCCGTGGTCGAGATGGGCGCCAACCACGTCGGCGAGATCGCGCGGCTGACCGAGCTGGCCGCCCCCGACATCGGCCTGGTAACCATGGCGGGCCGTGCGCACGTGGGCGAGTTCGGCTCGCTCGACCGGATCATCGAGGCCAAGGGCGAGCTCTACCGTCATTGCCCCTTCGGCTGTCGCGCGGTGATCAACCTGGACTCGCCGGGCGCCGGGGAATGGCTGGAGGACGCTCCCTCCGCCGAGACGTTCAGCCTCGACGGCAGGGCGGCCGGGAGTGCCACGTGGGGCGGTGCCTACCGGTCCGAACGTCACGAGCTCTCCGTGCGGGAGCGGGGCGAGCCGCTGATCGACGCGCTGGCAATTCCCATGCCCGGCGCGCACAACGCCGCCAACCTGCTGGCGGCCATCGCCGTGGCCCGCCTGGCCGGTCTCGAGGTCGACGACATCCGGACGGGGCTGGCGCAGTTCGAGCCGCCGACCGGCCGCATGACCCTCCGTCAACTGGGCAACGGCTGGCGGGTCATCGACGACAGTTACAACGCCAATCCCGAGTCCATGCGCGCGGCGCTGTCGCACCTGGCCTGCCTGCCGGGCGGGCGTGTGGCCGTGCTGGGCAGCATGGGGGAACTTGGTGACCAGGCGGCTGTCCTGCACCGGGACCTCGGGGCCCATGCCGCCGAGGCCGGGCTCGACCAGGTGGTGGCGGTCGGCCCGAACGCCGAGGACGTGCGAGAGGGATTCCTCGCCGCGGGCGGGGAAGAGGCCGGTATCGCCATCGCCGCCGATGCGACCTCGGCGGCCGAGATGCTCGAGCGGTGGCTGGCTGCCGTCGATCCGGGCCGGGCGATCACCGTGCTGCTCAAGGGGTCCCGCTTCATGCATATCGAGCGCGTCCGCGAGTCGCTGGAACGCGAATACGGCATCAAGACCGGGCCGACGACTGATTCTGATAAGGAGGGAGCCGGATGCTGCTCTGGCTGACCGAATGGCTGACGCAATACGCCACGTTCTTCGGCGTGTTCGAATACCTGACCTTCCGGGCCATGCTCGGGGTGGGGACCGCGCTGCTGATCTCGCTGCTGGTCGGCCCGTGCGTCATCCGCTGGCTGCAGAGCGTCAAGGCCGGCCAGCCGATCCGCGAACTCGGCCCGCAGTCGCACCTGGCCAAGGCCGGTACCCCGACCATGGGCGGGGCGCTGATCCTGATCTCCATCGCCGTCTCCATGCTGCTGTGGGGCAACTTGGGCAACGTCTACGTCTGGGTGGCCCTGGTTACCACCATGGGCTTCGGCCTGATCGGCGGCTGGGATGACTACCTCAAGCTCTCGCGGCGCAACAGCGACGGGCTGGCCGCCCGCTGGAAGTACTTGGGCCAGTCGGTGATCGCGCTGGTCGCGGCGGTGTTTCTGTATGTCATCGCCGAGAGCCCGGCCGAGACCAGCCTGCTGATCCCGCTGATCAAGGACGCGCTGATCCCGCTGGGCTTCGGCTTTGTGATCCTGACCTATTTCGTGGTGGTAGGCAGTTCCAACGCCGTCAATCTGACCGACGGTCTCGATGGACTGGCGATCATGCCCACGGTGCTGGTCGCCGCCGGGCTGGCGGCTTTCGCCTACGTCACCGGTCACTACGAATTCGCCAACTACCTCGGCCTGCCATACATCGCCGGGGTGGGCGAGCTGGCGGTGTTCTGCGCGACGATCGTCGGCGCCGGGCTGGGATTTTTGTGGTTCAACAGCTATCCCGCGCAGGTGTTCATGGGCGATGTCGGGGCGCTGGCCCTCGGCGCGGCGTTGGGCATCGTGGCGGTGATGGTCCGCCAGGAAATCGTGCTGTTCATCATGGGCGGGATCTTCGTCCTCGAGACCGTCTCGGTGATGCTGCAGGTCGCCTCCTACAAGCTCACCGGACGGCGGATCTTCCGCATGGCGCCGATCCATCACCACTTCGAGCTCAAGGGCTGGCCCGAGCCGAAGGTGATCGTGCGCTTCTGGATCATCACGGTGATCCTGGTCCTGATCGGCCTGGCAACGATGAAGGTGCGCTGATGGAACTGATTGTCGGCATGGGTCAGACCGGTTTCTCCGCGGGGCGGTTCTTCTGCCGCCGCGGCGTGCCCGTGGTCGGCGCCGACACCCGTGCGGCGACCGCGCCCTGGGAGCAGTGGCAGCGCGTCTTCGGCGCCGACACGGTCTTCAAGGGTGCGGTGGACGCCGACATGCTGGACGCCCCCCGGCTTGCCGGTCTGTCCGGCATCGTGCTCAGCCCCGGCATCGACCCGGCATCGCCCGGGATCGCGGGGCTGCTGGCCTTGGCGCGCGAGCGGGACATCCCGGTACGCAGCGACATCGAGATCGCGGCCGTCCACGCCGAGATCCCCTACCTGATGATCACCGGGTCCAACGGCAAGAGCACCGTCACCGCGCTGGTGGCCGACCTACTGGACGCCGTCGGCTACCGCGTGGCGGTGGGCGGCAACTACGGCACCCCGGCGCTGGACCTGTTGGCCCGGCCGGCCGACGTGCTGGTGCTGGAGGTCTCGAGCTTCCAGATGGAGACCTCGGATCCCGAGCGGATTCGTCCATGCGCCGCCACGGTGCTCAACGTCAGTCCGGACCACCTCGATCGGCACGGTTCGATGGATCGTTACGCGGCGCTCAAGGCGCGGGTGCTTACCCACGCCGACACCGCGGTGATCAATCTCGACGATCCGCGGGTGGCCGCCATGGCCGCCGACTGTGAAGGCCGGGTCGTGGGCCTTTCCGCCACGCCGGGCGAGAAGCCGAGCCTGCGCTATCACCTGGATGCCGGTGGCGACCGGCTGTGCCGCGACGGCAAGACTGTCGTCGCGGCAGGCGATCTGGCCCTGCCGGGGCGGCACAACCGCCTCAACGTGCTCGCCGCACTGGCGCTGGTGGAGGGCTTCGCAGGGACCGAGGCTCTGGCCGCGCCCGCCCTGCGCCGGGAACTGTGCCGTTTCGAGGGATTGCCGCACCGCATGCAGGCGATCTGTCATCGCGAGGTGGACGGCGGCGAGATCCGCTACGTCAACGATTCCAAGGCCACCAACGTCGGGGCGGCGGTCGCCGCTATCGACGGACTGGCCGAGCCGACGGTGGTCATCGCCGGCGGACAGGCCAAGGGGCAGTCCTTCGACGAACTGGCCGAGACCCTGTGCCGCCACGCCCTGGCGGTGGTGCTGATGGGCGAGGATGCCGACCTGATCGACGTGGCCGTCCGGGCGCGGGGTGAACGTCTGCCGGCGATCCTCCACGCCGGCAACATGGATCAGGCTGTGCGGTTGGCGACCGAGTGGGCCGTGGCGGGCCTGGCGGAGGCCAGTCGCGTGACGGTGCTGCTTGCCCCGGCCTGCGCGAGCTTCGACATGTTCCGTGGTTACGCCGAGCGGGGCGAACGCTTCGCCCGGGCGGCCGAGGCGGCCTGTTCGACCGATCGGGAAACGGAGGTGGCACCATGAATGCGCTGACCTTCGGACGCTCCGGTCTTCGTCAGATGCGCGACCGCTTCGATGCGCTCACCGGTCGCCTGGATCCGGCCACGGAGGCGCGCGGCGTGCGCATCGATACCTGGTTCTTCGTCGCGCTCATGGCGCTGGTCGCGCTCGGCCTGGTCATGGTCGCCTCCGCGGTGCTCGGCAGCGGCGATTCGCCCACCAGCGGCATGGGGATGCTGCTGCGCCAGGCCGCGGCGGTCGGCGTGGGTCTGGTGGCGATGGCGGTCCTGCTGATGGTGCCCCTGCGGCACTTCGTCTCGCTGCGCACCTCGATTCTGGTGCTGTCGCTGGCCCTGCTGGCGGTGCTGTTCGTCCCCGGCGTGGCGCACACGGTCAACGGGGCGACGCGCTGGATCGATCTGGGCTTCGTCCGCCTGCAGGCAAGCGAGTTCGCGCGCCTGGGGCTGATCGTCTGGATGGCCGCCTACCTGGGCACGCACCTCGAGCGTATCCAGACCCGCATCAGCGGCATGCTCCCCCCGCTGGCGGTCATCTTCGTCGCGACCATTTTCCTGATGCTCCAGCCGGATTACGGCAATACCCTGGTGCTGGGCGCGACGCTGTTCGCCATGGCCTGGCTGATGCGCGCACAGTTGCACACCATGCTCGCCCTGGCGATCGCGGGGGTGGCGCTTGCGGTGATCGGCATCTTCTCGGCGCAGTACCGGGTCGACCGGCTGCTGTCGTTCTCCAATCCCTTCGCCGATCCCTTCGGCGACGGCTACCAGCTGGTCAACGCGTTGATTGCCGTCGGCAGTGGCGGGCTGGCCGGCCGGGGGCTCGGAGAGAGCGTGCAGAAGCTTTCCTACCTGCCGGAGGCCCATACCGACTTTATCTTCGCGGTCTTCGCCGAGGAGTTCGGGCTGCTTGGCGTGACCGGCCTGCTGATCCTCTACGGGGTGCTGGTCTGGCGCGGATTCGTCATCGCCCGGATGGCCTGGGTGGCCCGGCAGTACACCGGCGCGGCCCTGGCCTGGGGCGTGAGCGTCTGGATCGGGGCGCAGTCGCTGATCAACATGGGCGTAAACATGGGCCTGCTGCCCACCAAGGGCCTGACCCTGCCGCTGATGAGCTTCGGCGGCTCGGCCATGGTGGCGACACTGCTTGCCATGGGGCTGGTCCTGCGCGCCCATCACGAGGCCAGCCTCGTGCTGACCGAGCGGGGCATCAGCGATGTCCGGGAGGTGCGCGAATGACCGCGACACGTCCCCTCATCTACGTCATGGCCGGCGGGACCGGCGGGCACGTGGTCCCCGCGCTGGCGGTGGCACGCGCGCTCGATGCACGCGGCTACGCCATCCGCTGGATGGGCACCGAGCGCGGCATCGAGTCCCGCCTGGTGCCCGAGGCGGGCTACCCGATCGACTACCTGCCCATCGGCGGGATTCGCGGCAAGGGGTGGAAGACCCGGTTGGCCGCCCCGTTCGTCCTGGCGCGCGCGGTGTGGGCCGCGATGCGCCTGCAACGCCGGCATCGCCCGGTACTGGTGGTCGGCATGGGCGGCTTCGCGGCCGGTCCGGGTGGTCTGGCTGCCTGGCTGCTGCGCCGCCCGCTGGTCATCCACGAGCAGAATGCCATCGCCGGGCTGACTAACCGGGTCCTGTCAAAATTCGCCCGCGTGACCCTGGCCGCCTACCCGAAGGCCTTCGGCCGGGCCCTGCCCGAGTCGGAGGTAGTCGGCAACCCGGTTCGCGCCGAGATCGCGGCCCTGCCGCACCCCGAGGCCCGTCTCGCCTGCCACGAAGGCCCGGTACGGGTACTGGTGCTCGGCGGCAGTCTCGGCGCCCGGGCACTCAACGAGACGCTGCCGCAGGCACTGGCCCGGATCAGCGCGGGAATCGACCTCGATATCCGCCACCAAGCCGGACCGCGCAACCTCGATGAGGCACGGGCGAGTTACGCGGCGGCCGAGTGGGGCGCGGGGAGTCACCACGAGGTGCTGGGATACATCGACGACATGGCCGACGCATTCGGCTGGGCGGATTTCGTCGTCGCCCGCGCCGGCGCCATGACGGTGGCGGAGATTGCCGCAGCCGGGCTCGGCACGCTGTTCATCCCGTTCCCGCACGCGGTGGACGACCACCAGCGCCACAACGCGGCCTGGCTGGTCGACCGGGGCGCGGCGCGACTGCTCGACCAGCGCGAGGCGGACGTCGACCGGCTTGCGCGGCTGCTCGGCACACTGCTGGCCGATCGTTCTCTGCTGCGCGACATGGCCGTCCGCGCCCGGGACGCGGCGGTGACCGATTCCACCGCACGCATCACGGACGCCTGCGAGCGGGTCATCACGGGGAAAGCAAGCCCCGGGGAGGAGGCATGATGGAACAGTTCGCCCCGGTCGCCCAGGTACGGATGCGCAAGGTGCGCAAACTGCACTTCGTCGGCATCGGCGGGGCCGGCATGAGCGGCATCGCCGAGGTGCTGCACACGCTGGGCTTCGAGATCACCGGTTCGGACATGAACGAGTCGGCGGCGGTACGTCACCTGCGCGAGCTCGGGATCCAGGTGTTCATCGGCCACGCCGCCGAGAACCTGGCCGATGCGGACGTGCTGGTGATCTCCACCGCGATCGCTCCGGACAACCCGGAGCTGGAGACCGCGCGGGCGCGGCGCCTGCCGATCGTGCGGCGTGCCGAGATGCTCGCCGAGATCATGCGTTTCCGCATCGGCCTGGCCGTGGCGGGCACCCACGGCAAGACCACCACCACCTCACTGCTGGCGGCGATCCTCGCCGAGGCGGGGCTCGACCCGACCTACGTGATCGGCGGCAAGCTGCTTTCCAGCGCTTCCAACGCGCGGCTGGGCCGCGGCGAGTACCTGATCGCGGAGGCCGATGAGTCGGACGCGTCGTTCCTGCACCTCCAGCCGCACGTGGCCGTGGTCACCAACATCGACGCCGACCACCTGGAGACCTACGACAACGACTTCTCCAAGCTGCTGGACCACTTCGTCGACTTCCTGCACAACCTGCCGTTCTACGGGCTGGCGGTGATCTGTGCCGACGATCCGCATGCCATGAGCATCGTCAATCGCGTCGGCCGGCAGGTGCTGACCTACGGGATCGACGCGCCGGCGGACGTGCGCGCCGGGAGCGTGACCAGCGACGGCTTCGAGTCGGCCTTCGACGTGCGGCTGCCCGACGGGCAAAGCCTGCGTGTTCGTCTGACCATGCCCGGTCGACACAACGTGCTCAACGCGCTGGCGGCGATCACCGTCGCGCATGACCTTGGCGTGGATGCCGAGTCGATCGGCCGGGCGCTGGCCGGCTTCAAGGGTGTGGGTCGCCGGCTGGAGCGGCGCGGCACGCTGGCATTCGCCGGCGGGCGGCGCCTGTTGCTGGACGACTACGGCCATCACCCGCGCGAGGTGGCGGCGACATTGGCCGCCGTGCGCGACGCCTGGCCGGATGAGCCGCTGCTGCTGGTCTTCCAGCCCCATCGCTATACCCGCACCCGCGACCTGTTCGAGGACTTCGTCGAGGTGCTCTCGCAGGTCGACCAGCTGGTCCTGATGGAGGTGTACGCCGCCGGCCAGCAGCCAATCGCCGGGGCCGACGGCCGCAGTCTGGCCCGGGCGATCCGGGCGCGCGGGCAGGTCGACCCGGTGTTCGTCGCCGACCCGGAGCAGGTCCCGGACGTGCTGGCCGACATGGTCCACGACGACGGCATCGTCCTCACGCTGGGCGCCGGCAACGTCGGCAGTCTGCCGGGCATGCTGGTCGAACGCTGGGGAGAGACGACATGACGGACACGGCGCGTTTCGGTCGGGTGGCAGTGCTGATGGGCGGCTGGTCCGCCGAGCGGGATGTCTCGCTGACCAGCGGCCAGGCGGTGTTCGACGCACTGGCCGGGCAGGGGATCGATACGGTGGCCATCGACCTGCATCGCGACGATGCCCGTGACCTGGGGCGGCTGCTCGCCGAGCAGGACGTCGATCGCGCCTTCATCGCCCTGCATGGCCGGGGCGGTGAGGACGGGCAGGTCCAGGCGGTGCTCGACTTGCTGGACGTGCCCTACACGGGCAGTGGCATGGCCGCCTCCGCGGTGGGAATGGACAAGGTGCTGTGCAAGCGGGTCTGGCAGGGCGCCGGGCTGGACACACCGCCGTTCGCGGTGGTCGGGGATCTCGCCGCGGCACAGCGCGCCGCGGACGCACTGGGCTGGCCGGTGATCGTCAAGCCGGTCGCCGACGGTTCCAGCGTGGGTGTGAGCAAGGTCGACGGCCCGGCGGAGGTCGAGGCGGCATGGGCCGAGGCCAGCGCGCACGGCGCGGTGATGGTCGAGGCCTTCGTCTCCGGCGGCGAGTTCACCGTGGCGATGCTGGGTGAGCGGACGCTGCCGGCGATCCGGATCGAGGCGAGCGCCGAGCACGCCTTCTACGACTACCGGGCCAAGTACGAGGCCGAGGACACCGGCTACCGGATTCCCTGTGGCCTGTCCGCGGACGAGGAGGCCCGGATGGCCGCCACGGCGGCGCGAGCCTTCGGACTGATCGGCGCGACCGGCTGGGGCCGGGTGGACTTCATCCGCGATCAGGCCGGGCGGCACTGGCTGATCGAGGTCAACACCGTGCCGGGCATGACCGGGCACTCGCTGGTGCCGATGGCGGCCCAGGCGGCGGGCATGGACTTCCCGGCCCTGTGTCGAACGATCCTGGAACAGACCCTGCCCCCGGTCGGGGCGGACGATACGGCGGGAGGCGAGCCGGTTGATGGAGCGGATTGATGGCAGCCAGACGCAAGTCTCAGGCGCGGCCGAAGGGGCCGACATGGCGGGAACGTGTCGCGGCCGTCTGGGCAACGGCGCGCCAGATGCTGCGCTGGATGGTCACGCTCGCGCTGTGGGTCGGCTTCGTCACCGCGCTGGGGCTGGTCGGCCAGCGGGTCTGGCTGAAGCTCGACGCCCCGGTGGAGTCGATCGTGGTGGAAGGGGCCAATCGCTTCGTGCCGGCCGACAAGGTGCGGGCGACCCTGGCGCCGATGCTGGGCGAGAGCATATGGGAGGTCGACCTGGAGCGGATGCAGGGGCGCCTGCTGGAAAACCGGTGGCTGACCCGCGCCACTCTCTCGAGGCAGTGGCCCGGCCAGGTGCGGGTCGAGTTGTCGACGCACCGACCGTTGGCCCGCTGGGGCGAGGACGCGCTGATGAGCCGCAACGGCGAGATATTCCGCCCGGAGACGGTACCCGCGGGGCTGAGATTGCCGGGGCTGTCCGGCCCCCCGGACAGCCAGTGGGCGGTTTGGGAGCGTTACAGCAGCCTGCGACCGGTACTGGGTCAGGCCGGACTGGATCTGGTGGGGGTGGAATTGAGTTCCCGCGGGGCGTTGGCACTGCGCCTGGCCTCCGGGGCGGTCATTCGTGCCGGGCGGGAGTCACTGGAGGCGCGGCTGCAGCGGTTGCTGGACGTCTATCCGGACACCCTGGCGGGGAGGAAGGACGAGATCCGCTCGATCGACCTGCGTTACAGCAACGGTTTTGCCGTGGCATGGCGAGAGCCGCCCGCGGAAGAGGAAGAAGAGTGAGGGAAGCATTCATGAGCAGCTTGGCAATCAAGGGCAGAAAGACAGCATGAGCGCGTTGAAGAAAGGAGAGCGTGAGTTCGTCGTCGGTCTCGACATCGGCACCAGCAAGGTGGCCGCGCTGGTTGGCGAATGCGACGGGGACGGGCGCCTGAGCCTGATCGGCTACGGATCGCATCCCACCAACAAGGGACTCCGGCGCGGCTCGGTGGTGGACATCGAGTCCACCTCCATGGCGATCCAGCGGGCGATCGACGCGGCCGCGTCGCTGTCCGACACCGAGATCGCCTCGGCCTGGGTGGGGGTGGCCGGCGACCACGTGCGCAGCCTTGATTCGCAGGGCATGACCGGCACCGGCGGGCGCGAGATCACCGACGCGGACGTCACCCAGGTGATCCAGTCCGCCCGGGCGGTGAAGATCCCCGACGGCCAGCAGATCCTGCACTGCGAGCCGCAGGAATTTCGCATCGACGGCCAGGACGGCATCAGAAAGCCGCAGGGCATGAGCGGCCACCGGCTCGAGGCGAACGTCCACATCGTCACCTCGGCGGCCAACAACGTGCAGAACGTGATCAAGTGCGTCGAGCGCTGCGACGTGCACGTCGAGGGCAGCATCCTCGAGCCGATCGCCGCGGCCCGGGCCGTGCTCAACGACGACGAGCGCGAGCTCGGCGTGGTGCTGATCGACATCGGCGGCGGGACCACCGATGTCGCCATCTACACCGGTGGGGCGCTGCGCCATGCCGCGGTGCTGCCGATTGCCGGCGAGCAGATTACCAACGACCTCTCCTACGGCCTGACCACGCCGCCGGCGGAGGCCGAGAAGATCAAGATCAACCACGCCAACCTGGGGACGCTCGACGAGCGCGAGGCCTCGCGGGCGATCGAGGTGCCGGGCGTGTCCGGTCGGCCGCCACGGCGTATTCCGCAGGAGACGATGATGCGCATCGTCCGCCCGCGGGTGGAGGAGCTCCTCTCCTACCTGCAGGAGGAAATCCGCCAGTCCGGCTATTTGAACATGGTCAACGCCGGGGTGGTCCTGACCGGTGGGACCGCGCAGATGCCCGGATTCGTCGAGCTGGCCGAGGACTTTCTGCAGATGCCCGCACGTCTGGGCACGCCCGCTGGCGTGGAGGGAAATCTTGACGCCCTGAACGACCCGGCCAACGCGGCCGGGATCGGCCTGATGCTCTACGGGCTCGAGCGAGCCCGGGAAAACACGGCCCATGGATCGGAGACGATGCATGGAAATGTCCTGGAACGCCTGAAGGGCTGGTTCCGCGAACACTTCTGACGATCACGAACGCCACGCGAGACAAGGAGATGACACCATGAGCAACTGGAAGATGGCAGAGATGCAGACCGAAAGCGCCAAGATCAAGGTAATCGGCGTCGGCGGAGGCGGCGGCAACGCGGTCGCCCACATGGTTTTGCAACACATCGAGGGGATCGAGTACATCAGCGCCAACACGGATGCCCAGGCGCTGGTCAAGAGCAACGCGCCCTCGCAGCTGCAGATCGGCGCGAACATCACCAAGGGCCTGGGTGCGGGGGCCGACCCGGAGTTGGGTCGTCAGGCCGCCCTCGAGGATCGCGAGCAGATCCAGGAGGCGATCAGTGACGCCAACATGCTGTTCATCACCACCGGCATGGGCGGCGGGACCGGCACCGGCGCAGCCCCGGTGATCGCCCAGATCGCGCGCGACATGAACATCCTCACCGTGGCGGTGGTCACCCGGCCGTTCTCCTTCGAGGGCCGCAAGCGAACCGCGGTGGCCATGGAGGGCATCCAGGAGCTGGAGGACAACGTCGACTCGCTGATCGTCATCCCCAACGATCAACTCACCGCGGTGATGGGCAAGCAGGCGGCGCTGCGTGACGCCTTCGCCGCAGCCAACGAGGTGCTGTTCACCGCCGTGGCGGGTATCTCCGAGCTGATCACCCGGCCGGGCGACATCAACCTCGACTTCGCCGACGTCCGCGCGATCATGACCGAGAAGGGCACGGCCATGATGGGCACCGGCGTCGGTACCGGCGACAACCGTGCGGCCGAGGCGGCCGAGGCGGCCATCCACAGCCCGCTGCTCGACGACATCAACCTCACCGGCGCCGACGGCATCCTGGTGAACGTCACCTCCGGTGGCGACCTGTCCATTGGCGAGTTCATGGAGATCGGCGAGATGGTCCAGTCGCTGGCCGGCGACGAAGCCGTGGTCAAGGTGGGCACGGCGGTCGACGACGAGCTGGACGGCCAGCTGCGAGTCACGCTGGTGGCCACCGGTCTGTCGCGCAACAAGAACGTTGCTGCCGGAGAGCCGAGAAAGCCGCACGTGGTGATCGACAACGCCACCCGCCAGGAAGCGCCGGCCGCCGAGGAAGCCGACGAGTCCGCGGAGGCTCGCCAGTCACGCGCCGGAACGGCCCACCGCGGGAATGCCGCGATCGATCTGGACACGATCGATATCCCGTCGTTCCTGCGCCACCAGGCGGACTGATGCCGCTTCGACCGGGGATGCCCCGGTCGTTCGCGACTCGCATGGCGTGAGGGCCCCGGAGGAAGGATTCCCCGGGGCCTTCCTGCGTGTGGGAAAGGTTCCTCAGCGGCGAGGCAGCAGACGCACCACGCGCATCTCCAGCCGGCGGTCGATCCAGGTCCGGCGCTTCTCGTCGGTCAGTGCGGCCAGGAAGGGCAGGCCGGCGAGGCACAGGCTGACCACGCCGAAGGCAAAGCGCGCCAGTGCCGGGCCGAGGCAGGCCGTGTCGGTTGAGCGGAGCAGCAACAGGCGCCAGACCTTCATCCCCGGCGTCTGGCCGAAGCGGCACCAGAAGAAGACGAAGTAGCCGGCCACCCAGAGCAACAGCCAGGCCCGGTAGAGCCACTGCGCGGGGCCCTCGGGCGGGACCGATTCGCCCCGGGTGACGATCAGGGCGAGGAAGGTCGCGAGGATCAGAAGGGCGACGACGAACAGCGTGTCGTAGAACAGCGCGGCGGCCCGTCGCCACAGCGGCGCGGTTTGTGCCGGCTGGCGTTCTCGCGGTCCGACGGAGTCGGTCACGCGTCGGCCTCCGTTTCGCGCTCGGGCAGGGCAATGTCGTCGAGCAGCGTTCGGACGACCTCCAGGCGCTCGTCAAGACCGGGCATCTCGCGGGCGAAGCGCAGGGTGTCGGCGGAGAGCTGGTAGGTCTGCGGGTCGGCCTGCACCGCCGCGACCAGCTTGGCCGGGTCGACGCGTGCGGACTCGCCGAAGACCAGCCGGCCGCCACGGGCGGTGAGCTCGATCTTTCGGATGCCCAGCGCGCGGGCACGGATGCGCAGCCGGTGTGTCTCGACCAGGGCGATCACCGGCTCGGGCAACAGGCCGAAGCGGTCGATCAGCTCTACCTTGAGCTCGTCGAGGGCGTGGTGGCTGTCCGCGGTGGACAGACGCTTGTACAGCGTCAGTCGCGTGTGCACGTCGGCCACGTAGTCCTCGGGGATCAGGGCCGGCTCGCCGAGATCCACCTCGGTGGAGACGCTCTCCATGGGCGCGTCGAGTGCCGGTTCGCGGCCCTCGCGGATGGCGGCCACCGCCCGGTCCAGCAACTGCATGTAGTAGCGGTAGCCGACCTCGTGCATCTGCCCGGACTGGCCCGAGCCGAGCAATTCCCCGGCGCCGCGGATCTCCAGGTCGTGGGTCGACAGGGTGAAGCCCACGCCGAGGTCCTCCAGCGAGGCGATCGCCTCGAGGCGCTTCTGCGCATCCGGCGTGAGCTGCCCCGGCTCGGGAGTGATCAGGTAGGCGTAGGCGCGGTGGTGCGAACGGCCCACCCGCCCGCGCAGCTGGTGGAGCTGGGCCAGGCCGAACTTGTCGGCGCGGTGTATCAGGATGGTGTTGGCGGTGGGGACGTCGATCCCCGACTCGATGATGGTGGTCGAGACCAGCACGTTGAAGCGCTGGTGGTAGAAATCGGACATCACCTGCTCGAGACCGCGCTCGCCCATCTGCCCGTGGGCGACGTTCACCCGCGCCTCGGGCACGATCTCCTCGACCAGTCGGGCGACGCGGTCGATGCTCTTGACCTCGTTGTGCAGGAAGTACACCTGCCCGCCACGCTTGAGTTCACGCTGGATCGCCTCGCGAATCTGCACCTCGTCCCACCGGAGGACCACCGTCTTGACCGCCAGGCGTTCGCGGGGCGGAGTGGCGATGATCGAGAGATCACGGATGCCCGAGAGCGCCATGTTGAGCGTCCGCGGAATGGGCGTGGCCGTGAGCGTGAGCATGTCCACCTCGGCGCGCAGCGCCTTGAGCCGCTCCTTGTCGCGCACGCCGAAGCGCTGCTCCTCGTCGATGATGACCAGCCCGAGGTTGGCGAACTCGGGTGAGTCGCGCAGCAGCTTGTGCGTGCCGATGACGATGTCGACCTGCCCGGCGGCGATCCGTTCGCGCACGCCGGCGGTGCGCTTGGTACCCGACAGCCGCGAGAGACTCTCGATGGTCACCGGCCAGTCGGCGAAGCGGTCGCGGAAGTTGCGCAGGTGCTGCTCGGCGAGCAGGGTGGTCGGTACCAGAACGGCCACCTGCGCACCGTTCTCCACCGCGACGAAGGCCGCGCGCATCGCCACCTCGGTCTTGCCGAAGCCCACGTCGCCGCAGACCACCCGGTCCATCGGCTGAGGGGATTTCATGTCGGCGAGCACCTGCTCGATCGCCAGGCGCTGGTCGTCGGTGGGTTCGAAGGCGAAGTCCTCGGCGAAGCGGCGGTAGTCGCTCTCGTCGACCGGCATCGCGGTGCCCTTGCGCGCGGCACGACGGGCATGGATGTCGAGCAGTTCGGCGGCCACGTCGTGGACCTGGCGCGCGGCGCGCTTCTTCGCCTTTTCCCACTGTCCCGAGCCCAGCCGGTGCAGGGGGGCGGTGTCCTCCGCGCCGCCGGTGTAGCGCGAGATCCGTTCCAGACCCGAGACCGGCACGTAAAGCTTGTCGTCGTCGGCGTAGGTCAGTAGCAGGTATTCCTGCGGCTGACCGTTCATCTCCAGCGTGACCAGCCCTTGGAAGCGGCCCACGCCGTGGTCCTCGTGGACCACCGGCGCGCCGATGGCCAGGTCGTCGAGGTTCTGGATGATCGCGTCGGCATCGCGGCCGCGGCGTGTCTTCGCCCGGCGCTGGGCCACCCGCTCGGCGAACAGGTCCACCTCGCTGACCACCGCCACCGGCGCCTCGGCGCCCGGCAGGATCGCGCCGTGTTCGAGCTCGGCGACCGCCACGCCCGGCCGGCCCCGCTCGAGTCCTGCGTGGGCGGGCCACCCCTCGACGGGCTCGGCGGGCAGGTCGGCCGCGGTGGTCTGCTCGATCAGCGACTGGCGCCGTCCGGTGCTTTCGGCGACCAGCAGCAGGTTGCCCTCGAAACCGCCCGCGAACTCGGCCAGCCGGGCGATCACGGTATCGTGGGAGGCGCTCCCCGAGGCCAGATCCGGCAGGGGGCGATCACCGATCTCCGCGGCCTGCGGGAAGTGCTCGTCGTCGGCGGCGACCAGTTGCCAGCGCGGCAGCGCGGCGATGTGCCGCTCGAACTCCTCCGGCGCCTGGTAGAGCGTGTCGGGCGGCAGGATCGGGTGGTCGACGTCGCCTGCCCGCTGGGCGAAGCGGTCGGCCGTCTCCCCGACGAAGCGCTCGATCGCCTGGGGAACCGTGTCGAAGAGCAGCAGCCGGGCCGACTCGGGCAGGTAGTCGAAGAGCGTGGCGGTCTCGTCGAAGAACAGCGGCAGGTAGCTCTCGATGCCCGCCGGCACCAGCCCCTCGGAGACCTGGCGGTAGATCGGCGAGCGGGTGGGGTCGCCGGCGAAGGTGTTGCGCCAGTTCTGGCGGAAGGTGCGGATGCCCTTGTCGGTCAGCGGGTACTCGCGGGCCGGCAGCAGGGTGATCTCGGTTACCGTCCCGGTGGAACGCTGCGACTCGGGGTCGAAGTGGCGCAGGGTCTCGATCTCGTCGTCGAACAGGTCGATGCGTACCGGCTCGTCCGCCCCCATCGGGAAGACGTCGATCAACCCGCCGCGCAGGGCATATTCGCCGTGCTGCTGGACCTGAGAGACCAGGCTGTAGCCGGCGGACTCGAGCTGCTGGCGGTAGGCTTCGCGGTCGAGGGTCTGCCCCACCTCCAGCACCATGCCCTGGCCGGCGACGAAGGCCGGCGGTGGCAGGCGTTGCAACAGCGTCGGAGCGGCGATCAGTGTCAGCCCCGCCGTCTCGCGAGGCAGGCCCCAGAGGCGGGAGAGCCGGTCGGAGATCAGGTCCTGGTGCGGCGAGAATCGGTCGTAGGGCAGTACCTCCCAGTCGGGAAAGACCGAGGCCTCGATGCCCAGAAAGGCCAGCGCCGCCCGTGCGTCGTTGACTGCACGGCTGTCCGGCAGGATCGCCAGCAGCGGCTGGCGGGCGGAATCGGCGGCCAGCCGCGTGGCGAAGGCGCGCCCCAGCCCCGTGCGGGTGCGCAGGTAGATGGGGTCGGTGGCGTTCTTCGGTTGGGCAATGAGGGGTCTCGACTTGCTCATGACTCGGTTTCGGGGCGTTGCGTGCGGGGCATGGGTGATGCGCGAAAGGCGGAGATTGTGGCGCATTTGCGCGCCGGCTGCACGGTCTCCGGGCGGAGTGCGTCCCTACCCTACAGCCGGTGGCCGGCCAGTAGCTGCTCTTCGGCCACGTCGAGTGTCTCCGGGGCGCCGTATAGCGTGAGCACGTCGTCCTCGCGCAGCACGACGTCGGGGTTGGGCGTCTCGCCGCGGATGCCGTGGCGGTTGATCGCATCGACCACCACCGAGCCGTCCTGCGGGATCACTTCTCCCAGCGTGCGGCCGATCGACTTCGCGCCCCGGATCAGGGTCACGTTCTTGAGCGTGCGTGGCGCGAGCGGGGCGAAATCGTTTTCGTCGCGGGCCCGGTCGCCGTGGAAGGTATGACGCAGCGGGGCGTAGTCCTCGCGGCGGATCTCCTCCATCTGGCGAAGGATCTTGGTGATCGGCACCCGCAGCGTGCGCAGCACGTGCCCGCCGAGCGCCAGGCTCATCTCGTAGACGCTGGCGACCACCTCGGTCGCGCCGGCCTCGTGGATCGTGTCCAGGTGCTCGTCGGTGCGGGTGCGCACGATGATCGGGATGTCGCGATTGACCCCGCGCACGATCTCGATCGTCTTGATCGTCGAGGCGTCGTCGAGGTGGCTGATCACCAGCGCCCGGGCACGTTCCAGGCCGGCGGCCTGCAGGATGTCCAGGTGCGTGGAGTTGCCGAAGTAGACGCGCAGACCAGCCTCGTTGGCCTGCTGGACGATGTCGGGATCAACCTCGATGGCGGTGTAGTCGATGCCCTCGCTGCCCAGCAGCCGGGCGACGTTCTGTCCCACGCGACCGAAGCCGCTGATGACGACGTGCCCGCTGATGTCGCTGGCATCCTGTCGCACCTCGCGGGTGTGCTCCCGGCGACTGCGGGCATAGCCGGGCACCACGCGCTTGGCGATCCGGCCGTTGAACTTCACCAGGATGGGCGTGAGCACCATGGAGAAGATCACGGTGGCCAGCACGATCTGACGCTGTGTATCGGTCATCAGGCCCGGATCCATGATCGAAAGCATGGCGAAGCCGAACTCGCCACCCTGGGCGAGAACCAGGCCCGTGCGCAGGGCCACTCCCGGTGCCTCGCCCATCGCCCGGCCGATCAGGAAGATGATCAGCGTTTTGGCGAGGATCAGCAGGGTGAGGAACATCAGTACCCAGGGGAAGATCTCGCCCAGGCCGCCCACGTTGAGCATCATGCCTATCGTGATGAAGAACAGGCCCAGAAGCACGTCGCGGAACGGGCGGATGTCGGCCTCGATCTGGTGCTTGTACTGGGTCTCGGACAGGGCGATGCCGGCGAGGAACGCGCCCAGTTCCCAGGAGAGTCCGGCGGTGTTGGTCAGCCAGCCGGCACCCAGCACGGTCAGCAGCACGGCCAGCGTGAACAGCTCCGCCGAGCGGGACTTGGCTATCTCGCGGAACAGCGGGCGCAGCACCCAGCGCCCGCCGAAGAACAGGATCACGGCGGCCAGCACGCCCGCGCCCAGGGTCAGGGCGATGTCCATGCCCAGCATGGCGGTATCTTCCGAGGCCTGAGAGCCCAGCACCGGAATGATGATCAAAAACGGAATGACAGCCAGGTCCTGGAACAGCAGGATGCCCACGGCGTTGTTGCCGTGCCGCGAGTTGACCTCGAGCTGTTCGCCCAGCTGGCGGATGACGATCGCGGTGGAGGAGACGGTCAGCACCCCGGCGAGCGTGAAGGCCGCCGCAGGCGAGAAGCCCATCATCAATGCCGCGCCGCCGGTGATCAGTGCGGTGAGCAGAACCTGCGCGCCACCCATGCCCACCACGGCGCGACGCATGGCCACCAGCCGCGGCAGGGAGAACTCCAGCCCCAGCATGAACAGCAGGAAGACCACCCCGAACTCGGCGATCAGGTGGATGTCGTGGATGTCCTTGACCAGTCCCAGGCCGTGCGGTCCGGCGAGCACGCCCACGGCCAGATAGCCGAGGATGGCGGGGAGGTTGATTCGACGGAGCACCACCACGGCCACGACGGAGATCAGCAGCAGGGTCAGCAGGATGCCCATGGTGTCGTGTTGCACGGGGTGTCTGGCTCCTAGGTTCGGCGTTCCTCTTGGCCCGGCGCTGGGCAGGGTCGTCCCCTCCGGGAAGGTCGTCACCTAGTTTTTATCACAGATCCCGCTGTCGGCGGTGGCCCGGGTCAGCCGTTCCACGAATTGCGTGCGCGGGACTTCCTCGACGCCGAGGCTGTCGAGATGTCCCGTGGCGAACTGCGTGTCGAGGAAGTCGATCTCGCCCCAGACCCGGTCGACCAGGATGGCGGCCAGCGCGAACTTGGAGGCGTTGGCAGCCCGGCTGAACATCGATTCGCCGAAGGCGGCACGCCCGATGCGGGTGCCGAACAGTCCGCCGACCAGCGTCTCGCCCTGCCAGACTTCCACCGAGTGGGCGTACCCGGCTTCGTGCAGGGCGACGAAGGCGTCCCGCATGGCCGGCACGATCCAGGTTTCCGGGTCGTCACCGCGGGGCGCGGCGCAGCCGTCGACCACGGCGGCAAAGGCCGTGTCGGTGCTGATGCGGTAGCGCCCCTGGCGACGCCATTTCGCCAGACTGCGGGAGACATGGAATCGCCCGGGGGAAAACAGTGCCCGCGGGTCCGGACTCCACCACAGGATGGGATCGTGTCGGCCGAACCAGGGGAAGATGCCGCGGCAGTACGCAGCCAGCAGCCGCTCGACGGAGAGATCGCCGCCGATGGCCAGCAGGCCTTCGGGATCGTCGAGGGCGTGGGAGACGGGCGGGAAGTCACCCGGTGCCGGGCCGACGTGGGGGATCATCGCCCCCCGGCGCGCGGCAGGTGGTACTCGGAGTCCTTGGCGCTCTGGCGGAACAGGACGACGACGTGGCCGACGGTCTGGACCACCGTCGAGCCGGTCGCCTCGGCGATGGCATCGGTGATCTCCCGCTTCTCGTCGCGCTCGACGCCGGGGATGCGCACCTTGATCAGCTCGTGGACGCGCAGGGCCTCGTCGATCTCGGCGATGACCGCATCGGTCAGCCCGTGCTGGCCGAGCAGCACGACGGGCTTGAGATGATGGGCCTCGGAACGCAGGTACTGTTTCTGCCGGGCGGTGAGTTTCATGTCGGGATCTTTCTTGCTGGAGGAGAATGGATCGGGCGCTGCTGTGTGTGAAATCACACATTGAAAAGCCGCGGCCGCGCGGGCAGTTTACCGTTTCGGGAAGGCCCGGACGAATCCGTCGGCTTCCCGAAGGTTTCGTTTCCCGCTGATCGAACACGAGGTGCCTTGAGCCCATGCGAGCGATGCGCGTTCTTCTGCCCCTGCTGATCCTGCCCTGGCTGGCCGCCTGCCAGCCGGACAACGGAGACGACGTGCTGTCCGGCTACGAGACGCCCGACCAGCTGGTGCTCAGAACGCCCGAGGCGCCGATCCCGGTTCCCGACGTGACGCTCGAAGGCACGCAGGGTCAGGTGAGCACCGCCGAGCTGTTCGATGACCACTGGACCCTGTTCTACGTCGGCTACAGCTATTGCCCGGACGTCTGCCCCACCGAGCTCGGCCAGCTCTCGCAGATCCTTCCCGCGCTGCAGGAACGCCTGCCGGCGTTCGACTGGCAGGTGGTGTTTCTCTCGGTGGACCCCGAGCGAGACACGCCGGCGCACCTGAAGAAGTACACGGCGTTCTTCTCGGATGAATTCGTGCCGATCACCGGCCCGCGCGAGGCGATCGATGCGGTGACCTCGCCGGTGAAGGCCGGCTATCGCATCGAGCCGCACGAGGAGGGGGAAATCGGCTACAACGTCGATCACGACACCAGTTTCCGGCTGATCGATCCGGATGGGCGCATGCTGGTCCTGCTTCCCGGGCCGCACGACGTCGAACGGATCGTCGAGGTTCTCGAGGATTTCATGTCCGAGGTGAAGGAATGATGAAGAAGACGACATTTGCACGCGGCCCGTTCCGGGGCCTGGTTCTCGCCGGCTCACTGCTGGTGGCCGGCGTCGCTCAGGCGGCCGATCTTGAGGTGGTCGATCCCTGGGTGGCGCTGTCCCCGCCGGGGGCGCACGCCACGGCGGCCTTCATGGAGCTGAACAACTCCGGTGACGAGCCGGTCGATGTGGTTTCGGCCGAGGCCGACGGTTTCCAGAAGGTGGAACTGCACCTGTCGGTCAACGAGGACGGCATGCATCGCATGATCGAACAGGAGCGCATCACGGTGCCCGCGGGCGAGACCGTCCGGCTGGCCCCGGGGGGCTACCACGTCATGCTGATCGGCCCGGAGCGGTCGCTCGAGGAAGGCGAGATGATTGCCATCGACCTCGGCCTCGGCGAGGGCGGCGGGATCACCGTCCAGGCGCCGGTCACCCCGCGCGAGAAGGCCATGGGCGGTCAAGGCCGCATGCACTGAACGGCGGGCGCGCCGTCGCGAGTCGACGACGGCCATTTGGGCGGCCGGGGGCAATCGGGGATAATCCCCGGCCCCCGGCTTCTTTCGTTTCTGGAGACTTTCATGGCGCGTTCGGTCAGTAGCAAGCGTTGGCTTGCCGAACATTTCCGCGACGAATTCGTGCAGAAGGCCCAGCGCGAGGGCTGGCGCTCGCGTGCCGTCTACAAGCTGATCGAGCTCAACGAGCGCGACCGGTTCCTGCGCCCGGGCATGACGGTCGTGGACCTGGGTGCCGCGCCGGGCGGCTGGACCCAGTACGCCGCCCAGATCGTCGGCTCGAATGGGCATGTCTACGCCCTCGATCTGCTGCCGATGGATCACTTCGCCCACACTACCGTGCTGCAGGGCGATTTCACCGAGGACGCCGTGCTCGAGGAGCTGGAGACTGCCCTTGGGGATGCCGAGGTCGACCTTGTGCTTTCCGACATGGCCCCCAACATGAGTGGTCTGGACTCGGTGGACATCCCCCGATCCATGTATCTGGCGGAACTTGCGCTGGACTTCTGTGATCGGATGCTCAGGGAGAAGGGTGCCTTCGTCACCAAGCTCTTCCAGGGGGAAGGATTCGACGAATACGTCCGTGAGGTCCGCAAGCGGTTCGACCGTGTCGTGGTGCGAAAGCCGAAGGCATCGCGACCGCGGTCGCGCGAGGTGTATCTGGTGGCAACCGGAAAGCGCCTGATATAAGGTATTCGAATAAACGATTACGTCATCGCTGGCCGGACACGAATCATCGTGTGCCGGCCATTGTTGCGATGACTGCATGGCAGAGGTGTTGCCTTGAACGACTTGACCAAGAACATCCTGATCTGGGTAGTGATCGCCGTCGTGTTGATGACGGTGTTCAACAGCTTCGATCAGCGCGCGACCACCGCCACGGCGATGCCGTACTCGGAATTCATCGAGAACGTCAAGCGCGGCAACGTCGAGTCGGTCACCCTGGAAGGGCAGACCATCAAGGGAATTACCGGGGCAGGCAGCCGTTTCGAGACCTATAGCCCCGAGACGGACAACCGCGCCCTGGTCGGTGACCTGCTCGACAACAACGTCAAGATAAATGCCAAGGCGCCGGAGAAGCCGTCGCTGCTGATGACGATCTTCATCCAGTGGTTCCCGTTCATCCTGCTGATCGCCATCTGGATCTTCTTCATGCGCCAGATGCAGGGCGGTGGCGGCCGTGGCGCGATGAGCTTCGGCAAGTCCAAGGCCAAGCTGATGAGCGAGGACCAGGTCAAGGTCACGTTCAGCGACGTGGCCGGCGCCGACGAGGCCAAGGAAGAGGTGGTCGAGCTGGTCGACTTCCTCAAGGATCCGGGCAAGTTCCAGCGCCTGGGCGGCAACATTCCGCGCGGCGTGCTGATGGTCGGCCCGCCGGGGACCGGCAAGACCCTGCTGGCCAAGGCGGTCGCCGGCGAGGCCAAGGTGCCGTTCTTCTCCATCTCCGGCTCGGATTTCGTCGAGATGTTCGTCGGCGTGGGCGCCTCGCGTGTCCGTGACATGTTCGAGCAGGCGAAGAAGCACGCGCCCTGCATCATTTTCATCGACGAGATCGACGCGGTCGGGCGGACTCGTGGCGCCGGCATGGGCGGTGGTCACGATGAGCGCGAGCAGACCCTCAACCAGCTGCTGGTCGAGATGGACGGCTTCGAGGGCAACGAGGGCGTGATCGTGGTCGCGGCCACAAACCGCGCCGACGTGCTCGACAAGGCGCTGCTGCGCCCGGGGCGCTTCGACCGCCAGGTAGTCGTCGGCCTGCCGGACGTGCGCGGCCGCGAGCAGATCCTCAACGTCCACCTGCGCAAGGTGCCGGCGGCGAAGGACGTCGAGCCGTCCCTGATCGCTCGCGGGACGCCCGGTTTCTCTGGGGCGGATCTCGCCAACCTGGTCAACGAAGCGGCGCTGTTCGCCGCGCGTGCCAGCAAGCCCGAGGTCACCATGGCCGATCTCGAGCGAGCCAAGGACAAGATCATCATGGGCGCCGAAAGGAAGTCCATGGTGATGAGCGAGGACGAGAAGAAGCTCACCGCCTACCACGAGGCGGGTCACGCGATCGTCGGTCGCCTGGTGCCCGAGCACGACCCGGTCTACAAGGT
>JBNJFM010000016.1:17712-45455 GCA_051746865.1 Pseudomonadota bacterium | reverse complement strand
GCGGCGCTTCCTTGCGGGAGCGCCGCTTTTCGTTGTGCGCGGATGCCGGGGCTGCCTGCCTGTCAGAGCAACGGCGAGGTCAGCCGGGCGAGGTTCTGCGCCAGCGTGCGGCCGCGGTGGCGTTCGGCCCAGCGCCCGGCATTCAGGGGTCGGCTCTGGCGGCGGTAGCTGTCGACCACCTCGGCCAGTTGCCGGGCCGTGGTGTCCGAGTAGCACAGGAGGCCGAATTCGGCGTTGATCAGCGACGACCGGACGTCGAGGTTGGCGCTGCCCACCAGCGACAGCCGGCCGTCACAGAGCGTGAGTTTGCTGTGCAGCAGCCGGTCGGGGTGTCTCATGATGTGCACGCCGACTTCCAGGAGCTCCTCGAAGTACGATTCCTGCGCCAGCTGTACCAGCGGATGGTCGACCGTTTCGGGCAGGATCACCTCGCAGTTTACTCCTCGGCGTGCGGCTGCCTTGAGGGCGTCGAGCGTGGGTTCGTCCGGCACGAAGTAGGGCGTGACGATCTCGAGGCGCTCGGTGCTGGCGTGGATCAGCCCCAGCAGCAGTCGCTGCAGCACCGGTTCGGGATACTCCGGTCCGCTGGGCAGCCCGATGCAGGATTCCTCGCCCTCGGGGCGTGGCAGAGGGAAGTGGGGATCCACGGACAGCAGTTCGTTAGTCTCGATGAACCAGTCGCCGGCGAACACCGCCTGCAGCTCCAGGACCACCGGCCCTTCGATGCGTAGCATCAGGTCGAGGTAGGACAGTCCCTTGCGGAAGTCCGGGCGGATCAGGTTCATCGAGCCGGTGTAGCCGATGCGGCCGTCGATCACGATCAGCTTGCGGTGGTTGCGCAGGTCGAAGCGCGCCGCCTTGTGCGGCAGCCGGCTGCGAGGGAAAGCCCGGGCGACCTCGATGCCGTTCCGGCGCAGTCGCCGGATCTTTCTCATGCTCTGCTTGGAGCCGAAGTCGTCGACCAGCAGCCGGATGGTCACGCCGCGCCGGGCCGCTCGGAGCAGCGCGTCGAAGACCGGTTGCGTGGCCGGGTCGATCGCGGCGATGTAGAAGGTCAGGTGGACGTGGTCCGTGGCCGCGTCGATGTCCTTGACCAGCCGTTCGGCGAAGGCATCCATCGATTCGAGCAGTCCGATGCGATTGCCGTCGAACAGGGGGAAGCGGCGCCAGCGTCGGACCATCTGGTCGATGGCGGCGAATTGCGGCGGCAGGTTGCCGCTGCCCTGCGGTTCGGCCTCGGTCAGCCGGGAAGTCACTGGTTTGAGCGTGTCGGTCAGCCGCGCGATCTTCTCGGTGCGCACGCGCGACATCCGTGGCCGGCCGACGAACAGGTAGAGCACCAGGCCCACGATCGGCAGGAAGAAGAGCAGCAGCAGCCAAGAGGTTGCGGCCGTTGGCGGGCGACGCATGGGCACGATGAACAGCGCGGCCAGCCGGATGCTCCACTCGATCAGGAAGTAGAGCTGCGCGACCGGGTTCGCGAGGGCGTCCATGGCCGGGCCGTCAGCGCTTGCCGCCGCCGGAGGCCCGGGTCAGCACCCGGTCCATGGCGCGTACAGTGAGCAGGCGCTTGAGGGTGGCGAACAGGTAGGTGGGCACCGTGACCGGATAGCGGGCCTTGGGCCGGCCCGATTCGATCGCGTGGACCAGCCGCTTGACCACCGCCTCGGGCGGCAGGGTGAAGGGCGCGGCCGGGCCCGGTTTGCCGAGGCGTTCGAGCTGGCGCTGGTAGGCGTCGCGGTGAACCGAGTTCTGCCAGTCGACGTGCGCCTCGAAGGCCCGCAGGGAGTTGGCTCGGAACCGGGAGGTGATCGGCCCGGGTTCGATCAGCGAAACGTCGATGCCGCTGCCGGCCAGTTCCAGGCGCATGGTGTCGCTTAGCCCCTCGAGAGCGAACTTGGACGCCACATAGGCCCCGCGGAAGGCCAGCGCGCTGATGCCCAGCACCGAGCTGTTCTGCACGATGCGGCCGAACTCCGCCTCGCGCATCGCTGGGATGACGCGATTGGTCAGCTCGAGTGTGCCGAGCAGGTTGGTCTCCAGCTGGGCGCGCAGGGTGTCGCGGCTCAGGTCCTCGACGGCGCCGGGCTGGCCGTAGGCTCCGTTGTTGAACAGGACCTCAACCGGAGCGCCGAGCCGTGCCACCGCCTCGTCATGGCCAGCCCGGATCGACGCGCTGTCGTCCAGGTCCAGGCGCACGGCCGGGATGTGCTCGTGCGGCCAGGCGTCCAGGGCGGCGGGGTCGCGCATGCTGGCGACGACGTGGTGGCCGCGCTCGGCGAGCATCTCGGCGGCCCGGCGGCCGATTCCGGAGGAGCAGCCGGTGATCAGCACGCGGCGGGGAGTGTGGGCGGTGTCGGGCAAGTCGGTCTCCCTGTTGAGATTTCCAGGCGTGGCCATTGTTTCCGGGCGGGCAACCCCTATACTCGGTTGCCACGAAACATGAATACCAGAGACGAGGTGAGGTTGCATGGCATTCGAGAACCGGACGGTTGCCCAGGGAGTTGGAGTCGAGCGACTCGAGACTCACAAGGTCATCCGCAACACCTACATGATGCTGTCGCTGACGCTGCTGTTCTCCGCGCTGACCGCGGCCGTCTCCATGGCGATGGCCATGCCCGGCTGGGTCTCGCTGGTCTCCCTGGGCGCGGCGCTGGTGATGATCTGGTTCGTCCTGCCGCGCACCGCGCATTCGGCGGGCGGGCTGGCGGTGGTCTTCGGCATCACCGGTCTGCTGGGCTTTGGCCTCGGCCCGACGCTCAACTACTACCTGAGCCTCGCCAACGGCGGGCAGATCGTGATGACCGCACTCGGCGGTACCGGCGCGATCTTCCTCGGCCTGTCGGGCTACGCGCTGGTCTCGCGGCGTGACTTCTCCTTCATGGGCGGCTTTCTGGTCGTCGGGCTGGTAGTGGTGCTCGCCGCGATGCTGGGCAACATCTTCCTCGAAATCCCCGCCCTGTCGATGGCCATTTCGGCGGCCGTGGTGCTGCTGATGAGCGGTTTTATCCTCTACGACACCGGTCGCATGGTGAACGGAGGCGAGGACAACTACCTGTTGCTGACGGTCAGCCTGTACCTGAACATCTTCAACCTGTTCGTCCACCTGCTCAGCCTGCTGGGCATGAACCAGGGCGACTGACAGGTCGCCGTTCGACCGACCGGGCCCCTTGGAAACAAGGGGCTCGCTTGTTTCCGGGAGGGGGTGCATGGATCTCTGGATGAAGATCGGCATGGCCGTGCTGCTCGGTGCGGTGCTGCTGTTCCTGATCCCGCGCATCAAGCCGATGATGGCGGCCAGTCGCAAGGGTTCCCGCGAGGAGTGGTTGGGCGTCGGGCTGATCCTGCTGCTGGTCGCGGGTTTCGTCGCCTTCCTGATGAGCACGGTCTGACCGTCGCCGGGGTCGTGCAAGCGGTGCGCCCGGCGTAGAATCGGGTATCGGGAAATCCCCGATCGATTCAGGAGGTTCATGGCGCCTGCCCGGCCGGGTCGGCGCATGCCACGCCAACAGGCCAAGGAGGTCCGGCATGCGACTCACTGCCTATCTGCTCGTGATTGGATTGTTGCTCCCGTTCTGGGGGCTGGCGCTGCTCGCCTGGGTGGCATCGCCCGGCTGGTCGGCGCAGGCGCTGGACGCGCTGGCGGCTTGGGCCGCGATCATGCTGGGTTTCCTGGGGGCGATCCACTGGGGGGTGGTGCTGGCCACCACCCCGGCCGAGCGTGCCCTGCTTGCCGGTGACGTCCGTCACCGGCTGGTCTGGGGCGCGGCAATGGTGGTGTTCGCCTGGATCTGCGTGCTGTTGCCGTGGACGGTGCTGACTCTCTCGATGCTCTTCCTGTTGCTGGTCGCCTCCTGGCAGGTGGACCGCCGATGGCTGGGCAATCTGCCGGTGGGCTGGTCTTATCAGCGCCTGCGTCGCCTGTTCACCCTGTTCGCCGCCCTGGCGCTGCTGGTGGCGATCGCCTCCTGGCTCCGGCCGCTTGTCTTCGGGGGCGCGGCGTGAGTCGACAGCCTGAACAAGAGGAGGCGGACGGGGACGGCGGTAAGTCCGGCGGACGACGCTTCGTCACGCTGCGTCGCTGGCTGATTGCCGGAATCCTGGTCTGGGCGCCGCTGGCGGTGACCTTCTGGGTGGTCAACGCCCTGATCTCGTTCATGGACAAGAGCATCCTGCTTCTCCCGAAGGCCTATCGGCCCGAGGAGTTGATCGGCTTCGAGCTGCCCGGCATGGGCGCCTTCTTCGCCGTGGTGATCGTGCTGTTCACCGGCGCGCTGGTGGCCAACATCCTCGGGCGCAGCCTGATCCATGGCTGGGAGCGCCTGCTCAATCGCATCCCCCTGGTGCGCAGCATCTACTCGGCGGTCAAGCAGGTGGTCGAGACCTTCGTCTCGCAGGATTCGCGCTCGTTTCGCGAGGTGGTGCTGGTCGAGTACCCGCGTCGCAACGCCTGGTCGATCGCCTTCGTCTCCGGTGAGCCCATCGGCGAGGTGCAGGACCGAATCGAGGGGCACCTGGTGACCTTGTTCGTGCCTACCGCGCCTAACCCCACCTCGGGGTTCGTGATCATGGTGCCGCGCTCGGAGCTGGTCGAGCTGAACATGACCGTCGAGGAGGGCTTTCGCATGGTGGTGTCGCTGGGCGTGGTCCTTCCGCCGCGGCGGGATGCCGATGGGCGTGTGCTCGATACCGCGCCGCCCGAGCCCTACCAGGGGAGGGCGCATTCCCCCCGAACGCGTGACGAGGCGTGAACCGGCCGGGAACGCTCGAAAAATCACGCGGCTGGCGCTATCATGGCGGGCTTTTAAGGAAGGCCAGAGCGGCATCCGGTTCGTGCAGGCCTTCCTTCATCAATACGGGCTGAAGAACAATGCAGATGCGGACACACACCTGCGGACAAGTGGATCAGGCACTTCTGGACAAGGAAGTGGAGCTGGTCGGCTGGGTAAACCGCCGGCGCGACCATGGCGGCGTGATCTTCGTCGACCTGCGCGACCGGGACGGCCTGGTGCAGGTGGTGTTCGATCCGGACGATCCCGAGATGTTCGCCGTCGCCGAGACGCTGCGCAACGAGTTCGTCATCCAGGTGCGCGGCCGGGTGCGCAACCGCCCCGAGGGCACAGACAATCCCAATATCCGTTCCGGCCAGATCGAGGTGCTCGGTCTGGCGCTCGAGGTGCTCAATCGCTCCGAGCCGCTGCCGTTCCAGCTCGATGACGAGCGCGTCTCCGAGGACGTGCGCCTGCGCTACCGCTACCTCGACCTGCGTCGCCCGGAGATGCTCGAGCGCCTGCGTCTGCGCCACCGCGTGACCAGCGCCATGCGCCGCTTTTTGGACGATGCCGGCTTCATTGACGTTGAGACCCCGGTGCTCACCAAGGCCACCCCGGAAGGCGCCCGCGACTATCTGGTGCCCTCGCGCACCCACCCGGGCGAGTTTTTCGCCCTGCCGCAGTCGCCGCAGCTTTTCAAGCAGCTGCTGATGGTCTCGGGGCTGGAGCGCTACTACCAGATCGTCAAGTGCTTCCGTGACGAGGATCTGCGTGCCGACCGTCAGCCGGAGTTCACCCAGCTCGACATGGAGATGAGCTTCGCCGACGAAGAGACGGTGATGGGCCTGATCGAGAACATGATGCGCCATCTGTTCATCGAGACCGTCGAGGTGCCGCTGCACGACCCGCTGCCGCGCCTGACGTGGCACGAGGCCATGCGCCGCTTCGGTTCGGACAAGCCCGACCTGCGCATTCCGCTCGAACTGGTCGACGTGGCGGACCTGGTTCGTGACGTCGACTTCAAGGTCTTCTCCGGCCCGGCCAACGATCCGCGCGGCCGTGTCGCCGCCCTGCACGTGCCGGGTGGTGGCAAGATGCCGCGCAGCCAGATCGACGACTACACCAAGTACGTCTCGATCTTCGGCGCCAAGGGCCTGGCCTACATCAAGGTCAATGACGCGTCTGCCGGTCGCGAGGGCCTGCAGTCGCCGATCCTCAAGTTTCTCACCGACGAGGCGGTCGCCGGGATCATGGAGCGCACCGGCGCGGCGGACGGTGACCTGATTTTCTTCGGCGCCGACAAGGCCAAGATCGTCAACGAGGCGCTGGGTGCGCTGCGCGTGCGCCTGGGTCACGATCTCGACATGGTCGAGCACGGCTTCAAGGCCCTGTGGGTGGTCGACTTCCCGATGTTCGAGTACGACGAGGGCGACCAGCGTTTATACGCACTGCACCACCCGTTCACCGCGCCGCACCCGGACGACATCGACAAGCTCGACTCCGATCCGGAGAACGTCCGTTCGCGGGCCTACGACTTCGTTCTGAACGGCTACGAGCTGGGTGGCGGTTCCGTGCGTATCCACGAGCCGGAAATGCAGCGGCACGTGTTTGCCAAGCTCGGCATCGATGACGAGGAGGCCAACGAGAAGTTCGGCTTTCTGCTCGATGCGCTCAAGTTCGGCGCGCCGCCGATGGCCGGCGTGGCCTTCGGTCTGGACCGCATCGCCATGCTGATGAGCGGAGCAACGTCGATCCGGGACGTGATCGCCTTCCCCAAGACCCAGTCGGCCGCCTGCCTGCTCACCGACGCACCCGGCGAGATCGACCCGGCCGCGCTACGCGAGCTCTCCATTCGCGTGCGTGTGCCGCCCAAGGAAGACAAGGGCTGATCCCCCACCCCTACGCTTGCAATCGGTGCTGCCGTCTATAGTCATGGGTGGCAGCAATGCCCTGTTCGTTGGCCGCCGGGTCGACCCGGCGCGCCGTCCTTCCCGGGAGGCCGTATGACCGCGAATGCCCAATCCGACCGCGCCGCGCGCGAGATCCCCGTCGCCCTCGAACCCGAGATCGCGCGCGTCGCGCTCGCTTCCAAGCCGGCCGCGCCGGTGACCGAGGCCGAGCGCAAGGCCCTGTGGGCCGAGATCAAGGAGCTGCTGGTCGAGCGGGATGCCGTGCTGGTGGTGCACTACTACGTCGACGAGGATCTGCAGAAGCTCGCCGACGAGACCGGCGGGCGCGTCTCCGACTCGCTCGACATGGCCGCCTTCGGCGCCGAGCACGAGGCGCAGACACTGGTGGTTTGCGGCGTGCGCTTCATGGGCGAGACCGCCAAGATCCTCAGTCCGGAGAAGCGCGTGCTGATGCCCGAGCTGCAGGCCGAGTGCTCGCTGGACCTGGGTTGCCCGCCCAAGGAATTCGCCGAGTTCTGTGACGCGCACCCGGACCGCACGGTGGTGGTCTATGCCAATACCTCCGCCGAGGTGAAGGCTCGCGCCGACTGGGTGGTCACCAGCTCCAACGCGCTGGAGATCGTCTCGCATCTCGCCGAGCGCGGCGAGAAGATCCTCTGGGCGCCCGACAAGCATCTGGGCCGGTACGTGCAGGAGAAGACCGGGGCGGACATGCTGCTCTGGGAGGGCTCCTGCGTGGTCCACGACGAGTTCCGCGCCGATGCGCTCGCCGAACTCAAGGCCAAGCACCCCGAGGCGGCCATCCTGGTCCACCCGGAGTCGCCGGAGGCGGTGGTGAACATGGCCGACCGGGTGGGGTCGACCTCGCAGCTGATCAAGGCGGCCACCGATCTGCCCAACGAGACGCTGATCGTGGCCACCGACAGAGGCATCTTCCACAAGATGGCCGAGGCCGCCCCGGGCAAGACGCTGATCGAGGCGCCCACCGGCGGACGCTCGGCCACCTGCGTGTCCTGCGCGCACTGCCCCTGGATGGCGATGAACGGCCTGGTCAGCGTGCGCGACGCCCTCAAGCACCCGGAAGGCCACGAGATCGACGTCGATCCGGCGATCCGCGTCAAGGCGGTCGAGTCGATCCAGCGCATGCTGGATTTCTCCCGAAACCGTGGTCTGGTCACCCGGGGCAACAACGACGCCTGAGCCTCGGCGTAGCAGCAGTCCGGCCCCGAACAACCCGCCGTTGCCCGGCGGGTTTTTTGTGGTGGGCGACGTGATCTGTCCGGCATGCAAGCAACTGAGAATATGCGGAATTTCTTTCATTGGTGAGCGCTCTCCCCGGATCAGGGATCCTGAGTTCCGTGCTCGGTTAGGTGTCAGGTCCCGGTCGATCGCACCATCACGGCCCGGGTGTCTGCCCGGGCCGTTTGCATGGTGTTGGGTGCCTCCGGGCTCGCCGGATTCGCGCCGCGGTGGAGGGAGCGTCTATCATGGCGGTTGGTACCCATCGAGCGTCTGCATGCACGACACGATTCTTCTTTCCCTGACCGCGATCGTGGTGCTGGGCATCGCCGCCCAGTGGGTGGCGTGGCGGGTCAAGGTGCCGCCGATCCTGCTCCTGTTGCTGATCGGCATCACTCTGGGGCCGATCTTCGGCCTGCTCGATCCGGATGCGCTCTTCGGCGATCTGCTGTTCCCGATCGTCTCCCTGGCGGTCGGCGTGATCCTGTTCGAAGGGAGCCTCACGCTACGTTTCCGTGACATCCAGGGTGTCTCCTCGACCATCCTGCGCATGGTGTCGCTGGGGGCGGCGGTCTCCTGGGGCGTGGCGGCCATCGCCGCGCACTGGTTCGTGGGGCTGGACTGGCCGATCGCCTTCCTTTTCGGGGCACTCGTGGTGGTCACCGGCCCGACGGTGATCGCACCCTTGCTGCGCACCGTCCGTCCCACCGCAAGGGTGAGCAAGATCCTGCGCTGGGAGGGGATTATCATCGACCCCATCGGCGCACTGCTGGCGGTGCTGGTGTTCGAGTTCATCGTCACCCAGTCGCAGACCGGGGCGGGCCTCGGCGGCGTGCTGTTGCCGTTCCTCGAGCTGGTGCTGCTCGGCATGGTGCTGGGTGCGGGCGGCGGCTGGCTGCTCGGTCAGGCGCTTTCCCGGCACGCGCTGCCCGATTACCTGATCAACGTGACGGTGCTGGCGGCCGTGCTGGCGGTGTTCACCGTCTCCAACGTGCTGGCTGAGGAATCCGGTCTGTTGGCGGTGACCGTGATGGGGATCTGGCTGGCGAACATGCGCGGGGTGCCGCTGGAGGACATCCTGCACTTCAAGGAAACCCTGAGCATCCTGTTCATCTCGGGGCTGTTCATTCTGCTCGCTGCGCGGATCGACCCGGCCACCTTGAGTCAGGTCGGTCTGGGGGCGATCCTGGTACTCGCGGCGATCGTGTTCGTCGCCCAGCCACTCAAGGTCTGGCTCTCGGCGATCGGTAGCGACCTGTCGTGGCAGGAAAAGACCATGATCGCCTGGATCGGGCCGCGCGGTATCGTCGCCGCGGCCGTCTCGGGCCTGTTCGCCCTCAAGCTGGTCGACGAAGGCCTGGAAGGGGCCGAGGTGATCGTTCCGCTGACCTTCATGGTGATCGTCGGTACCGTGGTGCTCGCCTCGCTGACCGCACGGCCGCTGGCGAAGGCGTTGGGCATCGCCCTGCCGGAGGATCACGGCGTGCTGATCGTCGGGGCCAACCGGGTCAGTCGCGAGATCGCCAAGGTGCTCAACAAGCACGGGTTTCGCGTGGTGATCGCCGACGGCAACTACAGCGAGATCCGCCAGGCGCGCATGGACGGGCTGGAGACCTATTACGGCAACCCGGTCTCGGAGGCCGCGGACCGCAAGCTCGACCTGGTGGGTATCGGGCAGATGTTCGCCATGTCCGCGCAGCCGGAGATCAACAACCTCGCCGCGGTGCGCTACCGGCACGAGTTCGGCCAGTCGAACGTCTTCGTCCTGCAGACGCCCCAGGAAGCGAGTGGCACGGAGAACCAGCGCATCACCTCGCAGTTCAATGCCCGCGGGCTGTTCCGCGACGATGTCTCGCTCGGGCACCTGTTCCGCCTGATGGAGGCCGGCGCGGAAATCGTCAGTACCCGCCTGACCGAAAGCTTCGGCTACAGCGAGTACCAGGTGCACTACCAGGGACGGGGCGAGTTGCTGTTCGGCATTACGCCCAACGGCAACCTGCGCCCCCTGAGCGAGGAATTGCAGCAGCGACCCGGTCCGGGTTGGCTGATGATCGGACTGTACGAACCGAGAGAGGACGTCGAGCGGGCGCCGTCCGGTGACCAGGGCAACGGGGCGCATGCCCGCACGGGGGAGCGTCTGCCCGGATAGCTGTCTCGCGGAAAGGGCCGCCGGGTGGGCGCATGATCGTTTCGGCCTCGAAGCGGGTAAATGTCGCCCCGGATCAGCCAGTTGCGCGTCAGGCCCTTTCAGGGTGCGAAATTTTTTGTCATTCGCCGTTCACAGGGGGTTGCGCGCCCTGCCGAGGTTTGTATAATGCGCGCTCTAGCAAACGCAGTCGATCACATCGGCAGCGTTGAGATGAGCGGGAATAGCTCAGCTGGTAGAGCACAACCTTGCCAAGGTTGGGGTCGCCGGTTCGAATCCGGTTTCCCGCTCCAGTTGGGTGGTTAGCTCAGTTGGTAGAGCGGAGCCCTTACAAGGCTTAGGTCGGGAGTTCGAGCCTCTCACCACCCACCATCATCTCAAAGCAGCGGTAGTTCAGTTGGTTAGAATGCCGGCCTGTCACGCCGGAGGTCGCGGGTTCGAGTCCCGTCCGCTGCGCCACACCCCGAAAGGCCCGCCTTGATGGCGGGCCTTTCCTCGTTCCGGGTCAGGCATTTCTGGGCTGGCCGCGCAGGGGCTGCAGCCATTGCCAGGCTTCCGCCTGGGCTCGTCGAAGCGGCTTGGGCGCATGCCTGAGCCGCCGGACTGCGTCCTCCAGATCCTGCGGCAGCCAGGGGCGCTTGCGGTAGATCAGCACCGAGTTCATCCGGTCCGGGACGTGTGCCACCAGCGCGTCGTGGTGGCAGTGCGCGGAGAGCTGGTGGTGGACCTCCACCACCGCCTGCATGGTGTTCCGCCACACGTTCAGACAGATCAGCCCGTCTTCGTCGAGGCTGTCGATCAGGGCGGAGACGGTCGCGTCCGGCAGCCGCACCATGCCGTCCTCGTCGAACACGTCGACGAGGATCACGTCGGCATTCGACCAGTGGGGCAGCCAGTCCGGGGCGGTGATGTCGGCGAACGTCACCGAGAGCCGCGGGTGACGCGGATCGAGGTCGAAGTGGCGTGCGGCGATGGGCCCGAGCGCCTCGCGCAGATCGACCGCGTGGATGCTAGAGTCGGTATGTTCGACAAGAAACTTCGCCATGGCGCCGCCACCCAGACCCAGCAGGCCGACCCGCTCCGGGGAGGGGTGCAGGGCGAACGGCAGGGTCATGGCGCGGTAGTAGGAGAAGGACAGCCGGTTCGGCTGATCCGGTCGCCACGCCGACTGCGCGGTCTGGTTGCCGAAGTGCAGGGCGACCTCGCCGCCCTGTTCGACGACTTCCAGCATGCCGTATGCGTCGCGCTGTCTTTCCAGCAGGCGGTCCTTCATGCGCACGCTCCGACGAGCGGTCTGGGCCAAGGCGCCCTTGGCGTGTGCAGAACTTCGGGGTGTCGGGGGAGTCTCTGTGATTCCATGGTGAGCAGGCGGTCTGAATAGAAGACGAGTCGAGGCAAGAATGATGTTGACGAGTAGATTCCCTGGCGCGAGGGGGATTATGGGTTACCTCGCCGGTCTCTGCATGGCCGTGGTGATGCCGATGGCGGCCGGGCTGGCCCAGGCGGCGCCGTTCGGGGCGGGCGACAAGGTGTTCGTGCCGATGTTCGAGCCCAATCCGGAGCTGGACGGCTATGCCGTGGGCCGGGTCGATGCGCTCCATGACGACGGGACCGTCTCGCTGCGGATCGACGAGGTCGTCACCGGCAAGAACAAGACGCTCAGCGGGACCTGTCACCCGTCGGGCGGCACGCCGCTGGCCGGGGCGCAAGTGGTCTCCGATAACCCCGAGGCACTGGTGATCGAGCAGCGCCTGCCGGTTGACGAAGTCATGCCCTATCGCGAGGGCAGCCAGTTGTATCTCGAGCGCGAGAACCTGAGCATTGCCTATCTCAAGTACCTGGGTAGCGGCATGGCGATGACGCCGGACCGGTTCGACGTGGCCATTCGGCGGGCGCGGGAGGTCGGTCTGCCGGACATGGTGACGGCCATGCAGATCGCGAAGAAGCAAGTGGTCTCCACGCAGGGGCGCGGCTTCCCGGTGCCGGCCACGCGCGGATTGCAGAAGGCCGCCCCCATGCT
Source organism: Pseudomonadota bacterium (assembly GCA_051746865.1). Taxonomy (GTDB): domain Bacteria; phylum Pseudomonadota; class Gammaproteobacteria; order Halothiobacillales; family Halothiobacillaceae; genus Guyparkeria. Next base: position 33,368 of record JBNJFM010000016.1, on the reverse strand, counting down.
CGACGAGGTGGCCGCCATGCTCGAGTCGCACCACGATTCGGTCGAGGCCGCCGAACGGATGCTCGGGGGCACCACCCCCGAACACCGGGACGATCCGATCGCCGCGGTGATCGTTCGCCTGCACGAGATCCTCGAGGAGCAGCTGGGCGAACTGGCCGGGATGAGCGACAACCCTCGCGAGGTGTCCGGGTTCACCGCCGAGCAGATCCTGGCGATCCACACCGGCTGGTACCGGGTGATGACGGCGAACGATACCCGGCCGTTCCAGAACGGCGATGTCGCCTTCTATCGTAAGCGAGCCCAAGAGGCCATGGCCGACGGCGAGTGGCCCGAGCTGCTCTGAGCCCTCCATCGGTCCGGTGACGCGAACGCCCGGGCTGCTTGTGCAGACCGGGCGTTCGTCGTTCCTGGATTGCCTCGCTGCCGCGTTTACTTCTGGTAGCGGCGCTTCCACTCCTCGTAGGGCATGCCGTAGACGTGTTCGCGCGCTTCGCTGTCGGCCAGCTCGATGCCCTGCTTCTCCGCTTCCTCGCGCAGCCAGCGGGACAGGCAGTTGCGGCAGAAGCCGGCGAGGTTCATCAGGTCGATGTTCTGCACGTCGGTGCGTTCCTGAAGGTGGGCGACGAGGCGTCGGAAGGCCGCCGCCTCCAGTTGGTCACGATGGTCGGGATCGATGGCCATGTCGGGTCCTCTGGGCAGTTCAGTGGTCCGGGGTGCGGGTGTCGTAGGTCACGGCGTGCAGTTCGCCCGATTCCAGCGCCGGCTTGAGGATCCGGTTGAGCATCTGGTGTTGCTGGAGCAGCGACTTGCCGACGAAGGCCTCGCTGGTCACCGCGATGCGGAAATTGCAGCCTTCGCCGTCCGGTCGCACCCGGGCGTCGGGGAGTTCGGCCTGGATCAGCTCGATGATCTCGTTGTCGGTCATCTGCGGATAGTCCTCCGGTCGTCTGGGGAATCGGGTTGACGGTCGTCCTGCAACACGGGGGCAAGCAGGTCGGCGCGCCATCCCTGGTTGAGTCGAGAAGGCCGGTCCGGGTTGGCCAGATGCTGTTTCAGTTCGGCGCTGGTGGCTAGTCGGGACGGGGTGATCGACTCCCGCTCGGCCAGCCTCTCCAGTCGCGTCCGGCGCGATTTTAGCAGTTCGCGGTCCTCCGGCGGCAGCCGGGAGCCACGTCTGAGCTCGGGCCAGTGACTGGGTGGCCGATCGAGTTCGCGGACGATCGCTTCGGCCAGCTTCCGGCCACGCTCCGAGGCCCCCTTGAGCGGCCCGCGACGTTCGACGAGCAGGGGGACGATGTCCTTGGCACTTGTCGGGGTCGGCAGACGGGCGATCCGGCGGGCGAGGTCCAGCAATGCCTGGTCGTCCCAGACCCAGCGCCGGGGGCGGTCGCGTTCCCGGGCGATTTCCTCCCGGCAGGCGGCCAGCGGCCGCAGGATGGCCAGCTCGGCGCGATCGAGGGTCTGCACGCCACGGACCTTCTTCCAGCGGCGCCGGTCCGCTGGCGCGAAGCGGGCGGGATCGGTCTGCCGGGCCGCCTCTTCCTCCATCCACGACCGCCGGCCGGCCCGTTCCAGTCCATCGCGAAGCAGGGGGTAGAGGTGACGTAGCTGCAGGACGTCCTGCACGGCGTATTCGAGCTGCTCCGGGGAGAGTGGGCGGGCGAGCCAGTCACTGCGGACCTGGGCCTTGTCGAGGATGACGCCGAGCATTGTCTCCACCAGCGCGGCGTAGCTGGGCTGGGTACCCAGACCGAGCAGTTCGGCGGCGATCTGGGTGTCGAATACCCGTTTCGGCAGGCGGCCGGCTTCGGTGAGTATCAGGTCGAGGTCCTGGTCGGCGGCGTGGAGGACGACCGGGACGTCGATGGTGACGAGCCGCTCCCAGAGGGTGCGAAGGTCGACGCCGGCCAGCGGATCGACCAGCCAGACAGCATCCGGCGTGGCGATCTGCAACAGGGCGAGGCGGGGATAGTAGGTGCGTTCGCGGAAGAACTCGGTGTCTAGGGCGAGAAAGTCGGCTGCGTCGATGGCGGCGAGCAGGCGATCGCGTCCGCCCGCGTCGGTGACGAGATGGACCGGGAGTTCGCCCGAGGTCATGCCGGCACCGAAATCCGGATCCGCATGCCGGTCAGTCGCCGGCGTCGATCGTCTCGACCGACTCGATGCGGACCGTTTCGCGCGGAACGTCCTGAGGGAACGGGCCACCGGCGCCGGTAGGAATGTCGGCGATCCGGTCGACGGTCTCCATGCCCTCGATCACCCGACCGAAGACCGCGTAGCCCGCGCCTCGCGGCGTGTCGTCGCGCCGGTCGAGGGAAGGGTTGTCCGTCAGGTTGATGAAGAACTGCGAGGTGGCCGAGTCGGGATCGGCCGTGCGCGCCATCGACAGTGTGCCGCGGGTGTTCTTCAGGCCGTTGCCGGCCTCGTTCGTTATGGGAGCGCGAGTTTCCTTGCGTTCGAACTCCGCGGTGAAGCCGCCGCCCTGGATGACGAAGCCGGGGATGACCCGGTGGAAGATGGTGCCGTCGAAGAAGCCGGCCTCGGCGTAATCGACGAAGTTTTCCACGGTGGCGGGTGCCCGTGCGTCGAAGAGCTCTACCATGATCGGGCCATGGCTGGTCTCCAGGCGCAGCTGCGTCTCGGCCTGTGCCGGCAGCAGGCCGGACATCAGGAGCAGGGCGCCGACCGCGACAAGGCGTCGCAGGGGATCAGTCATCGCGCTGGACCCGCTCCAGGCGTTCGTGGCGTTCCTGGGCCTCGATGGTCAGGGTGGCGATCGGCCGGGCTTCCAGGCGTTTGAGGCCGATCTCGTCGCCGGTCTCCTCGCAGAAGCCGTAATCGCCGTCATTTATGCGCTTGAGGGCCTTGTCGATCTTGTTGATCAGCTTGCGGTAGCGATCACGGGTGCGCAGTTCCAGCGCGGCGTCCGATTCCAGCGTGGCCCGGTCGTTGATGTCCGGCTCCTGCCAGTTCTCCTCGCGCAGGTGGTTGATGGTCGAGTCCGACTCGGTCATCAACTGGTTGCGCCATTCCAGGAGCTTGCGCCGGAAGTATTCCAGCTGCATCGGGTTCATGTACTCCTCGTCTTCCGAGGGCTTGTAACCTTCCGGGAGTTCAACTGCCATGTCTTTCTGTCACCTCTGCCCGAGCAGGCACTGTGTAGGTTGCTGCCGCCGGTGGCGGCGTTCGGGGCGGTCCGTCGGACCGTGGTCCCCGTCGCCATAGGGCGACGGGGAAGTATAGGGACGCTCGGGGTCGAGCGCAACGGCGCGGCCGGCAGCCTTGCCTGTTGCCAATCAAGGGGTTGCCTCGCTGCCCGCCGGACGGTCGAATACCTGCTGGTCGCTGGTGAAGACCCAGGTGCGGGTGATCACCAGCCGGTCGCGTTTTTCCGCCAGGTCGGGCGGAAAGGCGGGATAGGGCGAGGCGGCCTGCAGCAGGTTGCGCGCGGCGTTGTCCAGTGTCGTGCTGCCCGACGATCGGCGGATGGCGAGGTTCAGCACCTTGCCGTCGCGGTCGATGGTGGCTTCCAGCACGACCTCGCCGGAGAGGTTGGCCTCGATCAGGGCCCGGGGGTAGTAACGGTTCCCGTAGACTTCGACCTGGCGTTTCCACTGGGCGAGGTAACGTCCTTCGGGCCCGGAGCGGGTGCGGCTGGTGACGTACCCGGTGCGCAGGGCGGCATTGAGCTCGGTGCGGATCTGGTCGATGCGGTCCTGGGTCGGGACGGGGCGTTCGGTCTCGCTCGCTCCCCAGGCGCCGGAGTCGCGGTGGCCGGCACCCTCGCGACGAGTCGCCTCCGTCGGGTTGTCCGGGCCGGCCTTGCCCGCCAGTGCCGGGTTGGTCGGGGTCTCTTCGGTGGGCTCGTCGAGCCGACGCCCGGCGTCCCGGGTGCGGTCGGACTGCGGGGCATCGAGGGTGAGTTCGATGATCGGCGAGGGCTCCGGTTCCGGCTGCGTGAACTCGATCAGCAGCAGCGCGAGGTGCACGACTACCGCCACCGCCACGGCGATGCCGAAGGTCCTCCCGGAGCCCGGGCTGGCGGGGGGCATGTGCTGTCTCGTCCCTGTCGACACTGCGGCCATGCGGTCGGTGATCTCCTTTTCGGCGTGTTCGGGCAGATTCAGAAGGTCTGCCAGCGGTCCTGGCCGGCGCCAAGCTCGACCATCTTAGCGGCCATGCCCGCATCCCGCCACAGCTCGCCTGCCTCCGTGACCAGCAGCGTGCCGTCGAGGCCCACTTCCCGGGCGAGCCGCCCGGCGCGGGATGGCGAGCAAAGCATCAGGGCCGTTGCCGCGCCGTCGGCCGTGGCCGGGTGGTCGGCCAGCACGGTGGTGCCGGTGTTGGTCGTGGCCGGGCGGGCGGTGTGCGGGTCGATGATGTGTCCCCAGCTGCGGCCCTGGTAACGCAGTCGGCGCTCGTAGTCGCCGGAGCTGCACAGCGCCCGCCGGCCGGTGGCCATCATGCCGCCGAGTGCTTGGCTCCGATCGCGCGGGTCGCGGATGCCCAGTCGCCAGCTGCGCGGTCCGGCCGACCCGAGAGTGAACAGGTCCCCACCGGTATCCAGCAGGCAGTTGTCTACGCCGAGATCCGCGACGGCGTCCAGGACCCGTCCGGCGGCGAAGCCCTCGGCGAGGGCGTTGAAGTCGAGCTGGGCCCGTCGGTTGCTCACCCGAAGTCGGTCGTCCTCGACATGCACGTCATCCAGTGTGGGTGCGTGTTCCAGCCATGCGTCGAGTTCGGCCACCGGCGGTGGTGACGGGGTCTGCTCGTCGGCATCGGCATGAAAGCCCCACATGGCGATCAGTGCTCCGATGCTGGGGTCGAAGCGTCCTTCGCTGGCCTCGAACAGGGGGCGGGAGATCCGGAGCAGTTCGCGGATCTCGGCGCTGGCGGTGGCCTCGCCGTCGCGCGCCAGTTGCCGGTTGAGGCGAGTCAGTTCGCTGTCCTTCCAGGGGTGCAGCCGGCGGTAGAGAGGCTCGACGATGCTCTCCGCGGCGTGCACGGCAGCGTTGATCTTTTCGGGCGGCGTGTCGACGAAGCGCAGGGTCCAGACCTGGCCGAAGACGGTGAACCCCGCCTCGGTCGTTTCCGGCGGCCCGCCGCAACCGGCCATCGGCAGCAGCGGCAGGGAGACGAGCCCGCCCAGCAGTCGGCGTCGGGAAGTGTCGATCATTGCGTCACGCGGGTGGCGAGGAAGTCGAGCATCCGCCCGGTTACGTCGATGTCGCAGGCGGCGCTGATCTCGCGGGCGCAGGTCGGGCTGGTGACGTTGATCTCGGTCAGCCAGTCGCCGATCACGTCCAGACCGACGAACCAGTGGCCGCGTTCGGCCAGCCACGGCCCCACGGTGGCGGCGATTTCCCGGTCCCGCTCGCGCAGCGGCACCACCTCGCCGCGACCGCCGGCGGCGAGGTTGGCGCGGAAGCTCTTTTCGCCCGGTACGCGCAGCAGGGCGTGATCGACGGGCTCGCCGTCGATCAGCAGGATGCGCCGGTCGCCGGTGCGGATCTCGGGCAGATAGCGCTGGGCCATGACCAGTTCGGTCTGGTCGCGGGTCATCACCTCGAGGATGACCTGGGCGTTGACGTCCTCCTCGTGGATCTTGAACACGGACGCGCCGCCCATGGCGTCCAGCGGCTTGACCACGATCTCGCCCTGCTCGGCGGCAAAGGCATGCAATTGCTCGATCGAGCGGCTGACCAGTGTCGGCGGGCAGAATTGCGGGAAGTGCTGGGCAAGGAGCTTCTCGTTGGCCGCTCGCACGGCGTCGGGCCGGTTGGCGACCACGACTCCGGCCTGTTCCGCCAGGGAGAGCAGGCCGGTGACGTAGTGGTAGTCGAGGTCGATCGGCGGGTCTTGCCGCTGGAGGATAATGTCGAAATCCGCCAGGTCGCGGACCTGCTTCTCGCCCAGCTCATGGAACCGCTCGGCGCGGTCGAAAACCCGAACCGGCGCGCAGGCAGTCTGCGGGCGACCGTCGGCGAAGAATAGCCATTCCGGCTCGATATACCAGCACTCCCAGTCGCGTGCCTGCGCGCTGAGCAGAAAGGCGAAAGAGGTGTCCTTCCAGGGCTTGATCCGTTCGATTGGATCCATGACGACGGCCAGGCGCATCTTGTCGGCTCCGGAGTGTTCGGGGTGTCAGGCGGACTCGTCACCGCCGTCGAGCAGATCCTGCTGCTCGCGGGCCGCGGCGAGCAGGGCCAAGCGGGCGACCACGCCGTAGCAGTACAGCCGGTTCTGGTCGCTGTCGGGCGAGGCATCGGGGGCCGGGAGCACGCAGGGCTGGGTGAAGGGCAGGGGCACGAACTCCGCGCCCGGCGAGTTGAGATTCTCGCGCTGGCCCTTCTTGGTGTGAACGCGGTAGAAGCCGCCGACCACGTGCCGGTCGATCATGTAGAGCACCGGCTCGGCGACGTGACAGTCCGAGCCGAGCTGCTCGAAGCTGTAGATGCCTTCCTGGATCAGTACCCGGTTGATGCCGCGCCCGTCCTTGGAGGCCGCCATGCGGGTGCGCTGCTTGCGGTTCAGGCCGACGACGTCCTCGGTCGACTGAGCCATCATCACGCCCATTCCGTAAGTGCCCGCATCCGCCTTGATCACCACGAAGGGCTTTTCCTTGATCTCCAGTTCGTCGTACTTGGCCTGGATTGCGGCGAGCATTTCGCCGACCTTCTCTTCGAGGCAGGCCTCGCCCTCGCGCTTCATGAAATCGATCTTGCCGCAGTCGAGGATCATCGGCGAGAGGTGCCAGGGATCGAGGTCGATCAGCTCGCACAGCTCGCGCGCCAGCGCCTGGTAGTGACCGAAGTGATTGAACTTGGACCGATTCCACCAACCCAGCTCGGCCGGCGGCACGACGGTTTGCTCGATGTCTTCGAGCAGCTCCTCGCGGCCGCCGGAAAGGTCGTTGTTGAGTACGATGGTGCAGGGCGAAAAACCGTCGTCCACCTCGATGCGCCGGCCCACCCGGGAAACCGGATGCTGCACGAGCGTCCGTCCCGACGGCAGATCAAAGTGCTGCGGCTCGTCGAGTTCGTCCAGCGAGCCGACCCGGGTCTCGAAGCCGGCCATCTCGAACAGCTCGGCCATGGTGGCGACCGATTCCAGGTAGTAGAGGTTGCGCGTGTGCCGCTCGGGGATGATCAGCATGCCGCGGGCATCGGGGCAGGCGTGCTCCACGGCTGACTGAATGGCGTGCACCACCAGCGGGTCGAAGTTGTGATTGAGGTTGTTGAAGCCGGCCGGGAACAGGTTGGTGTCGACCGGGCCGAGCTTGTATCCCGCGTTGCGCAGGTCGACCGAGGCATAGAACGGTGCCGGGGCCTTGCGCCACTGCTCGCGAAACCAGGCCTCGATCTTGCGCCGGTTGTCGATGATGTGGGATTCGATCATCAGCAGCGGCCCGCAGTAGGTGGCCGCCAGTTCCGGTGTCTGCTCTTTGCCGTCCAGTTGCAGGGCTGATTGCTTGTCTGTCATCCGGTTTCGCGTCCTGGTTCTCGCGGGTTTCGCCCCCGGCGTGCTGGGCGGGGGCAGGGCCTCGACCATTGTAAACGAAGCCTCGCGCCATGTTTCGGTCACCGTCGGTGTTTGCCAAACCCTGCCGCGTTGGTTACATTCCGGCAGGTAGGCACGGTCACGAAACGGCCAGCAGCAAGGACGGGAACATGGAAGCGACAGAGAATCAGGCAAGCCTCGAAGACCTCCGGGTCATGGTGGTCGACGACTCCAAGACCATCCGGCGCACCGCCGACAGCATCCTCAGCAAGGCCGGCTGCAACGTGGAGAGCGCTATCGACGGCTTCGACGCGCTGGCGCGGATCGGTGGATTCGATCCCGACGTGGTCATCATCGACATCCTGATGCCCCGCCTGGACGGCTATCAGACCACCGCCCTGATCAAGAACAACGACCGCTTCGCCGATACCCCCGTCATCCTGCTCTCGAGCAAGGACAGCATCTTCGACAAGGCGCGGGGTCGTATCGTCGGCGCATCCGACTACCTGACCAAGCCCTTCAACAGCGACGAGATCCTGTCGGCCGTGCAGAGCTTCGCCGACGGTGGCAAGGTCGCCGAAGAAGGCGCCGTGGCCGGCTGACACCCAGATATCACCTGTTGCGCCCCGGCGTGACATCTCCAACAACACGCGGAAACTTTCTACGAGGACAGGGTAGTGGCTCACATCGTTGTCATTGACGACTCTCCGACCGAGGTATACGTGCTCCAGTCGATGCTGGAGCGCCACGGGCACAAGGTCTCCGTGGCGAACAGCGGCGAGGAGGGTATCGAGCTGGTGCGGAGCGTGAAGCCCGATGCCGTGCTGATGGACGTGGTGATGCCCGGCATGAACGGGTTTCAGGCCACCCGCACCCTCAACAAGGATGGCGAAACGGCCGATGTTCCGGTCATCATCGTCACCACCAAGGATCAGCAGACCGACCGGATCTGGGGCATGCGCCAGGGGGCGCGGGAGTACCTGGTCAAGCCCGTCAAGGAAGCGGACCTGATCGACGTGCTGAAAACCGTGATCGGCTAGGGGCATCATGCAACACACAGAGGACGTGTTCGACTATCTCGGCTGGATCGTCTCCCAGGTCGATCAGCACGCCGTCGGCCTGCCCCGGAACGAAGAGCATGTCCGGACTTGGCAGGCGATCCTGTTCGCCGTCAACGGACGACGGATGCTGGTGGCCCTGGATGACGTGCGCGCCATCCTGGCGCCGCCCCGCACGGTGGTTCTCCCGGGGGCGCGCAAGTGGGTCACCGGACTGGCCAACCTTCGCGGCGAGCTGACCGGAGTCTTCGATCTGAGCCGGTTCTGGTTCGACGTGCCGACCACCGCCTCGCGTCACAGCGTGGTGTTCCTCGCCAAGCATTCCGCCTCTCCCTCGGCCTTCCTGGTCGAGAGGTCCCACGGCATCCGGCAGGTCGCCCACGGCGGCGAACGGTCTCTCGACGAATCCGACCGCAACCGTGATCTCGCGGCCCTGCCTGGGTTCAGCGAGGAGGTGCGGATCAACGAGGAATGGCTGCCCATTCTCGAATTCCGATCGCTGCTCGCCAGCGACGGGTTCCTGAACGCGGTGGCGTGAGCGTTGGTCGACGGTTTTAGACAGAAGAAAGACAACGATTGAATTCCATTCAGGAGTAAGTGGCAGCTATGAGTCTTGGCGCACGGATGGGCGGCATCAGCCGCAAGATACTTGTCCTCGTGGTTCTCGCGGTGCTTGCCTTGGTCGCGACCGTTGTCGTGTTCATCTACTCGGCACAGCGCGATCAGGTGTTCCTCGAGCGCCGTCTGGGCGGCGCGGCCCTCGAACGTAACGCGCGGGAACTGACGATCGAGGTATTGCGGGCGAGCCGAGGCAACGCGGACGCGTTCGATCGGGTCCAGTCGATCCGTGCGGACCTGACCGACAACCTCAATGGGTTGCAGGGCAATGATCCGGAGGCTCCGAACCTGGCCGTGCCCGACACTCGCCAGAACGCACTGGCCGACGTGGCCACCCAGTGGTCCGGCTACAACGACTCGCTGAGCAAGGTGCTCGAGGGACGCACGGCGATCCTGGGTATCACCGAGCAGTCGGGCCAGATCAAGGAAATTCTCCCGGACCTGACCGCGGCGTCGGACAACGTGGTCCAGACGCTGGTCGCCAACCAGGCATCCCCCAGCGTGATCTACCTCGCGACCCGTCAGCTCATGTTCATCGAGCGGATCGGCACCACCCTCGACGAGATCACCAGCGGCGGCGAGCAGGCAGTCAACGCGTCCGAGCGTTTCGGTCGCGACGTGGCCCTGTTCGGCGGCGTTCTCAACGGGCTTCTCAACGGCAACCGCATGGCGCCGCGCGTAAGCGACCCGGAAGTTCGGGACGGCTTGCGCGAGGTCGGCGTGCTCTTCGCCACGGTCAACCAGATGGTGTCCTCGGTACTCGAGCAGGCCCCGGCGCTGCTGGCCGCGAACCAGGCGGCCCGGGAGATCGACCGTCAGTCCGGTCCGTTCACCGACGCCACCTCGGAGTTCGCGCAGACACTGGCCGAGGACCAGCAAAAGGCCGCGCAGTTCGTCTACATCGGCTACGCGACCGGCGCCGTGGCGTTGCTGCTGCTTGTCTGGCTCGGCCTGACCCTGGTCCGGGAGTCCCGGCAGGCTCTGGCGGAGACCGAGGCGACCAACCAGCGGAACCAGGCCGCGATCCTGCGACTGCTCGACGAGATGATGACACTCGCCGATGGTGACCTGACCGCGCACACCACGGTCACCGAGGACATCACCGGGGCGATCGCCGACTCGGTCAACTACACCATCGACGCCCTGCGGGATCTGGTCGGTACCATCAACGACACCTCGGTCCGGGTCGCCGATGCGGTACGCAGCTCGCAGGACAGCTCGCGGGCTCTGGCACAGAAGTCGCGCGATCAGGCGCAGCGGATCACCGAGATTTCGGATGCGATTGCGCAGATGTCCGACGAGATCCAGAGCGTCTCGGTCAGCGCACAGGAGTCCGCGCAGATCGCCCAGTCGTCGGTCGACGTGGCCCACCGTGGCGGCGACGCCGTGCGGGAAACCATCAAGGGCATGAACCAGACCCGGGAGCAGATCCAGGAGACCTCCAAGCGACTCAAGCGTCTGGGTGAGTCCTCCCAGGAGATCGGCGACATCGTCGGTCTGATCACCGACATCGCCGACCAGACCAACATCCTGGCACTGAACGCCGCCATCCAGGCGGCCATGGCGGGCGAGGCCGGCCGAGGTTTCGCGGTGGTCGCCGACGAGGTGCAGCGCCTCGCCGAGCGTGTTAGTGACGCGACTCGCCAGATCGAGCTGCTGGTAAACACCATCCAGACCGACACCAACGAGGCGATGCTCGCGATGGAGCAGACCACCTCGAACGTTGTCGACGGGGCGACGCTGGCAGAGAACGCGGGCAAGGCGCTTTCCGAGATCGAGAGTGTCTCGCTGAAGCTCTCCGAGCAGATCAACGACATCACCTCGGTGGCCCAGAAGGAAGCCTCAGTGGCGACGGATCTCCGCGAGGCGGTCAACCGCATTCGCCAGGAGACCCAGCAGACCGCGGACAATGCCACGCAGGCCGCCGACGAGATCGGCGAACTGGGATCGCTCTCCGAAGAGCTCAACCGTTCGGTCGCCGGCTTCACCATGCCGGAGCGTGAGGAGCCACAGGCCGGATCCGCCGAGGAATGGGACGAGCTCCAGGAGCAACGGGCCTGACGCGTCCGGCCCGCGACCGGCGGGCGATGAAACCGGATCCGGGGCCGCTGGCCTCCGGATGTTCCACCAGGCGGGATGCCGAAAGGCGGTGTAACTGAGATGCGGACAGAAAGGAAAGTCGACGCGATCGTGTTCGACTGGCTCCGTGAGGGGCTGGAGGAGCGGCTGGCCGAGTTGCTCAGGGCGCTCGAGCAGCTTTCCGAGGGCGAGAATGTTACCGAGCACGTCTTCGATGCCACCCAGGCGTTGCAGACCCTGGATCGCGTCTTCGCCATGGTGGACATCCAGCTGGTTCGGGTCCTGATCCGAACCCAGTTGGCTGCCCTGGAAACCGTCGAGCGGAACGAGGCCGAGGACGAGGCTGCCGTCTCGGCACAGATCGAGGCGGCAGCGCTGATTCGCTCGCTGCTCGATCACATGTCGACCGGCACCACCATCAACGCGGCGAGCCTGTTGCCGATGGTTAATCGCCTGCGCGAAGGCCTCGGCCAGCCGGCCCTCGGGGTGCAGGACCTTGCGGCCCGCGCATTCCTGCTTCAGGCGGAGCACGAGACCGGCAAACTGTCGCAGTCGAGTGACGAGGTCGGCGAGCAGAAGCTGCGCCCGCTGCTCCGCCAGATGGAGCGCGAAGTGCTCTCCGTCATGCGCAACGACTGGGCGGCCCTGCCCGGTCTGCGCGACCTCTCGGTCCGGATCGTCGCCAGCGAGCGCAGCCGGAGCGCCATCGTCGCCGTGCGTCTGTTCGGCGAGCTCCTTCGCCTGACGGAGGAAGACCCGGAGCGATACGCCCCGGTGCTCAAGCGTGCCGTCGGCCGGGTGCTTCAACTGTTCCGTTTGCAGTTGAGCGGCCGTAGCGAAGCGGTCATTGACCACGCCGGGCTGGATCTCGGTGCGACGATCCTTACCTCCCTGCTCGAACGGATCGACGATGATACCGTCGTCTGGCAAGAGCCCGCCGGGGAATGGAAGGCGCAGCTCGCGGGCTCCGAGCAGCCCGGTCGCTTCGTGGGCCTGGACGCCGAGGCGCTGACGGCAGTGGCAGAGGCCCTCGAGGAAGAGCTGCTGGTCACGCAGGATGTCCTGGACCTGTTCGTGCGCGGCAAGCGCGACGATCTCGAGCCAATCAACCGGATTCGCACTCGTTTCCAGCAGATGAGCGGCGTGCTGCGCGCGCTAGGTTACGAGTCGGCGTCCGATGCCCTGGATGAAGGCACAGAGCGCCTGCAGGCCGTGACCAGCGGCTCAGCCCTGCTCGACGATGGCCTGCTGATGGACCTCGCCGGCACGGTCATGCTGGTCGAGCAGGTGGTCGCAGGCATCCCGCGTCGGCTCGGGGAGGACGTGTCCGTCTCGCCATTGCGTGATCAGACAGTGGTCGAGTCCATCCCTGCGATTGCGACAGCCGCATACGAGAACCTCGCCTCCGCTCGGGAGAAGGTCAACGTCGGTCTCGCCGGCGATTCGGACGAAGGCGAGACCAACCCCTTCGAACAGGCTGCCGAGACTCTCACCGGCATCGGGGAGGTGTTGCGCTTCGCCAGGCTCGATGCAGCCCTCCCGCTAGTCGATGCTCTCGCCCGGTGGGCCGGTAAGCAGGAGTTCGGCACACCGATCGGTGACGAGCACACGCTGTCGGCACTGAGCGAGATCTTCGCCGCCCTCGAGTTCTACCTGGAAAACCTGCGCGACTTCCGCAAGGAGATTGTTCGGTTCCTCGACGGGCCCATTCGCCGTACCGACGACCTGCTTGCCACGCTCGAGGCCCCGGAGCCGGACGAAACGCTCGAGGAACCCGCGGCGGTCGAGACGGAGCAGCCCGAGGAAGAGGGCGCCGAGGGCGTGGGTCTTTCCCTGGAGGAGGAGCAGGAAAACCTGCTCGAGTTCTGGCAGGTGGACACGGAAGAAGAGCCGCCGCTGGATAAGGTTCAGTCGATCGACACCGAGTCGGTTGACGACGAGAAGCTGGGCGCTGCGCGCGAGTTCACGCTTGCCGAGGACGAGGAGGCCCAGCGCCATGAACTCGTCGAAGGGAAAAGCGAAGGTGCCGGAGGGACGCTCGACGCGTTCCCCGAAGGAGCGGTCCAGGAACAGCCGGTATCCGACGAGGAGCACGGCGAGGCCGGGACAACCGGCGCTCCAGAAGCGACCGCCGCCCCGGCCACGGCTGAAGAAGAACAGTTGCCGGAACTGCCGGAGTCCGAGGAGGCGCCCGCTGAGGCGCAACCGGTGTCCGAGGATATCCTGGATCTCGAACTGCCCTCTTCGCCGGAGAAGTCGGAGGAGGCCGAAAAAGCCGGGCGCGAGGTGGACGAGTCGAGCCTCGAGCTGCCGGAGGAGACGACCGAGTCCGTCCCGGAGCCGCTGGAGGCCGAGCGGGCCGAGGAAACCCCGCCGGAGACACTGGATGCCGCTCTCGACCTGACCCTCCCCGAGGAGTCCACCGAAGAGGAGCCTTCGGCCGGAGAAACCCCAGAGCCGCCGGCCGAAGAGCCGGTGTCGGCTGTACAAGAACCGTCGGTCCCGCAAGCGCACGAGGCCGGCGAAGCGCCCGCCGAAGAGGTCGAGGAAGAAGATCCGATGATGGCGGAGATGCGCGAGGTCTTTGCCGAGGAGATGGGCGAGACACTCCCGGAAATGACCGAAGCGGCATCCGAGTGGTGCAGCCGTTCCGATGGCGATGCGCTCGTCCATCTCCGCCGAGGCTTCCACACCATCAAGGGCAGTGGCCGGATGGTTGGGCTGGACACGATCGGCGAGTGGGCCTGGTCCTGGGAACGGTTGCTCAACGGCGTGATCGACGGCAATATCGAGCCGACCGATGCAATCCGCAACGGGGCGGCCGAAGCCACGGCCCTGATGCAGGCCGTTCTGCCGCAGCTCGAGGCCGGGCATGCCATCCCCGATAGTCACTGGGACGCGTCCCGCGAGCTGGCCGATCGGCTCGAGTCCGGCGAGGAGCCAGCGCCTGTAAGTGAGGCGCCGGCCGAACCGGAAGCGGAAATTGAAGAGGGACCCGCCGAATCCCTGATCGAGCCCGAGGAGCCGGAGGCTGAAGCGAAAGCCGAGCCGGCGCCCCGCGAGGTCCAGCCGATCATCGAGGACCCGGTGCTGCGGGATATCTTCGACCAGGAGATCGGCGGTTACATCCGCGAGTTGCACGACAAGATCGGCGAGTCCCGCGAGCACGGCGTCGGCCTGGAGTGCGACAACGAGCTGGTCCGTCTGCTGCACACCACCTTGGGGTCGGCACGTACCGCCGGCGTCGATGTGATCGCCACGCTCGCGCACTACCTGGAAGAGTGGACGCGCATTCTCGCCGTTCATGGCGAGAGCCTGCATGGGGATGATCTCGACCTGTTCGCCGAAGGCGCGGACATGATCGAGGCACTGCGCCGCTGGGCGGTCGATCCGAGCGAGCCGCTGCCGGACAGCCACGAACTCGAGGAACGGCTGCGCGTTCGCTTCGAGCGTGCCCTGACCCACTACGGCGAGGCAACCGAGAGCGCCGAGGCCCGTCACGATCGCTCGAGCGAAGCGCCGGAAGCCGAAAAGCCGCCTGCGGAAGCGTCGATCGAAGTGGGCGAGCAGGGCGTGCCGGAAGAGAAGGGCAAGCCGGTCACCGAGCCCGAGGAAGGCGTGGCCGAAGAAGAGCTCGCCGCCGAGGCGGCGGCCGAAGAGGCCGAGCTGGAGGACGAACTCGCCGAGGAGACCCCGGTCGAGGTCGAGCCCCCTCATCAGGAAGCCCGTCCCGCCGGGCTCGAGTTCGGTGAACCCGAGTTGAGTACGTCGGCGACGCCCTCCGAGAACGGTGTGTCGGAAGAGATTGCGGCCGAGCCGGCAGCAGAGTCTCCGGTCGACGAGTCGGCTGCCGAGGAAACCACTGCCGCTCCGCCCACAGCTGACGAATCCGAGCCGGAAGGTCACTGGGCGGAAACGGACACGACAGGTCGTTCCGGTGAGGCACCGGGTCACGACGAGCCGGATGAATGGGCCGCCTGGGCGACCGGCACGCACCCGTCCGAGCATGGTGAATCCCCGGCCGAGGCCGAGGAAGAAGCCCGCTCCCCCGTGACTGAAGCTGAGGAGGCCGGGGAAGAAGCGTCCGAAGCCGCCGGTTCCGAGCCAGCGACGGAGACGGATGTAACCGAGGATATCCCGGCAGTCGGGGTCTCGGAAGAAGAGGCCGCGCCCCGGGACGAAGCCGGCGAGTGGCCGGCCGAGGCAGGGGAGTTCGAGGAAGTCTCCCCCGAACCTGAACCGGCGGAAGAATCCCCGGAAGAGGTTGACCTGGCCGGTTCGACCGCCGAGCCTGTCGCCGAAGCCGAAGCCGAAGCCGAAGCCGAAGCCGAAGCCGAAGCCGAAGCCGAAGCCGAAGCCGAAGCCGAAGCCGAAGCCGAAGCCGAAGCCGAAGCCGAAGCC
>JBNJFM010000016.1:0-17612 GCA_051746865.1 Pseudomonadota bacterium | reverse complement strand
GAAGGAGAGGCAACGCCGGGGGGCGAGGAGCCGGTGCCGGCGGCGGAGTCGGTGACAGCCGCGGCCGAGGCGACATCCGAGTATCACGATATCGAGGAACGGCCGGACGACGATCCCGCCGAGCAGGACGAGGACATCCTCCAGATCTTCCTCGACGAGGCCGACGAACTGCTCGAGCAGGCGGATGCCTATCTGGCGCACTGGCGGGTCTATCCCAACGATCTCGAATCCATCCGTCTGCTGCACCGCAACCTGCACACGCTCAAGGGTGGCGCGCGCATGGCGGGGCTGCTCAACCTCGGCGACGTGGCCCACCATCTCGAGGGTCGCCTCGACCTTGCCCGCAAGGAAGAGTCCGAGGAAAACGAGTCACTGGTCGCGCTGGTGCAGCACAGCTACGACGTGATCGCCGACCTCCTGGACCGGGTGCGCAATCAGCAACCCGTTCCCCAGCAGCGGGAGTTGATCGCCCTGATCCGAGACCCGGCCGGGGCAGAGCGATTCGTCCAGCGTGGGGCCGAGAAGGCAGCCCAGCCGGCCGAACCGGAATCCACGAAGCCGTCGACGGCCGATGAGGCGGAGGCAGAAGACGTCGAGTCCGCCCCGGCCGCCGGGCCGGCAGAGCCGGCGCCAAAGGAGCCCGAGGCCCCGGCGGAATCTCAGCCCGAGCAACGCGAGACTGCGCCGGAACGCCGCGAGGAGCAGATCCGGGTTGGTGCCGGCAGCATCGACGAGCTGGTGAACCAGATCAACGAGTCGGTCCTGCTGCAATCCCGGATCGATCGGCAGGTCAACGGTTTCGAGCGGCAGCTGTTCGAGCTCCAGCAGACGGTCACCCGCCTGCGCAGCCAGCTGCGTCGCCTCGAGATCGAGACCGAGACCCAGATCAAGGCCGACCTGATGGAAGAAGCCGGGGTCAACGAGGAAGATTTCGACCCGCTGGAGTTCGACCGCTTCACCCAGGTCCAGGAACTCAGCCGCGGGATCATGGAGTCGCTGGGCGACGTCGCCAATATCGAGGAGACCCTGAGTTCCTCGACGGAGGAATCCCAGCTTCTCCTGCTGCAGCAGTCCCGGCTGGGCCGCAAGATGCAGGACCGCGTGCTCGCCATGCGCTTGGTCCGCTTCAACGACATCGTCGGTCGCCTGCGGCGCATCGTCCGGCAGGTGGGCGACGAAATGGGACGCCAGGCGGAACTGGTGATCGAGAACGGCGAGGCGGAGCTCGACCGCGTCACCCTGATGGCACTGCTGCCGTCTCTCGAGCACATGATCCGCAATTCCATCGCCCACGGCATCGAACCGCCGGAAGAGCGCCGCAGTCTGGGCAAGAACCCGGTCGGACGGCTTCTTCTCAACGTCGACAGTGGTGGCGGCAACGTCACCGTCTCCCTGCGCGACGACGGCCGCGGTCTGGATCTCGACGCGATCCGGCGCAAGGCGATCGAGCGCAGCCTGATGCCCGCCGACGTGGAGGTGAGCGACGAGGAAGCGCGCTCGCTGATCTTCCTCCCCGGTTTCTCCACCGCGGGGAACGTCTCGCAGGTGGCCGGTCGCGGGGTGGGCATGGACGTGGTTGCCAGCGCGACCCGTGAGCTCGGTGGGTTCGTCGACATCGATTCCGAACAGGGGCGGTTCACGGAAATTCGCCTGAACCTGCCGCTTACCCAAGCCATGACCAAGGGTATCCTGATCGCCAACGGCGACGACCGCTATGCGGTGCCCTACAAGGGCGTGGTGGCGGTGACCCGTGCGACCGGCGTCACTCTCGCGGAGCTGTACCAGCAGGAAAAGCCGCAGTTCGAATACGACGGCGAGCAGTACCCGCTCTACTACCTGGGCGAACTGCTCTGGGGGCAGCCGGCCGAGGAGGCGACCCAAGATGTCGCTGCGATCCGCCCGATCCTGCTGTTCAAGCTGGGCGAACGTCGCTTCGCGCTGCACGTCGACCATCAGCTCGGCGGCATCCAGCTGTTCGTCAAGTCGCTCGGACCGCAGCTGGGCCGGATCCCGGGGCTGTCGGGCGCGACCATAGCGGACGACGGCGACGTCATCCTCGTGCTCGAGCTGTTCGAGCTGGTCCAGCAGTTCCAGCGCCGCGACTACCAGCGCCGCCTGGGCGAGCAGGCCCAGCTAAAACCGCGGCGTGAGCGTCCCACGGTGCTGGTGGTCGACGACTCGCTCACCGTGCGCAAGGTCACCGCCCGGACGCTGGAGCGCAACAACTACGACGTGGCACTGGCACGCGACGGTGTCGAGGCCCTGGGCGTGCTTCAGGACAAGCTGCCGGATCTGGTCCTTACCGATATCGAGATGCCGCGCATGGACGGTTTCGAACTGCTCGGCGCGATCCGCAACGACCCAGCCGCGGCCGATACCCCCGTGGTCATGATCTCGTCGCGTACCGGCCAGAAGCATCGCAGCCGCGCCGAGGCCCTAGGCGTGTCCGCCTATCTCGGCAAGCCGTACACGGAGATGGAGCTCATCGAGACCATCGAGCGCCTCTCTCCCCACTCCACTGCCGAGAAGGGGCAGGCGGCCGAGCAGGGCAATACCGGGCCCGCGCCCGACCACGATCAAGCCGACTAGGAGTTCAGTCTGATGGAACAACAAGGCGAACGAGCGGCAGCGACCGAGGCGGTCATGCGAGTGGTTCGACTGCCCACGCAGCTGACCGATCTCGAACTGATCGTGCCTTACGCCCTGGTCGCGGAGATCACGGACGTGGCCCTCCCCGAAGGGAGCATCCACTTGGGCCGCAACGAGGCCAGCATGGTCGAGTGGCGGGGGCAGCAGGTGCCCTTGGTGAGCATGGAGGCCATGAATGGCGAACACGTGCCCACGATCGGTCGCCGTGTCCGCTGCGTGGTGCTCTATGGCACCGACCCGGAGCGGGCGTTGCCGTATTATGCGGTGCTGCTGTCGGGCGTGCCGCGCTCCGAGCAGGTGCGTCGCGACCAGATCGAGTCCGCCGGTCCGCAGGACAACCCGTTGTGGCGCGCTGTCGTTCGTCTGGGTGGACGGCTGACGGCAGTTCCGGACATCCGCGTGCTCGAGGAGCGCGTTGACGGGATGCGTATCCGCGAGAGCGAGGCGTCAGAAGGAGCCTGATCGTCCGGCAAACGGCGACTCGACGAGAAAAACCCCGGCTCACCGCGTAGGTGGCCGGGGTTTTTCTGATCTCGGGGAATCAGGCCCGCTGTCGCCGGGCCGAGCCGACCAGCTGGTTGCCGGCGGCAAGTGCGCCGAGCGCCACTGCCGTGTAGGTCGACGCACTGGCGAGATAGCCCCACAAGTAGCCCACGGTTCTCGAGGCGTACTCGGCGATCGACATCTCGCCGAACTGGCCAGAGAAGGCATGGAAGGTGGCGTTCGAGATGACGAAGGCGACCGTCACGCCGACGACCAGCGCCACCGCCACCAGGCCAAGGCCGGCGAGATGCCCGGTAGGCCTGTCGCGTTCCAGGCTCCGGCCGGCGAGCCGACCCATGCCCCAGAGGGCGGCATAGGCGGCCAGCACACCCGGGTAGGCCGGGGAAAAACAGCTCGCCATCGCCGCCCCGTCGATCACGATGCTGCCGAGATCGATGGCTACGGCCAGACCGATCAGCCCACCCAGCACCAGCGCGCGGCGAAACCAGAGCCCGGCGAGGAAGAACACCGCCCAGGAGGTATCCGCCAGGTGCAGGACCGAGCTGAAGTGGTGATAGCGCGTGGCGAGCATCGATACCGCCAGCAGGGCCAGCAGTGTCAGGCCGGTGGTTCGGCCTTTCGGCATGATGTGGTCCTGCAACGAATGGTGCATGGTCTGGCTCGTCCCCGCTCTGCCTGTGGAATAGACCAATCTTACCGCCCGTAACGCAGGCTCACAAACGCGCCCCGGGATGCCTGGTTGTAGCCGCGAACCACCTGGTAGTCGCGGTCGAACAGATTCTCGACGCGTGCCTCGATCCGCCAGTTACGTGCGATGCGGTAGCTGCCGCGCAGGTCGGCGGTGACGAAGCCCTGGTTGTCCTCGGCCCATTGCCCACCGTCGGACTGGCTTTGCCCGTGGATGGACGTGCCCACGGAAAACGCGCCCAGTTCCCGGTCGATATCCAGTCGTCCGCTCCATCGAGGTTGCCGCGGCAGGCGTTCGCCGGTCTCCTCGTTCTCGGTGGAGAGGTAGGTTAGGGCCACAGCGGCGTGCCAGCGTTCGAGCTCCAGTGAGCCGGTGAATTCCGCTCCACGGATCTCGCTTCGATCGATGTTGTCGGGGTTCTCGCCCGGGGTGATGAAGCCCCGGATTCGGCTGCGGAAACCGGCGAGTTCGACCGAGGCCGGTCCTTCGCTCCACGAGATGCCGGCGCGGGTCGTCCGGGTATGCTCGGGCTCGAGGTCCGGGTTGCCGAAGCCGAACGGGTAGTAGAGCAGGTTGAACGACGGCGCGGTGAACGACGTGCCGTGGCCCGCGCTGAGTGTCCAGTCGTCGGTCAGCCGGTAGGCGAGGTCCAGCGAGCCGGTGTTCGCTGTGCCGAATTGTTCGTTGAAGTCCCGTCTCAGGGCCCCTTGCAGATCCAGACGGTCGCCGATGGCCGTGTTGACTTGGGCGAACAGGGCCTGGTTGCGACGCGAGTCCTCTTCGTACTTCTCGGTTGTATATGGGAGATCTGCTGAGACTTTGTCGTCGGTCTGGTCGGCGCCCAGCGTGACCGTTGTGGATTCGTCGACGAAGAAGTCATTCGCGACAAAGAGCGTGTCGCGTTGCGTGTCGAAGCGGGAGAAGAACAACTCGCCCTTGTAGCTGTCCTGGTCGTCGATATGCCGTCCGGTCCGGGCGCGCAACTGCCAGAATCCGATCCGACCGGTGGAGGCGGACAGGCCGATGGTGCGCTGCTCGATTTCGCTGTTGTCGGGATCGCCATCGTATTCGACCTCGGCCGAGCTGGCGGTTGCGTGCGCGCGTAAATGGCCGCCATCACCGAAGCGGTAACCGGCCTGCAACTGGACGGAATCGCGTTCATAGCCGTCGTCGTCCGGGTCGGTGGCCGGATCGCTCTGTGCGTCGAAGCCGTCGGTCTCCCGGTGGGCCACGCCCAGCGAGTAGTCGAAGGCCCCCTGGCGGCCACCAAGGTGAGCTTCCGCTTCCCGTCGGCCACGATCGCCGGCGCCCACGCTGCCGGAGAGCCGCGTGCCGTCGGCTTCCCCTTTCCGGGTGAATATCTGGATCACGCCGCCGCCGGCGTCCGCGCCCCACTGACCGGAGCGCGGGCCGCGCACGATCTCGATGCGCTGGACCTGAGCGAGCGGGATGTGTTCGAAGTAGGCCTGGCCGGTGGAGACCGAGCCCACGCGCACGCCGTCGACGAACACCGCGGTACGACTGGCACTCTGTCCCCAGATCGAGACGTTGGATGGCTTGCCCGGCCCGCCGAGATTGGTGACGTTCAGGCCGGCGCGGCCGGCGAGCAGGTCCTCGAGCGAGCGGGCCTGGCTGCGCTCGATCTCCTCGCGGGTGATCACGGTCTCGGGCATGGCCGGGGCGACGGCGGGTGCCTCTCGGGTGGCGGTGATGTTGATGGTTCCCAGACGGTCTTCCGCGAGCGGCGCGGAGAAGGGAGCAAGGCAGATCAGGCCGGCGGCGAGCGGCCGGGCGGTACGGGTGTGTCGGGTCATGGTCGGGTTCTGTCGTTGCCGACCGGCCCACCGCCGGTCGGGTACGCGGATCAGAGGCCGGTCTCCGGGCTTGTGGCCTACCGACATCGCCTTCCCGGTCTTGCGACCAGTGGCCGGATGATGTCGGCTTCAACCACCTACCGTTGCGGGGGCAGCACAGGCCTTCGACCTGTTTCCCTGTTTCAGCGACCGCCGCGCTTCGCGGGGCCGCCACCTCTGACGTCGGGGCGCATTGTTTGGAAAAACCCTGCGTTTGGCAAGTCCCGGACAGGAGGGCCGCTCATGTCGGGGAGAAATCCGCTCGCCTGTCCCCGGGGAAGGGATTCCCCGGCATGTCGGCTACAATGAAGACGGTTTTCCCGATCAGCACGGATGGTTCATGCCGCCGAACGACCCGCCCTACATCCTCGCCACCCGCTCGCTCGCCCGGACCCGGCTGTTCCACGTGGAAAGCGTGGACCTGCGCTTTGCCAACGGCACCCAGGTGACCTTCGAGCGTATCCGGGGCAGTGCCGGCGGGGCGGTGATCGTCGCGGCTCTGACCGACGACAGGCGATTCGTGCTTATCCGCGAGTATGCCTGCGGGACCGAGCGCTACGAGCTGGGGCTGCCCAAGGGACGGATCGACGCGGGCGAGACGCCGATCGAGGCGGCCAGCCGCGAGCTGAAGGAGGAGGCGGGCTTCGGTGCCCGTCGACTCACGCGCCTCAACGAGCTGACCATGGCTCCGACCTATTCGGGGCAGCGAACGCAGCTGGTGCTGGCCGAATCGCTCTACCCGGCGCGGGTGCCGGGCGACGAGCCCGAGCCGCTGGAGGTCGATTTCCTGCCGATGGCCGAGCTCGACGAGCTGGCGACCTCCGGTGACTGCTCGGAGGCACGCTCGCTGGCCGCGATGTACTTGGTGCGCGCGCACCTTGAGGCAAGAGAGAGGGAAGGAGTGTCGTGAACGGAAGTCCTAACAGGTGCAACGAAGCGCCGGACGCCTCGAGGTCGGATGGATCGCTGCTCGAGGCGGTACGCGAGATCGCCGAGGCGGCGGGTCGCGAGATCATGATCGTCTACGAGAGCGATTTTGCGGTCGAGCGCAAGGCCGACACCTCGCCGGTCACCGAGGCCGATGTCGTGGCCAACCGGCTGATCGCCGAACGGCTGACGGCACTCGAGCCGACCTTGCCGGTGCTGACCGAGGAGACCCGGGCCCCGGTGTGGCGCGAGCGTCGCGAGTGGCGGCGATACTGGCTGGTCGACCCGCTCGACGGCACGCGCGAATTCGTCAAGCGCAACGGTGAATTCTCCGTCAATATTGCCCTGATCGACGCCGGCGAGCCCGTGCTGGGAGTGGTCCTGGCGCCGGCCATCGATCGCGAATACGCCGCAGTGCGTGGTCTCGGGGCTTGGCGGTACGTCGACGGCCGGGCCGAGTCGATCCGGGTCCGCGATCCGGTGTGGCCGCCGACGCTGGCGCTGTCCCGCTCGCACTCGAGCGCGCGGGAACTGCAGCTGTGCGAGACCTTCGACTCCCCGGAGATCGTTCGTTGCGGCAGTTCGCTGAAGACCTGCCTGATCGCCGAGGGGAAGGCCGACCTCTACCCCCGCCTCGGCCCGACCTCGGAGTGGGACACGGCCGCCTCGCAGTGTGTGCTGGAGTCGGCCGGGGGGCACCTGACCGACTTGAAGGGCCGTCCCTTGCGCTACAACACTCGTGACTCGCTGATCAATCCCATGTTCGTCGCGCACAACGGCATGACGCTCGACTTCGACCGGTTGCACCAGATCGCGCGGCTGTAGCCGCCCGCCGGCATTGGGTCGATCGCGGCCACTCGCGATCGGCAGGAGTCGAGGCGCGACCGGGTGCTCACTCTTCCCGCGCGAGCATCCAGCTGTTCTGGTCCTCGATCAGTTCCAGGCGGGCCCGGTAGGGGCGGGTCTCGCCGGCCTCGAATTCCCCGAAGCGCAGCATCAGGCCCAGTCGGCCGAGCGAGTCCAGCGGCCCCTCGGCGGAGCCGGATTCGCCCAGTTCGCGCGCCACATCGCCCAGAGCCTTCGGGAAACGCAGCGTGGCCTCGGTGTCCACCACCCACGTCTCGCCGCGCTCGGCGGCATTCATCGAGTCGATCCGTTCGACGACCACCACCTCGGCTTTCGGGTCGACGTGCTCCTGCAGGAGGTGTTGGACCTCGGACTCGGTGGGGCCGCGGCTGCAGCCTGTGAGCATTGCCGCGGCGAGCAGCAACAGGACCAGGCCGACGATCCCGCCTCCGGTGACCAGCCGGCTCATTCCGGCTTCGCCTTGCCCGCGCGGATGCCGGCCTTGAGGTTGTCCCAGTGCGCCCAGTTGTCGGCCGCCGGCGGCATCTGCAGGTGGAAGCCCAGTGTCCGGATATGGTCGCGAACGGTGGCGGTGTCCGTGCGGGCCAGTTCGCGATCGGCCGACAGGTCCAGCTCCATGACGAACTCGAGACGACCCAGTCGCTCGAGCACCAGCGGATCGAGCTCCTCGAGATCCTGCCCCTCGCGGACGAACAGGTACATGTCGGGATTCCTGAGACTCTTGTAGATGTATGCCAGCATGTCGGGTTCGGTACGGATCGGTGGGTTGGGAGCGCGATTATTGCAGATTCACGGCCGGCGGCCGAACCGGCCCTCGCTCAGCGATAGCCCGGGAACCCGCCCGGATACCGTCCCGAGTATCCCGGTTCCTTGATCGGCTCGCCGGTAGTCGAGTAGGGGTCCGGTCGATCGCCGGGTGCGTACGGCGGGTGAGGTCGACGCGGGCGGTGGTGGTCGCGGTCCCGGGGCGGCCGGTTGCCGTACCAGAAGGAGAAGCCGTCCTGGTCGATGTGCAGGCCGCCACCGGGCTCGCGATAGCGATCATAGAGCGTGCCGGGGTAGCCGTAGCCTGGATAGTACCCGGCGGAGGAGCCACCCTCGGATGGTTGAGTCACCACCGGCGTCCGGGATCGCGCCTCGGCCTCGGCGGCACGGCGGTTTTCTTCGGCTGCGCGTTCCGCCGCCTTGCGCTCGTCGTATTCTCGGGCCAGACGCGCGACCCCCTCGCGCGCTTCCTCTCCGCCGGCTCCCGGGTCGGCTGACTGGATCACCTGAGTCTCCATGTCGCCGTCGCAGGGCTGGTCGGAGAACACGACCGAGCCGTCCGGTTGCGTGCAACGGTAGACCGTGGTCTCCGCCGCAAGCGCGCTTTGCGGCAACAGGATGGCCAGAGATGCGGCCAGCAGTAGCTGTCGTCCCTGTCCGTCCGGTCGATTCATGGCCCGTTCCTCCGTTTCTCTTTCCTGTATAGACCAGAAGGTTGGTCCACGTATCCCGGCGCGGAGTGTGGCAGATGCCGCATCGGCGTGGGATATGTCGCGGTTTTTCCGGCGGCAGCTCGACCGACGATAGTTAAAACAACAGCTTGGGGTTGGCAGGCAAATTGCTTTCAACGCGACCGGTAAATAACGCATAAGCAGATTAAGGAGACAGGGAATGACAATCGGCGAGAAGACCGATCGGGATACCACTGCCAGCCGCACGCGTCTGGCTCTTGCCGTCGCCCTCGCGGCGACCACTGCCGCCCCGGCGCAGGCGGCCGAGCCGGCGGACGAGGGTGCCGGGGAACATGGCGGCCTGCCAGTGATCATGGTCACGGCGCCGGGCGAGGAGGCGTCGACATTCCGGTCCGGCACCCGCCTGGACGCACAGACGCTTTCATCCGAACGGGCAGCGACCAGCGATACGGCTTCGCTGCTCGATCGCCTGCCCGGGGTGAGCCTTCAGGGCGCCGGCCCGGTCTCCAGTCTGCCGATCGTCCACGGTCTGGCCGACGAGCGCATCCGCACCCGGCTCGACGGCATGGACCTGATCGCCGCCTGTCCCAACCACATGAACCCGCCGCTGTCCTATCTCGACCCGGCCCAGGTGGGCGAGGCGCGCGTCTGGGCGGGCATCACCCCGGTCAGCGTCGGTGGCGACTCCATCGGCGGCACCATCGAGGTCGACACCCTTCCCGCCACCTTCGCCGAGCCCGGCGAGGGCGTGATTCACGCAGGCGAGGTCGGCACCTCCTATCGCAGCAACGGCAATGCCCGCAGCGCGAACCTCTCCGCCACGCTGGCCACCGACACCGTCAGCTTGAGTTACAGCGGCGGCTGGTCGAAGGCGGACAACTACGACGCCGGCGGCGACTTCAAGGCCACCACCGAGACCGGTCGCCCGGGGCACGAGCTGCCCCTCGACGAGGTCGGTTCCACCGCCTATGAAACCCGCAACCACCTCCTCGGCCTGGCCCTGCGCAACGAGAACCACCTGCTGGAGGCGAAGTTCGGCTATCAGGACATGCCCTACCAGCTGTATCCCAACCAGCGCATGGACATGACCGAGAATACCGAGAAGCGCGGTTCGCTGCGTTACGAGGGCGAGTTCGGCTGGGGCGGGCTGGAGGCGCGCGCCTGGCACGAGGTGGTCGATCACGAGATGGACTTCGGTGACGACAAGCAGTTCTGGTACCCGAGCGGGTCGCCATGCAGTCCGATCGGCGGCATGCCTGATCCGTGCGCCGCCGGCATGCCCATGCTCACCGAGAGCGAAAACAGCGGCCTGCGGCTGAAGGCCGACCTCGATCTCGCCGGCGGCGACACCCTGCGCGTCGGCGCGGAATACCAGCGCTACCGGCTGGATGACTACTGGCCACCGTCGGGCGGCGGCATGTGGCCGGATACCTTCTGGAACATCCGTGACGGCCAGCGTGACCGCATGGCCGTCTTCGGCGAGTGGGAGTCGCGGCTCGCCAAGGACTGGACCGTGCTCGCCGGGTTGCGCTACGAGCGCGTGACTAGCGATGCGGGTGACGCGGTGGGTTACAACGACACGCCGGGTCAGATGAATAAGCAGTACGAGGATGCACAGAGCTTCAATGCCCGCGACCACGAGCGGACCGACAACAACGTTGATCTGACCGCGCTGGCCCGCTGGGAGATCGACGCGACCCGCTCGCTGGAGTTCGGTCTGGCACGAAAGGTCCGCTCGCCGGGCCTCTACGAACGCTACCCCTGGTCGACCTGGACGATGGCCGCCGTGATGAACAACTTCGTCGGCGACGGCAACGGCTACGTGGGCAATCTCGACCTCGACCCGGAAGTCGCCTACACCGCATCGACCACCTTCGACTGGCGGGCGGCGGACGATGCCTGGTCCCTGCGGGTCGCCCCCTACGTGACCTACGTGGAGGACTACATCGACGCCCAACGCCTGCCCGCCTACGAGGGCGCCACCGAGTCGTTCGTGGTGCTGCAATACGTCAACCAGGATGCGCTGCTCTATGGCGTGGACCTGTCCGGACGGTTGACGCTGGCGGAGACCGACCGGGGCCGATTCGGCCTGGAAGGCGCACTCGAGTACACGCACGGCGAGAACCGCGACACCGACGACGGCCTGTACAACATCGTGCCGCTCGAGGCGCGGGTGGCCCTGACGCACGAGCTCGGCGGCTGGAACAGCGCGGTCGAGGTCGAGGGCGTCGCCGCCAAGGACGACAGCTCCGAGGTGCGCAACGAGATCGAGACCGCCGGTTTTGCCCTGGTCAACCTGCGTGCCGGCTACCAGTGGGAGCGCGTGCGCGTGGACGTCGGCGTCGACAACCTCTTTGACCGTCTCTACGCCGACCCCACCGGCGGCGCCTATCTCGGACAGGGCAAGACCATGTCCATCAAGGGCGTCCCCTGGGGTGTGTCCGTGCCCGGCGCCGGCCGCTCCATCCACGCCGGTGTGACCGTCTCTTTCTGATCACGTCCCCCTCCAGGACTTGTGCTTCCCCGGTCGGTATCGGCCGGGGATTTTTCGTTCCGGGGGAAGGGAAAGGGACAAGACCGACCGGTGCGGGATGCACTATCGCCCGGTGCGAGCTTGTTTGGGACGCGAAACGCGCCGCGGGCGCGTGTCCCGGTCTCTGTCGCTGCCGACGGCGGAAAAGGGGACGGCGGCTGACGCCGCCTTCGCGGGCGAGGCCCGCTCGCACAGGGCGGTGTGCCGACGGTGCGCCGCGTGTCCCGGTCAGGTCTTTTCGGCCAGGGCGGCCTCGATGTCCTTGGCCTTCGGCGCGCCCTTGCCGGCCAGTTCCTGGGCGAAGACGGCCAGGCGGTGGCCTTCCAGCGTCTCCAGCAGGTCCTCGCGACGTTGCCAGTCCACGAGATCCGGCGTGCCCTTGATGAGCCGGTTTTTGACCTGCTCGGCCAGCGGGGCGAACTGCACGCGCTGCATCCGGTCGCGTTCCGGCTGGCGCTCGGTCTTCTCCAGGCGCTTCTCTGCGCCCTCGATGTAGCGCGGCAACTGCGCCAGCCGCTCGTCGGAGGCCAGCCAGATCATGCCCGGGTGGACCAGCAGATCGAGCTGCTCGCCGATCTCGCGGGCGGTCTCGATCACCGACAACGGCAATCGGCCGCCTAGCTGGCGGCGCAGGCGGTGCTGGGCCTCGAGGATGGCCTTCATCTGTTGCGCCAGTTCCATCGCGCGCCGGGGCAGTTCGCCGTCGAGACGGGACAGGCGGTGCCTGAAGGTCTCGCCATCGCGCACCGGCGGCTGGTCGGCGACGGCCAGCTGCCAGGCGGCGCGGAAGATCAGTTCCTGGTCGAAGGCCCGGTAGGCGCGTTTCGCTGTCTGCATGCCCTCGGCGGGGACCGGGCGCGATGACTTCAGCCGGCTGTAGTGCAACCGCACGGTGTCCAGCGAGCGGTCACCGCGCAGGTCGGACTCGGCCTGGCGGGCCATCTGCGCCCGGTTGAGCAGCATCAGCCGGACCACGCCCGCGGTGTGGATGCGCGCGGCCCGCTCGGGGTCGTCGACCAGTTCGACCTCGATATGGTCGCCGTGGTCGGCCAGTGCCGGCCGGGCCTCGATGGTTGCCCCGCCGCTCTCCACGCTGAGCGTCTCGGGCAGTTCGCCGATGTCCCACTCGGTGGTCGAATGCTCCTCCAGCTGGTGTCGGGCACGCTGGTTGAAGGCCTCCCGTGAGCGCTCGGCCAGCCGGCCGCGCAGGGCGTCGATGTCGCGGTCGGCGTCCACCGGCTCGCCGTCCTGGTCGACCGCCACGTAGCGCATGCGCAGGTGCTCGGGCAGCTTGCGCTCGTCGAGCAGGCCGGGATCGACCTCGTGTCCGGTCATGCGGCGCAACTCGTCGGCAAGGGCCTGCGAGAGCGGGATGCCGGTGTCGGTGATCCGGTCCTCGACCGCCTCGGCGAAGCTGGGCGCAGGCACGAAGTGGCGCCGCTCGGCCTTGGGCAGGGCGCGGATCATCGCCTCGATCTTCTCCCGGCGCAGGCCCGGCACTAGGTGGGTGGTGGGTGCCGCGTCGAAGCGATTGAGCAGACCCAGCGGGATGTGCAGGCTCACGCCGTCGTCCGGTTCGCCGGGAGCGAAGTGATAGGACAGGCGCAATCGGTAGCGGCCGGCGGGCCAGGTGTCCGGCAGCTGAGCCAGGCGGCGGTCGTCGGGTTCGGTCTCCAGCAGGTCGTCGCGGGTGAGCTTGAGACGCTCGGCCTCGGCGCGATGCTTCTTGATCCAGTGGTCGAGCTTGCGTGCATCGGTCACCTCGGCCGGGATGTGCGCGTGATAGAAGTCGAACAGCTTCTGTTCGTCGACCAGGTACGCCGGCCGCCGCAGCTTGGCCTCCAGGGTGCGGATCTCCTCGATCAGCGCCTGGTTGTGCTGCCAGAACGGCTGGGCGGAGTCGAATTCGCCCTCGACCAGCGCGCGGCGAATGAAGATCTCGCGCGCCTCGACCGGGTCGATGCGGCCGTAGTCGACCCGCCGCTTGGTGACGATCGGCAGGCCGAACAGGCGCACGGTCTCGAAGGCGGTCACGCGTCCGGATTTCGCGTTCCAGGTTGGTTCGTTGTACTCGCGGGTCACCAGGTGCCCGGCCATCGGTTCGAGCCAGCGCGGGTTGATCGGCGCGTTCATGCGCGCGAACACCTTCGAGGTCTCGATGATCTCCGCGGAGACCACCCACTTGGGCTGTGCCTTGACCGTCACCGAGCCGGGGAACAGGTAGAAGCGGCGGTTGTGCGCGCCGAGGTAGACAGTCGGCTGGCGGCGCTTCTTGCCGCGGTGGTCGCCGGCGGCCTGGCGGTAGCTCTTCGGGGGAGCCGGGTCGCGCATGCCGATCTGGTCAAGCAGGCCGCCGAGCGCCGACTGGTGCAACTGGTCGAGGCGCCCGGCCAGGGCGGCGGGGAGCTTCTGCTTCTCCCCTTTCTGGTTTTCCCCTTCCTGGGGCGGCTCGGGCATCTCGATCGGCTCGAAGTCGGGCAGGCGGATACGGAATATCTCGTCGACCGAGCCGCGGAGCTGGCCGACCAGGTCGTGCCACTCGACCAGACGGTTGGCGTTGAGAAAGCGTTTGATGGCCCACTGGCGCGCCTGCCGGCGGCTCTTGTGGCGACGCACCTCATGCCAGGCCGACCAGAGTGCGAGCACGCTGGCGAAGTCCGAGCCGGCCAGGGCGAATTCGCGGTGGGCGGCGTCGGCCGCGCCTCGCGCCTCGGCGGGACGCTCGCGCGGGTCCTGGATGGCGAGGAAGGCGGCGATAACCAGCATGTCCTCGGTCGCCCGATCGCCGTGCTCGCGGGCGGCGATGATCATCCGCCCCAATGCCGGGTCGATCGGCAGGCGCGCGAGCTGGCGGCCGATCTTCGTCAGCCGGCCACCCTTGTCCAGTGCGTGGAGTTCGAACAGATGCTTGCGTGCCGTGGCCAGCTGGCGCGGGTCGGGCGGCTCGATGAAGGGGAAGTTCTCTGCCTGCCCGAGCTTGAGCGCATCGAGTTGCAGCAGCACCGAGGCGAGGTTGGAGCGCAGGATCTCCGGATCGGTGAAGGCCGGGCGGCTCTCGAAGTCCTCCTCCTCGTACAGGCGGATGCACACCCCCGGCGCGATCCGCCCGCAGCGCCCGGCGCGCTGGTTGGCCGAGGCCTGCGAGATCGGCTCGATGCCCAGTTTCTGCAAGCGGGCGCGCGGGTGGTAGCGGCTGATCCGCGCCACGCCGGAGTCGATCACGTAGTGGATGCCCGGGACGGTCAGCGAGGTCTCGGCGACGTTGGTGGAGAGCACGATGCGTCGGCCGGCGTGCGGGGCGAACACCCGCTGCTGGTCCTTGGCCGACAGCCGCGCGTACAGGGGCAGGATCTCGGTGTGCTTGAGGCCCCGCCGGGAGAGCACCTTTTCCGTCTCGCGGATCTCGCGCTCGCCGGGGAGGAAGACCAGGATGTCGCCCGGCCCCTCGGTGATCAGTTCATCGGCCGCCTGGGCCACGCCGCGAGCGATGGTCGAGCCCAGTTCCTCGTCGCGGTCCGCCTCCGGCGGGCGGTAGCGCACCTCCACGGGATAGCCGCGGCCGCTGACGGTCACGATCGGCGGGCGGTGACCGCTTCGGTCGGCGAAGTGCTCGGCGAAGCGTTCCGGATCGATGGTCGCCGAGGTGATCACCAGGCGGAAGTCCGGACGGCGCTCGAGCAGGCGCTTGATCACGCCCAGCAGAAAGTCGATGTTAAGGCTGCGCTCGTGCGCCTCGTCGATGATCAGCGCATCGTAGCGCAGCAGTTCCCGGTCATGCTGCAACTCGGCGAGCAGCAGACCGTCGGTCATCACCGCCACGCGGCTGTTTGGTCGGGTCTGGTCGGAGAAGCGCACCTTGTAGCCGACCGCCGTCCGGCCGTCGTGGCCCTCGCCCTCGTCGAGTTCCTCGGCCAGTCGGCGGGCGACGTTGCGCGCGGCGATGCGCCGCGGCTGGGTATGCGCGATCATTCCGCGCCGGCCATAGCCCATCTCCAGGAGCATCTTGGGGATCTGGGTGGTCTTCCCTGAGCCGGTCTCGCCGGCGATGATGGTCACCGGGTGGTCGGCGATGGCGGCCTGGATGCGTTCGCGCGCCCCGGAGACGGGCAGGTCCTCGGGGTAGTCGATGTGAATGGCCAGCTGTTCGCGGGCGGCGACCTCGTCGGCGGCGCGGTTGGCCAGGTCGAGCAGGCGGTGCAGGGCGGACTCGTTGCGCTCCTCGCTGCCGGGCGCAGCCTCCTGCAGTCGATGCAGCTGGCGGTCGATGCGTGGCAAATGACGCAGGGCCATCGAATCGCGATTGTGCTCGAGATAGGCGAGAATGCTGGCCGGATCGGTGGGGTCGACGGATGTGCTCATGCGATCCATTGTACGAGAAGCGAGCGCCGGGACCGGGAGCCGGTCGCGACCCGTCTCGCGAGGTGCCCATGAAACAGGAGGGAAAATGCCCGAGAACGTCAGCTTTTTCGCCGCCATGGCCGTGGGGTTCTTCGGCGGCGTCCATTGCGTCGGCATGTGTGGCGGCATCGTCGGGGCACTGACCTTCGGCCTGCCGCCGGAAAAGCGCGAGCGCTTCGCCACCCTCTTTCCGTATCTCGCCGCCTACAACATCGCGCGGATCACCTCCTACACCATCGCCGGCGCCATCGCCGGGGGTATCGGCCTGCTGGGCCTGTCGCTCGCGCCGATTCAGGATGCGCAGATCATCCTGCTGGCGATCGCCGGGGTGTTCATGATCCTCATGGGCCTGTACGTGGGGGGGTGGTGGTTCGGCCTGACCCGCATCGAGCGGGCCGGCTCGCGGCTGTGGCGCTTCATCGAGCCGGTCGGCCGCCGCCTGATGCCGGTAAAATCGCCGGCGCAGGCCTTCGGCCTGGGGCTGGTGTGGGGCTGGCTGCCCTGCGGGCTGGTCTACAGCGTGCTCATCTGGGCCCTGTCGGCCGGCGGTCCGCTGCAGGGCGCCTTGCTGATGCTCGGCTTCGGGCTGGGCACGCTGCCCAATCTATTGGCGATGGGCGCCTTCGCCGGCCAGCTGTCGACCTTCGTCCGCAAGCCGTGGGTGCGTCACGTCGCTGGCGGCATGGTGATCGCCTTCGGTCTCTACCAGATCGGGCTGGCGGGGTACGATTTGGCCGGTTAATGTCGACGCCGTTAGCGGTTGCTCGGGGATTAGAAGGGGGGAGTATTCAGGGTAAGGCGCCCGGAGCCTGAATAGCCTTCATTGCGGAAAGGGTTGTGAAGTCGAGAATTGGGTCTATTCTTATTGGCCATCAGGTTTTTTGATCCATTCTCGAGGAGAACACGCATGAAACGCACCCTTATTGCTGCCGCATTGTCGGTCGGCATTGCCGGCACGGGTTCCGCTGCCGCCGTCAGCATGGGCGATCAGTACGTCCTGCGCGCCTACACCGGTCAGGCTCTTGGTCTGGCACTGACCAACGAGCTGGACGTTCACACCCTGGGCATCGCCCAGAACCAGTCATCGATCTGCGCGACGCTGGGTGGGGCGATCGCCGGCGAGGCGGTGGCCCACAACCGCGACAACAACGTGCTCTCCAGCGCGGCGTTGGCCGAGGCGGCCGATGCCGCCGAGGCGGTCCAGCCCCTGCTGGACAAGGAAGCGATCGTGCTGGCCTTTGGCGGCGAGATCGCACCGGAAGAGAATCAGGCGATGGTCACCGCCACGCTCGCGGCACTGGCGAAGGCGGACTACGAGGGCCGCATCGTTCTGCACGTGGCCGTCTGGGCACCCAAGATGCTGGAGCAGGCGGCTGCCGCCGAGCCGGCGATCGCCGACTACCTGGCCGGCAAGGAAAACCTCAATGCCCTGACCGTAGACGTGGCCGAGCAGAAGGCGCTGCTCCACGAGGTGGGGCTGGAAGACGGCAGGCAGCTCTCGCAGGGAGTCGTTCACGAGATGCCGATGAACGACTCCTGGGCCGGGCTCTTCCGCGCCGCACTGGGCAAGTAACGCTCACGACAACCTGGCGAGATATCCGCCCCGGCCTGTCCGGGGCTTTTTCGTGCAGACCTAAGGAAACTCTGCACGATTCGATGGCATCTCTGGCTCGCGGGTTTGTTCGCAATCAAGGCGCCGGACCGAAGGCGGGCTCGTTGCCCGTCGAGGGACGGCA
>JBNJFM010000015.1:0-46085 GCA_051746865.1 Pseudomonadota bacterium | reverse complement strand
CTAGGGAGTAAAGCCCATCCGCGCACCGCTTCCAAGCCGCCGCGCAAAAGAAAACCGCCCGCGGGTTGTCCCGGGGCGGCTGGACGAGTCGAGGGCCTGTCGGCCGATCAGAACTCGAATTCCATCTTCTGGAAGACACGGCCGGCGTTCTTCGAGGCCAGCTCGTCGAAGGTGTGCCAGTGCGAGAACTGGCTCTGGTCGAGTTCGTAGGCGTCCTGCAGGGTGCCACCCTCGTCGACGATCCGGCCGATCTCGGTGCGCAGGAACACCAGGTAGTCCTTGGTGTAGTGCTCGACGGTCTCCAGGTCGGTCGGACCGCCGTGACCCGGGATGATGGTCTTGCCCTCGGCAACGGAAGCGAACTGGGGCCAGGTTTCCAGCCAAGCGGCCGTGTCGGTGTATTCGAATATCGGCAACATGCGCACGTTGAAGGCCATGTCGCCGGCGATGATCACGTCGCGCTCGGGGATGACCACCGAGATGTCGCCCGGCGAGTGCGCCGGCCCGAAGTTGACCACTTCGGCCGTGACGCCACCGAGGTCGATCTCCATGCGCTTCTCGAAGGCGATGCTCATGGGCACGGCCTCGGTGCCCTCGGCCTTCTCCTTCGCAGTGTTCCGGAGCTGCTCGACATACGCGGCAGCGTGGCTGTCGTAGTACTCGGCGGCGTCGACGTGACCGATCACCTCGGCCCCCTGCTCGATCCAGTAGCCCGTACCCATGGCGGCATGCAGCTGGCCGTTCTCGTTGACCACATACTTGACCGGCGCGTCGGTGTGCTTACGGATCTGTTCGTGCAGTGCCTCGGCGAGCTGGTAGGACGAACCGGCATTCATCACCAGCACCGCGTCCTCGCCGATGACGAACGAGAGGTTGTTGTTGTGCAGCGAGTTTTCGTAGGTGTAGGGCTGGGTCGCGCCGATTGCCGACCAGACGCCGTCGGCGACCTCCTGCGGCATGTCGTAGAGGATGGAGTCCGGGGCCTTGTCGGGCGGATTGTCATCCTCCGCCTGCACCGGTCCGGCCATCAGCCCACCGGCGACCAACGCCAGCATGCTCGCTCGGGCCCGTTGTCGGGTGTCGCTCATCCACTCGGTCAGCATCATGTCACTCCTGCGTGATTCTGTTTGTTAGCTGTCTAACCATCCTCCCGAGCACGCCGGAACACAAGCCTTCACGCATTCCGTTTTTTGATTTGGAAGAACATGCGCTAATCACGATCAAGCCTGCGCTTGATCGTTCAGTTCCAGCTCAGAGAACCGCGCGTCTCCCAGTAGGTTGCCGGGGACTCGGCGAGTTCATCGAGGGCGCCGAGTTCGTCCGGGGAGAGCGAGATCTCCAGGGCACGCAGGTTGGCGGCCAACTGCTCGTCCGTCGCCGCACCGGAGAGCACCATGTCCACCCAGGGACGGGCCAGCACGGCGGCGAGGGCCACGGCGTCCCGGGTGACCTGGTGACGCGTGGCGATCCCGTCGAGCACCGCCATGCGCCCGGCATCCGCGGCGCGATCGTTGCGCGCGGAGAGCCGGCCGTTGGCCACGCCTTCCTTGACGATCACGGCCATGCCGCTGTCGGCAGCGGCTGCCAGCATCGGGCCGATGGACGGTTCAAGGACGTTGTAGGTGGCCTGGACGGCATCGAACAACGGCCGGCCGTCGATCTCCACGCCCATGGCACGTTCCAGCGTGTCGGCCTGCCGCGGCCCGCTGGTGGTCAAGCCGATGGCCGTGCCCGCCTCGCGTAACTCCCCCAGCCGTTCGAGCACGGGCGCGTTTTCGAGCACGCCGGAGTCCAGCGTCGCCGAGTGGATCTGGTAGAGCGCCGGCGGCCCGCCGAGTGCCTCGAGCGTCTCGGTCCACTGGCGGTCGAGCACCGCGCGGCTGTGCTCCTTGACCTCGTGAACCTCGGCATCGATGCGCCAGTTCGCGGTGTAGGTGTAACCCCACTTGGAGCCGACCACCGGCCGCTGTGCCGGTGCACGCCCGGCAAGCCAGGCGCCGAGGAAAGCCTCGGCGCGACCGTAGGAACGGGCGGCATCCACGTAGCGCACGCCCCGTTCCCAAGCCCGATCCAGCATGGTGTGACAGTGGGCCCGCATGGCATCCACGTCGCGACGGCCCGGCATGTCCTCGCCGTGGCCGAGGTTGATGTAGCCCGGGCGCCCCAGGGCGGCCAGTCCAAGGCCGATGCGCGGTCGCGGCAGGGTCAGTCGTTTGTTCGTCATGACAGGGTGTCGGCTCGTCGGTTATAAGGGTGGCAACACGTGGAGGTAATGTTCCTCCCGCTTTTTGACCTCAGGAGGCTAGCATGCAGCGTTTCCGTCACAGCCACCCCGTCCACAAGCTGGTCCACCGGCTGGAACTCTTCGGTCTGATCGTCATCCTGGGGGCCACGCTGGTTGCCGGCTCGCAGGCCGTCTGGCAGATGATCCTCGACCGTCGCGTCGACCTCGCCGACATCCTGCTGCTGTTCCTGTACCTGGAGGTGCTGGCGATGATCGGCGCCTACCTGCATACCGGCCGGCTGCCGATTCGCTTCCCGATCTACATCGGCATCATCGCCCTGGCGCGCTACCTGGTGCTGGAGGTCAAGGACCTGGATGCCTGGAAGATGCTGGCGGTGGGCGTGACCATGCTGATCCTCGCCGCCACGGTGCTGGCCCTGCGCTACGGACACCTCAAGCTGCCCTACCCGGAGAGCGAGGATCGCATCGACAGCCGGCGCGATCCGGACGCGGCCGAGGACGATCCCAGGCACTGACAACGGCAACGAGAAAGGGCCGGCATGATGCCGGTCCTCGACTGCTTCGGGAAGCTCGTCTTCGGCGTCAGATCTGGGTGCGCTCCTTGCCCTCGCTCAGGTCCTCGGCAGCGGCGGCCTCCACCCCCTTCTGCTGGAAGATGACGTACTCGGCGATGTTGGCGCAGTGGTCGCCGATACGCTCGATGGCCCGCATGCAGTAGAGCATGCGCAGGCTGAGATCGCCCTTGTCCGGGTGGCGGGCCATGAAGTCCAGCAGCACGCCGTGCACCATGTTGTATTCATGGTTCACGTGGGTATCGCGGCGGATGATCTCCTCGGCGGCGACGTGGTCCTCGCGGATGAAGGCGTCGAGCGCGTCGTGCAGCATGCCCTTGACGATGCGTCCCATCACGCGGAAATGCGTGGCGAACTCAGTCGATTGCAGGGTCGGGCCGACTTCCTCGGCGATCCGCGCGAGCTTCTCCGACTTGTCGCCGATGCGCTCGAGGTCGGTGATCGCCTTGACGATAGCCATGATCACGCGCAGATCCCGGGCGGCCGGGGCGTAGCGGGCGATGATGTGGATGGCCAGCTCGTCGATGGAGGTCTCGAGGGTGTCGATCTCGTAGTCCTGTTCCATCGCGATCCGTCCACGCCTGGGGTCCCCTTCGAGCAGGTAAGCCAGCGCATCATCGAAATGCTGCTCGGCCACGCCGCCCATGTTCATCAGCAACGAGCGCAGCGCATCGAGGTCGTCGTCGTAGCGGGTGAGCGTGTGGGGGGCGAGCTTGGGGGTATCTTCTTGCTGAGTCATGTCCCTGGAATCTCCGTCTAGGCTGCCCTCTCGGGCGGTGCCGGCTTGTCTCGGCACGGCTGCTGGGTTTTACTCGTCGAACGAGGTTTCACGGCCCGGTCACGCCCGGCGGGCAGACTGGCCCGGCCCATCGGCACCGGGCGGGCCGACCAAATGCGCATACTCTAACCGACTTTACGTTGCGAAATAATGACGAACTCCACCGAAAATCCCCTGCCATTCATCAACCGCGAACTGAGCCTGCTAGGCTTCAACCGGCGTGTGCTGGAGCTGGCCCAGGACCGGAACGTCCCGCTCCTCGAGCGGCTCAAGTTCCTCTGCATTTCCTCGTCGAACCTCGACGAGTTCTTCGAGGTGCGGGTCGGCACGCTCACCCAGCAGATCCGCGCCGGCATCAGTCGTCCCGACGACGCGGGGCTCTCCCCGCAGCAGCAGCTCGACCTGGTGCTCGATTCCGCCCACGCCCTGGTCCACGACCAGTACGAGACCCTCAACCAGGAGATCATTCCGGCCCTGGCCAAGGAGAATATCCACTTCCTGCGACGCACGCACTGGACCGAGGCGCAGGCACTGTGGGTCAAGCAGTACTTCCGCCGCGAGCTGCTGCCGTTGCTGACCCCGCTGGGCCTCGATCCGTCGCATCCGTTCCCGCGCATCCTCAACAAGTCGCTGAACTTCATCGTCTCGCTGGAAGGCAACGACGACTTCGGCCGGGAAGCCTGGCTGGCGATCGTGCAGGCGCCGCGCGCCCTGCCGCGCATCATCCAGATGGACGAGGGCGCCGCGGAAGGACCGTCGAGCTTCGTCTTCCTCAGTTCGATGATCCACGCCCATGTCCACGAACTGTTTCCCGGCATGACGGTGACCGGCTGCTACCAGTTCCGCGTCACGCGCAACAGCGACCTCTCGGTGGACGTGGACGACGACGAGGACCTGCTGCAAACGCTGCAGGGCGGCCTGTTCGAACGCAACTACGGCGACGCGCTGCGCCTGGAGGTGGCCGACAACTGTCCGCAGGACATGATCGACTTCCTCTGCGAGCGTTTCGCTCTCGAGGACCGGCAGGTGTTCCAGGTGCGCGGGCCGGTCAACCTCCACCGGCTGATGTCGCTGCCCAACCTGATCGACCGGCCCGAACTCAAGGACCCGCCGTTCACCCCGCGACTCGAGACGGACTTCGACCCGGACCGGAACATCTTCGAGACCATCGCCCAGCAAGGCAGCGTGCTGCTGCACCACCCCTACCAGTCGTTCATGCCGGTGGTGGAGTTCATCCGCCAGGCCGCCGAGGACCCCATGGTGGTGGCGATCAAGATGACGCTCTACCGCACCGGACGCGACTCGGCGATCGTCGACGCACTGGAGGCCGCGGCGCGGGCCGGCAAGGAGGTCACCGCGGTGGTCGAACTGCGCGCGCGCTTCGACGAGGAGGCGAACATCAACATCACGACGAGGCTGCAGAAGGCCGGGGCCTACGTCGCCTACGGCATCGTCGGCTACAAGACCCACGCCAAGATGGCGCTGGTGGTCCGCCGCGACGGCAATCGCCTCAAGCGCTTCGTCCACTTGGGCACCGGCAACTACCACCCGGGCACGGCGCGGCTGTACACCGACTTCGGGCTGATGACCGACGACCGCTTCGTCGGCGAGGACGTCAACAAGCTGTTCATGCAGCTGACCGGCCTGGGCCGCGGCATCCGCCTCAAGCGCCTGCTGCAGTCGCCGTTCACCCTGCACGAGGGCATGCTCGAGCGCATCCGCCGCGAGACGGCCCACGCCCGGGCCGGGCGCAAGGGCCTGATCCGCGCCAAGATGAACGCGCTGATCGAACGCCGCGTGATCGAGGCGCTCTACGAGGCCTCGCAGGCGGGGGTGAGGATCGAACTGATCGTCCGCGGGGTCTGCTGCCTGAAACCGGGGATTCCGGGCGTCTCGGAAAACATCCATGTCCGCTCGGTGATGGGGCGCTTTCTCGAGCACCCGCGCGTGTTCTACTTCCACAACGACGGCGAGGAGGAGCTGTTTCTCTCCTCGGCCGACTGGATGCCGCGCAACTTCTTCGCCCGGGTGGAAACCGCCTTCCCGGTCGACCCGCCCGAGATCCGCGCCCGGGTGATCGACGAGGCCTTCGACCGCTACCTGCGCGACAACACCGGCGCCTGGGAGCTGACCGCCGAGGGCGAGTACCGCCGTATCCAGCCCACCGGGGGCGAGAAGCCCTTCAATGCCCAGGGCTCGCTGATCGCCGATCTGGGCAAGGGCTGAGAACGCCCGCGCCGGATCAGGGCTCGCCGAGCTCCTTGAGCTTGCGGGTCACCGTGTTGCGCCCCCAGCCGATCAGCGCGGCGGCCTTCTGCTTGTGACCACCGGTGTAGGCCAGAGCGGCCTTAAGCAGGGTGCGCTCAAAGGCCGGCCCGGCGGTGTCCAGCAGATCCTGGTCGCCGGCGTTGAGCCGGGCCTCGGCCCAGCGGGCCAGGTCCGCGGTCCAGCGGGAGAGCAACTGATCCTCTCCCTCGGCACTCTCCCCGGCACCTCCCTCGCGGATCGCCTCGGGCAGATCGTTCACGCCCACCTCGTTGCCCGGCGCCATCACGGTCACCCAACGGGCGATGTTCTCCAGCTCGCGCACGTTGCCCGGCCAGGGGTACTCGCTCAGACGGTGCTCGGCCGCCGTGGTAAGCGTCTTGACCGGCACCTCGAGCTCCTCGGCCGCCCGGGCGAGGAAGAAGCGCATCAGCTGGGGGATGTCCTCGACCCGCTCGCGCAGGGCCGGCAGCTTGAGACGGATGACGTTGAGCCGGTGGTAGAGGTCCTCGCGGAAGCGGCCTTCGCTGACCAGGTCCTCCAGCCGCTGGTGCGTCGCGGCGATCACCCGCACGTCCGACTTGATCAGGGCCGTACCGCCGACACGGTAGAAATGCCCGTCGGAAAGCACCCGCAGCAGGCGGGTCTGCAGTTCCAGCGGCATGTCACCGATCTCGTCGAGGAACAGCGTCCCGCCCTGGGCCTGCTCGAAGCGCCCCCGGCGCTGGCCGGTGGCCCCGGTGAACGCGCCCTTCTCGTGGCCGAACAGTTCGGATTCCAGCAGATCCTTGGGGATGGCCGCCGTGTTCAGCGCGACGAAGGGGCCGTCGCGGCGCTGGCTGTGCCGGTGCAGCGCCCGGGCGACCAGTTCCTTGCCGGTCCCCGACTCGCCGTTGATCAGCACGGTCACCGAGGAACGCGCCAGCCGGCCGATGGCGCGGAAGATCTCCTGCATCGCCGGAGCGTTGCCAATCAGATCGGAGCCGGACTCGGGCTCCGGTGGCACGGCCCGCTGCGCCCGCTCCCGCGAGGCGTCAAAGGCCCGCTCGGCGAGCCGTACCGCCTCGTCGATGTCGAACGGCTTGGCCAGGTAGTCGAACGCGCCCTTCTCGAAGGCACCGACGGCACTCTCAAGGTCCGAGTGAGCGGTCATGATCACCACGGGGATCTCCGGATGCGCCTCGGCCAGGCGGGTGAGGAAGGTCAGGCCGTCCTCGCCGGGCATGCGGATGTCGGAGAAAATCACGTCGGGGCGTTCGCCACGATCGAGCCGGGCCTGTGCCGAGGCGACGTCCGCGAAGGATTCCACGTCGAAGTCGGTGGGCACGAGCGCTCGCTCGAGCACCCAACGGATCGCCTGGTCGTCGTCGATCACCCACAGGCTGGGCGTGGATGCGCCCGGGTTCGGGTTGTCGGTGGCTGCAACGGACATGCGGAACTCACTCGCTGGAAATCGCATCCCCGGCCGGGGGCCGGTCGGGCATGCCATCGGGGTGGATGGGGAGAATCACGGAAAAGCGGGTGACGTCGCGCCGGGGCACGAACTCGATCATGCCCTGGTGCCGCTCGACGATTGTCTGCGCCATCGACAGGCCCAGACCGCTTCCGCCGGCCCGGCCGCTGACCATGGGCAGAAACAGCGTCTCGATCAGCTCTTCCGGAACGCCGGGCCCGTTGTCCTCGACGTCGATGCGCACGGCCAGCCGGTGACGCTTGCCGTGCACGGTGAACTGGCGCAACACCCGGGTACGGAAGGTCAGCCGTGGTGAGGCGGTGCCGCTCTCGCGCATCGCCTGGATGGCGTTGCGGCCGAGATTGAGCAGCACCTGGACCAGCTGGTCGCGGTCCGCCCAGACCTCCGGCAGACTCGGGTCGTAGTCCGGCATCCATTCCAGCGACTCGCCGTCGGTCTCGATGGAAAGCAGCCGGCGCACCTGCTCGAGCGGCTCGTGGATGTTGATCCAGTCGCAATGCAGTCGATCGCTGGGGCCCAGCATGCGGTCGATCAGCGTGCGCAGGCGGTCGGTCTCCTGGAGGATGATGCGGGTGTACTCGGTCAGGGCCGGGTCGGGCAGCTCGCGCTCGAGTAGCTGGGCTGCGCCGCGCAGGCCGCCCAGCGGGTTCTTCAGCTCGTGGGCCAGACCGCGCATCATCTGCCGGGTGGTCATCTGCAGGGAGTTGATGCGCGCATCCCGGGAGATGCGCAGGTGGCGCTCGATGTCGTTGAACTCCAGCATCACCCGGGCGCCGGGGTGCTCGGGGCGGGGCGTGATCGCACAGTCGGCCACGCGGGTCAGCTCGTGGGCGAGCTTGAGTTCGACCTCGCGCAGCGTCATCACCTGTCGGCCCGCCAGCGCCTCCTCGATGGTCTCGGCGAGGATCGGGTTGGCGGCGAGGATCGCATCGAAGCCGGACTTCAGCGCCGCGCTGTAGCTGGTACCCAGGAACTGCTCGGCCGCCGAGTTCAGGTAGATGGGGCGATCGGCCCCGTCCAGCACCACGATGGCGGTGTTGAGCATGTCGGCCAGCGGGGGATCTCTTCTCGGGTTCATCTCGTCGCTACCACTCCGGTTCGGGCGCACATCGCGGATCCGCGGCCCCGTTGGCCATTTTGGTGCAAGTAGCGTGCCCACATGCCCCGCCACGACGGCAGGGACGGCGAAACCCCACGCACGGCCCGTCTGGCGGAGCTTGCGGCGGGGTCACGGGATGCGCCGCCCGCCTTTCGCACCATCGTAGTGCATCAGGCGGACGACTGCGCCCCAGCGTGGGTCAGGGGACGATCAGGGTGAACTCGACGGGGCGGGTTTCGCGGACGACCGTGTCGTCACGACGGATCTGGGCGGTGAGAACATGCCGACCGGGCGTCAGTCCGTCAAGGAGATGCCGACGGCCGGTGGTGTCGCGCACCCGGGGCTCGCCGTCGACCAGCACATTGATGCGGTCGCCGGAGCGCAGGGCGGGCTGGAGCTCGAGCTCGACGGTGATCGAGCCGCGCGGGCGACTGGCCATCTCGCCGTCAGACGGGCTCTCGATGGCAAAGCGGCCGTAGTCCGCGGCCGGCGCCTCGGTCGACTCGGGCTTCGCAGGGGCCTCGGAGGGCTCGGCTGCCTCCGGCGCCTCCTCCGGCGACAAGCGGATCTCCTTCGGCGGGGGCTCGGACCCGGTCGCCGGCGCGTCGTCCGGAGGCGTGGACTCGCGCCGCTGTTTGGCGCTGTCCGTCTCGGGGATCTCGACGCGTTCCATGGGGATCACCGGCGCCGGGTCGACGTCGTGCACCGTCGCGCCTTCGGTGGGCTCGTCGGTGAACACGGTCTCGCCTGCGGCGTTGGTGTACTGGTAGATCTTGGCCGCCATCGACGGCGAGGTCCAGATGGCGAAAAGGCCGGCGGCGAGCAGACCGGTACGCAGTGCGAATGGACTCATGAACATTTCACCTCCTGTGAAGCCCGTCCCGCTGAACCTCAGGCGGCGTCGGGCGGATCGATCAGTGCCTCGAGGCGCCCCAGCCGGGATTCGAGCGCAGCGGGATCCGGCGCGGTGACCGTGACGTGCCCCAGCTTGCGCCGCGGTCGCGGCGACTTGCCATAGTCCTGCCACGAGGTGCCCGGCACGGCCAGCACGGCCTCCGGGTCGGGCATGCGGCCGACAAGGTTGAGCATGGCCGCCGCCCCGACCGGGGCCGTGTCGCCCAGGGCCCAGCCGAGAATGGCGCGGACGTGGTTCTCGAACTGTGAGGTCCGCGCCCCGCCGAGGCTCCAGTGGCCGCTGTTGTGCACTCGCGGGGCCATCTCGTTGACCAGCAGGTGACCTTCGCGGACGAAGAACTCGATCGCCAGTACGCCGATATAGTCCAGCTTTTCCATTACCAGCCGGGCGGCGGCCTCAGCCTTCTCCTGGAGCGGGTCACCCGGAGCGATCTCGGTGCGCCAGAGGATGCCGGCCCGGTGGACATTGGTGGCCAGAGGGTAGAAGCGTATCTCGCCGCTGCGACTGCGGACCGCGACGATCGACACCTCGCGCTCGAAGTCGATCATCTTTTCCAGCACGGCGGGCACACCGGCAATCGCCTCCCAGGCGGAGGCGGCCTCGCCGGGATTGCCCGGCCCGCCCTCGTGGGCGGCGTGTGCTCGATCGGCCAGCCGGACCTGGCCCTTGCCGTCGTAGCCCAGGCGCCGGGTCTTGAGAATCGAGGCCCCGCCGAGGTGCTCGACGCCGTGGACGATATCGCGGACGTCGTCGACCTGCGCCCATGGCGCCACCTCCAGGCCCAGCCCCTCGAAGAACTGCTTCTCCTCGAGGCGGTCCTGGGCGACGGCCAGCGCCTGCGGGCCGGGCATCAGGCAATTGCGTTCGGCCACCGAGCGGGCGGCGGCCAGCGGCACGTTCTCGAACTCCAGGGTGACCAGGTCGCACTCGACCGCCAGCTGCTCGAGCGCCTCGGCGTCGTCCATCTCCGCCTGGATGTGCCGACCCACCGCGGCCGCCGGCGGCTCGTGGGCCGGGTCGAGAAAGGTGAAGCGGTGACCCATGGCCACACCGGCCAGGCCGATCATCTGCCCGAGCTGGCCACCACCGATCACGCCGATGTGCAATCCACCGGGCTCACCCGTCACGCGCGGGATGTC
This sequence comes from Pseudomonadota bacterium, assembly GCA_051746865.1. Taxonomy (GTDB): domain Bacteria; phylum Pseudomonadota; class Gammaproteobacteria; order Halothiobacillales; family Halothiobacillaceae; genus Guyparkeria. Next base: position 35,597 of record JBNJFM010000015.1, on the reverse strand, counting down.
GCAGTTGTCGTCGGTCACGGTCTCAAGCCTCTCCCGGTTGCGGTCGGTCCAGCACGGCCCGCGTCTGCCGCTCGCGCCAGGCATCCAGTCGCTCGGCCAGCGCCTCGTCGCCGGTGGCCAGCTGGGCGGCGGCGAACAGGGCGGCGTTGATCGCCCCGGAACGCCCGATCGCCAGGGTGCCAACCGGCACGCCGGCCGGCATCTGCACGATCGAGAGCAGCGAATCCATCCCCGAGAGCGCCTTGGACTGCACCGGCACGCCCAAAACCGGCAGGCGGGTCTTGGCCGCTACCATGCCGGGCAGGTGGGCGGCACCGCCGGCGCCGGCAATGATGGCCTTCAGCCCGCGCCCGGCAGCCGCCTCGGCGTACTCGAACAGCTTGTCCGGGGTGCGGTGGGCGGAAACCACCTCGGCCTCGAAGGGGATGGCTAGTGCCTCGAGGGTCTCGCAGGCGTGCTGCATGGTCTCCCAGTCGGACTGGGAGCCCATGATCACGCCGATCAGCGGTCGGTCACTCATGGCACGGTCACCCAGGCCGGCAGGGATTCCATCATCGCCGGGTGGGCGTGCGAGGCGCCCACCACCGCGACGTAGACGAACACCAGGATCGCCAGCAGCCAGGCGCTGACACGCAGGCCGCGGCTCTTGCCGAAGCGCAGCGCCACCAGGCCCAGCCCGATGTAGACCACCAGCCCGACGATCTTGACGGTAATGAAATCCGGGTGTGCCCCGTGTCGCCAGAACAGCAGCCAGGCCGCCACCAGGGCGGAGACCAGCAGAACCGTGTCGACGACATGCGGGGTGATCTTCACCCACTTCCGGGCGAGCATCGGCGAGTCCGCGAGCATCCAGACGCCACGGGTGACGAAGCCGGCCAGGGAGAGCACCACCGCCAGGGCGTGCAGATAGATCCAGAAAGACGCGTCTGCCATGAGGGCGTTATCCCGACTTGATTGATCCATGGAATTCGCCCGGCACGAAACCGGACACAAGCTTCAAAGGATAAATCATCGGGAACCCGCCCCCAAGTCAGGGGCCGATCCGGCTCGCATCTACTCCGGCTGGCAGATCTCGCCGCGACCGGCGGCACGCGCGGTCATCACCAGCAGCAGGGCGATCAGGACGGACAGAACGATCAACAGCACCGCGGCCAGCGCGTTCCAGAAAGCGCTGCCGGTATGTCCGGCGACCTGGGTGGTCGCCACGGTCATGGCCGCGACAGGGAACGAATAGGCCCACCAGGAAAGCGCATAGTCCAGGCGGATGAAGTGGCGCAGCTGCCAGACCAGCAGCAGGGTGACGAACAGGGCGAAGCCGAACAGAATGCGGCCGAAATCATCCAGACCCTGCCCCGGATGCAGCGACCCCCAGCCGATGAAACCCACGGCCGGCGGAGCGATCAGGATGAACAATGTCGGCATGAGCTTGCCGGGCATCGGCGCATGGAAGATGTGACGGTACATCAGGATCGTCAGCAGTACCGGCCAGAAGATCAACCCGATACTGAAGAAGAACCAGGAAATGGTCTCGAATCCCAGCGGCACGCCGGCCAGCGGCACCAAGAGGTTGCCGACGATCGGAATGAACCAGGCCGGGTTGGAATGATGAATCTCGAAGTGCGTCTGGTGCATCCAGCGACTGAGGATGGTGAGGGTGAACAGCAGGTGCAGCGACGTGCCTGCGACCCAGAACACCAGCGCCAGGGTCGGCCAGAGACGGAACGTCGCCGTCGCCAGCAGAATCATGCCGATGGAGATCGCGGGGAAGAAGCTCAGGCGGATGGGATGGTTGAACTCCGCCTTCACCTCCCCGGGATACCGCATGCACTTGGCCAGGTAGGCCAGCGCGATGCCGGCGAAGACGGCGATGTCGATCACCACCGAGGTCAAAACGATACCGGAAGGCAGCCCCCAGGCGCGCTCGGCGTGCTGAAGCGACAAGGTCAGGCCGACCAGCCCCATCACGATCGCGAACATCGAGATCGGCATATGGGGCAGACGGCCAACGGCAGCGGAATTCTCGCTCATGTTGCCTCCTTTGCGGCAATTAACTGGACCAGACCTGTACTATATAACATAACGATACCGTATAAGTCACATTGATGCACGGCCCGCTGGATGACAGGCTTCGCCCAAAACCATAGCAGGCCCGCCAACGACACGGGCCAGGGCATGCAGCTACACTCCCTTCTCGATTCCACCGGTACCCTCAAGGAAAGTAACGCATTCATGACGCTACCCGATCACCTCGTTCCGCTGCTGGCTTCCCTGCTCGGTTGGGCTCTCGCGCTCGGCAGCGTCTTGTGGGCCGCGTACCGGGCTCCCTGGGACGCGATCCGGCAGGCACCCTGGCGCATCAACCTGCTCGTGCTGTCCGTGGCGTTCCTGCTGGCAATGTGGTCACTGAAGGCCACGCTGATGCCGGGGCTGACCCTTCACTTTCTGGGCATGGCGACCGTCACGCTGGTCATCGGACTGGAACTGTCGCTGATCGCCGGGTTCGCCGCCGCCCTGATCCTGCCGCTGCTGTTCGGCGGCGGCATGGCGATCGCCGGCTGGAACATGGTGCTCGCCGCCCTGCTGCCGGCCCTGATCACCTTCGCCATCACCCGCGCCTCCCAGCGCTGGATGGCGCCCAACTTCTTCATCTACCTGTTCGTCGGCGTGTTTCTCTCCGCCGTGGTTGGCGTGATCGTGCACGGGATCGGCACCACCCTCCTGGTCATGGCCCTGGGCCTATACGACTTCGACATCATCTGGAACAACTACCTGCGCATCCTCCCGCTACTCGCCTTTCCGGAAGGCGTGGTCAACGGCATGATCATGACCGCGCTGGCCCTGGTCACGCCCGGCATCGTCATCTCCTTTGACGATCATCACTACATCGACGGTCGGTAGGAACGACCCTGGGCAGGTTGCGTCCGCGCCATTGCGCCTTGCAACTTGCAACCCGCGCCTGTCATCAGCAAATCCGGGGGATGACAAGTCCTTGTTTATTGGCCTGATTTTTTCAGCCATATCAATGGCATGAAACATGCTTGTCTTCAGGGTAGCCGGGCAGGAGTTCGCTCGGAGATTTCAATGACACGACTTGATGCAGGAGTTCCCATGAAGAAACTGACCGCGATCGTATTCGCCTCCGGCCTCGCCGTCGCTTCCGGCCAGGCGCTGGCCGCCGATGCCGACGCCGGCAACAAGCTCTACACCCAGAGCTGCGCTTCCTGCCACGGCCAAAAGGCCGAAGGCCAGGGCATGTTCCCGAAGCTGACCGGCAAGAGTGCCGAGCACATCGCCACTGCGCTGTCTCACTACAAGAACGGCAACCAGGACGCGCTGAAGGAAATGGGTGACCTCGGCGGCTCCAACTTCGCCATCATGGCACCGAACGCCGCCGGCCTGTCCGAAGCGGACATGGAGAACCTGGGCGCCTACATCGCCGGCCTGTAATCTCCACGCCGACAGGTGAAAACCAACAAAGCCCGGACGATCGTCCGGGCTTTTTTTCGTCTCCCTACGGCAAACCCGGGACGACCGGGCGCCCCCGGCCGACTCAGTCGCCGCGACGAGACCGCCGTCGGGCCTCGGCCTTCTTCTGCTTGATCTTCTGCAACGGGGTGCGCCGGTCGACCTTGCCCTCGTAGGGATTGGTGTCGGTACGGAATTCGATGCGGATGGGTGTCCCCATCAGGTCGTGCGCACGGCGAAAGTAGGATTCGAGGTAGCGGTGGTAATGCCCCGGCAGGCGCTTGGTCTGCTTGCCGTGGATAACGATCACCGGCGGGTTGCTGCCACCCTGGTGCGCGTAGCGCAGGCGGATGCGCCGACCGTGGATCACCGGCGGCTGGTGCTGCTCGGCCGCCGACTGCAGGGTGCGGGTCAGGGCATTGGTGGACATCGAGCGCGTCGCGGCGGCATAGGCATGATCGACACTCTCGAACAGGTGCCCCACCCCCGTGCCGTGCAGCGCGGAGATGCGATGGATCTCGGCGAAGTTGATGAAACCCAGCTTGCGCTCGATCTCGGACGAGACGCGCTCGCGCATGTCCGACTCCAGCCCGTCCCACTTGTTCACCGCGATCACCAGCGCGCGACCGCGCTCGTTGATGAACCCCAGCAGGTGCTGATCCTGCTCGGTGATGCCGGTGTGAGCATCAAGCACCAGGATCACCACGTTGGCCGCCTCGATCGCCTGCAGCGTCTTGACGATGCTGAACTTCTCGATCGCCTCGCCGACGCGCGACTTGCGCCGCACCCCGGCGGTGTCGATCAGGGTGTAGGGCTTGTCGTCGCGCTCGAAGGGGATCTTGATCGAATCGCGCGTGGTCCCCGGCTCGTCGAAGGCCAGCACCCGCGACTCGCCCAGCAGACGGTTGGTCAGCGTGGACTTGCCCACGTTGGGCCGCCCCACCAGGGCGACGGTGATGCCCTGGCCCTCCGGCTCCTCGGCTGGCTCGGCGGCCAGGTCGGGCGACAGCATGGTCTCGAGTCGTTCCCACAGACCGCCGATACCGCGGCCATGGGTGGCGGCGACGAATTCCGGCTCGCCCATGCCCAGCGCCCAGAACTCGGCCTGGACCTCGGCCTCGTCGACGCCGTCGACCTTGTTGACCACCAGCAGCACGGGCTTGCCGGTGCGGCGCAGCTCGGCGGCGATCTCCTCGTCGGCGGCGGTCATCCCGGCACGACCATCGACGAGGAATACCACCAGGTCAGCCTCCTCGACGGCCAGCCAGGCCTGATCCTGCATCAGCGCCTCGATGCCGCCACGCTCTCCGGTCAACCCGCCGGTGTCGATCACCAGCCAGTCGCGATCTTCGTGACGAGCGGTGCCATACTGGCGGTCTCGGGTCAGCCCCGCGTGGTCCGCCACCAGGGCGTCGCGGCTGCGGGTCAACTGATTGAACAGCGTCGACTTGCCCACGTTGGGGCGGCCGACAAGGGCAATGACGGGCTTCATCGCGTCAGGAAACTCATGCGGGGAATGGGGAGGGCCGGCCGAGCGGCAAAAACCGGGTCAATCAACCCGGAACACCCGCAGCTCGCCGTCCCTAGATACGGCGATGCCACGTCCGTCCACGACCCGGATCGGGTCAACCAGGGCATCGCCCCAGCCCACCCGACCCCGCAGCATGCCGCTGGTGGTCGTCAGTACGTGGACATGGCCTTCGTTGTCACCGACCACCAGGTGGCCGCCGACCAGTGCAGGGCCGGTCAGCCCGCGGTGGGCGAGATCGGACTGCCGCCAGAGGGCATCGCCACTGCGGCGATCGATCGCCCAGATCACGCCGTCACCGTCCGTGAGGTAGAGCGCCTGGTCGTCGGCGGCAAAGTCGGTCACCGAGGAAAAGTCGCGGGACCAGATCTCGCGACCGCCCCGGGCGGCCAGCGCGGTGAGCTTGCCCTGCCAGGTGACCACGTAGAAGACGCCGTCGACGAACACCGGTGTGGCGTCGATGTCCACCATACGGTCGACGTCGGTCCGGCCGGTCGGCAGGGCCACCGTGTGGGACCAGATCTCGCTGCCATCCTCGCGCGCATACACCCCGAACGTGCCATCGTCGAAACCCAGAGCCACGGCATCCGGGAACAGGATCATGCGGCCTTGGCCCTGCAGGGTCAGCGACGGCTGCTCGACCGTCCGCCGCCAGCGGATCTCGCCGGTCTGTTCGTCCAGCAGGGCGAAGCTGCCGTCGCGCCCGCGCACCGCCACGTCGCCGAAGCCGACCGAGGGGGCGGCATCCACCGAGGCGCGGATGGACGCGGTCCAGCGGGTCTCGCCGGTCTCGGCATCCAGGGCGAACACGCGCCCGTCGCTGGCGCCGAGCGCGACGATGTTCTCGCTGGCTCCGGGCCCGGATGTCACCGGGGCATCCAGGTCCGCCGACCAAAGTTGCCGACCCGAGTCCAGATCGAAGGCTGCCACCTCGCCATCCGGATCGGCGACGAACAGCCGACCGTCGGCCTCGACCGGCGCGATCGAGGCCAGGCCGCTGTCCTGGTCACTGCCGGCCGAGGCGCTCCAGACGACCACCGGCGGCCGCTCGTTCTGGATTTCCTCGAGCGGCGTCGGCTGAACCAGTTCACGAGGGGCGGAAGAACAGCCTGACAGGACCATCACCGCCCCGAGACAAAGCGCAGGGGCGACGGTCAGGCCAAGGCGGGGCAACGGTTGCCGATTCATCACGAATCTCCTCCGTCGGTGGTCTTCGGCAGGCTGTCGAGCTTGATCCCGAGCAGGCCGTTGGTCGTGCCCGAGGCGGCGGCCAGTTCATAGGCCGAGCGCGCCTGCTCCGGCTTACCCTGGTCGAGCAGGATGTCGCCCCGCAGCTCCGCGTACAGCCCGGCGAAGCCCTGCGGTGCGTCCTGCAGGCGGGAGAGAGCCGCGTCGAGCTCACCCTGAGACCAGAGCACGCGGGCGAGCCGTAACTCGGCGGTGGCGACCAACTGCGAGCTGTCGCTGCTCTTCGACACGCGCTCGAGGTAGGCGGCGGCGGTCTCCAGGTCGTTCTGCTCCACGGCCTCGCCGGCGCCGATCAGCCAGGCCAAGGGGGCGTAACTCGTGCCGTCATAGGTCGTGGCAACCTCCCGGGCCAACTCCACCACCTCGGCGTCACCATCGGCCGCCGCTCGTTGCTCGAGCATGGTGAAAGCCTGCGAGGCGGAGGCAACGCGGCTGTCCTGCCAGTTCTGCCAGCCGAACCAGCCGGCGAGGGCGACCACGCCCAGAATCGCGGCGGCGATGACGGCACGACCGTTCTCGTCCCACCAGTCACGCAGGCGTTCGATCTGTTCTTCGTCTGAGGCGACCATAGTTTTTCCCGAGTGTTCAGTTTCCGTCCGTTGACCCGACTGCCAGCAGTTCGGGCAGGTCGGCGGCGACGAGGCGACGCTGCTCGCCCTCGCCGCGCAGGGGCTTGACCGAGACCTCGCCCCCGTCGACGTCCTCGACGATCACCGCCGTCCGGGCCCCGCTGCGATCGGCACGCTTGAACTGCGCCTTGAGGCTGCCGCCGTCGAGATTACACTGCACCCGCCGGCCGGCCAAGCGGCGTCGCAGCCGGTCGGCCAGGCGCATGGCGGCTGCCTGGCGGCCCGCTTCCGGCACGATCACGTAGATGTCCGCACGAGCGTCATTGCCGGACTCGCCGATCATCGACAGCAGCCGTTCCAGGCCGATGGCGAAACCCGCCGCCGGCGTCGCCCGCCCGCCGAGCTGTTCGACCAGGCCGTCGTAGCGGCCACCGGCGCAGATGGTGCCCTGGGCGCCGAGCGACTCGGTGACCCATTCGAAGACCAGCTTGTTGTAGTAGTCCAGCCCACGGACGAGCCGCGGGTTGACCCGGTAGGGGATCTCCAGCGCGTCGAGCATCTCGCGGACCCGGGCGAAGTCTTCGGCCGATTCCTCGTCGAGGTAGTCAGCCAGCTTCGGCGCGCCCTCGAGAATGGACTGGATCGCCGGATTCTTGCTGTCGAGCACCCGCAGCGGGTTCTCGTGCAGCCGCCGACGCCCCTCCTCGTCGAGGGCATCGGCGTGGCCCTCGAGGTACTCGACCAGCACCTCGCGGTGCCGGGCACGGGCCTCGGGCTGGCCGAGGGTGTTGATCTCGAGCCGGACATCCTCGATGCCCAGCTTCTCCCAGAGCAACGCGGCCATCTGGATCTGCTCGACATCCAGCTCCGGACCGGCCACGCCGAAGGCTTCGACGCCGAACTGGTGGAACTGGCGATAGCGCCCTTTCTGCGGGCGCTCGTGGCGGAACATCGGCCCCGCGTACCACAGCTTGCGCTGCTGGTTGTGGATCAGGCCGTGCTGCAGACAGGCGCGCACGCAACCGGCCGTGCCCTCGGGGCGCAGGGTGAGCGAATCGCCGTTGCGGTCGTCGAAGGTGTACATCTCCTTCTCGACGATGTCGGTCACCTCGCCGATCGAGCGGGCGAACAGCCCCGTCTGCTCGACGATCGGCATGCGGATCTCTTCATAGCCGAAGGCCGCGGCCGTCTCGGCCAACGCGGCCTCGAGGCGCTGCCACGCCGGGGTCTGGTCGGGCAGCACGTCGTGCATCCCGCGGATGCTTTGCAGGGTCTTGCTCATGCTAGGTCTGGAAAGGCTCAGTCGTCGCGGCGCTTGGCGCTGGCGACACGCTCGCGGATGGTTTGTTCGATCTGGTCGACCAGCTCTTCCTCGGAAAGCTTGCGCGAGGGCTTGCCGTCGACATACAGGAGATTGGGCTGGCCGCCGGTCAGGCCGACGGCCGCCTCGCGGGCCTCGCCGGGCCCGTTGACCACGCAACCGATCACGGCCACGTCCATGGAGACGTCGATATCCTCGATGCGTTCCTCCAGGGCGTTGACGGTCTGGATGACGTCGAACTCCTGGCGGGCGCAGGACGGGCAGGCGATCAAGTTCACCCCTCGGCTGCGCAGTTTCAGTGACTTGAGGATGTCCCAGCCGACCTTGACCTCCTCGACCGGGTCGGCGGCCAGCGAGACGCGCAGCGTGTCGCCGATACCCTCGGCCAGCAGCATGCCCAGGCCAACGGCCGACTTGACCGCCCCGGCGCGCGGCCCGCCCGCCTCGGTGATCCCCAGATGCAGCGGCTGCTCAATCTGGTCGGCCAGCTTGCGGTAGGCGCCCAGCGTCATCCAGACGTCGGAGGCCTTCAGCGACACCTTGAACTCGGGGTAGTCGAGCCGGTCGAGGATATCGATGTGTCGCAGGGCGGACTCGACCAGCGCGTCCGGCGTGGGCTCGCCGTACTTCTGCTGCAGGTCCTTTTCCAGCGAACCGGCGTTCACGCCGATGCGCAGTGGAATGCCGTGGTCGCGGGCCGAGTCGATCACCTGGCGCACACGGTCCTCGCGGCCGATGTTGCCCGGGTTGATCCGCAGGCAGTCGGCGCCGAGATCCGCCACGCGCAGGGCGATGCGGTAGTCGAAGTGGATGTCGGTGACCAGCGGGATGGAGACCCGTTGCTTGATCTTGCCGAAGGCCTCGGCGGCGTCCATGTTGGGCACGGACACCCGCACAATGTCGGCGCCCGCCGCGGCGAGCCGCTCGATCTGGGCGACCGTCGCCTCGACGTCGCAGGTGTCGGTGTTGGTCATCGACTGGACGGAAATGGGGGCATCGCCGCCCACGCCCACGGATCCCACCTGGATCCGCCGGGACAGCCGTCGCGTGACAGGCACATGCTGGAAGCTCATGACTCACCCACGTCGATTCGCAACACGCCGGTGGCGTCACCGGCGGCACCCAGGTCGACCGATTCGCCGTCGTATTCGAGCTCGAGCACACCGGGGTTGCCCAGCACCAGCGAGAACGGCCCCGGACCGTCGAACTCGCGGCGCTCGCCCTCGGCAAGCACGTCGTACATCAGCCGTTCGCCGGCCGCATCACGGATTTCCACCCAGCTCTCGCCGCTCACGGCCCGCAGGACAAGCTTCGGGCTCGGAGCGGGCTCGGTCGGCGCCGTCTCTTCAGCGGTAGGCTGCTGCTCCGGTTCGGCCGCCGTCGGGGCGTCGTCCAGCGCGGGCAGCCGGCCTTCCGGCAACGCGGACCGTGCGGGCATGCGCGAGTCGGCCTCCGGGCGCACCGCGGAGGTGGGCGGCATCTCGAGTTCACCGCCCGACTCCTCCGCCTGATCGGCAGCCTCGTCGGAGGGGCTGGACAAGGTGATGTCCCCGTCGGTCGTCACGGCAGAATCGCGCCCACCTCCGCTCAAGTCCTGCCACCACCCCTGGACCTTGCCGGTATCCAGCTGCAGCAGGGCCAGTACCAGCGCCGCGCCGACCAGAAGCAGCACGAGCCAGCCGAACAGCCGCCCCCAGGCAATACCCGGACGCTCCATGACGTCGAGCGTGGGGTGGGTGCCGCCCTGCACCTCCTCGCGTTCCGCGCCCTGCTGGCGGTTGTATTGCTCGATCAACCCGTCGGGGTCGATACCGAGCTGCCCGGCCCAGGAACGGAGGTAGGCGAGGATGTACGGACGCCCCGGCACCTCGTCCAGCGCGTCGCGCTCGATATTCTCGATCACGCGCAGGTCGAGATTCAGGGGCTGGGCGAGGTCGGCGGCCGACAACCCGGCGGCCTTTCTCGCCTCCCGGATGCGCTGACCGACGCTCGGGCCACCGGTCTCGACGGCCGGCCCGCCGGTCGACTCGCTCACGGCACCTTCCCCCAGGGCCGGCTCGCGGCGCTCCTGCTCGGTCATTCGATACCTCCGTCACGCATGGCCTTCGCCTCCGGCGAATCCGGGAACCGGCCGCGCAGGATCAGTTGATGATTGGCCAGTGCCTGGTCGTCACCCAACGCGCGGTCGATGCGGATCGCGGTGGCCAGTGACCCCGGGGTGTGCCGGAAGCGCTGCTCGTAGCGCTGCATCGCCTCGGCGGCCTGTTCGACCTCACCGGTCTCGTAGAGCGAATGGGCCAGGCCGGCGAACGCGTCGGGCTGCCGTGCGCCCTCGTCGATCGCCCGGCGGAACTGGGCCAGCGCCTGTGCGTGGTCGTCTTCCCGCTGGTAGCAGCGGCCGGAATTGACCAGAGCGAACTCGGGGGTTTCGTAGAGGGGGTCCTCGTAGGCCGAACGGAACAGCGCCTGGGCGCGATCGTACTCGCCCTCGCGGCAGAGGTAGCCGGCATAGTTGTTGGCAATGGAGGGGTTGTCGCTGTCGAGCCGGTGCGCCTTGCGATAGGCCTCGCCGGCATCGCGTTCCTCGCCCAGCCGGTCGAGCAGCAGGGCGTGCACGTGGTGCGCCTGGGCGTAGCCCCCGTCGGCGTCGATCGCCCGGCGGATCTTTTCCATCGCGACCTTGAGCTCGCCGCGCTCCATGTACCCGGCGGCCAGCTGGGTGTTTACCTCGGCTGCGTCCCGGTTCTTGCCGACGTAGCGCTCGACGTCGCTGCCCCCCGAACCGCTGCCCTCCATGGTCGCGCAGCCGCTCATCCCCAGCCCGGCCGCCAGGGCGAAGCCCAGCGCCAGCGGCATCATCCCTGTCCACCGTTTCCGCATCATGATCCGGTCACCTCCACGACACCTCGATCGAGTCCCATGCGCGCCAGCCGGTCTTGCCGGCGGGAGCGGTCGGCGACCTTGCCCACCAGCTGGCCGCAGGCCGCATCGATATCGTCCCCGCGCGTCTTGCGGGCGACGGTGTTGATGCCCGCGTCGCGCAGCCGGGTGGCGAATCGCTCGATCCGGTTGCGCGAGGAGCGCCGGTAGCCCGACCCCTCGAAAGGATTGAAGGGAATCAGGTTGACCTTGACCTCCTCCCGGCGCGGCCCCAGCAGGGCGATCATCTCGTCGGCGTGTTCGGGCGTGTCGTTCACGCGGTCGATCATCACGTACTCGTAGACGATCGCCCCGTGCGGCACGACCTTGGCGTAGCGATCGCAGGACGCCATCAGCTCGTCGAGCGGATACTTCTTGTTGATCGGCACCAACACGTCGCGCAGCTCATCATTGGGCGCGTGCAGGGAGATGGCCAGCGAGATCGGCAGATGCTCGGCCAACCGGTCGATCGCCGGCACGATTCCCGAAGTGGAGATGGTCACGCGCCGCTTGGACAGGCCGTAAGCGTGGTCGTCGAGCATCAGCTCGGCAGCATCGACCACGGCCTGCTCGTTGAGCAGCGGCTCGCCCATGCCCATGAAGACCACGTTGCTGATGGCCTTCCCGGTAGGCAGGCGACGCTCGATCAGCTTCTCGGCCAACCAGAGCTGACCGATGATCTCGGCGGTGGAGAGGTTGCGGTTGAACCCCTGGCGGCCGGTAGAGCAGAAGGTGCAGGTCAGCGAGCAGCCCACCTGCGAGGAGATGCACAGCGTGGCACGGTCGTCCTCGGGGATATAGACCATCTCGACGGAATTGTGCCCGCCGATGTCGACGATGAACTTGCGCGTGCCGTCGGACGAGATCTGGTCGAACATGACCTCGGGCGGCTGGATGCAGGCGACCTGCTTGAGCTTCTCGCGCAAGCTCTTGGCCAGGTCGGTCATCGCGTCGAAATCCTCGACGCGCCGCTGGTGGACCCACTTGAGCACCTGGGTAGCGCGAAAGGGCTTCTCGCCCATCTCGGCGAACCAGGCGCGCAGACGCCCGGGCGACATGCCCAACAGATTGACCCGCTCTTCGGTTGCTTGCATCAGGTCACCCTCAGATCCGCCCGCCGGGAATCAGCTCAGCGGCTGATCACTTCCTCGGGCTTGAAGAAGAATTCGATCTCGGTCTTGGCCGTTTCCGGGCTGTCCGAACCGTGCACGGCGTTGGCGTCGATGGACTCGGCGAAATCGGCGCGGATGGTTCCCGGCTCGGCTTCCTTCGGGTTGGTCGCCCCCATCAGGTCACGGTTCTTGGCGATGGCATCCTCGCCCTCCAGCACCTGGACGAACACCGGGCCGGAGATCATGAAGCCCACGAGCTCGCCGAAGAACGGACGCTCCTTGTGTACCGCGTAGAAGCCCTCGGCCTGCTCGCGAGTCAGCTGCATCATGCGGGCACCGACGACCGACAGGCCGGCGTCCTCGAAGCGGCTGATGATCTGACCGATCACGTTCTTGGCGACGGCGTCGGGCTTGATGATCGAAAGGGTACGTTCTACGGCCATGAAAACTCTCTCCTGCTCGGGCGGCGGCGACCGCCCCGGTGAAACGTGAAAAACAAACCAGAAAACAAAAGGCTGCCGGTCGCCCGTCGGACAACCGGAAAGCCGAGTAGTTTAACGAGTCCCCGGGCAACAATCCATGCGGGGCGACCCGTTGGCGGGGTCACGGACCGTCTCAGACGTTCCGGACGCCCCGCATGCCGGCGGCGGCCGCCTCGCTGCGCTCGTCGTGCACCTGACGCAGCTGGTCGTCCTGCACTGCCGAGACGTCGAGCACGTCGGGCTTCTCGACGAGGTCTGCCAGCGAGATGGATTCGAGAAACCCCTGGATCTGCGCCGAAAGCCCCATCCATAGCTCGTGCGCCAGGCACTGGCAGCCGCCCTGGCAGTTGCCGCTACCGTTGCAACGGGTCACGTCAACCGGCTCGTCGACGGCGTGGATGATCTCGGCGATGTTGATCCGCGACGGCTCGCGGGCCAGCTGGTAGCCACCGCCCGGGCCGCGGACGCTGCTCACCAGCTGGCCGCGACGCAGCTGGGCGAACAGCTGCTCGAGGTACGAGAGCGACAGGGACTGACGCTCCGCGATGTCGGCCAGGGCCGTGGGATGCCCCCGGTCGTGGATGGCCAGGTCGAGCATGGCCGTGACGGCGTAGCGACCCTTGGTCGTCAGCCTCATTGCAAACCTCCCGGCAGCGACATCGGTCGCCGCACTGCATTCGGATGCCGGGACGCGGTCCCGGCGAGTATCAGCCCATCATAATCGTGCGGGCGTGGGCTGTATATGCCTGTTCCGATTCATCGCTCCGCGCGATTGTCCGTCTCGGACCGCTCGAAGGCCCCGCGCTTCGGCTCGTCGCAGCCGGCCACGCCGTCTTCCTCGTCGAGGTGGCAGCCGTCCAGACTCGGTCGCGCGGGTCGCGAGACCTCGACGCCCAGCGAACGCATGGCGGCGGCCATTTCGTCGAGCTGATCATCCACGGTCTGGACGTGATCCAGCAACCGGTCGACCACGGTGGCCACCGGGTCGGGCATGTCTCGCGCCACGCCATAGGCATCGAAGCCCAGCCGTTGCGCCACCCGCCGCTTGGTCTCGCTCTGCTCGGCCCGCCGCTCGACCACGCGCGCCGGAATGCCCACCAGCGTGGCGCGCGCCGGGGCATCCTTGAGTACCACCGCGTTCGAGCCCACGCGCACCCCAGCACCCAGCTCGACCGGCCCCAGGATCTTGGCCCCGGCGCCGACCACCACGCCGTCGCCCAGGGTCGGGTGGCGCTTGCCCTCCCGCCAGGTGGTCCCGCCCAGAGTCACGCCATGGTAGAGCGTGCAGTCATCGCCGATGTGCGCCGTCTCGCCGATGACCACGCCCATGCCGTGATCGATGAAAAAGCGTCGGCCGATGCGCGCGCCGGGATGGATCTCGATGCCGGTCAGCCAGCGGCTGACATTGGAGATCAGCCGGGCGAGCAGGCGCCAGTTCCGCCGCCACAGGGCATGCGCGACCCGATGCCACCAGACGGCGTGCAACCCCGGATAGGTCAGCGCGATCTCCCAACGACTGCGGGCCGCCGGGTCGCGGTCGAACACGCTGTCGACATCATCGATAATCGTTTTCCACCAACCCATCGCCTCAATCCGCTATGCCTTGTCCGTCGGACCGCGCCTTTCGAGCGCGGTGATCATCCCCTGCAGGATCTGCAGTTCCTCGCGCCGGGGCTCGGCCCGGTTGAGCATCACCCGCAGCCGACGCATCAGCCGCTCGGCCCGGCGATCGCGCTCCTCGCCCGAACCGCCCGCATCGAAGAACCCGGAAGGCCCGAGCAGGGCCTCGAGCCGGCGGCATAGTGTAGCAATGTCGCGCCGGACAGCCGGCGGCTCGCCGGTACCGGGCCCGGAGGGACCCACCGGGGCGCGCGCGGCGTGATGAAGTTCGTAGGCGATCAGCTGCACCGCCTGTCCGAGGTTGAGCACCGGATAGTCCGGGTTGGCCTGGATGGCCACCAGCCGGTCGGCGACGGCCAGCTCCTCGTTGGTCAGACCGGTGCGCTCGGCGCCGAACAGCAGACTCACCCGGCCACCGGCCGCCTGGTCGCGCACGACCTCCGCCGCATCCCGCGCCTCGAGCTGCGGCAATTGCAGGTTGCGCGGCCGGGCGGTGGCGGCCCAGACGGCCACCGAGTCGGCCACCGCCTGCTCGACGTGTTCGACCACCCGGGCATTGTCCAGGATGTCCGCCGCGTGGGTGGCTACCGCGCGGGCCTTGTCGTCCACTCCCGCGACCGGCGAGACCAGCACCAGACGCGAGAGCCCCATGGTCTTCATCGCCCGGGCGGCCGCGCCGAGGTTCTCGGCCATCGAGGTGCGGCAGAGCACCACTTCGACGCAGTCGAGCCAGGCGGCGTTTTCGTTCTCGGCGCTGGTGGGATCTTGCTGCTTCATGGGGATACGTGGTTGTTGACGGGTTTACGCGTATAATTCGGGCGCCTGATCCTTCACATTCGCTCATCGAGCCGACCAGACCATTATGCCGCACCCCATGCTCAATATCGCCGTGCGCGCCGCTCGCGCCGCCGGCAGCGTCATCACTCGCAGTCACCACCGCGTCGGTGACCTGACGATCGAGTCCAAGCGGCGCAACGACTACGTCAGCGACGTCGACCGCCAGGCCGAGGCCGCGATCATCGACACCCTGCTTCGCGCCTACCCCGACCACGGCATCCTCGCCGAGGAAACGGGCACGACCGGCCCCGAAGAGGCGGAATACCGCTGGATCATCGATCCGCTCGACGGTACCACCAACTTCCTGCACGGCATTCCGCACTACGCGGTCTCGATCGCGCTGGAGCGCCGCGGGCGTCTCGAGTTGGGCGTGATCTACAACCCGACCAACCAGGAACTGTTCACCGCCGAGCGCGGTGGCGGCGCCTTCCTCGACAACCGTCGTATTCGCGTCTCGCCGCGCAAGGGGCTGGAAGGCGCACTGCTCGGCACCGGCATCCCGTTCCGTGACGACCAGAACCTCGAGCGCTATATCGCGACCCTGCGGGCACTGCACGGGCCGATCGCCGGCATCCGCCGCCCGGGCTCGGCGGCACTGGACCTCGCCTGGGTCGCCTGCGGCCGCTTCGACGGCTTCTGGGAGTACGGGCTGCACATCTGGGACATGGCCGCCGGCGTGCTGCTGGTGCGCGAGGCCGGCGGCGTGGTGATCGACAACCGCGGTGGGGACGACTTCCTCACCAGTGGCAACGTCATCTGTGCCAACCCCAAGCTTACCCACGTCATGCGACAGGCCATCGGCAAGGCCGAGACGGAGTACGAGGCGGTCTCCCGCCCCGACTGAGACCGTTCTGCCGCAGAAACGACAGGCCCGCCAATCTCGGCGGGCCTTTTTCATGGAGTCCGTTCCCGGCGCCCCGGGCGGTCGATCAGGGCGCGCTGTCCTCGACCTGCTTGAGCCGCTCGCGGTCGTCGAGCTTGAGCAGATCCTGGCGCTTGAGCCCCATGTCCAGCGACAGGGCGGAGGCGACGTAGATCGACGAGAACGTACCGATGGCGATGCCCAGCAACAGCGTCAGGGAGAAGCCGTAGAGCGCCTCGCCGCCGAAGATCAGCAGGGCCGCGGCGGTCAGCAGGGTGGTGCCCGAGGTGATCACGGTGCGCGACATGGTCTGGTTGACCGAGGCGTTCATCACCTGCTGCTCGGTGCCCTTGCGCATCTTCTGGAAGTTCTCGCGGATGCGGTCGAAGACGACGATGGTGTCGTTGATCGAGTAGCCGGCCAGCGCGAGGAAGGCGGCCAGCACCGTCAGGTCGAAGCGCACGCCCAGCAGGCTGACCAGGCCGAGCACCACGACCAGATCGTGCGCCAGCGCCAGGATCGCCCCGCCGGCCAGGCGCACCTGGAAGCGAAAACCCACGTAGACCAGGATGCCCGCCAGCACCACCAGCAACGCCAGCCCGCCGGCGTTGAAGAGCTCCTCGCCCACGGCCGGACCGACGTACTCGACCCGGCGCATCTCGACGTTGTCGGACTCCGACTGCAGGGCGGTCAGCAACTCGTCGGCCATGCGCGACTGGCTCTCGCCTGTCGGCGGGAGGCGGATCATCACCTCTTCCGAGGAGCCGAAGAACTGGGCCACGGCGTTGTCGAACCCGTGACCGTCGAGCGTCTCGCGCACGGCGTCGATGTCGGCACCGTCCGGGTAGCCCAGCTCGACGATCACCCCGCCGGTGAAGTCCAGACCCAGATCAAGTCCCTTGGTGAGCAACGAGCCGGTAGCCACCAACAGCAGGATCACGGAGAAGGCGTAGCCGTAGAAGCGCTTGCCGAAGAAGTCGAATCGCGCGTCGGGCGGAAAAATGTTCATAGCGTACTCGTCCGAATCAGGTGTTCGGGCCGGCTCAGATGGCCAGGCCCTTGAGGCGCGCCTGGCGGCCGTAGATCAGGTTGACCAGCGCCCGCGTGAGCATCACCGCGGTAAAGACCGAGGCGAGAATGCCAATCGACAGAGTGACGGCAAAGCCCTTGATCGGGCCGGTGCCGAAGGCGAACAGCGCCAGCGCGGCCAGCAGGGTGGTGATGTTCGCGTCCAGGATGGTGGCGAACGCCCGCTCGTAGCCGGCCTTGATCGCCGCGTGCGGCGTCATCCCGTTCCTCAGCTCCTCGCGTATCCGCTCGAAGATCAGCACGTTGGCGTCCACCGCCATGCCCACGGTCAGCACGATGCCGGCGATGCCCGGCAGGGTGAGCGTGGCCTGCAGCATGGAAAGCACCGCGACGATCAGCACCAGGTTGGAAACCAGCGCGACCACGGCGATCACGCCGAACACCCGGTAGTAGATCATCATGAAGATCGCGACCAGCACGAAGCCGAGGGTCGCCGCCTTCACGCCGGCATCGATGTTGTCGGCACCCAGGCTCGGGCCCACGGTTCGCTCCTCGACGATATCCATCGGCGCGCGCAGCGCACCGGCGCGCAGCAGCAGCGAGAGGTTGCGAGCCTCCTCGGAGGAGTCCAGCCCGGTGATCTGGAAGCGGTGCGCCAGCTGGTCGCGGATGGTGGCCACGTTGATGACCTCCTCGACCAGGCGCTTCTCCTCGACCAGCTCGCCGTCTTCCACGCGGGTCTCGAGACGGTTCTCGATGAAAACCACGCCCATCTGCTTGCCGATGTTGTCGCCGGTGATGTCGGCCATGCGCCGCGCGCCCTGGCTGTCGAGATTGACGAACACGGCCGGCGAGCCCGAATCCTGGTCGAAGCCCGAGGAGGCGCCGGTCACGCGATCACCGGTGACGATCACCTGCCGCTTGAGCAGCACCGGGCCGCCACCACGACGTTCGTAGAGCTTGGCCTGCGGGGGGATGCTACCCGTGTCGGCGGCCTCGTCCCAGTCGACCGGCGAGCCGTGGACCAGCCGGAATTCCAGCGTGGCGGTAGCGCCGAGGATTTCCTTGGCACGCACCGTGTCCTGGATGCCCGGCAGCTCGACCACGATGCGATCCTCGCCCTGCTGCTGGATCAGCGGCTCGGCCACGCCCAGCTCGTTGACCCGGTTGCGCAGGGTGGTGATGTTCTGGTCCAGTGCCGCCTTGCGCTCGGTCTCGATGCCTTCCTCGGTCATGCGCGCCTGCAAGTACGGCTCGCCCTCGACCTCGGTGGCCTCGAAGGTCAGATCCTCGTAGTCCTCGGCGAGCTGCTCGATGCCGGCGTCGCGGGCCTCCGCGTCGCGAAAGCGTACCAGGATCGCCTGATCCTCGCTCACCTCGGCCGAGATGTAGCGCAGCTCGGCTCCGCGCAGGTCGGTGCGGATGCCGTCGATACGACGCTCCAGCGCGGTGCCGATGGCCGCGCCCATGTCCACCTGCATCAAAAAATGCACCCCGCCCCGCAGATCGAGGCCAAGATACATCGGCAATGCGCCCAGATCGGTAAGCCAGTCCGGCGCGGCCGGAGCGAGGTTGAGCGCCACCGGGTGGTCACCGCCGAGCGCGACCCGTACCACGTCCACGGCACGGAGCTGGTCGTCGGTGGACTCGAACCGGATCAGGCCGTCCTCGCCCACCATTTCGGCGCGCTTGTAGTCGATGCCGGCGGCCCGCAGCGCGCTCTTCGCCTCGGTGAGCACCGACTCCTCGACAGCGTCGCCGCTCGGGGCAGAGATCTGCAGGGCGGGTTCCTCGCCGAAGAAGTTCGGCAGCGCATAGAACAGCCCGATCAGCAAGACGACGACAACGATCAGGTTCTTCCACAACGGGTAGCGATTCATCTTCTAGGCCTTCGCTTGAGAGTCGCCCCTTTGAGGGCGGCGTCCGCCGGATGCACGTCCATGATCGGCGGACGGGAATGACGAAGGGCCCGCCGTGGCGAGCCCTGGTTGAGTCAGGCGAGGGGTCAGCCCTCGCGTGCGTCCTTGATGGTGCCCTTGGGCATCACCGAGGCGATGGCGAAGCGCTGCACCACCACCGTGGCGTTGTCCGCCACCTCGATCACCACCAACGTGTCGTCGAGCTTGACGATGCGGCCGAGGATGCCGCCGGTGGTCGCGACCTCGTCACCCTTCTCGAGGGCCTCGATCAGCTTCTTGTGCTCCTTCTGCCGCTTGACCTGCGGGCGGATCAGCAAAAAGTACATGACGGCGAAGATGAGCAGCAGCGGCAGGAAGGTAGCCACCAGGCTCGCTTCGCCGGCAGGGGCGCCGCCGGCCTGGGCCATGGCATCGCTGATAAAGAACATCGTGATTGGTGCTCCGGTTGTATTCGTGGGAAAACGACTCGGAAGTATGCCACAAGCCTCGCCGTTTGCATCAGGGGCAACCCGGGTCGCCAAAACCGGTCCCGCGGGAGGCGAGCGGGAGAACGGCGGTCAGACGCCGCGGGCGCGGTCCCGGTAGAAGCGCTCGCGGAACGCGTCAAAGGCGTCGGCCTCGATCGCCGCGCGCATCTCGGCCATCAGAAGCTGGTAATAATATAGGTTGTGGATGGTGTTCAGGCGCGCGCCGAGCACCTCGCGGGCCTTACTCAGGTGCTTGAGATAGGCCCGCGAGTAGTGCTGGCAGGTGTAGCACTGACAGTCGGCGTCCACCGGACCGGTGTCGCGGGCGTAGCGGGCGTTCTTCAGTCGCACGTCGCCATAACGGGTGAACAGGTGGCCGTTGCGCGCGTTGCGGGTGGGCATGACGCAGTCGAACATGTCCACGCCACGGGCCACAGACTCGACCAGGTCCTCGGGCTTGCCCACGCCCATCAGGTAGCGGGGCTTGTCGTCGGGCAGCTCGGGCAGGGTGTATTCGAGCACCGCGTTGCGCTCCTCGAGCGGCTCGCCGACCGACAACCCGCCCACGGCATAGCCGTCGAAGCCCAGCTGGACCAGCCCGGCCGCCGACTCGCGGCGCAACGATTTGTGCATGCCGCCCTGCACGATACCGAACAGGGCCCGGTCCGAGCCGGCGGGCCTGAGCGACTCGAACGCGGCTTTCGAGCGCGCCGCCCAGCGCAGCGAGAGGCGCATCGAGGCACCGGCCTGTTCGACCGTCGCCGGGTAAGGGGTACATTCGTCGAAGATCATCTGGATGTCCGAGCCCAGCTCGTGCTGAACCTGCATCGAGGACTCCGGGGTGAGCATCACGCGCCGTCCGTCGACCGGCGAGGCGAAGCGCACCCCTTCCTCGGTAATCTTGCGCATCTCGGCGAGCGAGAACACCTGGAAGCCGCCCGAGTCGGTAAGGATCGGGCGCTCCCAGTGCATGAAGTCGTGCAGGTCGCCGTGCAGCCCGATGATCTCGGTGCCGGGGCGCAGCATCAGGTGGAAGGTATTGCCCAGCACGATCTGCGCACCCAGTCCCTCGACCTCTTCCGGGGTCAGGGCCTTGACCGTGCCGTAGGTGCCCACCGGCATGAAGGCGGGGGTCTCGATCTCGCCACGCTCGAAGCGGATCCGCCCACGGCGCGGCCCGGCCCGGCGGACACCCTCGGGCTTGCCCCGGCTGCAGTCGAACAGTTCGAACTTCATGCGTCGGCTCCTCCCGGCGAGGCGGCCGCCTCGATGAACATGGCATCCCCGAAGGAATAGAAACGGTAGTCCCGCTCGACTGCCTCGCGGTAGGCGGCCATCACGCGCTCGCGGCCGGCGAACGCCGAGACCAGCATCAGGAGGGTGGAGCGGGGCAGGTGGAAATTGGTCAGCATGGCATCGACCACGTGGACCGGCTGGCCGGGGTAGAGAAACAGCCGCGTGTCACCCTCGTAGGGACCGATCTCGCCGCGCTCGGCGCGCGCGGGGTGGGCACGGGCGGCCGTCTCCAGGGCGCGGACGGCGGTGGTGCCGATGGCGATCACCCGGCCACCGCATTCCCGGGCGGCGGCGACTGCCTCGACGGCCTCCTCCGGCACCTCGGTCCACTCGCTGTGCATCTCGTGCTCCTCGATGGTCTCGCTGCGCACCGGCTGGAAGGTGCCGGCACCGACATGCAGCGTGACACAGGTGATCCGCACCCCGCGCTCGCGCAGGCGTTCGAGCAATGCCTCGGTCAGGTGCAGCCCGGCAGTGGGAGCGGCCACCGCACCCTCGCGCCGGGCAAAGACGGTCTGGTAATCCTCGCGGTCGCGGCGGTCGTCCGGGCGCTCGATGTACGTGGGCAGCGGCATGTGACCATGGGCCTCCAGCCAGTCCAGCAGGCTGTCGTACCCGCTCTCCCGGCAGAGAGCCAGCTCGAACAGCGCCCCTTGGCGGTCGACCACCTCCAGGATCGCCCCGCCCTCCATCACCAGGCGCGTACCGATGCGCGGCGAGCGGCTGGAGCGCAGGTGGCAGAGCGCCCGATCGGCATGCAGAAGTCGCTCGAGCAGGAACTCGACCTTGCCGCCCGAGGCCTTGCGACCGAAGGCCCGTGCCGGGATCACTCGCGTGTCGTTGAGTACCAGCAGGTCTCCGGCGCGGATCTCGTCCGGCAGGTCGGCGATGAACCGGTGACGCAGCCCACCCTCGCGCGGGAGCACGAGCATGCGTGCCGATTCCCGCGGTTCGGCCGGGCGGTGCGCGATCTGCTGGCGCGGCAGGTCGTAGTCGAAGGCGTCGAGTCTCATGGCCGGCGCAGTCTACCCCGGGCCGCTCACGCGGACCACCGGCAGGGGACGCAGGCACGACAAAGGAACCGAACCCAGCTCGCTGGTCGGTGGCATGAATTGGAGGTTGAGAAGGACGGAAACCGAGGCCGTGTCGGCGTCGATGCGTCTGGAGAAATCGGAAAAGGAAGGGGGCGGCCATCCTGGCCACGTAGAGCGGAATCCATTCCGTTCAGCATCCTGCGCCCGTTCCATGCGCCGAGTTCTGAACCCATTCCCTGGGTCCATGGCGAGTTCTCTTCCCTGAGATGGGGCAGAATCCGTTGCCGGTCCCTTTCGTTTTTTTGCTCGCCAGAGACATCCCTGCGGTTCTTGTTGTTGCCGACAAGTCCTGTCGGTATCCGCGGCGCCTCCCTGCGCCCACTGTCGCGCATCTTGCGCGGGATCGTCCTGATGCCCTCCCTGGCAGCGCCCGTCTCTGGGCACTCGGCATTCCCGTGATCAGGCCCGGCCTCCGTGCCGATCGCGCCGTAGCCTCCGTGGCAGCCCGCAAAAAACCTGAACTCTTCCTCGAGTGCCGGTTGTTTACGGTGCGCTTCCTTAGTCAAGCGCCAGGCGCGAGCCGGGCAAAACCCGGCAACCCGATCATCGGGCAGGTCCTCTGCCCGTCGCTTCCTGCGCAGGCATCCGTTCCGATCCTTTTCGGCCGTCCTGGCCGCCGGGCTTCCTGCCCGTGTGCATCCAAAGCACGAGAGCCATGTTGCGCTTCTCGGAGCAGAACGTGTAGCCGAAAAAGCAAAAAGTTTCGTAGGAAATGTCGCTTTGTCTTGTAGGAATATTCCTACAAGACGCCGGGCCGGCTCGGGAGGGGCGAGTCTAGAGACTCGCGTGACGGGAGGGAAAGTCGCGGCAGCCTTGTGCGAAAAAGCGGGTCACGGCATCGAGAAAACCACGCGTGTCCTCGATGTGAGGCCAGTGACGGGCGCGCTCGAGCGTGACGATACAGCTTTCGGGAAAATCGCGGGCAATGCGGTCCCCGTCTTCGGCCTCGATGTAGGCGGATTGCGCCCCGCGCACGAACAGCGCCGGTCCGAGGTAGAACCCGTGCAGCGGCGGCATGTCGGAGGTCTGCTCGTAGGCGGCCTTGAGCTCCGGCAGGTTGAATCGCCAGCGCCAGCCCTCCTCGGTCTGCTCCAGGTTGGCGGCGAGAAACGCTCGCACTTCCGGCTCGAACACGTGCAGCGCCATCTGCTGGCGCGCCTGCTCGCGGGACTCCAGGTGCTCCAGGTCGACGGCGTCCAGCGCGGCGAAGACATCCTTGTGCCAGGGCGGATACCATTTCGGCGCGATGTCGACCACGACCAGCCGGGCGACCCGCTCCGGGAAGCGATCGGCGAGGAACATCCCCAGCTTGCCGCCCAGCGAGTGGCCGATCAGGTGAGCCCGCTCGATGCCCAGCCGGTCCATCAGCGCGAGGATGTCGTTCGCCATCGCCTCGTAGGAGAGCCCCGGGGCGTGCGGCGAGCGACCATGGTTGCGCAGGTCGACATTGATGACCCGGTAGTTCTCGCCCAGCGAGCGGGCGATGCCGCGCCAGTTGGACAGCGAGCCGAACAGGCCGTGCATGATGATCACCGGCAGGCCGCCACCCCGCTCCTCGAAGTGCAGGTCGACCGCCGCGTTGTCGTTCGTCGTCATTGAAGGTTCCCTTGAGGCAGGCGGCATCCCGGCAAGGACGGCCGGGCCGCGTGTCTGATCGTGAGATACTACCAAAGGTTCGCCCCGACGCTCGACGGCGGGGCGACCACCCGCACCATGGACACCCAATATTCAGGCACGAGCCGCGCATGCCCGACTCTCCCGTTCAACGCGACACCCGCTGGCCCGCCCCCGCTCTGCCCAGGGGGCGGATCTTTCCCGCCCAGCTCCGGCTGGCGGTCATGCTGCTCGAGCGGATCGAGGCCGAAGGCCTGCCGGCCGATCGCAGCATCCAGCGCGAGCTCGCCTCGCAGCGACGCATGGGTCGACGCGACCGGGAACGGGTGCGCGAGCTGGTGCTGTTCGTGCTGCGTCAGCGCCGCGTGATCGACCACCTGCTGGGCGACAACACCCCGACCATGGGGCCACGGGTGGGTACGGCCATCCTGCTCGCCGGGCAGCTCGACCCGGTACTCGCCGAAACCGCCGGGCTCGACGAGGCCATACTGGCAACGGCTCGCGCAGAGATGGAGTCACCCTTCGACACGCTCCCTGCCGCCGTCCGCTTCAACCTCTCCGCCGATAACGCCGCACGCTGGCAGCGACTCGACCCGCAGGACCCCGAGACGCTCGCCCAGGCGCTGGAGGCGCGTGCCCCCGTCGACCTGCACGTCAACCCGCGTCGGCGCGACACGCAGGCCCTGCGCAGCGAACTGGCCGAGGCCGGCATCGAAGCCGGTCCGATTCCTGGCCTGCCGCACGGCCTGCGCCTGGACCGGCCGGCCCGGCTGACCCGACTGGAGAGCTTCCGCCACGGCAGCTTCGAAGTGCAGGACGCCGGCAGCCAGTGGGTGGTACAGAGCGTGGCTGCCCGACCGGGGGAACGCGTGCTGGATCTCTGCGCCGGGGCGGGCGGCAAGACGCTCGGCCTGCTCGACGAGACCGACGGCAGCATCGAGGTGACCGCCTGCGACCTGCACGCCGACCGGCTCGAACGCCTGCGTGAACGGGCGCACCGGCACGGGGACGAGAAGCAGCTCCGGCTGCAGGCACTGGACGCCACCCACCCACTGCCGGCGGGTCTGGACGACTTCGACCGCGTGCTGATCGATGCGCCCTGCAGCGGTTCGGGCACCTGGCGCCGCCACCCCGAACTGCGCTGGGCGGACGTCGACTGGGCCGAACTCGCCCGCACCCAATGCGCCCTGCTCGAGCGCGGCGCCGAGGCCGTCCGTCCCGGCGGACAGCTGATCTACGCCACCTGCAGCCTGTGGCGAGAGGAGAACGAGGACATCGTCGAAGCCTTTCTCGCCGATCATCCCGACTGGGAGCCCGTTCTCCCCGATCGCGACCAATTTCCCGCCGACGCCGTGGCCACCGACATGATCCGGCTACGTCCCGACCGCCATGGCTGCGACGGATTCTTCATCGCCAGCCTGCGCGCCCCGGAACGATAACCCTGGTGTCCAGCGCCCGGCCGGCTGAGGCATAATCTCTCATTCGACCGTTCGCAACCGGTACGGAGGCCGCATGTCACGCTCATCGATCATCTCGCCCGCCACGCTCGCTGTCCTCGCGGCCCTCCTGGCCGGCTGCGGCCAGAAGGGTCCGCTCTACCTGCCGGACGAGTCGACCCATTCCGGCAACGCCGACACCAATCCGACCGACCCGCAAACCGAGGAATGACCCGGAGATCCCACGTGCCCGAGACCCCGCTCCCCGACCAGTTCACCCGAAACGCCGATGGCCAGCTGATGGTCGAACAGGTACCTATGGCCGAGGTGGCCGAGCGCTTCGGCACGCCGACCTACGTCTACTCGCGCGCGGCGATCGAGAACGCGTTCGCCGCACTCACCGACGCCTTCGGCGAACGGGCGCACCGCATCTGCTTCGCGGTCAAGGCCAGCAGCAATCTCGGCATCCTCGGCCTGCTCGCCCGGCTGGGAGCCGGGTTCGACATCGTCTCCATCGGCGAATTCGAGCGCGTCCGTGCCGCCGGCGGCGATCCGGCGAAGGTGGTGTTCTCGGGCGTGGGCAAGTCGGCCGGCGAGATCCGCCGGGCACTCTCGGCGGGCATCGGCTGCCTCAACGTCGAGTCCGAGGCGGAACTGGACCGCATCGCGTCGATAGCCGACGGACTGGGCGTGACCGCGCCGGTCTCGCTGCGCGTCAACCCGGACGTGGATGCCCGCACCCACCCCTACATCTCCACGGGGCTGAAGGACAACAAGTTCGGCATCGCCATCGACGAGGCGCTGGGCATCTACGAGCGTGCCCACGCTCACCCGGCGCTGGAGGTCATCGGCATCGACTGCCATATCGGCTCGCAGCTGACCGAGGTCTCGCCCTTCGCCGACGCGGCCGGACGGGTGATGAACCTCGCCCACCAGCTGGCCGAGCGCGGCATCCGCCTCAAGCACCTGGACCTCGGCGGCGGACTAGGCATTCGCTACACCGACGAACAGCCGCCGGTGGCGGCCGAATGGATCGAGGCGATCCGCTCGGTGGTGGATGCCGACCCGCTGGGCCGCGAACTGCCGATCTGGATCGAGCCGGGTCGCTTCCTGGTCGGCCCGGCCGGCGCACTGATCACGCAGGTGGAATACCTCAAGCCGGGCAGCCACAAGTCCTTCGCCATCGTGGATGCGGCAATGAACGACCTGATGCGTCCGGCGCTCTACGGCAGCGACATGGCGATCGTGCCGGCCGCCGAGTCCGGGGCCCCGCGCTCGAAGGACACCTGGGAAATCGTCGGCCCGATCTGTGAGACCGGCGATTTCCTGGGCCACGAGCGCCCGCTCGAGTTGGCCGAGGGCGACCTGCTGGCGGTGCTGGCCGCCGGCGCCTACGGCTTTTCCATGGCGTCCAACTACAACACCCGGCCCCGCGCCGCGGAGATCCTGATCGATGGCGAGACCTGCCACGAGATCCGGCAGCGCGAACCGCTGGCCTCGCTCTGGGCGCTGGAGCAAATCCCCTCCCTCGATTGATAGTTTCCGACTATCAAGATAATGAAAACATTCAATTTTCATTATCTCAACTCATGACCTAGAGTTCTCCCCGTCCCGAAACACGCGCGGCGCCACCCGGACGGGCTTTCCCGATCGCGTGATTGTCTTTTCGCGAATCGACCCTATATTCCCGGTTCCGGCGCGATACGGTCGCGCGCCCCGCTTGCCAGACGCAATTCACGTAAAACCACCAACCAAGGAGCTTTATCGCATGCTCGAGAATCGCGAAGGCCAGAAGGTCCCCAACGTCACCTTCCGCACCCGTCAGGACCACGACTGGGTCAACGTGACCAGCGACGACGTCTTCAAGGGCAAGACCGTGGCGGTCTTCTCCCTGCCGGGCGCATTCACCCCGACCTGCTCGTCGAGCCACGTGCCGCGCTTCAACGAGCTGGCCCCGGTGTTCAAGCAGCACGGTGTCGACGAGATCGTCTGCATTTCGGTCAACGACGCCTTCGTCATGAACGAGTGGGCCCAGGACCAGAACGCCGACCGCATCCGCTTCATCCCGGACGGCAACGGCGATTTCACCGACGGCATGGGCATGCTGGTCGACAAGGACGACCTGGGCTTCGGCAAGCGCTCCTGGCGCTACTCCATGCTGGTCAAGGACGGCACGATCGAGAAGATGTTCATCGAGCCGGAGAAGCCGGGCGACCCCTACGAAGTCTCCGATGCGGACACCATGCTCGACTGGCTGGCGCCGAATGCCAAGAAGCCGCACTCGATCATGCTGTTCTCGCGCAAGGGCTGCCCGTTCTGCACCCGCGCGAAGGGCATGCTGCACGACGCGGGCCTAGAGTTCGACGAGATCATCGTCGGCGACGATGTCAACCTGCGCGCACTGCGTGCGGTCGCCCAGACCGAGACTGTCCCGCAGGTCTACGTCGACGGCCAGCATATCGGCGGCAGCGAAGAGACCGAGAAGTGGCTCAAGGAACAGGGCTACTGATCGCGCACGACGGCTGACCCCGTCCCGGTCCGGGCCTCGCCCGGGCCGGCTTTCGCATGCCCACGCACAGACGTGGCCATCCGAAAGCCCGAATCCATTGACGGACAACCATCCGGAGGCATCCATGAGTGGCAAGCATTTCGACATGATCGTTCTCGGTGGCGGTTCCGGCGGCCTGGCGGTCGCCGAACGCGCCGCGCAGTACGGCAAGCACGTCGCCGTGGTCGAACCCACCGCGCTGGGCGGCACCTGCGTGAACGTCGGCTGCGTACCGAAGAAGGTCATGTGGTACGCCGCGAACCTCGCCCACGACCGCCACGATGCCGCCGACTGGGGCTTTGTCGATGCCCCCGGCGAGGTGGACTTCGGCACGCTGGCGAAGAAGCGCCGCGAGTTCATCGCCGGCATCAATCGTTTCTGGAACGGTTACGCCAGTGATCTGGGCCTGACGATCATCGAGGGCTACGGGCGGCTGGCCGGCGGCAAGCAGGTCGAGGTCGACGGCGAGACCTTCAGCGCCGACCACGTCGTGATCTCGACCGGCGGCCGGCCCATGGTCCCGCCGGTGCCGGGCGCCGAGCACGGCATCACCTCCGACGGCTTCTTCGAGCTCGACGAACTGCCGCGCAAGGCGGCGGTGATCGGCGGGGGCTACATCGGCGTGGAACTCGCCGGGGTACTCCGCTCGCTGGGCAGCGAGGTGACCATCCTCGACATGCTCGACCATGTGCTCACGCCCTTCGACCCGATGGTCCGCGAGACGGCCACCGAGAATCTCGACGCCATGGGCATCGAACGCCACCTGCCCTTCAAGGTCGCGAGCCTGGAGAAGACTGACGAGGGCACCGTCATTCATGGCGCCGACGGCGAGCAGCTCGGCCCGTTCGACCAGGTCATCTGGGCGGTCGGCCGCAAGCCGAACACCGACGACATCGGCCTGGAGAAGGCCGGCGTCAAGGTGGAGGACAACGGCATGATCCCGGTGGATGCCCACCAGAACACCAACGTTCCCGGCATCTACGCCCTGGGCGACATCATCGGCAAGTACCCGCTCACGCCGGTGGCCATCGCCGCCGGTCGCAAGCTGTCCGACCGCCTGTTCGACGGCCAGGAGGGCGCGAAGCTGGACTACGACACCATCCCGACGGTGGTCTTCGCCCACCCGGCGCTGGGCACCGTGGGTCTGACCGAGCCGCAGGCCATCGAGCAATTCGGCAAAGAAGAGGTCACCATCTACGAGACGCGCTTCACGCCGATGCGCTACGCGCTCTCCTCCCACGGTTTCAAGACCGCGATGAAGCTGGTCTGCGTGGGCAAGGAGGAGCGCGTGGCCGGGCTGCATCTGGTCGGCGACGGCGCCGACGAGATGCTGCAGGGCTTCGCCGTGGCGGTGAAGGCCGGCCTGACCAAGGCCGACTTCGACGCCACCGTGGCGATCCACCCGACCTCCTCGGAAGAGCTGGTCACGCTCAAGAGCCCGCGCGAGGACTGACCCTCGCCGTCCGGCGGCAGACGCCGCCCGGACGCACTATGCTTGGCCGGACGGCACAATGCCGGCCTTTTCGTGAACCTCTGCATGAATCTTCCCCGCCGCGGCGCCGACGATTCATGCAGAGGTTCCTTCCGTGTGCAGGAAGGCGAACCATGTTTCTCGAACTTCGACACCTGAAGACCATCCGCGCCATCGAGCAGACGGGCTCGCTGGCGGCCGCGGCCGAGCGCTTGCACCTGACCCAGTCGGCGCTGTCGCACCAGATCCGGGCGCTGGAGTCGTACTACGACACGCCGCTGTTCTCGCGCAGCTCCCGGCCCATGCGGCCGACCGAAGCCGGACGGCGCCTGCTGGCCGCGGCGGACACCATCCTGCCGGAGATCGAACGACTCGATCGCGACCTGCGCCAGATCGCGGGCGGTGCCACCGGGCGGCTGTTCCTGGCACTGGAATGCCACTCCTGCTTCACCTGGCTGATCCCGACGCTGGAACGCTACCGCGCCGAATGGCCATCGATCGAGACCGATCTGTCGCTGTCCTACAGCTTCGATGCCATCGACGCCCTGCGCCGCGGCCAGCTCGACGGCGTGATCAGTTCCGACCCGGTCGACGATCCCGAGCTGCATTTCGAGCCATTGTTCCACTACCCCGTGGTACTGGCGGTCTCGCCGACCCATCCGCTGACCGCCGCCGAGCGCATCGAGCCGGCCATGCTGGTCGACCAGACGGTGATCGGCTATCCCGTGGAGCGCGAGCGGCTGGACATCTTCCACCGCTTCCTCGATCCGGCCGGCATCGAACCCGCCGGCCAGCGCAGCTCGGAACTCACCGCCATGATCGCCCAGTGGGTGGCCAGCGGGCACGGAGTCGCCGCCCTGCCGCACTGGGCCATCGCCGAGGAACTCGAGCGCGGTATCGTCACCGCGCTGCCGCTGGGCGAGGGACTGTCGGGAACCATGCACCTGGCGGTGCGCCGCGACGAGCAGGAGCTGGCCTACATGGATGCCTTCCTTCGGCTGGCGAGGGAGCAGTCCGCCAGCCTGCTCGACCAGGTCACGATCGCCCGGCCGGCGCGATAGTCATTCCTCCTCGGCGCTGAACGCGCGGGTCGTGGCGGGCAACTCGTCCACCTCGTCGGCGACCTGATGCCCCTGCGCCAGGTCGATCGCCAGCCGCCGGACCAGCTCCATCTGGGTGTCGGCCTCGACGTTGTGCGCGATCACGGTCACGCCCAGCGTCTCGGCGATCGTCAGCAGCCCGTCGATGAAAGCGCGGTCGCGCTGGCTGACCTTGCGGTCGCAGAGCCATTCGGCCTCGATCTTGATGAAGTCGACGTCGAAGCGGCGCAGATAGCCGAAGGTCTCCGGCCCCGACCCGGCCCGATCGATTGCCAGGCGCAGTCCGGCGGACCTCAGGTCCGTCAGCGGCTGTTCGAGCACACCCAGGTCACCGGAAATAGGGCTCTCGGTGAGCTCGATCACCACCTGCTCAGGCCGAAGCGGAGACTCGGCGACCGCGTCCACCAGGAAATGGACGAAGCGTCCCTCCAGCAGGCTGCTCGGGGCGACGTTGAGGCAGAGCATCCCGCCGAACGCGTGCAGACGCTCGTCGTCCAGCACCCGGGCGATCATGCGCCGGTCGACCAAGTCGCAGAGCTGTTCGCGCGTGAGCACCTCAACGAAGTCGGCCGCCGACACGACGCGATCGCCCAGTCGGACCCGGGCGAACACCTCGACACCGGCGATCTCCCCCCCGTCGACCGTGAGGATCGGCTGGAAGGCCGGGTAGACCTCGCCGGTGGACACGGCACTGACGACACCCTGCCCGGTCTCCACCATCTCGCCGACAGCCAGCACCTCGTCGTGGCTGGCCGTGGCCAGCCTGTTCTTGCCGGCGGCCTTGGCGCGGTACATGGCCTGGTCGGCCAGCGAGAACACCGCCTGCGCCGGCGGTGCCCCGGTGTCTTCCGCCGGACCAATCGCCAGGCCCACAGAGAGCGACGGCGAGACGCTCTCGCCGTCGGGGGCGGCGATGACCGTGCTCTGCGCCCGCTTGAGAAGACGACGGCCTACCCGCTCGGCCCCCTTCTGGTCGGTGTCCGGCAGCAGGGCGACAAACTCGTCGCCGCCGTAGCGGGCAACGATATCGCCGTCGCGCAGCCCGCCCTGCAGCAAACTGGCCACGCGACGCAGGTAGTCGTCACCGAAACCGTGGCCGTAGCGGTCGTTGACCCGCTTGAAGTCGTCCAGGTCGATGACCATCAGGCCGAAGCCGTACTCGTGGCGGCGTGCCCGACCCACCTCGTAGTCCAGCAGCGACCAGAACATGCGCTGGTTGTAGAGGCGGGTGAGCGGATCACGGGTGGCGAAGTATTCCAGGTCCTCGGTGTGCTTCTCGATCGCGCGCACGGAGCCGACCACGTTGATCATGGTCGAGAGGATCGACTCGATCACCAACTTCTTCACCGGCACGCGCGCCTCGCCCATGGGCACGATCAGCCCCACCATGCCCTGCATGGGCGGCATCTCCATGGCCAGCGTCTTGGTGTGCAAGTCCAGGGCCGAGGCATCGGTCAGGGGCTCGCCCTCGTGGCTGGGGTGCTGCCGGGGCGTGACCTCCCCGGCGCGGCCGTCGAATGCCTGTCCTACCCGCAGGCGCACGTCCTCCTCCAGTCGAGCGGAGACCACCTCATCGGGCTCGGCATGCCAGAAGACGTCCACGCCCACCGGCCGCCCGGCGATCGAGAAGGCGGTGAACACGCCGTGAACGGCGAACTGGCGATTGATCTCGTGGAGCAGGTCGCGCACGTAGCGGCGCCAGTCGCGCACCACCTCCGAGGTGATCACGAAGTGTTCGAGCAGACCGATCTCGAATTCGAGCAGGTTGCGGTCGATCGCCACGTCACGAACCTTGTCGGTCAGCACGTCCACCTGCCCGAGCACGTCGTCGAATTCGGTAAACCCGGTCGGTGCGCCCGAGAACTGCACGTGGGCGAGATCGTCCACGCGCTGGACCTGGCTGACCGAACGATTCAGCCGCCGCAGCGACCGGCCGAGCCGCCAGCTGAGAAAACCGGCCACCGCCAGAGCCGCCAGCAGCGGCGCGGGCATGATCAGCATCAGGCGATCGACGAGATCGTCATGCGCCTGCTGGATCATCGGCGCGATAGGCTGGCGGATGGACATCACGCCCAGCACGTCACCCTCCCTGGCGTTGGTATGGCACTGCAGGCACTGGACGTTGGCAGCCAGCGGACGGTCGTAGCGCACCGCCTGATCGTCGACCCGAACGTGGGTCTCGCGGGTCTTGAAGGCCGCCAGCGCCGTGTCATCCGGCGCCGGTTGCTCGATCCGGCCGAACAGTTCGTTGACCTTGGCGCCACGGTAGACGTTGATCACCGCGCCGGGCTCCGCGCGCCGGTTGAGCGAGTCGAGAAACTCGTTGAGCTGCTCACGCGTCCAGCCTTGGCGCATGATCTGGTACATGGCGTTGAAGGTGCCGTCCGCCAGCACCCGCGCGTTCTGCACTCCCGCCTTCTGCACCGCCTGGGTGAACACCGCCTCGGTGGCGACGTACACCGCCACGGTCACCAGCACCGACACGGCCAGTGCCGCGACCACCATCAACCCGCGCAACGAGCGGAACCAACCGGTCAGGCGCCCGACCGACCCGGCCCGCTTTCGCACGGCTGTGAGCGACTCTCCGTCCTGCATGCGACGCCCCTCTCCCTGGAACCTGTTGCGGGCGGATTCCATCGCCCTTGTCGTTTTTGTTTTAGGAAGGTCTGCACGAATGCCATCCCGCTCTGCGGGGCTTGGCGAGCCGCCCGTGCTCCGGGTTGCGTCGTCTTGACGTGGTCACCGGCACGCCGGCATTGAGGCCCCTTGATCACGAACGGCTCGACAGGCCTTCAGTGGCCCGGCATTCGTGCAGACCTTCCTTTGTCAACCTAAAAACCCTAGTACCCGAAGACGGAGGGCGGAAATCACTTTTCGTGCCGGCTTTATCAAATATTTGAATACTCTTGATTAGGGAACCTTTGCGGGATGCATGCCCATCACGAGCGGATCTGGACTAGTCTTTAAGGGAGCAATCGCGGACTTTCCACCATGCAGACCGACCCGACAGTGGAGATCGATCTCCCCGCCACCTCGAGGGAGGGATTCTGGCGAACGGGGCGGGCCGACCGGGCCGGGCTGGTGATCGACGGCGAAAACTGGTTTCCCGCCTTCGCCGACATGCTCTCCCACGCCCGGCACCAGGCCCTGGTGTTGTGCTGGGACATCGACAGCCGCGTGGCAATGTACCGCCCCTGCGACGCCCGGCTGGCGCCCTGCCACCTGACCGCGGTATTGCAGCGGGCCCTGGCGGACAACCCCGGACTGGAGATCCACCTCCTGCCCTGGGATTTCGCCATGATCTACGCCTTCGAGCGTGAGTGGCTGCCCATGTTCAGCCGCCCGTTTTCCCGTCACCCACGCCTGCACGTGCGCTTCGACGGCCATCACCCGCTGGGGGCTTCTCAGCACCAGAAGCTGCTGGTGGTCGACGACCATGCCGCGCTGGTCGGCGGCTTCGACCCATCCAAGTGGCGCTGGGACCACCGCGAGCATGCAGCGGCGGACGAGGCCCGCATCGACCCGGACGGACATGCCTATCCGCCGTTCCACGATCTCGCACTGGCGGTCACCGGGCCGGTGTGCCGGGACCTGGGCAAACTGGCGCGGGAACGCTGGCTCCGGGCCACCGGGCAGTCCATCACGGCCCCGCGGCCGGTGGACGAGCCGCCGCCCTGGCCGGCCCGGAGGGTCGCCGTGGCGCTGGAGCACGCCACCATCGGCATCACGCGCACGCTGCCCGCCTACCGGGACCAGCCGGAGGCGCGGGAGATCGAGACCACGCTCGGCAGGATGATCTCCGCAGCACGGCACCGCATCTACATCGAGAACCAGTACTTCACCAGCCACCGCGTCGGCGAGGCGCTGGCCGACAGCCTGAAGGAGCCCGAGGGCCCCGAGGTGATCCTGATCCTGCCGCGCGAGAAGGACGGCTGGCTGGAGCGGCTGACCATGGACGTCCTGCGCGCCCGCCTGGTCGAGCGGCTGCGCCGCGCCGATCGGCACGGTCGACTGCGACTCTACTACCCGGCAGCGCGGGATCTGGAACCCTCGATGGTCAGCCTGCACAGCAAGCTGGTGATCGCCGACGACATCGAACTGAACCTCGGCTCGGCGAACACCTCCAACCGCTCGATGGGCTTCGACAGCGAGCTGAACCTCTCGCTGGTCGGCGACAGCGAGTCGGCCCGGGCGGCGATCGCCACCATGCGGCACGAACTGCTCGCCGAACATCTCGGGCGCGACCGGAAGACGGTCGCCGATACCGAAGCACGGCTGGGCTCGACCATCCGCTGCATCGAGACCCTTGCCGACTCCGATCCCGAAACGCCCCGCTGGCTCGCGCCGCTGGACATCCACCTGGACGAGTCGATCGACCGGCAAGTGCCGGACTCGGCGGTGATCGACCCCGAACGCGCCCGCCCTCCCGAGGAGCTCATCGACATGTTCATCGAGGGACCCTCTCGCCGTTCCCTACGGCGGCGGGCGGCCATCTTCGCCCTGCTGATCGCGGCACTGGTGGCCGTCGCGCTGGGCCTGCGCCTGACCGGGCTGGGCGACGAACTGGCCCCGCAGGTCCTGCTGGAACAACTGGCCGCACTGCGCGGCATGGCCGCGGGCGGGTGGGTCTTTCTCGGCATCGCCGCTCTCGCGCTATTGCTGGGTATGCCCGCCACCCCGGTAATCGTTCTCGCGGGGCTGCTCTTCGGTGCCTGGGCCGGTTTCGGCGTGGCCTACGGGGCGCTGTTGCTCGCCGCGCTGGCCGGTTTCCTGCTCGGACAGGGACTCGGCGAGGAGGCCCTGCGCCGGCTCGCTGGCAAGCGACTGGACCGGATCAGCCGGCGACTGGCACGTCGCGGCATCCTGACGATATTCTCGCTGCGGCTGGTGCCGATCGTCCCCTTCACCGTGGTCAACCTCGTCGCCGGGGCCAGTCGCATCCGCGTGCGCGATTTCGCCATCGGCAGCCTACTCGGCCTGATGCCCGGCACCATTGCGCTGACGGTGTTCTCGGACCGGTTGCTGCACACCCTGCTCGAACCGGGCCCCGGCACCATCACCGTGCTCGCCCTGCTGGCAGCGGCCTTCATCGGCATCGGCTGGGGAGTGTCGCGCTGGCTTGCCCTGCGGGAACAGGCCTCCGGCTCCTGATGCAACCGGAGACTCCGCATCTCCAGCGCCTGCGGCTGGTCACCTGGAATGTCCATGGCTGCATCGACCAGCGCGGGCGCTACACCCCGGAACGCACGGCGCGGGTCATCCGCTGGCTCCGCCCGGACGTGGTCGCCTTGCAGGAGGCCAATCTGGCCGGGGACCCAGCGCACGACCGGCTGCTGCTCGCCCTGAGGGACGATCTGCCCCACTGGCGGTTCGCCCCGACCCACGAGCGCGACTGCCGGCACCGGCCCGGCGAGGTCACCGGCTTCGGCAACCTGATCCTCTCGCGCTGGCCGCTGATCGACGAGGCGCCACTGGAGCTCTCGCACGGCACGCGCGAACCGCGGCTGGCGCTGCGCGCCCGGCTGGTCACGCCGGCCGGAGAACTGCACTGCTGGGTGATCCATTTCGGCCTGGGGCTGGCCGAGCGACGGGCACAAGGACGACGGGTGGCGGCGGCACTGGCAGGGATGCCCCCCGGCGAGCCGCTGATCCTGACAGGG